>NZ_JBHZPY010000001.1:0-665728 GCF_042787235.1 Flavobacterium zhoui
AAGAAAGAGAAAGTCACTTTTCTTAAAAAGAATTTTAATTGTAGTTTAAATCTCATATATTTACTCACTGATTAAACAAATAGAGTTCGTGTAGAGGTTTTTAGACGAACTGACGTTATAGGGCATTTTAAACCAAATCGTTATGAAAGAGGAATTAAGTATAAAACTAACTAAAAATGAAGCGTTAATTTTGTTTGACTTTTTGTCAAGATTTAATCAATCAGAAAATAACGAAATATTTGAAGACAAAGCAGAACAAAAAATATTTTGGACAATTGGAGCTTTGTTAGAAAAGCAACTAACAGAACCTTTCTTACCAAACTATAAAGACATTATTTCCGAGGCAAGAAAAGAAATCCTTGATGAAGAATAAAAAACGACATTTGAAACAGCAAAAAGTATTGTGAATTTGGGAGGCTCACTTTGGTGGGTTTTGGTGAAATTTTGCAAAACAAAACTTAGTTATAGGGCATTTTAAAGAAACCGAGACAATGACAAGAATATTAACAGTTTTGACAATTATACTTCTGACGACTTTCAACTGTTTCGGACAAGCAGACACAATCTTTATAAAAGCCGACCACTATAAAACCAAAAAATTTGATGTAGCAATTTTTCCCGCTAATTATTTTGGGCTTATACCTGGAAAACGATTTACTCCAACAAAACAAGAAATTGACAAGGCGGAAATTACATTACAAAACAGTTTAAAGATTATAAATAAGCAATTAGTAAATCAATCTTCGACACCAATAATTCATAAAAACCTTAAAAAATATAAGAGGCAGTATTTTGGCTATACTGACAAAAACGGTGACAGAATATTGCTTATTAACTGCTTTTGGTCGAGAAATAAAGACGATACTGAACGTTGGTTAACAGACCAAAGAATGGTGCTTGACGGTGGAAGTTGTTATTGGAACGTAAAATTCAACCTTGACAAAAATGAACTATTTGACTTGGACATTAATGGTTATGCATAAATCGATAATTCAACTCAAGAGAGAAAAACGCCCTATAACAGCTAGGGATTCGTTGCGTGCGCAGCACGAACAATGAAACCCGGGTTGAACGGAACCGATTGTACGTCCGTTAACACTATGGAGTTATCGTAAAGTTTTGAGAGAGAATGTGAAGAGGATTTAGGGTCCTCTTTTTTTTGGAGTGTTTTCTGCTTGGTTTTTTTCGTGTTTTCCTTCACTTTTGAGCATACGTGCCCTTACCCATAAAATTAATTTTCATAGGAAATTGCGTTTTGGCTACCGCCAAGATACCAAGCAGGTGGACCACGCTGGTCGAAAACTGCTATTCGGTGTAAATTTCCTGTTTTACAACACGGACACTTGGGTAAAAAGGGCTTCTTTTCTGCTTTTTCTAAAACTTTTACCTTAAGTTTTTCCTGTAAAAGTTTCAGCTTTTGACGCTTCCAAGTGCTACTCAAAAAACCGTAATGCCGGATCTTGACAAAACGTTTGGGCAAAATATGCAACGCAAAACGCCTGATGAATTCCTGATGAGTTAGTGTCATTTGCTTTTTGGCTCCCGCCATTCGGTAATCCTTGTAATCAAAAGTCACGTTTTGCTCGTCGATACATTCTCTGGTGCTCGTTTGCAACGAGTACCTACTTAAACTGAAAGACAAATTATAGCGTTTGCAACGCGAATCGATAAAACACAAGTAAGTTTAAACAAGTATACGACCGTTTCATAGTAGCGTTTCTTAAAATCAATATTTTCAAAAAAACATGTCCCTACTGGCGCTCGTTTTCCCATTCTCTGGTGCTCGTCAGCGACGAGTACCTACTTAAATTGAAAGACAAATTGTAGCGTTTGCAACGCGGATGGCTAAAAGAAATACCTTTAAACAAGTATACTGCTGTTTCTTATAGTACGGTTTTCTTAAAATCAATATTCTAAAAAAAATGTCTGAGAAATACAAAGTTATCAATAGTACCGTGCCTACTTTTATTACTATAACAGTTGTAGATTGGGTAGATTTATTAGTACGACCTAATTATTGTACTATTTTGGATGAATCCTTAAATTATTGTATCAAGGAAAAAGGATTAAGTGTTCATACTTATGTGTATATGACTAGTCTCATTCATTTAATTGTCACAGCATTTGATGGTGAGCTGCAAAATGTTATTCGTGATTTTAAAAAATTCACATCTAAAAAATTGATAGAAGCGATCAAAGAATATCCGGAGAGCAGGCGAGAATGGCTGTTAAGGAAATTTAGTTTTAAAGCTCAAAAAACTGGAAGAGCTAAAAATTATAAAGTATGGCAAGATGGTTTTCATCCGGTTATATTGGATACCGTAGAAAAAATAGAACAACGTGTAAACTACATACATTATAATCCTGTTGAAGCCGAAATCGTTTTTCATGAAAGAGATTATGTAAACAGTAGTTATAGGAATTATGAAGAAGACAATACTGTTTTTTGTAATGTAAATGTGGAGCCATTGTGGTGATCTATTAGTATTAGCCGCGTTGCAAACGCTTTATTTAGTTGGTAAAAATAAGTAGGTACCCCGGACCGCGCTTATATGCACTAATCGTTAGTGCAGTTTTGCAAACTGTGTTGCGTTTTTAAGCATTTCAACATTGGTTGAAAGTAATTTAGGCTCAAATACATAAATTAATTTAATGTATTTTATTAAAAATATAAATAAAAATTTATGAATCATTCAATGTAATTTTGCGTCATTATATCAAATATAAAGAAAATGATGAAAAATTTATTCAAGGTTACTGTACTAGTGATCACAGTCCAAATGTTCAGTTCTTGCTATACAACTACTAAAAATGTAAGAACGCAAAAAGAGACAACATCTTCACTTGATGTATATAAGCAAAGGCACCTCATGACAAAAATGGAACAGGATTCTCTAACTCCCATGCAAGTTTTATTAGAATTTAAGGAAGGTAATCGCCGCTTTAATACTGGAAACGTTACAAAACGGGAGCACTCAGAAGAAGTAAGAAAAGCTGTAACTGGTGGCCAATTTCCTAAAGCAATAGTCTTAAGTTGTGTGGATAGCAGAGTCCCAGTAGAAGATGTGTTTGACCAAGGTCTTGGTGATGTTTTTGTAGGCAGGGTCGCTGGAAACTTTGTAAATACTGATCTCTTGGGAAGCATGGAATTTGCTTGTAAGGTGTCAGGTGCTAAGTTAATTATAGTAATGGGTCATCAACACTGCGGAGCGATTAAAGGAGCTATTGATGATGTGCATTTAGGAAATATCACAGCGATGTTAGCGAATATAAAGCCAGCCATTGCGATGAGTCAAAATTTTGAAGGGGAGAAATCTTCAAAAAATGAAGCATATGTAAAAACTGTTAATAAAAATAATATACGATATGCCATATCTGAAATAAGAGCTAAGAGTGAAATTTTAAAAGAAATGGAAAAGAAAGGACAAATAAAAATAGTAGGAGGATATTATTCGCTTCTAACAGGTAAATTAGAGTTTTTGGATTAATATATTAATTTAAATAAAAACCCTACCGGCATTGACCTGTGACGAGACAAATTATGGCGTTTAATACTGATCGCTAATACAGAATTATTTCAAGACGGGACAGGACAAAACGGACCTTTATTAAACTCGAATGGATTTTTTTATAAAATAATGAAGTAGTTTCTAGAAACCGTAATTAGCACCTAAACCAAAAACTTCTCGTACTTGTAGCGCTTTGATCGTATTATCGTCGTATATTCCCTGTAACGCTAAATTTGCCGACACATATTTGTTGATTCTCATCAGAATATTCATCTGATAATCGATATCAACATTTTGTGGTTGGTCTAAATAATTAGAATATAAATTCAATCGGTTTTCAATGGAAATATTGGTCATTACATTGAGTTTATAATACCCTGAAATGCTGGCTCCAAATTCAAAACGGGAACTGTCGCCTTGCAATACGCCAAAAGACGAACCAAAATCTGTAAAATGCTCATGTACTAAAATTAATTTTGCAGTTGCAGGAGAAAAATTAACGCTTAAGTTATTACTTTTTTTCCATAACATTCCGGGTCCCAACTGAAAATAAGCAGGTGAAAAGAAATGAGAAATGCCATTCCCATCTTTATCATAACCAACATCCATTTGTGTTTTGAAATTGAAAAACAGGGAGTAATACCAATCTCCTTTGGCTTTTTTGCCCCAAAGCGAATTCAGTTCTAAACGGTCATCTGTTTTTGAGGTTTTTGAACCTTTTACTTTGGTTAATCCATAAGCAACTATGAATTTATTGTCCCAAATCACATCTCCTTTTTTATAATTGAAATCATAATTCAGACCAAAATTCCCGGCAAGGTTTGAAGTTCCGCCGCCAAGCCATTTATTGTTGAAAGCAGTCTGATTAAAAAGCAAAGAAATATTCCCTTTTTTTGTCCAAAGTTTGATGGTGTCATTTGAAGTTTCCTGTGCATTTACAGAAATGATAATCAAAAGAAAAACGAATGAAAGTACAGTTTTTTTCATGACTTTTATTTTTAATTAAAAGTAAGAAATAAAAAGATACGTTACTCTTTTTTAGGCGCTTTGTATAAAGGAACGGCAGAACAAGCCTCTCCATACATAATGCTTCTGGCGAAGGGCTGTAAATAATGAGCAGCCAATACATAAGCACGCATAGGAACTGGTTTTCTGGAACATCCTTTTATAATTACAGGCTTGTTTTCATAAACTGAGTAATCAATTTTAGGTAACAATTCTTCATAAAGAGAAGCATCCAAATCTTCTAAAGTTCCGTTGATGATTTTCTTAGCAAATGGGGCTAATTGAATAGCAACCAAAATAGAAGCCCAAGCCGGAACAATAGCATCGGTACTGCAATTAATAGCAACATATTGGTCTTGGTATTGTGACCAGTCGTGATTTTTTAAATGCTCTCTAAAGTCTTTTTCTTTTAATAAAAATCCTTCCAAAAGCCATTGTGAGATATCAATTTTCGTACGAATTCCTTTTGGATAATAATCTTCGAGATCGAAAACTTCCAAAACACTATTCGCTACTTTATTTATTATTTCTTCCATTTTTTTTTAGTTTACAGTTGCAGTCGCAGTCACAGTGTAAAACTGAAAACTGCGACTGCAAACTGAATACTTTCTAAAGCATTCCCAATTCTAATTTTGCTTCTTCGCTCATTAAATCTTTGCTCCAAGGCGGATCAAAAGTAATCTCTACTTCCGCATCTTTTACATTCTCCAATGATTTTACTTTTTCTTCTACTTCTCTTGGCAAACTTTCCGCAACAGGGCAGTTTGGTGACGTAAGTGTCATCAGGATTTTTACTTCATAATCTGTATTGACCATCACGTCATAAATCAGTCCTAATTCGTAAATATCTACAGGAATCTCCGGATCGTAAATAGTCTTTAATATTTTTACGATTGATTCTCCTAACTCGGCAGTGTCTATTTCTTGTGTCATTTTTTTAGTATTTTAACCATATAAGACATTAAAGGTCATTAAAGGTTTTTGTTTTGAATATTATATTTGTGTTTTAGTTCTAAACTATCCGGCTAGCTTTCAGCATCTTTAGTGCCTGAGACATTTATTTTTTATTCTTCCAGATATCTATATCGTTCATTAACATAGGTTTTTTGTCTTTCTTTATAAATATGTGTTACATTAAAATTTATGATTAATCCTATGGGAATTTCTAAAAGGTTCATATAGGTTAAAATTTGGCTTCGTGTATCGGTAGAACTTTTGTTATTGCTTTCAGTTCGACTACCAAACTTTTTTCAACCAATAAGTCACATCTTAATCCTGTTTCAAGTTCTAACCTTTATAATTAACAGGTATTGTAAGTTCAGTTTGGAAATTAAAACCCCTAATTGCCAATTCTTTTTTTAAGCAATTATGATAAACACTTTCTAAAAGACCAGGACCAAGATGCTTATGTACTTCAATAGCGCAACCATTAACCTGATAAATTAAATCTTTTAAATATGTTTTTATCATAAATTTTCGGTTTATATTCTCACTTATATGACCTTAAATGTCTTATATGGTTAAATGACTTAGTTCAGAAATCAGTTTTGTGAGTTAAATGCCAAAGCATACATTTTTATATTTTTTATCATCGAAACCAATCCATTGGCGCGGGTAGGAGATAAATGTTCTTTCAGACCAATTTTGTCAATAAAATTCATATCGGCATCCAAAATATCTTTGGCACTTTGATTTGAAAAAGTACGGATCAATATGGCAATAATCCCTTTGGTTAAAATGGCATCGCTATCAGCAGTAAAAACAATTGTATCGTCATTTTGTTCGCCTTGCAACCATACTTTCGATTGGCAGCCTTTTATCAGATTGTTTTCCGTTTTGAATTCTTCTTTGATCAAAGGAAGGTTTTTTCCTAATTCGATGATGTATTCATAGCGTTCCATCCAGTCATCAAACATCGAAAATTCATCAACTATTTCTTCTTGTATATCTTTAATTTTCATACCGGTCTGAATTTATTTCAGTATTATTCTTTTTTAGCTAACGCCGTTATTTTATTTACAAATTTCTTAATTTCTTTTGGTGGGAAACCATCATCAAAACTAGAGGATTCATATGTTTTATCTTTATAGGTAATTTTCACATTGGCAATTGCTGCGCCATCATAAAAACGTTTTTTAGTTGGTGCTTTTAATTTTGCCAGGCTATCTAATTTTACTGTATTGAAACAACTCACTAATTCATTCCAATCAGCATCCGAAATTTTTGTAGCCACCGGTTTGTCCATTCCGTTTCTGTCTTTTGAAACAGTGACCATTTGATTTTTGACCGTTATTTTTTGATAGAAACCTCTGGTATTGGCGGTGTATTCTATAACAGCAGATTGAATATCTTGAGCTTTGGCGCTATCGCAACCTTTTCCAAGAAAAATAGTCAAGAATAATAAAGAAAGTATTTTCATGTGTAGATAATATTTGTTTGTTAATAGGAACATGGTATCGCCATTCTTCCTTGTTGTTTTTGATTTTGAATCATGGCGATTTCATAATTTTATATTTTTAAGATAACATGAGTTGTGCTTTTTTAACTGCTGCAACCATAGCATCAATTTCTTCTTTGGTATTATAAAAAGCAAATGAAGCTCTTATTGTTCCCGGAATACAAAAGAAATTCATAATTGGCTGCGCACAATGGTGACCCGTTCTTACGGCTATTCCTAATTTGTCAATTATCGTACCAATATCATAGGGATGAATTCCTTCAATATTAAACGAAATTACGGAAGTTTTTTCTTTGGCGGTGCCAAAAATCTTCAAACCTTCAATTTCCAATAATCGTTGGGTTCCATATTCCAATAATTCCAGTTCTTGTTTTTGAATGTTTTCAAAACCAACTTCATTCATATAATCAACGGCAGTTCCCAGAACAATTCCGCCGGCAATATTTGGTGTTCCTGCTTCAAATTTATGAGGCAGTTCCGCATAAGTTGTTTTCTCGAAAGTGACTTCCTTAATCATTTCGCCTCCACCTTGATAAGGCGGTAATTTATTCAACCATTCTTCTTTACCGTATAAAATTCCTGTTCCGGTTGGACCACATATTTTATGTCCTGAAAAAGCGTAAAAATCACAATCTAATTCCTGAACATCCGGTTTCAAATGCGGAACAGCTTGCGCTCCGTCAATCAAAATCGCTGCTCCAACTTCATGCGCTTTGTCAATCATATATTTAATCGGATTGACAGTTCCTAGTGCATTCGAAATATGATTTACGGTAACAACTTTAGTTTTATTCGAAAGTAATTTGTCATACTCTGACATAATCAATTCGCCATCTTCATTCATCGGAATCACGCGCAAAGTTGCGCCCGTTTTCTCACATAACATTTGCCAAGGCACAATATTACTGTGGTGTTCCAATGCCGAAACTAAAACTTCATCGCCTGGTTTTAAAATCGAAGCAAATCCATTGGTAACCAAATTAATTCCATGCGTTGTTCCCGAAGTAAAAAGCACTTCGTGAGCAAATTTGGCATTGATATGATTTTGAATTTTACCACGGGAAGCTTCATAAGCATCCGTTGCTAATTGACTCAGCGTATGAACGCCACGATGAATATTGGCATTGATTTCCTGATAATATTTTGAAATCGCATCAATAACAACTTGTGGTTTTTGCGAAGTGGCTCCGTTGTCGAAATAAACTAACGGTTTTCCGTTTACTTTCTGAGAAAGAATAGGGAAGTCGGCTCTAATTTTATTTATGTCTAACATTTATCTGCTTATTTTTAATGTTTTTTATTGGTGATAGAACGCCAACAAGGAACATTTTTTTGATAATCCAATTTGTAATTGGCTTTTCATTATTTAGAATTTTTCTAAATACAAAAGTAGTGAAATTGGAATTAATTTTTGGCAAACAGTTGTTAATAAAACTTGATTTTCTCAATTCAATATCGGTTCAAAAATGTGATTCTTTTTTATTAAATTGCTTGAAATTAATTCTCTATGAAAAAATTGTTTAAGTTCGTTGGTTTTGCCTCTTTTATCGGAATCTTTTATTTAGGATTCACCATCTATCCAAAACTGGATTTAATTTCTGGTTTTTCAGCCAAAAGTATCGCCTCGGGACATTTTATTGATAATCGGTCGCAGGAAATGATTGAGAAAGGGGACAACGATATCGATATGATTGATTTGGCCAAAAACAAAATTGAAGCTATGGGAAAATTTGCGGTCGCTTCGGTTTATGGTTTGAAAGAACGAAAAGCAATTTACCGAGAAGGTTTGGGTGCCACTTTAATCAATGATGATTTTGATGCAGCAAAGCCCTATGAAGTTCCGAAAAGGACTAAGTTAAATAACAATTTGCCTTTTCCGTATGGGAATAAGGAACCAAAAGATACCGTTTTTGCTAACGTAGATTATACTAAATTGAATGCGGCTGTCGCCAATGCTTTTGATAAAAAAGGGCAAATCAAAAAAAGAACGCGTTCCCTTTTGGTAATTTATAAAGACAAAATCATTGCCGAAAAGTACGATACCGGTTTTGATGAAAATAGTAAAATTCTAGGTTGGTCGATGACCAAAAGTATTACCAGCGCCATGTTTGGAATTCTTCAAAAACAAGGTAAATACGATATCTATAAACCTGCTCCGATTAAGGAATGGCAAAATGATGAACGCAAAATCATCACTACAAATGATTTGCTTCACATGAATTCCGGTTTGGAATGGGAAGAGAAATACGATAAAATTTGTGATGCCACCAAAATGCTCTTTGACGCTGAAAATATGTCACGCGTTCAATTAGAAAAACCGGCTGCATTCAAACCAAATACACATTGGAATTATTCTTCTGGAACTACGAATTTACTTTCCGGAATTTTACGGAATCAGTTCAAAACGCATCAGGAATATTTAGATTTCTGGTACAGTACTTTGATTGATAAAATAGGGATGAACTCAATGATTGTAGAAACGGATATGGCTGGTAATTATGTGGGTTCTTCCTACGGTTGGGCCACAACACGCGATTGGTCAAAATTTGGGTTGTTGTATTTGCACAAAGGAAACTGGAACGGCGAACAAATTTTGGATGAAAGTTGGGTGAAATATACAGCAACTCCCACAAATACATCTAACGGAAGATATGGTGGACATTTTTGGCTTAATGCTAGCGGGCACTTTTCCGATGTTCCCAAAAATATGTATTACTGTAGCGGTTTTCAAGGTCAGATGGTAGCGATTATTCCGTCGCTTGATTTAGTGATTGTAAGAATGGGTTTAAAAGAAGATCCTGAATTTGATTTTAATGGAATGTTGAAAGGGATTATAGGGAGTTTGAAGAAATAATCGTATCAAAAAACCCTGTCAGAGTTTTAAACTCTGACAGGGTTGCTATGACAACTTCTTAATGTGGATTATAAATCAAATCCTATTTTTACACCTAATTTCGTAGCGATAATTTTGGTAATTCGTTGTTTTAATTCCGGGATTTTGATGCTTTCGATAACAGCATTCGAAAACGCATACATCAATAACGCTTTGGCTTCTTTTTTAGGGATTCCGCGTTGTTGCATGTAGAACATTGCCGTTTCGTCCAATTGTCCAACGGTACAACCGTGAGAACATTTTACATCATCGGCAAAAATTTCCAATTGCGGTTTTGCGTTTATAGTCGCTTTGTCGCTCAATAAAATGTTGTTGCTTTTCTGGAACGCATTCGTTTTTTGAGCTTCTTTCTCTACATACACTTTTCCGTTGAAAACGCCTGTAGAACGATCAGAATAGATTCCTTTGTAGTCCTGGAAACTTTCGCAATTTGGAGTCGAATGTTTCACTAGAGTATAATGATCCACATGTTGTTTTTCACCAATAATTGTGATTCCGTTCAACGTACTTGTCAATCTTTCACCAAAGTGATAAAAATTTAAGTTGTTTCTCGTTAAGTTTCCTCCAAAAGAAAAGGTATGTACTGAAACGTGACTTTCTTGTTTTTGCGAAACGTAGGTATTGTCAATTAAATTTGCTTCAAGAGTATCATTTTGAATTTTGTAATAATCAACGATAGCACGTTTTTGAGCGTAGATTTCGGTAACCGAATTTGTTAATACGGGATTTTCGGTTAAACTTTGATGACGCTCAATAATTTGAACATGTGAATTCTCACCAACAATCACCAAGTTTCTTGGTTGAACCAAAAGCGCTGCTTCGTTTCCAGTTGAGAAATACATAATCTCAATAGGTTTATCTGCCACTTTACTTTTTGGAATGTGGATATATGCTCCTTCATTGGCGAAAGCCGTATTCAAAGAAGTCAAACTTTCGTCTTTGCTGGCAATTTGATTAAAGTAAGTATCAATAATCATTTTGTATTTTGGTTTGTTCAATGCCGATGACATCAAGCAAACATCAATTCCGTCGTGTGTTGTTGACGATAAATGCGAACTGAAAACACCATCTATAAACACTACTTTATAGGTGTCTACTTCGTGTAAAAAATATTTTTTTACGTGGTTGAATTCGACTGCGTTTTCTTCCTTTGGAAAAACGGTAAAATCATTTTTTAAGATGGCGTTTAGCGAAGTGTATTTCCAAGCTTCGTCTTTTTTGGTTGGGAAACCTTTATTTTCAAAGTTTTTTATGGCTGAAGTTCTCGCATCATGAAGTTCAGAGTGAACATCGATGCGCTCTTCAAAAGCCATAAAAGACGATAGTAATTTTTCTTTTAAATCCATTTTTTATTTTGTTTCAGGTTTAAAGTTTAAAGTTTCAGGTTTTGCCTATTGGAACTTATTTCCTTTAAAGTCTTTCTTGTTAAGATAAGTAATAAAATTTTTAATTTTACCACTGAGGTTTTCATAATCTTTTTTCAGCAAATCAAATTTTGGTTCAGTAATATAACCAAAATCGAAAATTCTATAGAGTTGCGATCTTGTTTCGCCAGAAGAACCTTTTGCAATTGATAGAAATTGTCGGAATTCTAAATTTCCATCTCTTTCAAATCCTTCGGCTATATTATCCATCACCGAACCTGAAGAAGATTTAATTTGCTCTTTAAATCTAAAATCTGATTTCAAGTCAGTTTCGATAGCAATTAGATGTATTTCTTTTGCTAAACGCCGTGCTTCTTTCCAGATTTCTAAATCTTCAAATCGATTTATGGTAGCCATAGATTTTGTTTTATTTGTTTCAGGTTTTTGTTTGTTTCAGGTTTTGTAACTTGAAACTAAAAAAACTTTAAACTTGAAACAATTTTTTAATTCTCTGCTTTAATCCAGTCGTATCCTTTTTCTTCCAATTCGTGTGCTAATTCTTTTCCGCCGGATTTTACAATTTTTCCGTTGTACAATACGTGAACAAAATCAGGAACGATATAGTCTAATAATCTTTGGTAGTGCGTTATAACTACGATTGCATTTTTGTCACTTTTTAGTTTGTTAACGCCATTTGCAACAATCCTTAACGCATCAATATCAAGTCCAGAATCAGTTTCATCAAGAATAGCTAATTTTGGTTCTAGCATCGCCATCTGGAAAATCTCGTTACGTTTTTTTTCTCCACCAGAAAAACCTTCGTTTAGAGAACGAGACAAAAATTTTCTGTCAATTTCTAATAATTCTGATTTTTCACGAATCACTTTTAGCATATCTTTAGCCGGCATTTCCTCCAGACCGTTTGCTTTACGCGTTTCGTTGATGGCTGTTCTCATGAAATTCGTTACCGAAACTCCTGGGATCTCCACTGGATATTGGAACGAAAGAAAAACTCCTTTGTGTGCTCTTTCCTCTGGTGCCAATTCAGAAAGATCTTCTCCGTCTAAAGAAATTTCACCTGCTGTTACTTCGTAGTTTTCGTTTCCTGCAATAATGGAAGCAAGTGTACTTTTTCCGGCACCGTTTGGTCCCATTATCGCGTGAATTTCTCCAGCTTTTACCTCAAGGTTGATTCCTTTTAATATTTCTTTGTCTCCAATGGAGGCGTGTAAATTTTTTATACTTAACATTTGTTTCTTTGGTTTAAAGTTTAAAGTTTAAAGTTCTCGTGTTTACTGAAACTTTGTCCCTTTAAAATCTTTCTTATTTAAATATGATATAAAATTGTTTATTTTTCCGCTTAAATTTTCAAAATCTGTTTTCAAAATTTCAAACTTTTCTTCACTGATATAATTATAATCCAAAACTCGGTATAACTGCGATCTGGTTTCTCCTGCCGAACCTTTAGCAATTGACAAAAACTGTCTAAATTCTAAATTTCCATTTCTTTCAAATCCTTCAGCAATGTTATCCATTACTGAGCCAGATGATGCTTTTATTTGATCTTTAAATCTGAAATCATTTTTTAAATCTGATTCTACAGAAATAATATGAATTCCTTTGGCCAGTCGTCTAGCCTCTTTCCAAATTTCTAAATCTTCAAACCTAGTTATTGTCGCCATTCATTTCTGTTTAAAGTTTTTCTTTGTTTAAAGTTACCAATCGATTGCGATTACACAACTTTAAACCTTAAACTTTAAACAAATTTTATCCTACCGAACCTTCTAAGCTTATTTCTAATAATTTTTGTGCTTCTACTGCAAATTCCATTGGTAACTTATTCAACACATCTTTACTGAAACCGTTTACGATTAAAGCAATTGCCTTTTCAGTTGGAATTCCACGTTGGTTACAATAGAAAACTTGGTCTTCACCAATTTTACTTGTTGTAGCCTCATGTTCGATTTTTGCCGATGGGTTTTTACTTTCGATATAAGGGAAAGTATGCGCTCCGCAATTGTTTCCCATTAATAAGGAGTCGCATTGCGAAAAGTTTCTGGCATTATCTGCATTTGGTCCAATTTTAACTAAACCTCTATAGCTGTTTTGTGATTTTCCGGCAGAAATTCCTTTCGAAATAATGGTCGATTTAGTGTTTTTACCTAAATGGATCATTTTTGTTCCTGTATCCGCTTGTTGGAAATTATTGGTTACCGCAATCGAATAAAATTCTCCTGTTGAATTGTCTCCTTTTAAAATAACGGATGGATATTTCCAAGTTATAGCTGAACCGGTTTCTACTTGTGTCCAAGAAATTTTTGCGTTTTTCTCGCATATTCCTCTTTTGGTTACAAAATTGAAAACCCCACCTTTTCCTTCTTTATTTCCAGGATACCAGTTTTGTACGGTTGAATATTTTATTTCGGCATCGTCTAATGCAATTAATTCTACTACTGCAGCGTGCAATTGGTTTTCATCACGACTTGGAGCCGTACAACCTTCAAGGTAACTTACATAACTACCTTCATCGGCAATTAATAATGTTCTTTCGAATTGTCCAGTTCCTGCTTGATTGATTCTAAAATAAGTTGAAAGTTCCATAGGGCAACGGACGCCTTTTGGAATATAACAGAAAGAACCATCAGAGAAAACTGCCGAATTTAGCGCTGCATAAAAGTTGTCTTTTTGTGGGACAACCGTTCCTAAATATTTACGAACTAATTCTGGATGCTCTTTGATGGCTTCAGAAATACTCATAAAGATAATTCCTTTTTCGCCTAATGTTTTCTTGAATGTTGTCGCTACTGAAACCGAATCGACTACGATATCCATCGCTACATTATTCATCATCTTTTGCTCATCGACAGAGATGCCTAACTTTTTATACATTTCTAAAAGTTCAGGATCTACATCGTCCAATGTTTTATTTGGATCTACCGCTTTTGGAGCTGAATAGTAGGAAATGGCCTGAAAATCAGGTTTGGTATAATGCACATTAGCCCATTCTGGCTCTGTCATTTGCTCCCAAGCACGAAAAGCCTCTAGACGCCAATCAGTCATCCATTGGGGTTCTCCTTTTTTTTGCGAAATAGCGCGAACGATATCTTCATTTAAACCAATAGGAAACGTTTCTGATTCTAATTCGGTGTAAAATCCGTACTCGTATTCTTTAGTTTCGAGTTCGATTTTTAAGTCGTCTTCTGTATATTTTGACATAATTTTTTGTCTTAAAGTTTTAAAGTCTAAAGTTTTAAAGTCATTAGCAGTCTTTCGACTTTATGACTTTCGACATTCGACTAAAGTGAAAATGATTCTCCGCATCCACAAGTTCTATTGGCATTTGGATTATTAAAAACAAACCCTTTACCATTTATTCCTCCTGAGAATTCTAAAATTGTTCCTGCTAAATAAAGGAAAGATTTTTTTTCTACAGCAATCGTTATATCGTTGTCAACGAATATTTTATCATCTTCGTTTTTTGTTTTATCAAATTTTAAATCATAAGACAATCCAGAACATCCGCCGCTTTTCACGCCGACTCTAACATAGTCGACCGCAGCATCAAAACCATCATCTTTCATTAGATCGATGATTTTCTTTTTTGCAGTATCAGAAACTTTTATCATATCGTTATTTTGATTTTGTCTAAATTAACCGCAAAGATACTATATAAAAACCTTTTTCCATAATTGATAACATTTATATAACTAATCTTAAAATAGAAAAAACCTATATTGACTCAATGTATTTCCTAACTTTGTTATATCTTGAAAAAAAAGTAAAAAATGAAACTATATCCTATTGAAACCGGAAATTTTAAACTTGATGGTGGCGCTATGTTTGGTGTTGTGCCAAAAACCATTTGGAATAAAACAAATCCAGCAGACGAAAATAATTTAATTGACATTGCTGCCCGCTGTTTATTAATTGAAGATGGTGATAAATTGATTTTGATTGATACCGGAATGGGAAACAAACAATCCGAGAAGTTTTTTGGCTATTACTCGCTTTGGGGAACGCATTCCATGGATAAATCGTTGGCTAAATTTGGTTTTCATCGCGATGACATCACGGATGTTTTTATGACGCATTTGCATTTTGACCATTGTGGCGGAAGTGTGCAATGGAACAAGGACAAAACGGGCTACGAACCGGCATTTAAAAACGCAAAATTCTGGAGTAATGACAACCACTGGGAGTGGGCTACAAAACCAAATCCGAGAGAAAAAGCATCTTTTCTATCAGAGAATATTTTGCCGATGCAGGAAAGTGGGCAGCTGAATTTTATCAAAAGACCCGAAGGTGATTTTCTTGAAAAATCAGAACTGGGTTTTGGTATTTTCTTTGCCGATGGTCATACAGAGAAGCAAATGATTCCTCAGATACAATACAAAGATAAAACCATCGTTTTTTGTGCTGATTTATTGGCAACAGCCGGACATGTTCCCATTCGTTATGTGATGGGTTATGACACCAGACCTTTATTGACAATGCCAGAAAAAGCAAAATTTCTAAATGCCGCTGCAGATAATAATCACTACTTGTTTTTGGAGCACGATGCCCATAACGAAATTATAACCGTAGAGAAAACGGAAAAAGGAGTTCGATTGAAAGAACGATTTACGTGTGATGCCATTTTTTAAAATTGTGTTAAACCTAAGTATTTTGTAACAAAATAATTTATTTTAGACAAATATTTAAAATTTAATATAACAATTAATGAATAGCATTAAACCAATTTATTTATCTGCATTTGCGCTATTAATATTAGCAGGATGTGGCACTTCAAAACAAGTTTCTAGTTCTAATGCAGGACTTATTGCCATTAGCGCACCTTTAAACGTAAAAAAAATTGCACCTATAAATGAAACCGACATGAAACGTTGGAGTCATTTAGATATTGTGAAAGATACTATTCCAGGAATGAGCGTTGATAGAGCATATTCTGAATTATTGAAAAATAAAAATGGGGTAAAAGTTATCGTGGGAATTGTAGATTCAGGAGTTGATATCGAGCATCAAGATTTGAAGTCTATGGTTTGGACCAATAAAAAAGAAATTGCAGGAAACGGAATGGATGATGATAAAAACGGATATATTGATGATATTCACGGTTGGAATTTCCTTGGAGATATCACCAAAGAGAATTTAGAATACGAAAGAATCATCAAAAATAAGAATCTTGTTGACGAAGAAACATATCAAGCGGCAAAAGCGTTAAATGATAAAAAAATTGCTGATGCTACAACAGGGAAAACGCGTACGGAACAAATGATTGCAACCCTAAATGAAAGTAATGCTACTTTGGTAAAACATTTTGGGAAATTAGTTTACACAATTGATGAGGTAAAAGCAATTGTTTCACAAGAGCCAGAAATGCAAAAAAGCAAAACTGCTATGCAACAAATGCTTTCTTATAATTTGCCAATTGCAGACCTGAAAGTTGCGGTACAAAAACAATTGGATGGTTTTAATGCGCTTCTAAACGGGGAAAACCTAAAAACCGATTATAGAAAAGTTTTGGGTGATAATCCGGAAGATATTACAGACACAAAATACGGAAACAACAATGTTATGGGGCCAGACAAGAATGAAATTCTTCATGGAACGCACGTTGCCGGAATTGTCGCTCAAACTAGAAATAACGCAATAGGTGGAGACGGAATAGCTAACAATGTTGAAATCTTAACCGTTCGTGCCGTACCAGACGGAGATGAGTATGATAAAGATATAGCACTTGGAATACGTTATGCGGTTGATAATGGGGCCAAAGTAATTAACGGAAGTTTTGGAAAAAGCTTTTCACCACACAAACAATGGGTTTATGATGCGATCAAATATGCCGAGAAAAAAGATGTATTAATTGTTCATGCAGCTGGTAATGATGCAAAAGATATCGATACTGAAAACAATTTCCCTAATGATTCTGATGATAAAGTAACGGAGTTTGCTGATAATGTAATTACCATTGGAGCATTAAACTTTGAATACGGAAATAAAGTAGTGGCACGATTTTCTAATATTGGAAAAGTTAATGTAGACGTTTTTGCTCCAGGAGTAAAAATTTACGCTACAACACCAAATGACACATACAAATACTTACAAGGAACATCAATGGCTTCGCCAAATGTAGCCGGCGTTGCAGCATTAATTCGTTCCTATTATCCAAAATTATCTGCAAAGCAAGTCAAACACATTTTGATGGATTCTGGTGTAGCAATTACAACGGATGTGATTGTTGGAGGAAAACCTGTTGACACACGTTCTTTTACTACTTTGTCTAAATCAGGAAAAATAGTAAATGCTTACAATGCTTTACTGATGGCAGAGAAAATGTCGAAATAATTGTTACAAATTTTTATAAATGGAAGGGCAATTTGTCCTTCCATTTTTATTTTAACCAATTTGGAAAACACTTTAATTTATTTTTTTACATTCGTCAAATCTTAACAGAGTGTTAATCCATCTGTATTCTGTTGTAAAAAGACATAATTTAGGCGCCACATTTAATTTAAAAATTTATAAATGAATACGATTAAACCAATATATTTTTCTGCTATTGCTTTTTTTGCATTAGCGGCATGTAGCGCTCAAAAACAAGTTTCTAAAACTACTTCGCCTATAACAGTTAGTTCTCCTTTAATTATTAAGAAAGTTGCCCCTATAAGTGATGTTGATTTAAAACGTTGGAGTCATTTAGATTTAGTAAAAGATACCATTCCGGGAATGAGCGTTGATAAAGCGTATGCTGAATTATTAAAAAATAAAAAAGGGGTGAAAGTTATTGTGGGAATTGTGGATTCAGGCGTTGATATTGATCATGAAGACTTAAAATCGGTGATTTGGACCAATACCAATGAAATTCCCGGTAACGGAATTGACGATGACAAAAATGGGTTTGTCGATGATATTCACGGTTGGAATTTCCTAGGGGATTCAGGATTTGAAAATTTAGAGATGACCCGTATTCTGAAAAAAGCAGATGATGGTTCAGTGGCGTATAAAAATGCTAAAGCAGATTATGAAAAGAAGTACAAAGAAGCATTGGAAGGGAAACAACAAGTAGATTTTCTTTTGAATACCAATAAAACAATTCAAACGTATTTAAAGAAAGACGATTATACACTTGAAGAACTGAATGCAATTGTCACTACTAATGAAGAGTTGAATAAAAGCAAAATGATTATGACTCGCGTTATTGGGCAGTCAGGTCCAAAATTCAGTGCTGATATAGAAGAATACAGAAAGTACGTTTACGACCAATTAAACTACAATTTAAATAAAGAATTTAACGGTAGAAAATCAGTTGGTGACAATCCGGATGATATAAACGATACTAAATACGGTAACAATATAGTTTACGGACCGGATAAAGAAGAAGCCATGCACGGAACACACGTTGCAGGAATTATTGCTCAGGTAAGAAACAACAATGTTGGCGGTGACGGAGTTGCAAACAATGTTGAAATTATGGCAGTAAGAGCTGTTCCTAACGGAGACGAATATGATAAAGATATTGCTTTAGCCATTCGTTATGCGGCAGATAACGGAGCAAAAGTCATCAATGGAAGTTTTGGAAAAAGCTATTCTCCACACAAGCAATGGGTTTTTGATGCTATAAAATATGCGGAGAAGAAAGATGTTTTATTCGTACACGCAGCAGGAAATGATGGAAGCGATATTGATTTAGAAAAAAATATCAATTTTCCAAATGATTCTGAAGACAACAAAATCGAGTTTGCCAGTAATGTTCTTACGGTTGGAGCGTTAAATAATGTTTATGGACCAACTGTAGTGGCGCCATTTTCTAATTACGGTTCTATCAATGTAGATGTGTATGCTCCAGGAATGGAAATTTATGCTTCGGTTCCAAATAACAAATACAAGTACGAGCAGGGAACATCAATGGCGTCACCAAATGCGGCCGGAGTTGCAGCATTGGTTCGTTCGTATTATCCTAAATTATCAGCGAAGCAAGTGAAACAAATCCTTATGGATTCTGGAACACCATTGCCAGCATCAGTAGAATTAGGAGAAAATAATGATAAAAAATCAGCAGCCGATACGTCAAAATCAGGAAAAATGATCAATGCTTATAATGCGCTGATTCTTGCAGATGCATTATCTAAAAATATTTAAAATAATAAATTTACTAATCCAATGGAAGGACAGCTGTTCTTCCATTTTTTATTACAAAAATGATGAGAAAACTCTTTTTACTATCTTTTATCACGCTTAATTTTTGTGCCGCATTTGCCCAAACCACGGGATATTGGCAACAACACGTTGATTATAAAATGGACGTGACTATGAACGTCAAAAATTACCAATACAAAGGAAAACAGGAATTGGTTTATACCAATAATTCCACCGATACTTTGAAAAAAGTATTTTATCATTTGTATCCAAATGCGTTCCAACCCGGAAGTGAGATGGATGCCAGAATCCAAACGATAAAAGATCCGGATGCCAGAATGGTCAACAAAATAAAAGTGGATGGCAAAGACGTAAAAGAAAGCCGAATCAAAAATTTGAAGCCCAACGAAATTGGGTTTTTGAATATCACTAATTTCAAACAAGACGGAGTTAATGCTGATGCAAAAGCGGTAGGAACGATTCTCGAAGTTACTTTGGCAAAGCCAATATTACCCAACTCAAAAACTACTTTCACATTAGATTTTGACGGTCAGGTTCCGATACAAATTCGTCGTTCGGGAAGAAACAATGTAGAAGGAGTGGAATTATCAATGTCACAATGGTATCCAAAAATCGCCGAATTTGATTTCGAAGGCTGGCATGCGGATCCTTATATCGCGAGAGAATTTCATGGTGTTTGGGGAAATTTTGACGTAAATATTACCATTGATAAGGAATATACTTTAGGTGGTTCCGGTTATTTGCAAAACCAAAATGAAATTGGGAAAGGATATCAAGATGCAGGAGTTACGGTTGTCTATCCAAAGAAAACGAAAACATTGACTTGGCATTTTATTGCGCCAATGGTACATGATTTTACTTGGGCTGCCGATAAAAATTACATGCATGATGTGGTAAAAGGACCTAATAATGTTGATTTGCATTTCTTGTATAAAAACAATCCAAAGACTGCAGAAAACTGGAAAAAGCTAGAGCCTTTGATGATTAATGTGATGGATTTTTACAATAAGAAAATCGGGGATTATCCGTACAAGCAATACTCCTTTATACAAGGTGGCGATGGCGGAATGGAATATGCCATGTGTACTTTGATGCTAGGAAATGGAACTTTGGAAGGAATTTTGGGAACGGCAACGCATGAGTTGGGACATTCTTGGTTTCAACATATTTTAGCTTCAAATGAATCAAAACATCCTTGGATGGATGAAGGATTCACTACGTATGTAGAAGATTTTGTGCTGAACGAAATGGCAGTTAAAGAGGAAAAAAATCCTTTTAAAGGGAATTATGCCGCCTATTATAAGTTAGTAGAATCCGGGAAAGAGCAACCGCAAACTACGCATGGCGATCGTTACGATGAAAACAGACCTTATAGTATTTCGTCCTACGTAAAAGGAAGCATTTTCTTATCTCAATTGGGTTACGTGATTGGACAGGATAACTTAGCCAAAACGATAAAGAGATATTACCACGATTTCAAGTTCAAACATCCTACGCCAAATGACATCAAAAGAACGGCTGAAAGAGTTTCTGGAGCAAATTTAGATTGGTATTTAGTAGATTGGACCGAAACTGCAAACACAATAGATTACGGTATAAAAGACGTAAAAGATAATGCCGATAAAACGGTTGTTACTTTAGAAAGAATAGGTAGAATGCCAATGCCAATTGATTTGACTGTTGAATATACGGATGGAACAACAGAAAGTTTTTATGTTCCGTTGCGCATGATGAGTTTCGAAAAAGAAAATCCTAATCCGGCTGTAAAAAGGACGGTTTTAAATGATTGGACTTGGGCGCATCCTACGTATGAGTTTATTATTTCTAAACCGAAAACAACGATCAAGAAAATCACCATCGACCCAAGTGGTTTAATGGCTGATGTAAAGCAAGCTAATAATGTTTATGAAATAAAGTAATTTTAAAAAGCCCTGAAAAAAGGGCTTTTTTTATGTTTTGTTTTTTCTTAATTCACTTGAAGGTTGTCTAGTTTTTTTCTAGTTTCGGGAAATTCTTTAATTGATAGCGCTTTTTTGTAAAGATTAATTGCGTTTGCTTTATCCTTTTTAGCATCATAAAAATCTCCAAGAGAATCATAAACATTAAAACTTTCAGGATAATTAGCAACATTTAATTTAAATAAAGATTCAGCTTCTTCAAAATGTTTTAAGCCTAATGCTTGATATCCAAGAGTATTTATCAGACCTTCTGGAACTTTTACCTCGTACCCAAATTTCTTTGATAAGTCTGCATAATGTGTTTCAATTTTAGATAGTAATTCCTTATTAACGTTCATATAGTCAAACACGGTTAGCTTTAATTTATAGTAATCAAAAATAAAACGAAGCGCATCATATTCGGTAATTAATGTTACAGAGTTATGGTCATCATCATTATAATATTTGGACTTGTATTTTAATTGGTTTTGCTTATTTACACTCAAATAGTTATCTAACTCCAAAATGGACCGAATATGTTTTGTGATATCAGATTTGTCCTTTTTGACTTTTGTGATATCCATTCCTTTTTCCATGGTATTGGCAATTCCTAAAAACAAGGAGACATTTGGGTATTTAGTGATAGATAAGGCGTTTTTAGTTTCCTTTAAAAGCTTTTTATTGTCCCACCACATACTGGGATCAATAGCAACGTAAGCGTTGAATAGATTGGTATGATGAATTAAGGTATTCATAACGGTCAAACCTCCTAAAGAATGTCCGATCAACATTCGATAGGGTTCAGTTGGATATAATGAATCAATATGTGGCATTAGTTCTTTTTCTATAAAAGAAATGAATTTTTCACCTCCACCACTATTTTTAGCAGCAGTGCTATCCTTCATCATTGACAGATCAGATTTAATATGTGTTGGGGTTAGATCTCTTGTCCTGTCGGTATTTGGGATACCTACTACAATCATTTCTGGAAAATTAGTATTGCCGCCTATTGCACTTAGTTGTTCAATCATTCCAACAATTGAATTAAAATGAGCATCGCCATCTAATATATAAATAACAGGATAGCGTTGTTTAGAAAAAATACCGCTTTGATCATTATTGGGAATATGGATCAAGATCTTTCGCTGTTCCTTTAATATTTTTGAATAAACGCTATCAAGGGTACCTATTTCAATTTTATTATTTTTTTGAGCATTTGCACAAAAAGACAGAAATATTAGGGTGAAGGAGAGAAGAATTTTTTTCATAGCGAGGAATTATGGTTTAAAATTAAAGGGATGAAATGTGTTTCTTTTTTATTTAAAATTCTAACAACTCAAAAGTAAGATTTTTTTTAATATTACAATTGAATTTCACATGATATTATTTGTTAATCAGATAGTTAGTAGTTTTCTTATTGATTTTTTTTTGGAATAAATAGGAGATACAAGGATTTTATTTGTTTAAACGAAAAATGTCTGATTTTAAAATCGGTTTCATCACCACAATTTTAAAATCAGACATTTTAAATCAAAGACAAAAGTCTATTTCAAATGCTCCAACATATCCACGGTCATACTTTCCAAATCAAATTTATGTTTCCAGTTCCAATCTTTTCTGGCTTCAGCATCATCGATGCTCGCTGGCCAGCTGTCGGCTATTTTTTGACGGAAGTCAGGTTCGTAAGAAATAGTAAAATCAGGAATGTGTTTTTTGATTTCAGCAGCAATTTCTGTCGGAGTAAAACTCATTGCGGCGAGATTATAAGCAGAACGAATTTTTATTTGTTCGGCTGGCGCTTGCATAATTTGTATCGTTGCTGCAATGGCATCGTCCATATACATCATTGGCATTTTGGTTTCGGAAGATAAAAAACATTCGTATTTTCCGTCACTTAAAGCCTTGTGATAAATATCTACCGCATAATCAGTCGTTCCACCACCCGGAGGCGATGACCAGCTGATTAATCCCGGATAACGTACACTTCGAACATCTACACCAAATATATTATGGTAATATTCGCACCATCTTTCGCCGGCTTGTTTACTGATTCCGTAAACCGTTGAAGGTTCCATGATGGTATATTGCGGGGTATTTTCTTTAGGAGTTGTAGGACCAAAAACAGCAATGCTAGAAGGCCAGAATATCTTTTTTATTTTTTTGGCTTTCGCCAAATTCAAAACGTGAAACAACGAATTCATATTCAAATCCCAAGCAAAAGCAGGGTTTTTCTCAGCCGTTGCAGATAATAATGCGGCCATTAAATAAATTTCATCAATTTGATGAACTTCGACAAGATGTTCAATCTGATTAAAATCTAATGCATTCACTACTTCAAAAGGACCTGAATTTACCACGTCAATATTCAGTTTTCGGATGTCAGAAGCAATTACATTATCGGTTCCATATATCTTTCTTAGTTTATGGGTAAGCTCCGTTCCAATTTGTCCGCAAGCGCCTATAATTAATATTTTAGTACTCATTTTGTTTGTTTTAGAAATTCAAAGATAACGTTTTCGTAAATAACATAATTTTGGATAAAAATATTATTAAATTCTTAAAATGATATTCATAATCGTAATTAAATTATTAATATTTATAATTTAAAACATAAAAAAATCATCTGAAATAGTAGATTGTTATTTGAAAAGCGCAAATGAGATATAAATTAAATTCAAAGCTTTTTTGAGAGATAAAAATCTCCAATACTTTTCTATGGTTATTCCCAATTCTGTAATTCGTTATTGTAAATTTACTTTGTAACTTTGTCCTTTAATGTATTTACTTATGAAATATAAATTAGCGTGCTTTTTTTTTATGATTGTGATTTTGTCTGCGTGCAAAAATGACAATCAAAAACGATTAGCAGAAAATGAAAAACAGGCTAAAAAAAATGAACTCATTTTTTCAAATATAAACAAAGGCTGGGTTTTTTATGACACGCCTATTAATTCAACGTCTGAGGCTACAGTAGCCAGCTGGAACGAATTGCGAATATTTTTTGCGGAATTAGTCGTTAAACCTAAAAAAACAATCGGAGCGTTTCAAAAAAAATCAAAAGCATTGTCTAAAAAAGTAATGGCTTTAAATGAAAATATTCCTTCACAGTTC
Source organism: Flavobacterium zhoui (assembly GCF_042787235.1). Lineage (NCBI taxonomy): Bacteria > Pseudomonadati > Bacteroidota > Flavobacteriia > Flavobacteriales > Flavobacteriaceae > Flavobacterium > Flavobacterium zhoui. The sequence goes on from NZ_JBHZPY010000001.1 coordinate 24,435, forward strand.
AACAAACCTCAAATAAAAAGTAGGGTTTCCACTTTAATTACCAAGGTTAGATTGTTGGATTTATTCCTTAATCTGGATAAAATTCCGGATCAAAAAGTAATTGTTTTGGTTTCAGAAATCAATGCGGAGCTCGTTTCCTTGCAAAGACAAATGGACAAAATTGTAGAAAAAAGTAAAATTCCCGTCGAAGAAGGAGAATCGGAATTAATGAAAATGATGGATACTTCCAGAGCAATTCCGAATACACCAACCGATCCAAATCTACCACGCGTTGAGTAAAAAAGCTTTATATAACACCTACGATGATTCTCCAAAAACCCAGCAGATTGTTGCTCGTTTGCACGAGAATAATCAAGTAAAAATGCATCTTGATGGATTATTGGGATCTGCGATTTCTTTTGTCATTCGTTCTGTTTTCAAGAAAGCAGAACTTCCTTTTTTAATTGTTTTTAATGATAAAGAAGAAGCCGCTTACTATTTGAACGATTTGGAACAAATGATTGGTGACCAGGATGTTTTGTTTTACCCGGGTTCCTACCGTCGTCCGTACCAAATTGAAGAAACCGATAATGCGAATGTTTTACTTCGCGCCGAAGTCCTGAACAGAATCAATTCCCGCAAAAAACCGGCAGTTATTGTCACCTATCCCGAAGCATTATTCGAGAAAGTGGTAACCCGAAAAGAATTGGATAAAAACACGTTGAAAGTTGCTGTTGGAGACAAGATTTCTATTGATTTTATTAATGAAGTATTGTTCGAATATGAATTCAAAAGAGTAGATTTCATTACGGAACCCGGAGAATTTTCGGTTCGTGGAGGAATTGTCGATGTTTTTTCATTTTCCAATGATAATCCGTATCGAATTGAGTTTTTTGGAGATGAAGTCGAAAGCATCCGTAGTTTTGATGTAGCCACCCAATTGTCGATTTTGCAACAAAAGAAAATTACGATAATTCCAAATGTAGAAAATAAATTTTTTCAGGAAAATAGAGAAAGCTTCTTGGATTATATTTCGGGGAAAACCGTTATTTTTATTCAAAACACTGAATATCTTTTATCACAATTAGACAAACAATTTGCGAAGGCCGAAGAAGCTTTTGCTAAATTGTCGCAGGAAATAAAACGTTCGACACCAGAACAATTGTTCTTAAACCAAACGGAGTTTATAAAAAGAGCGTTGGATTTCTCGATTGTGGAATTGAGTTCGAAGGCTATTTTTAGAACCACCAAAAAATTCGAATACCACATTCAGCCACAACCGTCATTCAACAAACAGTTTGATTTATTATTGAATAATCTGAATGAAAATCATTTCAATGGTTATAAAAATTATTTGTTTTGTTCTAGTGAAGCCCAAGCCAAACGATTTCATGATATTTTTGAAACCTTGGATGAAGCGAATTCTGAGAATGTCAGGAAACAATATCATACCGTTGTTTTGCCTTTGTACCAAGGATTTATCGACGCGGAAAACCAAATAGCCTGTTACACTGATCATCAAATTTTTGAACGCTACCATAAATTTAATATTAAAAGTGGCTATTCAAAAAAGCAAAACATCACTTTAAAAGAACTGACTACTTTATCCGTTGGGGATTATGTGACGCACATTGACCACGGAATCGGGCGATTTGGAGGATTACAAAAAATACAAGTAGAAGGTAAAACGCAAGAAGCAATCAAACTTGTTTATGCCGATAATGATATTGTATATGTAAGCATTCATTCGCTGCACAAAATTTCAAAATACAACGGAAAAGACGGCACGCCACCCAAAATTTACAAATTGGGTTCGAATGCCTGGAAGATTTTAAAACAAAAAACAAAGGCACGCGTCAAACATATTGCATTCAATTTAATTCAGTTGTATGCCAAGCGAAGATTGGAAAAAGGATTCCAATTTGCGCCCGACAGTTATTTACAAAATGAACTGGAAAGTTCGTTTATTTACGAAGATACACCGGACCAAACCAAATCGACGGCAGAAGTAAAAGCCGATATGGAAAGTGACCGCCCGATGGATCGGTTGGTTTGTGGTGATGTGGGTTTTGGTAAAACCGAGGTGGCTATTCGTGCGGCTTTCAAAGCAGTCGACAACAGCAAACAAGTTGCGATATTGGTTCCTACAACCATTTTGGCATACCAACATTACAGAACTTTTACGGAACGATTGAAAGATATGCCAGTTTCTGTGGGGTATTTAAATCGTTTTAGGACCGCCAAACAAAAAGCGGAAACCTTAAAATTATTAGCCGAAGGAAAACTCGATATTGTTATTGGAACACACCAATTGGTCAATAAAAATGTTGTTTTCAAAGACCTTGGATTGTTGATTGTGGATGAGGAGCAAAAATTTGGTGTCAACGTAAAAGACAAACTCAAAACCATCGCTGCCAATGTGGATACGCTGACGTTGACTGCAACGCCAATTCCGAGAACCTTGCAGTTTTCCTTAATGGCAGCGAGAGATTTATCCGTAATAACCACACCTCCACCTAATCGCTATCCTATTGAGACGAATGTAGTTGGTTTTAGTGAAGAGTTGATTCGGGATGCAATTTCGTATGAAATTCAGCGCAACGGTCAGGTTTTCTTTATCAATAATCGCATAGAAAACATCAAGGAAGTGGCTGGAATGATTCAGCGTTTGGTGCCCAATGCCAGAGTTGGAATTGGTCACGGCCAAATGGAAGGAAGAAAACTGGAAGAATTGATGTTGGCTTTCATGAACGGAGAATTTGATGTTTTGGTTGCCACCACAATTATCGAAAGCGGACTAGATGTTCCAAACGCGAACACTATTTTTATCAATAATGCGAATAATTTTGGATTGTCTGATTTGCATCAAATGCGCGGTCGCGTAGGACGTAGCAACAAGAAAGCGTTTTGTTATTTTATTTGTCCTCCATATTCAGCCATGACGGATGATGCTAGAAAACGAATTCAGGCATTGGAACAGTTCAGTGAATTGGGAAGCGGATTTAATATTGCAATGAAAGATTTAGAGATTCGTGGTGCGGGAGATTTACTAGGAGGCGAACAAAGTGGTTTTATCAACGAGATTGGTTTTGATACCTATCAAAAAATCATGAACGAAGCCATCGATGAATTGAAAGAAAATGAATTCAAGGATTTGTATCCTGAGGAAAACAATTTGGAAACCAAAGAATACGTCAAAGACCTGCAAATCGATACCGATTTTGAGTTGTTATTCTCGGATGAATACATCAATAATGTTTCGGAGCGATTGAGTTTGTACAATGAATTGGGTACGGTGAAAAACGAAGAAGAACTCATTATTTTCCAGAATAAACTGATTGATCGTTTTGGTCCTTTGCCACCACGAGCTAATGCTTTAATGAATAGCATTAGAATTAAATGGATTGCGACTCGCATTGGAATTGAGAAATTGGTGATGAAACAAGGCAAGATGATTGGGTATTTTGTGTCAGATCAACAATCGGATTATTATCAATCCAATCGTTTTCAGGATGTTTTGCAGTTTGTGCAAAAACACAGTTCTATTTGTAAAATGAAAGAAAAACAAACGCCAGCTGGTTTAAGGCTTTTGTTGACTTTTGACAATGTGAAGAATACTAGAACAGCTTTAGAATTTATGCTGATGTTGGGTGAATAGGTGGGAAATAGCTGTTTTTACTATATAAAAAGAGGGATTGATTTTCAATGAATCAATCCCTCTTTTGTTTTTTAAATATATATTTCTAATTCTTCAAATCCTTAATCACTTTAAAAGCAACATCAACTTGATCTTCACTTACCAATATAGTAAACTCATTTGAAGTAGAAATTACTTCGTTGATAATAATTCCTTCCCAAGCCAATCGCTGGAAAATGAAATAGTAAATCCCGGGAACAACGATATTTTCTTTTGGTAATTTTACAGTAATTGAAGCGAGATTGTCTAGTTTTTGAATTAATTTCTCCGTCGCAAAGTGTTTGTCAACCAAATGGGTTACGCTGTTGCTTACCACAATATTAGTTTCGTTAACACCTCTTGATGAAGTGTAAAAAATATCTGGAAAAGAATTAATATCAGTAATTAAATCAGCTTGTTTGTTTAAAACAGTTTCAGATGCTGCAAAAGTAAAATCGGTCAGTGCGGAGCGAACAGTGATTTCGCCAATGTTTTTTATTACTTTATTGATTTTATGATTTAGTCTAAAATCTAGTTCTTCGGTTAATCTTTTTAGTGCCATAACGACCGCGCCTTGCTTAACCTCTTTGCCAAATTCACTTTCTAATTCGGTCATTATATTTCTGGATAATGAAGTCAGATTGATAATTCCAAGAGATAAAGCATTAAGTAAGAAAGGCTTAGTTTTGATGTAGTTTTCTACAATAGAAGAAACAGTTTTCATAGTTGTACGGGTTTAGTTTTTTTGGTAAATAGTTGTAGTTAGTAAATAGTTGTGTTAAAAACCAATGCAAATATAATAAAAAAACAATTTGTTACAAATACAACATTAAAAATTTATCATTAAAAATGATAAAAAGCGTCGATAAGGTGCTCAATTACAAAAGATTTACCTTCTTTATGGATGGCAATGATGTCAAAACGGACGTCAATGTCTAAATTTCGTTCGTTTACATAGGCGTTAACTGCTTTTAGTAAAAGTTGAATTTTTTTTGGTTTTACAAAATCTTGTGGTAAACCAAATTCGAGGGACGAACGGGTTTTTACTTCAACAACTGCAAGCGTGTTTTCTTTCTTGGCAAGGATGTCGATTTCCGCTTTTTGAAAAGTCCAGTTGGTTTCCAGTATAGTATAACCATCTTTTTTCAGGTATTCAACGGCTAATTCTTCTCCAATTTTTCCAAGTTCGTTGTGTTCAGCCATGAGGATAGTATTCAGTTTTCAGTCTCAGTTTTCAGTTTGAATAGAGTTGCACTCAGAAATAGTGTTCAGTATTCAGTCGCAGTATTCAGTTTGAATAGACTTGCGATAAAAATAGTGTTTTCTATTTAGTTTGTAAACTTCTGCAATCAAAAATAGGTAATCATTAATCTGCAATAAATAAGAGTTTTCAATATATAGTGGCAGTATTCAGTTAAAAAAACTTCTGCAATCAAGAAAGCTTTTTTAAGATTAGGGAGTTGCAAAAGCAACAGTGCTGAAAGTAGCATTAACATCCATCGTTACTTTGCTGCCTAAAACTAAGGCTCTGTTATCCTGAATATGACCGGCAGGGAAATTATACAAAACGGGAATATTGTATGTTTTTGTGACATCATCTATGATTTCAACAGCATTTTTTCCCCATGGAATATCATTGTCTTTCATTTTTGTCATAGAACCCACAATAATTCCTTTTATGCTTTCCAGACAACCATTGCGTTTTAAGTTCATCATCATACGGTCAATATGATATAAATATTCGTCTAGATCTTCAATGAATAAAATCTTATCGGTACAATTAATAGCGGATTTTGATCCAAATAAACTGTATAAAATGGATAAATTACCGCCTACTAATTCGCCAGACGCTTTTCCTGATTTATTCATCGCGAATGGGCTAACTTTATACGATAGTGTTTCTCCAAACATAGCAATCCGCAAAGATTCTATAGCTTCCTTAGATGCATGAGGAATGCTTATTGGCATGATTCCGTGAATGGATTTAAAGCCCAAAGTGTTCAAATGATTATGCAAAACGGTGACATCGCTAAAACCTATAACCCATTTTGGATGCTGTTTGAATTTGGTGAAATCCAATAAATCAATCATTCGCACTGTTCCATATCCTCCTTTGACGCACCAAATGGCTTTAATATTCGGATTGTCCAACTGTTGCTGGAAATCGGCAGCGCGCTGTGCATCAGTGCCCGCTAATTGATTATCGTCTAAGCCAATCGTGCTTCCTATTACCACTTCAAGACCCCAGCTGTGCAGTAAATCTATAGCGGGTTTCAGATTGTCATCTATGTTTTTTCTGGCTGTTGCCAAAATGGCTATTGTATCTCCTTTTTGTAAAATAGGTGGTGTGATCATTGGTGTGTTGGCTTGACAGTTGAAGGATTGTAAAATAAAAATAAGCAGTAGGAATTTATATAAAAAGAAATTGCAGATTATAAAAGTAAATCGGTTCGCATGCATATTTTGGTTCTTTTTTTTAATATAAGAAATAAGAGCCTATTATAGACAAAAACAAAGATAAGCAATTAGAAAATAATTTAGAGATACATCTCAAAATGAAGTATTTTTACAAATAGCCAACCTAAACGTATAATTTCAATAGTACAATTAAAAAATTATGAGAATAACAGCTTTGATTCTCCTGTTAATATTATTTTTCTCCAATGCAACGGCAAGCGCGCAACAAAGAAATTATGTTATTCATACGGTAGCATTTTATAATTTTGAAAATTGCTTTGACACCATAAACGATCCAGTTACCAATGATGATGAATGGACACCTGCAGGATTGCAACGCTGGACATCCAAAAAGTACCATCATAAACTGGAAAATTTAGCGAGGGTTTTATCTGAAATAGGATCATCTGAAAATCCTGATTCTCCCACATTTATTGGCGGTTCCGAAATAGAAAATAGAGGAGTTCTGGAAGATTTAATCAAACAACCGAAACTGATTAACAGAGACTACGGAATCATACATTTTGACTCCCCTGATAAAAGAGGAATAGACGTGGCTTTGTTGTATCAAAAGAAACAGTTTCAACCTATAAGTTTTTCTAATATTCCTTTGTACGTATATAGGAATGACACTAAATCAAAGGAAGTTACAAAAATAGAATCGGATGAGAAAACAGATGATGTTTTGCAAGTAAGCTCTCAAAGCCATCGCATTTACACCAGAGATCAGCTTTTGGTAACCGGTTTTCTGGATGGAGAAGAAATCAATATCATTGTTAATCACTGGCCGTCCCGTTCTGGCGGAGAGAAAAAAACTAGTCCTTTTAGAGAAGCTGCTGGAGCTTTAAACAGAAAAATTATCGATTCTATTCAAAGAATTAATCCAAATGCAAAAGTGATTATTCTGGGAGACCTAAATGACGGTCCGTATAATAGGAGTGTTAAAATAGGGCTTGGCGCAAAGGCAAAAAAGGGAGAGGTACTTCCACTAGGAATCTACAATCCATTTGAAGAGATGGCCAAAAAAGGCATGGGGACAATTGCTTTTCGGGATGCTTGGGATATTTTTGATCAAATAATGGTATCAGAATCGCTGTTAAAATCGGATAAATCTTCCTTTTCTTATTGGAAAGCTGGAATTTATAACAAAGCTTTTTTAATTCAAACCAGCGGACAATACAAAGGATATCCTTTGAGGCACTCATTGACTGAAATAGGATTCAGTGATCATTTTCCAGTCTATATTTATTTAATCAAAGAAAAAAAATGATCCTGTTGAGATGCATTACGGTATATCTCTACCTATTTTTTATTTCATAACTTTACATTTAAAATTATAAAAAATGGCAATAGCAAAACCTTTCAACCTAAATAAATGGATAGATGAGAACCGTCATCTTCTTAAACCACCAGTAGGAAACAAAAATTTATATACAGAATCCGAGGATTATATTGTCATGGTCGTTGCAGGTCCTAACGCGCGAAAAGATTATCATTATAACGAAACCGAAGAATTATTTTTCCAACTCGAAGGTTCTATAAAAGTATTTGTGCAGGACGAAGGGCAGCGAAAAGAAATGGAACTTCATGCGGGTGATATGTACCTTCATCCAGGAAAAGTCCCGCATTCTCCGGTTCGTTCCGAAGGTTCAATAGGGTTAGTGATCGAGAGAAAGCGTGTCGGAAAAGGACACAAGGATGGATTAATGTGGTTTTGCGATAATTGCAATCATAAATTATACGAAGTATATTTTGAACTTGATAATATTGAAAATGACTTCCTACCACATTTTGAACATTTTTACAATTCAGAAAAATTACGAACCTGCGAAAATTGCGGAACCGTAATGGAAGCTGATCCAAAATTTGTCACCAAAAAATAATATTTAGGAGCTATTCCCGCTTTGCGTTACAAGCCGTCATTCCGTTGGCAACATTTTTAAATAGCTACAAGAGCTTCCTTTGGTCGCTTCGTAGCGATAAAAAATGTAAGCCAACGTGATTTCCGGGCTTTGCACTTCTATCGGGGCTAAACACTTGATGTACTAAAAAATTTTCGGGTACCCTGCGGAGATATTTGTGAAATGCTGCAAAACATAAAAAATTGCATTCAATAGTTATTTTTTAAGGTTTATATAATATCTTTACAAAAAAATATAACAAATTTCATTAAAAAAGTTACAATGATAACAATAGCAGATCAATTTGGAATGAAAGAAGCATTGGCGCAATTAGGTGTAAAAGCCATAAATGAGGGAACTTCAACAGGTGTAAATCATTTTTCAAACGGAGAAATTCTTGAAAGTCATTCGCCAGTGGACGGACAATTAATCGCATCAGTAAAAACAACTACTCCTGCCGATTACGAAAAAGTAATGCAAACCGCAACCGAAGCTTTTAAAACATTCCGATTGATGCCAGCGCCACAACGTGGTGAAATCGTGCGTCAGTTTGGAGATAAATTACGTAAAAACAAAGAAGCTTTAGGCAAATTGGTTTCCTACGAAATGGGAAAATCATTGCAGGAAGGATACGGTGAAGTTCAGGAAATGATTGATATCTGTGATTTTGCAGTAGGCCTTTCCCGTCAATTACACGGATTAACGATGCATTCAGAACGTCCAGGACATAGAATGTATGAGCAATATCACCCATTGGGAATTGTTGGAATTATTTCAGCATTCAACTTTCCAGTAGCAGTTTGGGCTTGGAATACAGCATTAGCTTGGATTTGTGGAGATGTTTGCGTTTGGAAACCTTCTGAAAAAACACCACTTTGTGGAATTGCCTGTCAAAACATAATTGCCGAAGTAATCAAAGAAAATAATCTTCCAGAAGGAATTTCTTGCTTAATCAACGGTGATTATAAAGTAGGAGAAATGTTGACTAACGATAGACGTGTATCATTGATTTCTGCTACAGGATCAACTCGTATGGGGAAAATAGTTGCGCAAGCAGTTGCAGGACGTTTAGGAAGATCGTTATTGGAATTAGGTGGAAACAATGCAATCATTGTGACTCCGGATGCTGATATTAAAATGACTGTTATCGGAGCCGTTTTTGGTGCTGTAGGAACAGCAGGACAACGTTGTACTTCAACTCGTCGTTTGATTATTCACGAAAGTATTTATGATAAAGTAAAAGATGCAGTTGTATCGGCATACGGACAATTACGTATTGGAAATCCATTGGACGAAAATAACCATGTTGGACCGCTAATTGATACTCATGCTGTTGATATGTATAATAATGCGTTGACAAAAGTCATTGCCGAAGGTGGAAAAATCCTTGTTGAAGGTGGCGTTCTTTATGGTGAAGGGTACGAAAGTGGTTGTTATGTAAAACCTGCTATTGCGGAAGCGGATAACTCATTCGAAATCGTACAACACGAAACTTTTGCACCTGTTTTATATTTAATAAAATATTCAGGTACTGTAGAAAATGCTGTTGATGTGCAAAACGGAGTGGCTCAAGGATTATCTTCAGCTATTATGACTAACAATTTAAGAGAAGCAGAACATTTCTTATCTGTTGTAGGTTCGGATTGTGGAATTGCAAACGTGAACATAGGAACTTCCGGAGCTGAGATTGGTGGCGCTTTTGGTGGAGAAAAAGAAACTGGAGGAGGAAGAGAATCCGGTTCCGATGCTTGGAAAATCTACATGAGAAGACAAACCAATACAATTAATTACACGACAAGTTTGCCATTGGCACAAGGAATAAAATTTGATTTGTAAGTAATTAATAAGCATAATAAAAAAAGGCAATTTGAGAATTCAAATTGCCTTTTTTTTAGTTGTAAAAGATTCTATTGAGAATCGTTCTGACTATTTAAGCGAATGTTATAAATTGAAAGAAGCTCCAATATTAAACACAAATTGGTTGTTCAAATTATCGAAACCAGTAATTGAGCTGTCGTATTTTGCAATAGGAACTCCAGCTTCTGTGAAAATACCAAAACCTTCTGTGAAGAAATAACGAAACCCTAAATGCGCACCAAAATTTCTTAAACCTAAATCAAGTCCTGGATAAACATCCATTTTTGGATCTAATTTAAGAACATTTCCTAAATTAGCATTGAATCTAAATTTCGCATCGATTCTGTCTCCAAATTCGGGTTTGTTTCCTAAATCATCTGAACTCGCAGATAGTAAGTACGAAGCAACAAAACCATAAGACATGTTTTCTCCTAGTCCAAAATCAGATGAGATACCAATTCCCGACCCGCCATTTTGAATATTCGCACCAACATCAAATTTAACGTCTCCTTTTCCTTTGAAAGCTTGGGCATTTACGAAACCAACTGCCAATAATAATGACAATGTAATAAACTTTTTCATACTCTTGAACTTTTATAATTTTAGGCAAAAATAGTTTAAATAAATTAATTTCTACCTTTTTCATTGGGGTATAAAGATGGTAAAGGTTCGCTCTGCCAGAATTCCTTTGTGTCTACATCCATAATCGTTAACGGACCTTTAAAAGCCGCTCCTGTATCAAGATTCCAGACGCAAGCCATTAGAACCGGAGTAGTTTTGCCAATTCTGGTGACCGGAGTGTGACCTATATAGATTTCTTTGTATAACGTAAATCTTTTGGGATATAACAAATCATCCGTTTTCATGGTTTTGTTTAAAGCCAAAGCGGTTTCCCACAGTGTTCTGTCCCAGTAAAAAAGTTTTGGGAAATATTCAAAGTCAATTCCGTTCATATTGGTAAAACCAGCATGTATAAACAAACGGTTAGCATCGTCCAGATGATAATCCTCTAACGCATGCAGGAATTCAATATGTTTAAGTTTGGTTGCCGCACTTACATTTGCGTAAGCAAGAACAGTTGCTTCGCCCCCGTGTTTATACCATAACAAATTGTCTTTGCTTTCATCAAGCCAGGTTCGCAATAATTCATCATGATTCCCCCGAATGAAAACGCAGTTGTGTGTTTTATTTAATTCAATTAAAAAATCAATGACCTGGGGGGATTGACTCCAGCCATCTACATAATCTCCCAAAAAAATCAAGGTGTCATTTTTGGTAACAGCTGCTCTTTCCATTATTTGGTGTAGCGCGTGTAAACCACCATGTATATCTCCTATGACGAGTGTTCTCATTTCTTGCAGTCTCAATTTGTTCTTTTACAAAAATAGCAGAAAATAAGTATTGTGTTGTATTTATTTCAATGTCCTGGCTATTCAAAAAAAGTAATTATTAAATTTTATCAAAATGCAGTCAAAATTGCAATAAGAAGTTGTATCTAAATGAAGCTACTCACAAGCGGATTAAAAAGGAAGAATTATTGCACATCATATTTCATCTTTCTTAAAATTCGCAACGCTTCTTTAAACGACAAATAGATTGGATTGAAAGGTTTTAAAAGCGGTTTGGCATCAATTAATTTTTGTCTGGCATCTTCAAAACCGTTGAGGTAACAAATCATAAATGTTGAAGGTAAGTTCTCTAAATCTTTCTGTTCCCGCTCGGATAATGAAAGTTCTTTTTGAAGTTTTTTCAGCAAAGCAATATTAGAATTGTAAATATGGAATAACATTTTTTTGTTGAATTCCGGTGGCTGAAAAAGCATTTCTCTCTCAATTTTGTAATAACCATTATCATGAAAATGAATGGTTTGTTTCTCTAAAGGATAATAGCTTGTTTTATCATTCAAACCCAAAGGAACATATTCAATAATCGTGAAAGTATCTTCGTTATAAATAATTTCGACCACGTCCTGAGCCGAATAAAATAGCTTGATTTGCTCGTTTATCAGTTCAATGTCAACACGGGACAAATAGGTTTTGTCACGGTATTTTTTCGCAATTCCCGCCCAGCAAATCACGAACAATTCCTTAAACACTTTGTATTTTGGCGACATGTCTTTGTGCCGGAAATTCATAAAATCAATAACGCCATCAAGCGTATATTCGATACTGTTTCTGGAATTGTTTTCGATGCCAATAACGGTTTCCGTGTTTTGGTAATTCTTTTCGATCTCTCCTTCTACCGGCATTGTATTGCTGCCTCGTCGCATAAAAACGGATTTGGCAGAAATAGTATGGATTCCTTTTTTGAAATAAGAGGTTTTACTTTTGGGTTTTATCGTTACGAGTCCTATGACTTTGTCTTTAGGCAGGTTTGGGAAAGGCACATTTTCGTATTGAATTTTAGGTGGATTTTCCAGAAACGCATTCACTAAATTCTGAATCCGACTGTCGTCAAAAAAATCGTCGCCCACAATGGCATTATCATGATCTTCTACCCCGACAACTATATAGGAATTATTCGCAGGATTCGAATTTGACAAGGCACAAATATGTTTCAAAAACTTAGCTTTTCCTTCTCGGGTATGCAAATTCAGCTGACGCTTTTTATCATAAAAACTGCTCTCATCATTGTGAGCGAGAAGGTTTTTGATAAGAATGCGTTTGTTGATCATTATTATTCGATTTTTAGATTTCTTCGATTATTGGATTTTTAGATTACCTAAATAATCTAAAAATCCAATAATCGAAGAAATCAATTTTAATTATTTCTTTTTAAAATAGTTGCTGATGCCTGTGCTGTTGGATATACAATCAGATCGGCAATATTTACATGATACGGTCTGGAAACTACAAAATGAATAATATCAGCAATATCCTCCGGTTTTAAGGCTTCGATCCCTTTATAAACATTGGCTGCTCTCTCAATATCACCTTTAAAACGCACTTCGCTAAATTCGGTTTCTACCATTCCCGGATGAATAGCACCAACCCGGATTCCATAAGGATTCAAGTCCATTCGCATGGCTTGGTTTAGGGCATCAACGGCATGTTTTGAAGCACAATATACGTTTCCGTTTGGATACACTTCTTTTCCCGCAATGGAACCGATGTTAATGATATGACCAGATTTTTGTTCAATCATTTTCGGAATTATTGCTTTCGAAACATATAAAAGTCCTTTCACATTGATGTCAATCATCGCATCCCAATCGTCTAAATCACCATTTTGAATCGAATCTAAACCATGAGCATTTCCCGCATTATTAATCAGAACATCAATTTTAGAAAATGCTTCAGGCAAAGAATTAATACTTTCAAAAACGGCCTTTTTATCGCGAACATCAAATGATAAAGTATATACCTCCGTAAACTCGGACAGTTCATTTTTTAGTTCTGCCAATCGGTCTTCCCGACGCCCACAAAGAACGATTTTATAATTGTTCTTTGCCAATATTCTTGCTGTTGCTTGACCAATTCCGCTGGTTGCGCCAGTTACTAAAGCTATTTTATTCATGGGTGTAATTTCTATTTTGGAATCGTCAAATTTTCGTTTTTTTTTTAAGGAATATGTTTCAACAAACCCTTTTCTCTATTGTTGAATTTACAATCGCTGAACTGAACACTAATTTTTAAGGCACATTTTTACCCATACTTTCGGTCCAAATGGCAAACCAATCTTCTTTTTCCAGTTCTAATTCGACCGCTTTCATCAACGACTGTATTCTTGCGACATTGACGGTTCCAGCGATAGGGATAACTTTTGCAGGATGCATTAAAACCCAGGAAAGTAAAATCGTATCAGAACCTAAATGGTATTTTGAGACCAATGTCGCCAATAATTTTTTTAATCGGTGAGTTTGCGGAATATCTTCTCTAAAAACGCATCCCAACGGATTCCAACTCATTGGTCGAATTTTGTGCATTTGCATATAATCAAAACTACCGTCAATCATAGGTTCGAAGTTGGTAGCTGAAAACTGTATCTGGTTGTAACGGATTTCCGTTTTCTGACGAATTAATTCTGTTTGCGAAGAAGTAAAATTAGAAAGACCGAAATCAATAATTTTCCCGTCGGATTTTAGTTTCGTTACAGCTTCGGCAATTTCATCTGCTTGCATCAAAGGACTTGGTCTGTGCAATAAAAATACATCCAAATAGTCTGTTTGTAAATTCTTTAAGGAGTTTTCAACAGACGAAATAATATAATCTTTCGAATACTCATAATGTTTTATGGTATTAGTGCGATTTTCCGTCACCATTTGGATGCCACATTTGGATATCAGTTGTATTTTTTCTCTGGCTATTTTGCTGGAAGCAAATGCTTTTCCAAAATCAGATTCGGTGGTATAATCACCATATATATCAGCATGATCGAAGGTTGTAATTTTGTTTTCTAAACATACATTAATCATATTTTCCATTTCTTTGGTATTGAGATTTTTATCCCAAATTCCCCAATTCATGACACCGGCCATAATAGGTGATAATTTTGTTTTGCTCATTGTTTTTATTTTTTATTAAAATTCTTAAATCTTCGATTTCAAAATATATTTTTCAAAGTTCTTAAAAATAGGTAAATTCTATCATAATTCATCCTTAAAATTAAGGTGTTGATCGAAGTTTTAACCATTTTTTAACATCTTACTTCTAAAAAAAAATTCAATTTGCACCATCAAAACGACGGCATTAAATTCAAGGTTTTAAAAATAGGAAAATGGAAGAAAATACAGCGACTTTAGACATTAGAGCAATCAATGAAAAAATTGAAAGAGAAAGTGCTTTTATAGACCTTCTCACCATGGAAATGAACAAAGTTATTGTGGGTCAAAAGCACATGGTAGAGCGTTTATTAATTGGACTTTTAGGCCAAGGGCATATTTTGTTAGAAGGTGTGCCCGGATTAGCAAAAACATTGGCTATAAATACCCTTTCACAAGCTGTTCACGGATCTTTTAGCAGAATACAGTTTACTCCTGATTTATTGCCTGCGGATGTTGTGGGTACCATGATTTACAACATTAAGCAAAATGAATTTTCGATTAAAAAAGGACCGATTTTTGCAAATTTCGTTTTGGCGGATGAGATTAACCGTGCGCCAGCAAAGGTGCAATCGGCACTTTTAGAGGCGATGCAGGAAAAACAAGTAACAATTGGGGACACTACTTTCAAACTGGATAGACCTTTTTTAGTTTTAGCAACCCAAAATCCAATTGAACAAGAAGGAACGTATCAATTGCCTGAAGCGCAAGTCGATCGTTTTATGTTGAAAACGGTTATTGACTATCCAAAAATGGAAGACGAACGTTTAGTTATCCGTCAAAATTTAAAAGGAAGTTATGAAAAAGTAAATCCGGTAGTTTCGGTAGATCAAATTTTACGCGCTCAAGAGGCAGTTCGTGAAGTCTACATGGATGAAAAAATAGAGAAATACATTCTTGATATTATTTTTGCGACACGTTACCCGGAGAAATATAAATTAGCCGACTTGAAACCGTTAATCAGTTTTGGAGCTTCGCCGCGTGGAAGTATCAATTTGGCGAATGCCGCAAAATGTTATGCCTTTATCAAACGTCGTGGTTATGTAATTCCAGAAGATGTTCGTGCTGTTGTTCATGATGTATTGCGTCACAGAATTGGAATTACGTATGAAGCAGAAGCGGAAAATATTACTTCAGTTGATATCATAAACAAAATCGTAAACGAGATCGAAGTACCTTAAAACAGTTTGCAGTAATCAGAATTCAGTTTGCAGTAACTGAACATTTGACACTAAACACTGAACACTGAACTTATGGATACAAAAGAGCTTTTAAAAAAAGTACGAAAAATAGAAATCAAAACCCGGAGATTGAGCGATCATATCTTTTCGGGAGAATACCACACATCTTTCAAAGGACGGGGAATGACATTCAGCGAAGTGCGTCAATATCAGTACGGGGATGATATTCGTGCCATTGATTGGAATGTGACCGCACGATATAATGAAGCCCACGTAAAAGTTTTTGAAGAAGAGCGTGAATTGACGATGATGTTAATGGTGGATATTTCAGGTTCTGAAAGTTTTGGTTCTAAAAACCAATTCAAGAAAAACATTGTTACGGAGATTGCAGCCACAATGGCATTTTCAGCCACTCAAAATAACGATAAAATAGGGTTGATTTTGTTTTCGGATGAAATCGAATTGTATATTCCGCCAAAAAAAGGAAGATCACATGTGTTGCGTATCATTCGAGAATTGATTGAATTTCAGCCAAAAAGCCAAAAAACAGATGTTGCTCAAGCCTTAAAGTTTTTGTCGGGAACCCAAAAAAAGAAAGCTATCGTATTTATTATTTCTGATTTCATGTCAGAAGATTACGAACAGACTTTAAAAATTGCTTCTAAGAAACACGATATAACTGGTATTCGCGTATACGACATTCGAGAAGAAAAAATGCCAAATTTAGGGATGGTTTCGATGCTCGATGCCGAAACCGGTGAAATACAAGTGGTGAACACAGGTTCTAAATCAGTGCGAATGAATTATGAGAAATTGTATCACGAAAAAGTGAATTATTTTAAGGAAACATTCAGCAAATCAGGTTCCGGAGTTGTTAATACGAGAGTTGATGAAAGTTATGTCACTAAATTATTAAGTTATTTTAAATCGAGATAAAACAAAACCTAACCCTATCAGGGTTTTAAACCCTGATAGGGTTCACTAGATAAAAAATGAAAATTAGACTTTACCTACTTTTTTTACTGGCTACAAGCTTTGTTTTTGCGCAGCAAAAACAAGTAGTTACAAGTATTGACACGATTAAAAATAAAATTGGTGCCGAATTTAAACTGTCCATAAAAACGACTGTCGACACTTCGTCTAAGGTTATTTTTCCAAAATTGAAAAACTTTGGAGCTCTGGAAGTAATTCAGTCTTATCCGATTGATACTATAAAAACGGACGGCCGTTATGAGTTAATCAAGAAATACGGCTTGACCCAATTTGATTCCGGTAGGTATGTTATTCCGAGCATAAAGATTTTTATTGACAGTAAACCGTTTATGACGGATTCACTTTTGGTTGAGGTTGCCAATGTTAAAGTTGATACCTTAAAACAAAAAATGTTCGATATTAAGGACATTGCGCCTGCGGACAATTCAATAGGGAATTGGTGGAAATACCTGCTTATTTTGGCATTGATTATTGGTATTGGAGCATTCATTTATTGGTACATAAAAAAACACCAAAAGAAAAAATTAGAAGAAGAAATTTTCAAAACACCAATCGAAAAAGCAACGAGTTTGCTTAATAATTTGGAGAAAAAAGAACTTTGGCAAAAAGGAGAAGTCAAAGCCTATTATAGTGAATTGACGGATATTGCCAGAAATTATATCGAGGAAGCAATTGAAATTCCCGCGATGGAAAGTACGACTTCTGAACTGATTCATGGACTTAAAGCGGCTTCAGTCAAAAAGAAAATGACGGTTTCGCAGGAAACAATCGAAAATCTGGAACGTGTATTGAAACAAGCCGATTTAGTAAAATTTGCTAAATCAAAACCATTGGATTTTGAAATCACCGAAGATCGAAATAAGATTCAAAAAGCAATTTTGACATTAGATAGTTCTATTCCGGTTGAAGTTCCTGTAGAAGAAGATACTTTGTTGAATGAAGCGCAAAGGCAAAAGCAAATACAAATTCAATTGCAAAAAAAGAGAAAAAAACGCATCGTTCTGACGGTTTCATCGGTTGTTTTTATATTGGTGGCAACGACTACTTTTTTTATTGTTCTCAAGGGATTTGATTATGTAAAAGACAATATTTTTGGGAATGCGACAAAGGAATTGTTGGAGGGCGAATGGATAAAAAGTGAATATGGAAATCCGGGAATTATAATAGAAACTCCAAAAGTTCTTAAGAGAGTAGATTTGATCAAGACCTTGCCTAGAGACGGAATGGCTTTGATTAAAGAAATGCAGTCTTTTGCTCATGGAGATATTAGGGACAATTTCTACATTATGATTTCTACCTTAAAATACAAAAAAGAAGGTGAAATTGATTTGGCAAAATCGATGGATGGTGCGTTGCAATCCTTAGAATCTCAAGGAGCTCAAAACATGATTGTTAAACAAGAAGATTTTGAAACAAAAGAAGGAATTAAAGGACTCAAAGCATACGGAACATTTTCGAAAATAAATAGTGATAATCAAAGCAGTGCCAAATTGTATTATGAAGCATTGTTGTTCAGCCAAGAAGGAGGATTACAGCAAATTATAATTTTCCATGAAGAAGGCGATGATTATGCGAATCAAATATCAGAACGAGTTTTGAGCTCAGTTGAACTAAAACAAGCAAGTAAATAATGGATAAGATAACTTTTTTAAACCCAGAATTTTTTTGGTTGTTTCTTCTGATTCCCATTGCTGTTGTTTGGTTATTTTGGAAAAAAAACCAACAATCGGCAACTTTAAAAATCAGTTCTATTCAAGGATTTAAGAATTCCGATTCTTTATTAGTAAAGCTAAAACCAATGTTGAACGTGTTTCGAGTATTGGCTCTGTCGTCCTTGATTGTAGCCATGGCCAGACCAAGAACGGTTGATGTAAGCAATAAAACAAAAACCACTAAAGGGATTGATATTGTTATGGCAATAGACGTTTCCGGAAGTATGCTTGCCAAAGATTTGAAACCGGATCGAATGCAAGCGCTTAAAAAATTAGCGGCTGATTTTGTAGAGGAAAGACCAAACGATAGAATTGGGCTTGTGGTTTATGCATCTGAAGCTTATACAAAAACGCCTGTAACCAGTGATAAAGCTGTTATTCTAGATGCTATCAGAAGTATAAAATACGATAATGTTTTAGTGGACGGAACTGGAATAGGAATGGGATTGGCTACCGCTGTAAACCGATTAAAAGACAGTAAGGCGAAGAGTAAAGTGATTATTCTGATGACTGACGGGGTGAATAATGCGGGATTTATTGAGCCAGACACGGCTTCGGACATTGCAAAACAATACGGAATAAAAGTATATACCATAGGAATTGGAACAAACGGAATGGCTTTGTTCCCTTATGCAATTGCACCAAATGGAAAATTTCTTTTTCAAATGATGAAGGTTGAAATTGACGAGCAAATGATGAAAAAGATTGCAAACAATACAGGCGGAAAATATTTTAGAGCAACGAGTAACAGCAAGTTGGCCGAAATTTATGCAACAATAAACAAATTAGAGACTACAGAAATCGAAGAATTAAAATTCTATGATTATGATGAAAAATTCAGACCATTTGTGTGGTTTGCCGGCTTTTTACTGTTACTTGAAATAGGATTACGAAAAACGGTTTTTAAAAGTTTTATATAATGACAGTCGCAGTCACAGTTTTCAGTCTCAAACTGAAAACTGTGACTGAAAACTGCGACTAAAAGTAAAAAAATGGAATTAGACGAAAAAAAATATTTATACTTACTTTTTATACTACCCATCGTGATGTTGGTTTTTCTAATTAATTTATATTGGAAAAGAAGAAAACAACGCGAATTTGGGGATTTGGAATTGGTTAAAAAACTAAGCCCTGAAAGTTCTGTTTTTAAACCTGTTCTGAAATTGGTATTGCTGCTTCTGGCGTTAGTTGGAATTATTGTTGGATTAGTGAATCCAAAAATAGGGACTAAAATGGAAACCGTAAAACGAGAGGGAATTGATATCGTTTTTGCTATGGATGTCTCCAAAAGTATGCTGGCTGAAGATGTTGCGCCAAACCGGTTGGACAAAAGCAAGCAAATTGTTTCTCAAATAATTAACCAATTAGGAAGCGATAGAATAGGGATTGTTGCTTATGCAGGAAGTGCTTTTCCCGTATTGCCCATTACGACAGATTACAGTGTTGCCAAGATGTTTTTGCAAAGTATGAATACCGAAATGGTTTCTTCTCAAGGAACATCGCTTGAGGAAGCGATAAAATTATCTGCGACTTATTTTGACGATAAAAGTAAAACGAGCAAGTTATTGATTTTGATTTCGGATGGGGAAGATCATTCTGAAGGAGCAGAATCCGCAGCTGAAGAAGCGAATAAGCTGGGAATGAAAATCATTACGATAGGTATTGGAACTGAAAAAGGAGGAACGATTCCATTGAAAAGAAATGGGATAGTGGAAAGCTTTCAAAGAGACAACAATAATCAGGTTGTAATAACTAAATTGAATGAGGCGGGTTTAATAGCTATTGCAAAAGCCACAAAAGGAGGTTACATAAATGGTAATAATACCAAGGAAGTGCTTGAATATATCAAAAACACTTTGGATAAAATCCAAAAAACAGAATTTGAAGCCACAGAAATGGCTGATTTTCAATCGCAATTTCAGTGGTTTTTAGCGTTTGCTTTTGTTTTGTTATTCCTGGATATTTTCCTTTTGGAACGAAAAACAAGTTGGGTAAACAAATTAAATTTATTTAACGAGAATAAATAAAATAAAATGATTAAAATATATTTAGCCTCGTCTCCCTCTCCTTTGGAGAGGGTCGGGGTGAAGAAAAACCTAATCTTACATCTTTTATTGCTTTTTACTTTTGTTGCAAATGCACAACAGAAGGACAAAATATTGCCTAAAGCAAACGAGGAATATGCCGAAAATAATTTTGTTGATGCAGAAGCAGATTACAGAATTTCTAATTCGAAATTTCCGAATAAAACCGTTTCGACCTATAATTTAGGAAATGCAATTTATAAGCAAAATCAAGCGTCAGAAGCAAAATTTGCTTTCGCCAAAGCATTGAAAAGCGCCAAGTCAAGACCTGAAAAACACAAAGCCTTCCATAATTTAGGAAATGTTTTCATGAAAGAAAAGGATTATACCCAAGCAGTGGAAGTCTACAAAAACGCATTGCGAAACAATCCTTCGGACGAAGAAACACGTTATAATTATGCTTTGGCAAA
Organism: Flavobacterium zhoui; assembly: GCF_042787235.1. Lineage (NCBI taxonomy): Bacteria > Pseudomonadati > Bacteroidota > Flavobacteriia > Flavobacteriales > Flavobacteriaceae > Flavobacterium > Flavobacterium zhoui. The sequence goes on from NZ_JBHZPY010000001.1 coordinate 45,225, forward strand.
AAAAATGCTAAAAGAAAATCCCCCAAAGGATGATAAGAAAGACGACAAGAAAGATAAGAAAGACGACAAGAAAGACAAAGACAAGGATAAAGACAAGAAGGACGACAAAAACAACAAGGATAAAGAGAAGAAAGACGATAAAGGGGATAAGGATAAAGACAAAAAAGATCCAAAACCCAATGAGAATGGAGAGCCAAAACCAATGCCTGGAGGAATGTCTAAAGAACGTTTAGAAAATCTTCTGGATGCAGTAAATAAGGAAGAGAAGAAAGTTCAAGATAAAGTAAATGCCCAAAAAGTAAAAGGAAAACCAATAAAAACCGAGAAAGATTGGTAATTCAATTAAGATAATTTGACAATGAAAAGATTTATAGCAGCGATTGTTTTAATGGTATGCAGTTCACTCAGCGCTCAAGTACAATTTGAAGCCAGGGTAAGCAAAACCATACTAGGCCTGAACGAAAGACTTCGTATCGATTTTATGATGAATGTAGATGGGGATAATTTTATCCAGCCGTCTTTTGATGGGTTTAGAATTATTGCCGGACCAAGCCAGCAAGTAAGTCAATCATGGGTAAATGGAAGAAGTTCTTTTGAGAAAGTGTATTCTTATTTTCTTTTGCCAAATAAAAAAGGAGCATTAGTTATCAAGCAGGCAGCCATTGAATACAATGGACAGATTTATAAAACATCGCCTATTAAAATAAACGTTACTGCAGCAACAGAGCAGCCAAGAGATCCAAACGATACTCAGATTTCTGCGGATGATAATATCTATCTTGTTGCCGATGTTTCTAAAACAAATCCGTACATCAATGAACCTATCACGGTAGTTTATAAATTGTATTTTAGTTATAATATTGGAATTACCAATTGGAGAGAATTAAATAAGCCTAAATACAATGATTTTTGGAGTCAAAATATTGATATAAAACAATTGGTTGCTCAGGAAGGCATGTTTAAAGGAGAAAAATACCGCTATGTGGTGTTGAGAAAAACGGTGTTGTATCCCCAAAAATCAGGAAAGTTAGCAATAGAACCTTTGTCGCTAGATATTGATGTGCAGTTACCTACCAATCAAAGAAATATGTATGGGCAGGTTGTAGTAAAAGAAGGAAGTAAAAGAGTTTCCGCAGGATCAAAAATAATTACTGTCAAAGCACTTCCCGAAGTTGGAAAACCAGAGGATTTCTCTGGCGCTGTAGGAAATTTTGATTTTAAAGTAACGCCTTCAAAAACGAATTTAAAAAATGGTGAAAGCCTTGATTTGGTGGTCAGCGTGACTGGAAAAGGGAACATGAAATTATTCAGTTTACCAAAACCAATTGTGCCCAATGCGCTCGAAATGTATGACGCTGTTCATAAGGAACAAGTAGATACGCCACTTTCAGGAATGGTTGGAAAGGTTTCAGACAGTTATACCATTATTCCGCAGTATAAAGGGAATTATCCTATAAAGTCATTGCGTTTTTCTTATTTTGATTTGGGTTCAGGAAAATATAAAACACTAAGTTCTCCAGAGATAATGATTAATATTCTTGACGGGCCAACAGCTGCTGTAGCGTCGAATTCTGTGGATAAAAATAAAATACCGAATGTTGAACAATTCAAATTTATTAAGTTAAAAACAAAGCTTTTAACCATAAACAAGGAAGATTTCTTTGGGTCTAATTTATTTTTGGGATTGATGCTTTTGCCGTTTTTAATACTTCCAGTGATTGTATTGGTTAAAAAGAAGAAAGAAGCAATTTACGGGGATGTTACCGGAAACAGAATAAGACTGAATAATAAATTGGCCAAGAAATATTTATCTGAAGCCAAAAAGCAAATCAACAACAAAGAATTGTTTTATATCGCGCTTGAAAAAGCAATGCATAATTTCCTGAAAGCCAAATTACATATCGAAACATCAGAAATGAGTAAGGATAACATTCAGGAACTTTTGTTGTCTAAAAATGCCAATCCGCAAGCAGTAAATGATTTCATTGCATTGACTGAAAACTGTGAAGTGGCAAGATATGCGCCATCTTCGAGTGTGGCTATACAGCAGGATTTTGATAAAGCCGTTTTGATTATTTCAGACTTAGAAAAACAGATATAATTTTGAACCGCCAATGCAATTGCGATGAACGAAGCAATCTCGCACGAGGAGGATCAATCGACAACTTATACCATTAAAATGAAAAACATACTTTATATATTATTATTGACAACCCAGGTTTTCTTTGCCCAAAACGGTTTTGAAAAAGGGAATGAATTGTATAAAAACGGCAAGTACGATCAGGCGGTTGAAGCGTATGAAAACGTATTGAAAGAGAATAAACAATCGTCAGAATTGTATTTTAATCTTGGGAATAGCTATTATAAATTAAATAAAGTGGCGCCATCAATTTATAACTATGAAAAAGCATTAGTGCTTAATCCAAAAGATAGTGAAAGTGCAAACAACCTAAAATTTGCTCAAAAAAGAACTATCGATGAAATCAAAGTAGTGCCAAAAGTGGGTTTTGGAAAGTTACTACGTGATTTTACAGGCATATACAATTATAATACTTGGGCATGGATTTCGGTGGTATTGGCAACTTCTTTTCTGTTGTTTTTTGTTGGCTATTATTTTTCAGAAACGACGGTGTCAAAAAGAATTTTCTTTTTTGGAATGTTTGTCCTTATTTTTCTAATTCTTGTCAGTGTTTCATCGGCTATTTTCGAAAAAAGCCATTTTGATAAGGAAAAGCCAGCGATTGTTTTTGCCGAAATTGCGGAGGTAAGAGCTGAGCCACAAAAGGCGAGTGCTGCGGTTATAGTGCTGCATGAGGGGACAAAAGTCTATGTGCAGGAAAAAGTAGATAATTGGAAAAAAGTACAGTTAACAGATGGTACTGAAGGCTGGATTGAAGGTAGCTTTATAAGGGAAGTGAAATAATTCTGATTTCAGATTTTTATCCGTCGTATTTTTCTATTATTCATCTGAAGACTTCCTACTTTGACTGCCTAGTGCAACAGATTACTTTTTTTCAAATCATGATACCAATTCTTAATCGAAGGAAAAATGAAACCGGCTGTTTTTTGAATCGGATTATAAAACAAGGAATTATCTAATGTTTCTTTCTTGGCTAAGTAGTTATGGTAGTTTATTTTTTCGAAAACGGTAAAAACAATACTCACTATCAGAACGGTTTTCAGCACTCGAAATAATCCACCTCCCAGCTTGTTGAGCCAGCCCAGAAAAGCTAAATCAGTTACTTGTGTAAGGATTTTTGCCAATATCGAGATTCCAATAATAACTAACATAAAAGTTAGCACAAAAGCAACTGCCTGAATCGTATTGGGATTCCAATGAAAAAATCCGGAGAGCACTCCCTTCATAAATGAAGAAAATTTTATTGCAACATAAATGCCGAGGATTAGCGAAATCAACGATGCTAATTCAATAAAAAGACCATTTCTAATTCCTTTATACAAAGCGAAAGCCAATAAAACACCCAAAATAATATCCAAAAGTCCCATAATAATTCAAAATTAAATAAAAAGAACAAATATAAAAGAATTGTTGATTATCAATTGCCAATTTTCAAGTTCTTATCTTTGCGCAACTAATTTTATGATTGGTGATTTAATAACTCATAATTTATAATTCATAAAAATGTCAAGAGACACACAACTTAAAGAACGCTGGGAACAGCTTGTAACGATACTTTCCGATCAATTTTCTCAAGGAGAAGATTTAGATTTAGACGCCATTATTTACTTAATCGGGGTACAAGAACTCGGAAAAGTACACAATGAATTTAAAAAAGACGAGAAACTTAACCTCATGCATATTGCAATTTGCAGGTTATTGGAACCTTATGGATTCTATGAATTTGAATTTTTTGATGAAGACGGTTGGCCGCATTATAAAGTAAAAGAGGAATTGCCACCACTTAAAGCGGGTGAGCAATCAGTTTTAATGAAAGAAGCAATTGTTAATTATTTTCTAGAACGAGAAGTAATACAGTAAACAATATAAAAAACGCAAGGAATATAATTTTTTTTCACAGAAAGGTTATATAAGTTAGCTTAAATGCGCTTACATTTCTTAAATGGTTTAAAAAAAAGGATGTTTTAGTTTTTGTTAGTCTTTCCAGAAAGTAATCTAACAATTTAGAAAGGAAACTTTATACTTTAAACCAGAAACTTGAAACAAATTTTGTAATTTTGCACTCTCAATTATTGAATGAAAATGATAGATAAGATAAAAGAATATATCGGCGAAGCACAAGCTTTTTCAACACAAAATACAGCAGAATTAGAAGTCTTTAGAATAAAATTCTTAGGAAGTAAAGGACTTTTGAAAGAGCTTTTTGCGGAGTTCAAGAATGTTCCTAACGACCAGAAGAAAGAGTTTGGACAGGTAATAAATCTGTTAAAAACTTCTGCCGAAGAAAAAGTAAAAATCATACAGGAATCTTTAGAAAGTAAAGAAGAAAGTAAAGGTTTTTATGACGATTTAACGCGTTCTTCTGAACCGATTACTATTGGTTCCCGTCACCCTATTTCATTGGTGAAAAACCAAATTATAGATATCTTTTCAAACATAGGTTTCAATGTTTCTGAAGGACCGGAAATCGAAGATGACTGGCATAATTTTACAGCATTAAACTTACCAGAATATCATCCGGCACGTGACATGCAAGACACATTTTTTATTCAAACTAATCCTGATATTTTGTTGCGTACGCACACTTCATCAGTGCAGGTGCGTTATATGGAAAACAATAAACCACCTATTAGAACGATTTCTCCGGGAAGAGTTTTTCGTAATGAAGCCGTTTCTTCGCGTTCACATTGTATTTTTCACCAAGTCGAAGGACTGTACATCGATAAAGATGTTTCTTTTGCAGATTTAAAGCAAACTTTACTTTATTTCACCAAGGAAATGTTCGGGAAGTCAAAAATCCGTTTGCGTCCGTCTTACTTTCCATTTACGGAGCCAAGTGCGGAGGTTGATATTTATTGGGGTCTGAAAACAGAAACCGATTACAGAATCACCAAAGGAACCGGTTGGTTAGAAATCATGGGTTGTGGAATGGTAGATCCAAATGTTTTGAAAAACTGTGGAATCAATCCCGACGAATATAACGGTTTTGCCTTCGGGATGGGAATCGAAAGAATTGCCATGTTGTTGTATCAAATTGGCGATATTCGTATGTTCTACGAAAATGACGTTCGTTTCCTAGAACAATTTAAATCTTCAATTTAGTCGAAAGTTCATAATGTCAAAAGTCTAAAGAAATCCCTGATTTGGATTCACATAAGGCTTTACGACTTTAAGACCTTAGACTTTAAGACTATTATATGAAAAAAGACATCATCATCCCCGAAGTAGAAAACGTTTTCCTAGCTGCGGTTCAAGAATGGAGCGACGATTTTATGGAAAAAGTTTGGTATGCCTACTTAGTAAATGACAGTGATTTTTTAATAGAAAGTGTCATGGTAGTTTCTAAAGCTTTTGGTACTATCGATGGCGAAATGAAAAAAACATCACTTTTACGTCATGCTTTTGTAGAGGTGCCTGCCGTTTCAGTTATGAAAATCGAAATGATTGAAAAAAGTGTTTTGGCACTAAACAATGAATTCATGATGACTTTCTTCATTGGAGACAAATTATACGACAAAAAGTATATTTTCAAATCGCATTCTATCAGCGAGGACTTTGTGGAAGAAGTGCCTATTTTATTTGTTGACGGAGTTATTGTGAGGTAAATTACTTTTGGTTTCAAACCAAAAGTAAGAAATAATGATATAAAAAAGGCACTATCTTCATGTAGATTAGTGCCTTTTTTATTGTGAAATTATAAATGATTTACTTATGTTAATCCAGTTTGTCCGTTAGTTTTTTGAACACAGTCTTAGCATCTTGTCCGTCGTAAAGAATGTTGTAAACGGCATCTATAATTGGTGTTTTTGCACCATAACCCTGATTGAGTTTATAGGCGCTTTTTACAGCGTAATAGCCTTCAGCAACCATACTCATTTCCATCATTGCCGCTTTCACGGTGTAGCCTTTGCCAATCATGTTCCCAAACATTCTATTTCTGGAAAATACAGAATAACCGGTTACCAATAAATCTCCTAAATAAGCGGAATCATTGATGTTACGTTTCATTTTGTGGACTTTCTTGATGAATTTTTTCATCTCCCGAATCCCATTACTCATCAAAACTGACTGAAAGTTATCTCCATAACCCAGTCCATGCGCCATTCCTGCTGCAATAGCATAAATGTTTTTTAGCATGGCTGCATATTCAGTTCCTATAATGTCATCGGTGATTTTAGTTTTTATGTAATTTCCAGATAGATTTTTTGCTACAACTTTTGCTTTTTCTTCATCACCACAAGCAATAGTAAGATAAGATAATCGTTCCATCGCTACTTCTTCTGCGTGGCAAGGTCCGGTAATAACACCAATATTATAATAAGGAATATCGTATTTTACATGAAAATGTTCGCCCACAATCAAACTTGTTTCGGGAACAATTCCTTTAATTGCAGAGAAAATGATTTTGTCCTCTAGGGAAACCGTTAGTTTTTCTAATTCACCATCCAAGAAAGCAGATGGAATTGCAAAGATGATATAATCAGCATAGGCTACAGCCTCATTGATATCATTGGTAAGCTTAAGTTTTTTGGTGTCAAATTCAACCGAACTTAAGTAATTTGGATTGTGTTTGTAGGTTTTAATGTGTTCAATAGCAGCGTCATTACGCATATACCAAGAAATTTCAGTAAGATTTACACATAACATTTTTGCAATAGCTGTCGCCCAACTTCCACCACCAATCACTGCGAATTTTATACTTACGGCCATCTTTTTTATTAAATTTTAATCAAAAGTACTTAAAAATCTATTAATTAAACAAATAAAATCGAAACAAGAAACCGCTATTTTCGGTAGTTTATATAATAGAGAATTATGAGTATTTACAATTAGTCATTTTATTTTTATTATTTAACACAATATGTATATGTTATTTGCGTTATAAATGATTATAAATCGGTTATTTAATAAATATAATAAGAATTGAATTAGTTAGTTTTGTTTTAGTATTTTAAAAGGCGCGCCCATAACAAGTATGAGAACGCCTTTTTTATTTTTTGTATTCTGGCTGCTAAATCAGCCTCTTATCAAGTGAATTAATAACTCATTTCAACAATTTCTTTTACTTTTTCTAAGGTAATATTCCGTTTTTCACCTAATGCTTTCCATTCTCTTTGTTCAAAACGTTTTACAATAAAATCAGCAGTTTTTTCAAAGTCTTTCGTATAATCTGATAGTTTGGTTTCCATTCCCATCGTGTGAAAGAATTCAACTGTTTTGTTGATTGCTTCATTTGCAATTTCGTCATCACTTCCCGTCAAATTAAATATACGTTTTCCGTACTGTGCTAATTTTCCTTTTTTGGTTTCAAACATCACTCGATATAAATTTGGACCAACAACAGCCAAAGTTCTGGCGTGATCAATTCCGTACAATGCAGTCAATTCATGGCCAATCATGTGTGTCGCCCAGTCAGAAGGAACCCCTTTTTGGATTAATCCATTCAAAGCCATGGTACAGCTCCACATAAAATTAGAAGCCAAAGCATAATCTTTAGGATTCTCAACTACGTCAGAACCTACTTGGATTAAAGTTTGTAATATTCCTTCTGCAATTCGGTCTTGAAGATACCCTTCATGCGGATAAGTCAAATATTGCTCTAAAACGTGAGTGTAAGCATCTACAACGCCATTCTGCAATTGTCTTTTTGGCAATGAAGCAATCACCGTTGGATCACAAATAGAGAATTTTGGAAACATTGCCATTCCACCAAAATCTAGTTTTTCCTGAGTAGCTTCTATTGTAATTACTGCACCAGAATTCATTTCAGTTCCTGTGGCAGGTAAAGTTAAAACGGTCCCGAAAGGAACTACTTTAGTTACATCTTTAAATAAAATTCTCTTTTTAAGTATATCAATTGGATTTCCTTCAAAATGTGATGCTGCCGAAATAAATTTCACACCATCGATTACTGATCCACCACCAACAGCAAGAATAAAATCAATGTTTTGTTCTTTTACAATCGCAACGGCTTTCATTAATGTTTCAAAATGAGGATTCGCTTCAATTCCGCTGAATTCCACGATTTCAAAACCTTTTAAATTGTTAATTACTTGTTCATGGATTCCATTTTTAAAAATGCTTCCGCCACCGTATGCCAAAAGGATTTTGGCTCCTTGTGGCACTAGTGTTGATAATTTTTCAATCTGTCCTTTACCGAAAACTAAATTGGTAGGATTGTATAATTCGAAATTTAACATACTTTTATTTTTTTGAATTCAATTGATTTAATAATTTTTCAGCAACTAATTTAGATGAAGCTGGATTTTGACCTGTAATCAATAAACCATCTTCAACCACATAAGGTTGCCAATCCCCTACTTTTGAATAAGTAGCCCCGTTTGTTTGTAATGCATCTTCCAATAAAAATGGAACCACTTTAGTTAAACCTACAGCTTCTTCTTCGGTATTAGAGAATCCGGTTACTTTTTTATCTTTTACTAAATATTCGCCGTTTACTTTCACATTTTTCAACGCTCCAGGGGAATGACATACAAAAGCAACTGGTTTTTTATTTGTATAAAAAGCTTCAATCAAAGCAATTGATTTTTTGTCTTCGGCTAAATCCCAAAGCGGTCCATGACCTCCTGGATAAAAAACAGCATCATAATCAGATTCTTTCACATCCGATAATTTATACGTGTTTTTTAATTTTGCCAATACTTCAGTGTCTTTATCTAATCGTTTCGTGTCTTCGGTTGCAGCAGAAGGATCATTACTTTTTGGATCGATTGGAGGTTGACCTCCCAGTGGTGTGGCAATATCAATTTGAACACCTTTATCAGCTAATTCGTAATATGGAGCAGCAAATTCTTCAGTCCAATATCCTGTTTTTTCTCCGGTATCTCCTAGTTTATCATGACTAGTAAGAACAAATAGTACTTTTTTCATAATTTTTTTGTTTTGTTTCTGTGCAGTTGCTGTTGTACAACTAACGGTTAATGCTATAATGACGAATAATGCGATTTTCTTCATTTCTAATTTTGTTTTTACAAATTTACGGCGAATATGCTATTAGTAAAAATAATTTAAATTATGTTTGTGATAAATATATTTATATCATGGTTAATCTGGAATGGTACAGAACCTTTAAATCGGTTTATAAAAATGGAAATTTTTCTCTCGCTGCCAAAGAATTGTTTATCAGTCAACCGGCTGTAAGTCAGCAAATAGCAATGTTAGAGGCACATGTAGGTTATAAACTTTTTAATAGAAAGTCTAAAGGCGTGGAACCAACAGAATATGCTAAGTTACTCAATAATTTAATCATTGAGGCACTGGACCGATTAGAAAATGTTGAAAATGGTTTTCGAGCCAAAGCGTTCAATGCCAATCGATTAATTTCTATAGGAATCTCTAAACATTTGATGAGCAGTTTAGGAAGTGCACTACTTTCAAAATTTGAATTCATCGATTTTAGCTTTCATGAAAATGATGTCCTTTTTGAATTGGTCGATTCTAAAAAGCTGGATTTTGCAGTTGTTACTAAACAATACGATACGTTTGACACGATTCAGAAGAAACTTGGCGAAATAAAACAAATTATCGTGGGTTCCACAAATATTGACGCTTCAGAATTAAAATCAAAGATTAAAAGTAAAGATTTTGACTCAATTGAACATTGGTTAAACGACCAGAAATGGTTCAGCCATAATGCTCAAATTCCGCATATCAAATTGTTTTGGTTACATGTTTTTAATAAAAAAAGACCTTCGATGGTTCCTAACTACATTATTCCCTCTGAATATGAAATGATAGAGATGCTTTCTAAAAATAACGGAATTGCTGTTGTATGGAATATAAACACAAAGAATTTGATTAAGGAAAAAAAGATACAATTGTTATGGAATAGCAAACAAATGCCTAGTACAGATGTTTTTCTGTTATCTGGTAAAAATGACAATTTGAGTGCTATTTTTGAGAAAATTGAACTGGAATTGAAAAACGTTTTGGGGTAATTACTTCTTATAAAAGTTATTATGGTCAATATATTCCCAAACTTTTGCGGGTAACAAAGGCTGCACATTTTTACCTTTCTTGATATTGTCCCGAATAAATGTTGATGATATTTCTACAACAGGTGCATCAATCATGTGGATTTTTGGGTGATTCTTGAAAGTTGCATTTTCTGCTTCGCTTGAAAGTCGAGGATAGACATAAATTTCATGATTTTCAAGAATCACTTCGTAATTTTTCCATTTGTGCAAAGACTTGAGATTGTCTTCGCCTATGATTAAGGAGAATGCGTAATTTGGGTATTTTCCTTGTAAATGAACTAAAGTGTTCACGGTATAATTAGGTTGCGACAATTTAAATTCAATATCCGACGGTTTTATTTTCGGGAAATCCTCAGTGGCAAGATGTACCATTTGTAAACGGTGGTAATCATCAAGCAAAGTGCTTTTTTTCTTCAAAGGATTATGAGGTGTAACTACCATCCAGACTTGGTCTAAATCCGCATGCTCCGCCATGTGATTGGCAATAATGAGATGCCCAACATGAATGGGGTTAAATGTTCCGAAATACAATCCTATTTTCATTAATTTAATCTTTTACAAAATCTTTTACCAATTGATAGGCTTCTTCCAAAGCAATATCTAAATCATAATTTTTTATAACAACATCAAATTGTGGAGCAGTAGCTAGTTCTACAGAAGCTTTGGCAATACGCATATTGATTTTGTCATCACTTTCGGTAGAGCGTTTTTTCAAACGGATTTTCAATTCGTCAATGCTTGGTGGTTTTACAAAAACGGCCAACGTTTCATTTGGGAATTTATGTTTAATTCGCAATCCGCCAGAAACATCAATATCAAAAATCACATTTTTTCCTTTGGCCCATATTCGTTCCACTTCACTTTTTAAGGTTCCGTAAAAATTGTCTCGGTACACTTCTTCCCATTCCAGAAAGTCTTCGTTTTTGATGTGTTTTTTAAATTCTTCGATAGACATGAAATAATAATCTTTTCCAGTTACTTCTTCCCCTCTTGGCTCACGAGAAGCTGCCGAAATCGAAAATTCAAGATTCAGATCTTCTTTTCCTAATAAATGTCTAACGATGGTCGTCTTTCCAGATCCCGAAGGTGCCGAAAATACTATTAATTTTCCTCCTGTGCTCATTATATTGTTGTTGTTTTAGATGTGCAATCACTTCTAATTTTTATGCAAAAAGACGCGATAAATCGCGTCTCTACTTACTATTTTTTATAAAACATTTAAAACCTGCTCCTTTATTTTTTCCAATTCATCTTTCATCTGAACGACTAATTTTTGCATTTGTGCGTGATTGGATTTCGAACCCATCGTGTTGATTTCACGTCCCATTTCTTGGGTAATAAAACCTAATTTTCTGCCGTTAGCTTCCGTTCCGTTGATGGTTTCCAAGAAGTAATCCAAGTGATTTGTCAAACGCACTTTTTCCTCAGTGATGTCTAATTTCTCTAAATAATAAATCAATTCCTGCTCAAAACGGTTTTCGTCTACATTCACTTTAAGTTCAGCAATTGCAATTTGCAAACGGTCTTTTATCGCTTGAACGCGTTCTGGATCAAGTGCCAAAGCTTCGGTCATATACTGACGAATATTGCCAATTCGCAACTGAAATTCTTTTTCTAGAGAAATTCCTTCATCTTTTCTAAAGGTCAAGATGTTTTGCAAAGCCTCTTCGATAACAGTTTGGATTTGTACCCAGTCGTTTTCATCGATTTCATCACGTTCTATTTTCATGGTATCCGGCATGCGAATAGCCATTTTCATCAGTTCCGTTTCATCAGCATCGGCGTATACTTCTCTCAATTGGTTGATGTAGGCTTTTACAATCGGCACATTCACTTTCGTAGAAGTTTGTTCCGCAGTGCTTTCAATAAAAATAGAAAAATCTACTTTTCCTCTTTCCAGCTTAAGTGCAATTTGGTTGCGTAAACCCAATTCCATTTCGCGGTACAGCGAAGGCATTCTCACATTCAAATCCAAACCTTTACTGTTTAAGGATTTTACTTCTACCGTGATTTTTTTGGTTGGTAATTGCAAAGTGGCTTTACCAAAACCCGTCATTGATTGTATCATATAATTTTCTAAAAGAGGTCAAAGATAAGGAAAAAGTGTTCAGTTTTCAGTCACAGTTTTCAGTTGGGGATAAGTTCAAATTACATTTATTTAAGCAGTATGATTTTTAAATGTCTTATATGGTTAAAAAGCATAATAAAATGGTTAAACATTTATGGACTCGATTTCAGTTTAGCACTGAGACTAGAAACTGGGACTGAAAACTAATTTTTTTTCTGTGTTACCAAATAAACACCAATAAATATCAAAATGGCCGAAACTATTTTGACCAGACTCAGTTCGTCTTTTCCTAAACCAATTGCAAAAATGGTGGCGAACAAGGGTTGCAAATAAATAAAAACGGCAACAGTTGTTGGTTTTAATTCTTTCATCGAAAGCAAATTCAACAAATACGTCAGGAAAGTCGAAAAAACCACGACAAACCCTATTTTCCAGCAAATATCCATTGGAACCAAAGCCCAGTTCACAGTTTGAAATTGGCTCCAGCCAAAAGGTAAAACCATAATAAAACCGAATAAATAAATCCATTTTACAAAGGTAAATGCATTGTATTTATCCATTAACTTCTTGACGATAATCAGGTAAAATCCATAGGAAATGGCGTTGACCAAAACCAGGAAATTTCCCAAACCGGCATTTGTGGCACTGCCAATGGATTTTCCGTAAAGAATAAGAAAAGCAGTTCCTATTAAGCCAAGAACAATTCCCAAAACCATTCGTTTTTGCATGCGTTCTTTCATGATAATGGCCGAAAGTGTCAGGACAATCATAGGCGTCGAAACCATGATTACAGCAGCACTAATAGGAGAAGTAAGGCTCAATCCTTTGAAAAAAGTAAGCATATTAAAAGCCACACCAAAGAATGCGGCAGCAATAATTCTAGGGAAATCATTGCGCGCGATTTTTTCTTTTGGCATAAAAAGCCATGCCAGCCAAAATAAAATCACGGAACCGCCAGCGCGCAACAAGATAAAGCCATACGCATCAATATATAATGGCATGACATCTTTGGCAATGGTAAACGTGACACCGTAAATTATGGAGACAATTGTGGCACCAATTAGTGCAAGATTTCTTTTGGACATTATACCAACGCTTTCATTACCTGCAACATATTTTGCTGGGTATTGCCGATGTAAATTTTATCCTTGATGATAAAAACGGGACGACTCAAGAACGTATAATGTTCCAGAATATAGTTCTTATAATCATCTTCGGTCAAAGATTTATTTTTCAAATCCATTGATTTATAAAGGACTGCTTTTTTACTGAACAAAGCCTCATAACTTCCCGAAAGTTCTCGCATTTGCTCCAGTTCTTCCACGGTAATCGGATCTTGTTTGATGTCGTGAAACTTCAAATTATGGTCTTTTGGCAATGATTTTATAATTTTTCGACAAGTGTCGCAGGAAGCGAGATAATATATTTTATTCATAATAAGTTGTAATTTCTTTGTGCAAAGAAAATTCATTTAAGACGGAAAATGATTATTTTTATCAAAAAAATAAAAATATGAATCAATTATTCGACGTCAGTACTACAAGTAGAAATATGGTTTCAAAATTTCTATCGGGATACACTCTTGACCAACTCAACACGATTCCGGAAGGATTCAGTAATAATTTGATTTGGAACATCGGTCATATTATCGTGGCACAACAACTATTGGTGTATAAGCTTTCTGGTTTGCCTATGATGATTTCTGATGATTTAGTTGAGAAATACAAAAAAGGAACCAAGCCGGAACATATCGCTACACTAGCCGAAGTGGATGAAATTAAATCTTTATTGTTTGAAACCATCAATCAAACCAAAGTTGATTATGACAATAAAATTTTCAAAGATTATATGGAATATACAACTTCAACTGGCGATCATGTTTTAAGAAATGCTGAGGATGCAATGTCTTTCAGTAATTTCCACGAAGGGCTTCACATTGGGATTATGATGGGTATTAGAAAATTTATTTAGAAGCTATTTTACTTCATCAGTTCGCTTTACTCGTGTCCCGCGATTCGTTGCAATTTTTTACTTTCTAAAGAAAAAAAGTAAAAGAGTTTTCATTATTATCGGGTTTAGGCAATCCCTAAAAAACACTATTTGGTCTTTAAAAAAGTTTTGATTTTTAAAGACCATTTTTCTATTTAATGGACAAATATTCGTTTATATCTTTATAAGACAACAATAATTCTTTAGGCCCATCTGAGTATGAGGCAGCTTCATATGGATTGTAGTGTAAAAGCAGTCCTTTGTCTGTGTAAAAAATATTTTGTGGAAGTTCGAATTTTTCGCCTTCAAATTGGTATCCTGTTGCGTTTATAGGTTGGTTTTCAGGGATTTTATATTTAGCTCTGAATTTTTTTTCGGCGAATGCCTTGAAAGCATTTCTATCTTTAAATAATTTATTATTTGGAATAGATTTTCCGGTTTCGGGATCAAAAATCAAAGAGCGTAAACCTTGATATCCGTGAGCGCCACCAGTATAAGTATAATGCTTGATTTCTATATTTAAAATACTGTCTGACTGATATTTTACACTTCCTTCAATTTTTGCTTCCCATCCAAAAACGTCCTTTGGATATTCTTTTTGCAGTTTTTCATAAGAGCCAATAAATGAAGCTAATAGTCCTTTATAATCAGTTGATGTATATGGCTTTTCGCCAAAGTAAATAATCTCTTTCAAAACAGAAAATACTTTTTTATTGATGCTGTCAGCTACGACCGGGACATCTTTTGCGACCGGAATTCGCACACTGATTTGAGGACACTCTTTTTTGCATGGCAAAGTTGTTTTTTTCTGAAAAGATTGGTCCTCAAAAGCTAATTCTTTAGAACAACGAGTCATTGAAAAAAGCAATACGGCAAAAATTATAATATGTTTCATCTCAAAAATGTTAATTAAATACAAAGGTATCAACTTGTGGCTTGGATAGAATAAATTAAAGGGTAAATTTGTGAAACATTTTCGCACTTTAAAATAAATATATGAAATTCAATACTAAAGCTATTCACGGTGGTCAACACCATGATCCAAGTACAGGAGCCGTTATGCCTCCAGTTTATCAGACGTCAACATTTGTG
The DNA here is from genome assembly GCF_042787235.1 of Flavobacterium zhoui. Classification (NCBI taxonomy): domain Bacteria; kingdom Pseudomonadati; phylum Bacteroidota; class Flavobacteriia; order Flavobacteriales; family Flavobacteriaceae; genus Flavobacterium; species Flavobacterium zhoui. Next base: position 60,511 of record NZ_JBHZPY010000001.1, read on the forward strand.
CAAACAAGTCCTGGAAAACCGGTAAATCCGGATTATGAATATAGCAGGGCCGCGAATCCTACTAGAACAGCATTAGAAAATGCATTAGCAAGTATTGAAAACGGGACGCGAGGTCTGGCTTTTTCGTCAGGATTAGCGGCGACGGATTGTATTTTACGTTCTTTTAAATCTGGTGATGAGATCATCGCCATGGACGATTTATACGGAGGTACTTACAGAATGTTTACCCGTATTTATAAAGATTCGGGAATTAAATTTCATTTTGTTGATATGAACGATTTGGAGAAATTCCAGTCATTAATCAATGAAAACACAAAATTAGTTTGGGTAGAAACCCCAACAAACCCGCTGATGAAATTGGCAGACATTCAAGAAATTGCCAAAATCACCAAAGCAAAGAAAATCCTTTTTGCTGTAGATAATACCTTTGCGACTCCATATTTGCAAAAACCATTAGATTTAGGGGCTGATATTGTGATGCATTCTGCTACGAAATATCTTGGTGGGCATTCTGATGTTATTGCTGGTGCTTTGATTGTAAAGGACGAAGCGCTTGGAGAACAGTTGCATTTTCAACAATTTGCAACGGGAGCTACACTAGGACCCATGGATAGTTTCTTAGTGCTGAGAGGAATTAAAACATTGCATTTACGCGTGCAAAGACATTGTGAAAATGGAGAAAAAGTAGTTGAATTTTTAGACAATCATCCAAAGATTAAAAGAGTTTATTATCCAGGACTGAAAAGTCATCCGTACCATGAAATTGCAAAAAAGCAAATGAGCGGTTTTGGAGGAATGGTTTCCTTTACTTTTGTTTCAGGCAAAAAAGAGGATGCTATTGATTTTCTTGAAAAATTAAAAGTTTTCACTTTGGCAGAATCTTTAGGCGGAGTAGAATCTTTAGCAAATCACCCAGCTTTGATGACACATGCATCGATTCCGGAAGATAAAAGAAAAGAAATTGGAATTACGGATGATCTGGTTCGATTGAGCGTAGGGATAGAAGACGCCGAGGATTTAATTGAAGATTTGAAGCAAGCTTTGGCATAATTTATAATTTAGTTTTCTCTCCTTTAGAAATGTTTTGGAGAGAATAAAAAACCCCCGACTTTGAAATTTTTCAGAGTTGGGGGATTATTCTTTTTAATAAGATTGTATTTCTACTATTGTAGATAATATATGTAGCCAAAATTAAACCAAACCAACCAGTCGTTTGCTTTATTCTCTTTGTAAAGAGCCGGATTAGGATTTAAACCATCCACCCAATTAGAGAAAAAATACTGAAATCTTAAATCAACCATTAAATCCCTTAATGGGCTTAATTTATAACGGGTTCCCACACTTGAAATCACTGACCATACGTTACCTCCTTCGGTAGAAAAACCATAAGGGCGACCATCAGTTGGGGTTAAATATTTAGGGAAAGTAGTCAAAGGTGTTCCTAAAGGTCCCATGGTTGAGTATGCTTTGGCATTGTAATAACTGAATTGAGCTCCAAGACTTACAAAAGGACCTAACTTTCCAATTGTTGAAGTAAAATCACGAATGCTTAAAGGGAAGTATTCTAATTGCATTCCTATATTGGTAATAGCAGTACTCCCTCTCATTGCTCTTAGTTGATCTGCTCCAAGCGAAGTTTTATTTGGCGCTACCCATTCTCCAAAATGTTTTAATTCGGTTTTATTATAGGATAGTTCAGTTCTTAATTTGAAATGATCGTTAAAATAAGTTTCAGGAGTATAGCAATTACAATCAGCTCTGTAAGAAAAATTTAAATAATGAATAATACCAATTCCCATTCCAGTATTTCCAGAATTGGTTTTTAAATCGTGGCGTTCCCCATAGTCAGATTGAAAGGCTATGGGCCCAGCAATAACTCCTATTTCATGGGAAAATCCAAACTGTGCATTTGAATGATGTGAAAAACCCAACAGGATAAATAAAGTTAGCAGTATGCGTTTGATCATTATAAGTTAAATTTTCAAATCTTCACAAATATATAAAAACATCACTCATTAATTAAAAAAATAAAAATTTAAAATAAGTGAACATATCCTTATTTGATTACGAAAAACATAACAATTTCGGGATAAATGGCGGTTTAGAAAAGGATTTCTTTGTATTTGCTTAATAAAAAGATAATTCTATTGATAAAATGAAAAAAAAGAGGGCTATATTCCTAGAAGACGTATATTTGTACTCACTAACGAAAACGTTTTCTTAAACGTTAATAATCTATTAATCATGTCACAAAGTATTACTACTTTTATCGAATCGGTTGCTAAAAAGAATCCGAACGAGCCGGAATTTATGCAGGCAGTTTTAGAAGTTGCTGAAACAGTAATTCCTTTTATAGAAGAAAATAAAAAATACCAAAACAAAATGCTTTTGGAGAGAATGGTCGAGTCAGATCGTATCATTATGTTCCGTGTAACTTGGATTGATGATAAAGGTGAAACTCAAGTAAATAGAGGATATCGTATTCAGATGAATTCAGCTATTGGACCATATAAAGGAGGGCTTCGTTTTCACCCTTCAGTAAATTTAAGTATTTTGAAGTTTTTAGCTTTCGAACAAACTTTCAAGAATAGTTTGACCACATTGCCAATGGGTGGTGGAAAAGGTGGAGCTGATTTTGATCCAAAAGGAAAATCAGATAATGAAGTAATGCGTTTTTGCCAAAGTTTCATGACAGAATTGTGTAAACATATTGGTGCTGATACAGATGTGCCTGCTGGAGACATTGGTGTTGGAGGAAGAGAAGTAGGTTATATGTTTGGTCAATACAAAAGAATCAGAAATGAATTTACTGGTGTTTTAACTGGAAAAGGAATTTCTTTCGGGGGTTCATTAATCAGACCAGAAGCAACAGGTTACGGGGCGGTATATTTTGCTCAAAGTATGTTGGCTACAAAAGGAGATAGTTTTACAGGAAAAACTGTTGTAGTTTCCGGTTCAGGAAATGTAGCGCAATATGCTACTGAAAAAGCAACTCAATTAGGTGGAAAAGTAGTTACAATGTCAGACTCTGCAGGATATATTTATGATGCTGATGGAATTGATGCAGAGAAACTAGCGCACGTAATGGTGATTAAAAATGAGTTAAGAGCTAGAATCAGTGATTATGTAACTAAATATCCAAATGCAAAATATGTTGCAGGGAAACGTCCTTGGGATGTGAAATGTGATATTGCATTACCATGTGCTACTCAAAACGAATTGAATGAAGAGGAGGCAAAAGCTTTAGTAGCGCACGGATGTATCTGTGTTGCTGAAGGAGCAAACATGCCAACTACACCGGACGCAGTGATTGTTTTCCAGAAAGCAAAATTATTATTCGCTCCAGGAAAAGCTTCAAATGCTGGTGGAGTTGCAACTTCAGGTTTAGAAATGTCTCAAAACTCATTACGATTGAGCTGGAGTTCTGAAGAAGTAGACGAAAGATTGAAAGGAATTATGTTGAATATTCACGCTTCTTGTGTGAAATATGGTTCTGATGCAACTGGATATGTTGACTATGTAAAAGGAGCAAACATTGCAGGATTTGTAAAAGTAGCTGATGCTATGCTAGCTCAAGGGGTGGTATAAATCAGTTTTCATTATAATTTAAAATGCCTTCTACCTATATTAAGGATGGAAGGCATTTTTTTTATGTAACAAAATTCTAATACTTTCGTTTGTTCTATATTTGTATACCAATATTTAGGCAAATAATGAAAAATAGGATTTTACATTTTGTAGTGTTAATTACAGTACAGTTGGGTTTTGCCCAAAGCAATTTCTTGTGGCAAGGCTATTTTTCTTATAATGAAATCACAGATCTTTCTGAATCGTCCACCACAATTTATGCGGCTTCTGAAAATGCATTATTTTCTATAAATACTACCACTAGCCTAATTAAAACCACCAATACTGTCGACGGGCTTTCCGGTCAGACCATTTCATCTTTATATCATAGTGAGACATTTAATAAAACATTGGTTGGATATGAAAATGGGTTGATGATAGTCATAAACGAAGTTGATGGAAGTATGTTGAATATAGTTGATATTATTAACAAACAACTTCCACCAAACATAAAAAAAATCAATCATTTCATGGAATTTGAAGGGATTGTTTATGTCTCTTGTGATTTTGGAATTGTTCAGTTTAACTTGGCCACTTTGCAGTTTGGGGATACCTATTTTATTGGTGCGAATGGTGCAGAAATAAGCATATCACAAACTACAAACTACAATGGATTTATATACGCTGCTTCAAATACAGGAATACGAAGGGCTGCTATTTCCAATAAAAACTTAGTGGATTATAAACAATGGGAGTTGATTGCCGCAGGGAGTTGGTCGGGCATAACAACTTTTAGTACCGATTTATTTGCGGTGAACGCTGCAGGGGATATTCATAAATATGATGCTAACGCGAATACTTTTATAGGATATACAGCTCTAGCGCAACCTTTATTAGATATAAGAGCTACGGCTAATTATTTGATAGTAACAACTGTAAATAACATTTATATTTACAACAAAGAAATGACACTCATTCGCCAAATAAATACCAACCAAATTACCGAAAGCAATCCCAGTATTACTTGCGCAACAATTATTGGTAACATCATTTTTATTGGAACCAGAGAAGACGGAATGATTACGACTTCTCTTTCTTCAACTTCAGTTTTTGAAAACAGTACTCCTATGGGACCTTTACGGAATAATATATTTGCGCTTCAAACAACTTCGGATGCGCTTTGGACCGTCTATGGCGATTATACTGTGGATTACAATCCGTATGATTTAGATAGTTACGGTGTGAGTAAATTTAGCAAGAAGGGATGGTTAAATATCCCTTACGAAAAAGTTTTAGGAACAAAATCATTAACCAGAATTACGGTTAATCCCGCAAATGAAAATGAAGTGTATGCCAGTTCTTTTTTCTCAGGGCTACTAAAAATCGTAAATGATGAACCCAAAATTTTGTACAACCAAACCAATAGCGGTCTTGAATCATTGACCTTTCTTGGACCAAGTTATATTGATGTTAGGATAAATGGAGCAGCATTTGATAAATCGGGGAATCTTTGGGTTACCAACAGCAGAATAAAAAATGGACTAAAGGTTTTGAAATCCAGCGGTCAATGGCAAAGTTACGCTATGGATAATATTCTGAATTCAGCGATTGACAATAGTTTTGGAAAAATGGCAATCGATAAAAATGGAACTAAATGGCTTACTACGAACAGAGATGGCGTTGTCGGTTTTAACGAAAGTATCAATAAATTCAAAAAAATAACAGTGGGCCCTGATATGGGTAATTTGCCTATTTCGGATGCAAGGGTTGTTGCGGTCGATAACAGAAACCAACTTTGGATAGGAACCACAAAAGGTTTGCGAATTTTGCCTAATGTTGGTAGTTTCTTATCCGATGATAAATTAACTACTAATCCCATAATTATTTTAGAAGATAATCTGGCGCAAGAATTACTTTACGAACAATTTATTACTGATATTGTTGTTGACGGAGCCAATAATAAATGGATTGGCACCGCCGATTCCGGTGTGTTTTTAGTCTCGCCAAACGGTCAGGAAACCAAGTATCATTTTACGACCAGCAATTCGCCTTTGCCTAGTAATGTTATAAATGACATTGATATTAATAGTACAACAGGAGAAGTTTTTATCGCTACTGCAAAAGGTTTGGTTTCATTCAAAGGTGTTGCGACAGCAGCGAGTGATGATCTAAACAATGTATTTGTGTATCCAAATCCGGTACGGCCAGAATATGAAGGAACCATAAAAATTGCCGGATTACTGGACAAAGCTAATATAAAAATCACGGATATTGAAGGAAATCTTGTTTTCGAAAAGATATCAGAAGGAGGAACAACAGAGTGGGATACGACTGCTTTTGGAAAATACAAAGTGGCCTCAGGGGTGTATATGATATTTATTTCGGCGCAAGACGGAGTAGAAACCAAAGTCAAAAAAGTAATGATAATCAGATAAATTAATAATTCCAAATTACGAATTCCAAATCGTAATTTCGTAATTAATAATTCGTAATTTAATATGCAGGTTAAAACCAAAGCTATCGTCATTTCGTCTTTAAAATTCCAAGAGAAAAGCTTGATTGTAAAGTGCTTTACGCTTTCGCATGGTTTGAAATCTTATTTTGTTCGGGATGCTTTTTCGAGTCGAAAATCCACTCAAAAGATTGCTTATTTTCAACCGATGACGATTCTTGAAATAGAAGCTGTTCATAAAAACAAAGGCACTTTAGAGAATTTCAAGGAGATTAAAATAGCGGCGCCTTTTCATTCGATACATTCGGATATTTACAAAAGCACAATCGTGATGTTTATTTCCGAAATTCTGCACCATGCTATTCACGAAGAAGAAAAAAACGAACACTTATTTACGTTTTTGGAAACGGCTTTGCATTGGTTGGATAATCATGACGAAATCGCTAATTTTCATTTGATTTTAATGTTGGAAACCACAAAATATTTGGGCTTTTATCCGGATATTTCTGATATTGATATGCCTTTTTTCGAAATGACCGAAGGTATTTTCACGCCTTTCCACGCCATCAGTTCACTTACGGAGCATGAAACTAATTTGTTTAAAAAACTGATCGACTTAAAATTCGATAATGATCAAAAAATATTTCATGTCATTGAAAGGCAAATTGTTTTGAAGATATTAATTGATTATTATAGTTATCACCTTGACGGGTTCAAAAAACCAAAATCTTTGGACGTTTTAAAAGAAGTTTTCTCTTAAACTTAAAAATTTTTGAGAAGATATAGGTTTGTTTTTAAAAGTAAAGTATATTTGTCTTTTAATCAAGTTTGTTATTCTTTATGGAAAGCAAGCTTTAACTAATTAATTTTATGGAATCACAAGCAAAACAAGGAGGGGAAATCGAAAAAATTGAAAAAATCACCGGCTACCAACTTCCTAATAAATTTAAAATTGTTGGTTTAGTATTATTTATTGTTTCAGTTCTTTCAATTATTACGTCGCTTAAGCTGTATTTGGTCGGAGTAAAATACTACGATTTATTTGAGAGAATAGCTTTGACTACTATGGTTTTAGGATTGCTTGTCATTTCAGTTTCCCGAGAGAAAATGGAAGATGAGTTAATTGCAAAAATTCGTTTGCAATCGTATAATTATGCAGTTATAGGAACAGTATTATTGTATTTAATGTTGCCATTTATTCATTATGCTATTATTTTTAGTTTCTCATCAATGCCTAAAATGGAGGGCAGTAAGGATATTTCTATTTTAGGACTTTTGCTTAGTGTTCAGATTATTACTTTCAGAAAGTTAAAAAGAGCGTATGATGAAGAATAGACTAAAAGTAGAACGCGCCATTTTAAATTTAACCCAAGAGGAATTAGCAGAGAAAATAGGTGTTTCTAGGCAAACGATAAATTCAATTGAAACCAATCGCTTTGTGCCATCAACAGTTCTGGCGTTAAAATTGTCAAGGTTGTTTGGAAAATCAGTCAATGATTTTTTCGAACTGGATGATGATGACAATAAGGGTTAAATACTTCAATTTGATAAGAAATTCTATTAAATACAAAGTCTTTAAAAATAAAGATACTTTATAAAATTTATTAGAAATTAAAATTCAAAAAACCAAAATCATTAGACATTTTAAAGGAGGTTTTTGCTTAAGATCTCCAAAAGTGAATTTTTTCATATTAATTGTGAAATATTTTACCCGTTTTTCTCTTTTTTCTTTGCATCTTTTCACTCATTTATTCAAAATTCCTTACTTTCGCACCTCGATTTAGAAAAGGATAAAATGAGCACAAAATTTACTGAATACAAAGGACTTGACTTACCAACTGTGGCGTCAGAAGTTTTGGATTTTTGGAAGAAAGAAAACATATTCGAGAAAAGCGTAACCACTCGTGAAGGGAACCCACCATTCGTATTTTTTGAAGGTCCGCCTTCGGCAAATGGATTGCCTGGAATTCACCACGTGATGGCTCGTGCTATTAAAGATATTTTTTGCAGATATAAAACTCAAAAAGGGTTCCAAGTAAAGCGTAAAGCCGGCTGGGACACCCATGGTTTACCTGTGGAATTAGGTACTGAAAAAGAATTAGGGATTACCAAAGAAGATATAGGAAAAACCATTTCTATTGAAGAATATAACGAAGCATGTAAAAAAACCGTGATGCGTTATACGGATGTATGGAATGATTTGACCGAAAAAATGGGCTATTGGGTTGATATGGAAGATCCATATGTGACATACAAATCCAAATATATGGAAACGGTTTGGTGGATTTTGAAACAAATCTACAACAAGGATTTGATGTACAAAGGCTACACAATCCAGCCGTATTCTCCAAAAGCAGGAACAGGATTGTCTTCGCATGAAGTGAATCAACCGGGAAGTTACCGTGATGTAACAGACACGACAGTTGTAGCGCAATTTAAAGTGATTGAAGAACACAAAGAATTATTGTTCTCTAAGTTTTACGATTATATCACTTCAAAAAATTTACAGCATTACAAATTAGAAGCTTTGGATTTAGATGAAATCTATTTCTTGGCTTGGACGACAACACCTTGGACTTTGCCAAGTAATACCGCTTTGACTGTAGGCCCAAGAATTGAATATGCTTTAGTAAAAACATTTAATCAATATACGTTCCGTCCGGCAACATTGATTTTGGCTAAGAATTTAGTTGGAAAACAATTTGGAAAAGGTTTCTTCGAAAGTACTGAACCAGCTGATTTTGAAAATTTCAAAGAGGGAGACAAGAAAATTCCTTACCAAGTTCTTGCTGAATGCAAAGGATCGGATTTAGTTGGAATAAAATACGAACAATTGTTGCTATTTGCATTGCCTTATCAAAACCCAGAAAATGCTTTTAGAGTAATTTCAGGTGATTTTGTAACTACCGAAGACGGAACGGGAATTGTACATACGGCGCCGACATTTGGTGCTGATGACGCAAAAGTAGCCAAAGAAGCTACACCTGAAGTTCCGCCAATGTTAGTTTTGGACGAAAATGGAACTCCGGTTCCGTTAGTAGATTTACAAGGAAAATTTACGTCACATGTTGGTGAATATGCTGGTAAATATGTGAAAAATGAATATTATAACGATGGCGAAGCTCCTGAACGTTCTATAGATGTGGAACTTGCCATTCGATTAAAAGAAGAAAATAGAGCCTTTAAAGTTGAGAAATACGTGCACAGTTATCCACATTGCTGGAGAACAGATAAGCCTATTTTATATTATCCTTTGGATTCTTGGTTCATAAAAATCACGGAGGTTAGAGACAGAATGTTTGACTTGAACGAAACCATCAACTGGAAGCCAAAAGCTACGGGAGAAGGTCGTTTTGGGAATTGGTTGAAAAATGCCAACGACTGGAATTTATCGCGTTCAAGATATTGGGGAATTCCATTGCCAATTTGGAGAACTGAAGAAGGATCGGAAGAGATTCTGATTGGTTCTGTAGAAGAATTATATAACGAAATAGAAAAATCAATTGTTGCAGGTTTCCAAAAAGAAAATCCTTTTAAAGGTTTCGAAATTGGAAATATGGAAGAATCCAATTATGATTTGATCGATTTGCATAAAAATGTAGTCGATGAAATCACGTTGGTTTCTGCTTCGGGAAAACCGATGAAGCGTGAAGCTGATTTGATTGACGTTTGGTTTGATTCGGGTTCAATGCCTTATGCACAATGGCATTATCCTTTTGAAAACAAAGATAAAATTGACCAAAATAAAGATTTTCCAGCTGATTTCATTGCAGAAGGAGTAGATCAAACGCGTGGCTGGTTTTATACTTTGCACGCTATAGGAACGTTAGTTTTTGATAAAGTAGCGTATAAAAATGTAGTTTCAAACGGATTGGTTTTAGACAAAAACGGACAAAAAATGTCTAAACGTTTAGGAAATGCTGCAGATCCTTTTGAAACATTAAAAGAATACGGCCCTGATGCAACGCGCTGGTACATGATATCGAATGCGAATCCTTGGGACAACTTGAAGTTTGACTTAGAAGGAATTGCTGAGGTTCGACGTAAGTTCTTTGGAACCTTATACAATACGTATTCGTTCTTTAGTTTATATGCCAATATTGATGGCTTCAAATTTGAAGAAACAGAAATTCCAGTAAATGAAAGACCCGAAATTGATCAATGGATTATTTCAGAATTGAACACCTTGGTAAAAGATGTAGATGGTTTTTATGCGGATTACGAACCAACCAAAGCGGCTCGTGCAATCTCCGAATTTGTTCAGGAAAACTTGAGTAACTGGTACGTTCGTTTGTGCAGAAGACGCTTCTGGAAAGGCGAATATGCGCAGGACAAAATCGCTGCTTATCAAACTTTATATACCTGTTTATTGACCATAAGTAAACTTGGCGCACCTATTGCTCCATTCTTTATGGACAAACTTTACAGAGACTTAACAGTAGCAACACAGTCAGAAAAGTACGACAGTGTACATTTGGCGGAGTTCCCAATTTCGGTTGAAAACTATGTTAATAAAATGTTAGAGAGCAAAATGCAGAAGGCACAGACCATCTCATCATTGGTTTTATCACTCAGAAAAAAGGAAATGATAAAGGTGCGTCAACCTTTGCAAAAGGTAATGATACCGGTGCTTGACGAGAATCAGAGAGCTGAAATTGAGGCCGTTTCTGACCTTATAAAAGCAGAGGTGAACGTAAAAGAAATCGTACTTTTGGATGATGCATCAGGTGTTTTAGTGAAACAAATTAAGCCTAATTTTAAGGCTCTTGGACCCCGTTTTGGAAAAGATATGGGCTTGATTTCTAAGGAAATACAAGGATTTTCAAAAGAACAGATCAGCCAATTAGACAAGGAAGGAAGTCTGAATATTGTTATTGCAGGAAATAACGTAATTTTAACTTTAGAAGATGTAGAAATAACATCACAAGATATTGAAGGTTGGCTGGTTGCCAATGCTAACGGAATAACGGTTGCGCTTGATATTACAATTTCTGAGGAGTTGAAGCAAGAGGGGATTGCAAGAGAATTGGTAAACAGAATTCAGAATATCCGTAAAGATTCAGGATTTGAAGTTACTGATAAAATTAAGGTTCAATTGAAAAGAAATGGACTTTTGGAACAAGCGATTCTTAAAAATGTAGACTATATTAAATCGGAAACATTAACTAGTGAGCTGGTTTTTGTAGATGAAATAGAAAACGGTACGGAAATTGAATTTGACGAAATAAAAACAATGCTATTAATTTCAAAATAATACAAAATGGTAGATGAAGCTACAAGGTACTCTGACGCAGATTTAGCAGAGTTCAAAGAGATAATACTTAACAAAATACAGAAAGCACAAGCAGATCTAGATTTGATCAAAAGTGCGTATATGAATGATTTGAATAATGGTACTGACGATACGTCTCCAACATTTAAAGCATTCGAAGAAGGAAGCGAAACTATGTCTAAAGAAGCAAACTCGCAACTGGCGATTCGTCAGGAGAAGTTTATTCGTGATTTAAAGAATGCGCTCTTCCGTGTAGAAAATAAAACATACGGTGTATGTAAAGTTACCGGGAAATTAATTGGGAAAGAAAGATTGAAAATCGTTCCTCACGCTACAATGAGTATCGAAGCAAAAAATTTGCAAAGATAAACCAGTTGTTGTGTAATATTTAACGCTCCTAAGGGAGCGTTTTTTTTGATTAAATTGTTATTTTTACGCCATTAAAATTTATAAAATGTCATTACGAAAAGCGTATCTCCTTATTTTTATTATATTACTTGTTGATCAAGTTTCAAAAATATACATTAAAACTAATTTTATTTTAGGAGAAGAAGTTGAAGTATTCAAATGGTTTAAAATTCTTTTCATCGAAAATGAAGGAATGGCTTGGGGAACTGTAATTCCGGGAGCTTACGGAAAATTATTCCTGACGCTTTTTAGATTAGTAGCCGTAGGTGGAATTGGCTATTGGTTGTGGGATTCTGTGGAAAGAAAACACAGCTCTAATTACTTAATTGTGGCTATTGCATTAATCCTTGCAGGAGCTTTTGGAAATATAATAGATTCTGTTTTTTACGGAGTTATATTTGACGACAGTCACCAGCAATTGGCCACATTGTTTACAGACAGACCATATGGAACATGGTTTCACGGTAAAGTAGTCGATATGTTTTATTTTCCTTTTTGGCAGGGAGATTTACCTACTTGGGTGCCAATATGGGGCGGAAGAAATTTCACTTTTTTTAATGCTATTTTCAATATAGCCGATATGGCTATTTCAACAGGTGTGGGAATCTTGATTTTTTTCAATAAAAAAGCTTTTCATCACAAATAGATTTAACCCTCTTTCATAAAATAAAAAAGACCTATTTCAAATTATGAAATAGGTCTTTTTTTTATTTGTTTTGTCCTGGAGCGTAACGTTTAGCACTTTTTCCACCATATATTTTTTTTGCCTGTCCAGGAGGAAGTTGCTTAGACTTATAAGAGGCTCTGTTTGATGTTGTTCCCACCCTAACTGCACAGTTAGATAGCGAAATCGCAAATATGGCAACTAGAATAGTTACTGCGAATCTTGAATTTTTAAATATTTTCATAGTTTGTTTCGGTTTTATCCTTTGCGAAAGTACGGATTAAAAAATTAAAAGGAATAGATTGAATTTGGCGTAACGCAAAAATCCAATTGTATGTCACCTTCAAAGACATCTGCAATTGATTCTTCGGCTTCAAAAAAAGATAGGCCAATTTTAATTGTTTCCGGTTTGCATTCTGATAAAAATTTGTCATAAAAACCCTTTCCATAACCCACACGATGCCCTTTTTTATCGAAAGCCAAAAGCGGGACAAAAACCACCTCAATTTTATGGGAAGGAACTTCTCCCGAAACTTCGGGACCATCAACAGGTTCCGGGATATTGTATTCGTTTTTTTTAATTTTGGTATTATCCGTAAGTAAAAAATGGGTCATTTTTTTAGAGTCAAAATCACTTTTAGAAATAATGATTTCCTTGTCTTTACCAGAAAGCAGATGCAGAATAAATTCGGTATTTACTTCCTGATGTTCCGTTATAGGCAAGAAAATATGAAAATAGCTTTTCTCCCAAATGGGAAGTTTCAGCAGTTTATTGGCAATGGCCAAACTCATTTCCTCCAACTCATTTTCAGAAAGTTGTTTCCGTAATGCTTTGTATTTTTGTCGTAATTCCTTTTTTAGCATGAATAGTCGCTTTTAAATCGGTTATAAAAGTACTCAAATGATCCACTTCAACGTGGTCCATAATCACAATTTTATACCATTGATTGCCATTACCGTGTTTTTGAGGAACCAAATCGTATTTTTCTTCCAATGCTTTGGTAATGTGTTCTGACGGAATTGTTACAATGTTCATATACGGTTCCCTGAAATAAGTCAGATTCAATTTATCCAACTGTTCGCATAGCCACTCGGTTCGCATTTGTAAAACACGTATTTTTTCGCACCACCCAAAAGGACCATAGGTGAATAATATCATCCAAACCGCTATGGCATTTGCCCCCGAGCGGCTTCCGCAAAGCGTCAAATCCATTCCTTCAACATATTCTGCTTCTTTGGTCAGTACGTTTTCGATTAAACCTTTGCGGCAAATGAACACGCCGGTTCCGTAGGGAGCCTGAAGCATTTTGTGTGCGTCAATGGTTATAGAGCTGATTTTTGGATTCTCAAAATTGATGTCGCAATCTTTATTGCTAAAAGGATAAACAAATCCGCCATAGGCTCCATCAATGTGCAGTTTATATGTTAGCTGATGTTTTTCCAGTATCTGGATATAATTATCCGGATTGTCTACGGCGCCAAACATGGTAGTTCCCATATTTGAAATTATGATGAAATATTTTTTACCCCGCTCTTTTGCATTGATAATGATATTTTCGAGAGAAAAAACATCGATGACACGGGTTTTGAAATCAACGGGGATTTTTAACCAATCGAGCATCAATAAATTAGCAGCTTTCGGAATGGAATAATGAGTGTCTTCTGAGGCAATAATTGCTATTTCTACAGGTTTTGCATTCCGTTTATACATAAAATAATTGCGATACATCCAGATGGCTTGAATATTTGCTTCTGTTCCGCCGGGAGCAATGTAGCCGTCAAAAGAATCGGGTTGCGCTTTGAAAATATCCACGGCAAGAACATTCAAGACCTCACGTTCCATTTCCTGAGTTCCTTTGAATGCTTTTTCGGAAGTGCCAAGGGTGTGGCATCCAATATGATTGGGATTGGCTACATAGGTTTGAAGAGTGGGTGCATCTTTCAGGAAAGGAGCGTCACTATTGAATACTTTTCCGTCTAATTTAGATGCAGGATAACCCAAGGAAGCATCATGGGCAAAATTCACGTTTTCGTTCAACGCTTTTTGAATGCGCTCTTGTCTTTCTTTTTGGGGTAATTTTTTCCAGAATTGCATACCAATAGTTTTAGTCAAAACTATTGGTATAAAACGATAAAAAACATGATAATTATTAGGTTTTGGTTTCCCTAAAATAGTGTTGATTAATAAAATAAATATTTACCCAAAAGAACTACTGTTCCTCTCCATTTTCAGTAGTATTCGACATGTGATAAATAGCATCGCCTTCATATACAATAGGCGAAAGATTTGCATTTATTACGTAGCCATCATTTGGTGCTTTTACTTTTCGTTCAAATTTTCCATAAGGATCCGTTATGGTTGCCAGGACGGAACCTTTTTTCAAAAAGGTTCCAATGGTGTTGTAGTCGTGCAGTAAGCCGGAACATTTGGCTCTGACCCAACCGGATTTTTCAATATAGATAGTTGGCGTTTTTTGCTGCATTACATTGTGTTTTGGATCTAACATGTCAAGATGGGAAAGCAATCGTTTCACTCCATTTACGCCTTCATCGGCGATATGATTATTGATGTCTAGGGATTTTCCACCTTCAAAAAGCAGCATTTTCACATCTAATTTTTCACTTGCGCTCCTAAAGGAACCCGCAATATTTTTTGAATACAAAGTAAATGGAGCATTGAAAACATCAGCTAATATTTTTAATTCTTCATTATGTTGTGCGAGACGAATTTGTGGAGCATTGAATCGGCTGGCTCCACCGGCATGAAAATCTACGGCGTAATTTACAACCGGCATGATTTCACTCAATATATGAAAAGCAAATCTGCTGGCTAAAGAACCGGTTTTACTTCCTGGAAACACTCTGTTTAAATCTCGTCCATCAGGAAATTCTCTTGACTTATTGACAAATCCATATACGTTTATAATAGGAATACAGATGATAGTTCCTTTTTTTGGTTTGTTTATTTTTTTACTGATAAGTTGCCGAACGATTTCTACACCATTAATTTCGTCACCATGAATTCCTGCTGAAAACAGTACAACTGGTCCGTCAATTTTAGAACGACGAACAATTACGGGGATATTTAATTTTGTTGTGGTATGCAATCGGGCGATTTCCACATTGACGGTTTTGCTTTCGCCTGGGATAATGCTTTCGCCAAAAATTATTATTGGTGCGGAATTATTTTTTATCATAAGTTCTTGAAACCATAAAAATAAGGATAATAACGAATTAGAAACAAAAATTCCAACAAAAATTTCAACAGAAAGATTTCAATAGCATTGATTTGTATTTCGGGATTTTTGAGATTAACTTTGTTACATGAATTTAGCAACTTTAACCCTTCAAATCCAAACCTTGCCTGATAGTCCTGGTGTTTATCAATATTACGACAAGGAAGGGAAAATTTTGTATGTTGGCAAAGCCAAAAATTTAAAAAAAAGGGTGTCTTCTTATTTTAATAAAATTCATGATACAGCTAAAACCAATGTGCTTGTAAAGAAGATTGTAACCATAAAACACATTGTTGTTCCTACGGAAACTGATGCGCTTTTACTGGAAAATAACCTAATAAAAACCTTGCAACCACGATATAATGTGTTGTTGCGCGATGACAAGAGTTATCCTTGGTTGTGTATTAAAAAAGAACCTTTTTCGCGCATTTTTGCCACCAGACGCATGGTCAAAGATGGGTCGGAATATTTTGGACCTTATACGAGTTTTAAAACGGTGAGCACTATTCTGGAACTGATCAAAGAATTGTATCCGCTTAGAACCTGCAATTATGATTTAAGTAAAAGCAATATCGAAAGCGGGAAATTCAAAGTTTGTCTCGAATATCATATTGGTAATTGCATGGGGCCTTGTGAAGGTTTTGAAACTTTAGAAAATTATCAAAAGCAAGTTGATGCTATTCGCGAAATCTTAAAAGGAAATTTCAAGGAAAGTATGAAAGATTTCAAACGGGTCATGACGAATCTTGCCGCTGACATGCATTTTGAAGAAGCTCAAAAAATCAAAGAAAAAATAGAAATACTGGAAAATTACCAATCACGCTCTACGATTGTGAACCCAAAAATCACCAATATCGATGTGTTTTCGATAGTTTCAGATGAAAGTGCCGCCTATGTGAATTTTCTCCAAATTTCTCATGGTTCGATTATTCGTTCGCACACGATGGAAATCAAAAAAAAACTGGATGAAACCGATGAAGAATTATTAGAATTGGCTATTATAGAATTGAGAGAGCGTTTTCATTTGTTGTCTCGAGAGGTAATCGTTCCTTTTCACGTTGATTTGGGAGAAAACATAAAAATCACCGTTCCGCAATTGGGAGATAAAAAGCAAATTCTGGATTTATCGATTCGTAATGCTAAGTTTTACCGAATTGAACAATTGAAACAACTTCAAATTGTAGATCCGGATCGCCATACGAAAAGGATTATGGCCCAAATGCAAAAAGACTTGCGATTGCCAGTCGAACCAAGACATATTGAATGTTTTGATAACTCGAATATTCAAGGAACAAATCCTGTAGCGGCTTGTGTGGTTTTTAAGGATGGAAAACCGAGTAAGAAAGACTATCGCCATTTTAATATAAAAACAGTCGAAGGGCCGGATGATTTTGCTTCGATGACTGAAGTCGTCTACAGAAGATACAAACGATTGCTCGATGAAAATGAACCGCTACCGAATTTAATTATTATTGACGGTGGAAAAGGACAATTGTCATCGGCATTGAAAAGTATCGATGAGTTGGGTTTGAGAGGAAAAATTGCCATAATTGGTATTGCAAAAAGATTGGAAGAGTTGTTTTATCCCGGTGATTCCATCCCTTTGTATTTGGATAAAAAATCAGAAACCCTGAAAGTAATCCAGCAATTGCGTAATGAGGCGCATCGTTTTGGGATTACACATCATAGAGATAAAAGGAGTAAAGCGGCACTAAATTCTTCGATAGAAAGCATTCCTGGAATTGGAGAAAAAACAATGCTCGCATTAATTCAACATTTTAAGAGTGTTAAAAGATTAAAGTTGGCTGCAGAAAAAGAAATTTCTGACGTTATAGGTATATCAAAAGCCAAAAAAATTGTCGAATTTTACAAGGCAACAAATGATTAATTAATACAGCCCAATTCTATTACCTACCAAATTGCTGCTTATGAAGAAGATTGCTCTATTATTCATTGTTTATTTTATGAGTTTCACTTTGTTTTCACAAGAGCAAAAAAGACCTAAAGTAGGTTTGGTTCTGAGTGGCGGTGGCGCCAAAGGATTTGCACATATTGGTGTTTTGAAAGTTTTAGAAGAATCAGGAATCAAGATTGATTATATAGGCGGTACCAGTATGGGAGCGGTTGTGGGAGGATTGTATGCTTCGGGATACAATGCAAGTCAGATTGATTCTATTTTTCAGGCAACAAATTTCGATGAATTATTAAACGATTTCATTCCAAGGACATCAAAAAATTTCTATGAAAAGCGTAATGATGAATTATATGCATTGGTGTTGCCATTTAATAAATTTAAAATTGGAATCCCGGAAGCGTTATCAAAGGGGATGTACAATTATAATTTAATGAGCAGACTGACAAAGCACGTTAGGCATGTGAGAGACTTCAGTCAGCTTCCAATTCCTTTTTTATGTATTGCTACTGATATAGAAACAGGACGTGAGGTGCTCTTAAATAAAGGTAATTTGGCACAAGCAATGATGGCTAGTTCCGCATTTCCATCTCTGTTTTCTCCGGTTGAAATTGATGGAAAATTACTAGTTGATGGAGGGGTTTCCAATAATTATCCAATTGAGCACGTAAGGGAATTGGGTGCTGATATTATAATTGGGGTAGATGTTCAAGATGATTTATTAGACAGAACACAGCTTAAAAACGCAACAAGAATTTTAGTTCAAATTACAAACCTTCATTCAATAGAACGAATGAAGCAAAATATTAAAGAAACGGATATTTACGTAAAACCAGATATTAAGGGATTCGGAGTGATTTCTTTTGACAAAGGGAAAGATATTATTAGAACAGGTGAAGACGCAACATTCGCTGTTTACGAAAAGATAAAGATGCTTGTTGATGAGTCAAATCCATATAAGAAGCCGAAACTAAAAATGGAATCCGACAGTTTACAAATTAACGATATCAATTGTAATGAGTTGGATAATTATACAAAAGCGTATGTCATAGGGAAATTAAGATTTAAGCCAGGTGTCAAAACGGATTATAAGGGTTTGCTAATGGGAATAAATAACATTAACGCCACGCAGAACTTTAGTACAATATCATACAGTTTAGACCCCAACAAGAATGGGGATGAGTTGAATCTTAGTTTAAAAGAGAATGCGACTAAATCCTACTTGAAATTTGGATTGCATTATGACGGACTATTTAAAAGTGCCGTATTAATAAACCTGAGCCGTAAAAAAACGTTGTTTAAAAATGACATTGCATCTTTAGATTTAGTTTTGGGGGATAACTTTAGATATAATTTTGATTATTATATTGAGAATGGATTTAATTTAAGTTTAGGTTTTAAATCACAATTTAATCAGTTCAACAGGAATGTTACCAGTGATATAAGCAGTATAGATTTGTCTCCGTTAGGAATCAGCTCTATAAATGTCGATTTTTCAGATGTTACAAATCAGCTCTATTTTCAATCCTTGTTTGTGCAAAAGTTTTTAATAGGAGGTGGAATCGAATATAAATTTTTGAAAATAAATTCTGAAACTTTATCAAATATAAATCCTTTAATCGACAAGAGTACCTATGCCAGTATTTTTGGATACATGAAATATGATTCTTTTGACAATAAATATTTCCCTACAAAAGGATGGTGTTTTTCAGGTGACATCCAGTCCTATTTATTTTCGTCAAATTATACCAGGAATTTTAAACCTTTTTCTATTGCAAAAGGTGATTTTGGAATAGCAGCAACCCTTTTCAAAAATACTACAGTTAAATTTCAAACGGAAGCAGGCTTTTCTTTTGGTCCTGAAAGTGTTGCTTTCTTTGATTTTATTTTAGGAGGATATGGCTATAATATGATAAATAATTTCAGACATTTTTATGGATATGATTTCTTAAGTATTGCGGGAAATAGCTATATTAAATCCACAGGAACCATAGATTATGAGTTTTATAAAAACAATCATTTTAATTTTTCGGTAAATGTCGCTAACATAGGGGACAGGCTTTTTGAAACGGTAAACTGGATTTCAATACCCAAATACACAGGTTATGCAGCAGGATATGGATTAGAAACGATAATTGGACCTATAGAAATTAAACATTCCTGGTCACCTGAAACTAAAAAAGGATATACCTGGTTTAGTATTGGGTTTGTGTTTTAATTGTAATTTATTTCAATAATAATTCCGATATTTGTTATTATGAAAACAACTTGGACCGGTTTATTAGGATATCTGCAATTTCTTATCAAGAGAAATCCTGAATGAGAAATTAATTAGATAATAGAGATTCACTTGAATCAATCTAATTCGATCATTATCTAAATACTTTTTTTATCTCATTGTATAATTATATAATTTAAAAAGTCATGCCTTTATACCATAAATTGGGAAATTTTCCCCAAAAAAGACACACGCAATTCGAAAAACCAAATGGAGGTTTGTATTACGAACAACTATTTGGAACGGAGGGTTTTCATGGTCATTCCGCTTTGCTTTACCATGTTCACAGACCAACTCAAATAAAAGAAATAACAAAATCGTATTCGGTTGAACCAAAAATCGCCATTGGCAAAAACATAAAATCTTTATTGCTGAAAGGTTTTGACCTAAAACCCGAAGATGATTTTCTGGACAGTCGCAAAGCGATGCTTGTAAACAAAGACTGTATTATAGGACTCGCTGCGCCAAGACAGTCTTTGCGTAATTATTTCTATAAAAATGCCGATGCTGATGAAATGATTTTCATTCACAAAGGAAAGGGAAAATTGCGCACCATGATGGGAAATATTCCTTTTGAATATGGAGATTATCTTATTATTCCGCGTGGAATGATTTATCAGATTGATTTTGAAACATCCGAAAACAGACTTTTCTACGTTGAGTCTTTCGCTCCTTTTTATACGCCAAAAAGGTATAAAAATGATTCAGGGCAACATTTAGAGCATTCTCCGTTCTGCGAACGCGATTTTATTTTGCCAAATGAGTTAGAAACGTATGATGAAAAAGGCGATTTCCTGATCAAAATCAAAAAAGAGGGAATGATGCACGAAATAATCTATGCTACACATCCTTTTGACGTTGTAGGTTGGGACGGTTATAATTTTCCTTATGGATTCAGCATTCACAATTTTGAACCTATAACAGGTAGAGTTCATCAACCACCACCAGTACACCAAACTTTTGAAACTTCGACTTTCGTGGTTTGTTCTTTTGTTCCAAGGCTGTACGATTACCATCCAAAAGCCATTCCTGCGCCCTATAATCACAGCAACATAGACAGTGATGAGGTTTTGTATTATGTAGATGGCGATTTCATGTCACGTAATAATATTGAGCAGGGTCATATCACATTGCACCCAAAAGGAATTCCTCATGGACCGGCACCAGGCGCTATGGAACGCAGTATTGGACATACTGAAACCCATGAGTTAGCCGTAATGGTGGATACATTCCGTCCTTTAATGGTAACCGAAGAAGCAATGGGACTAGACGATGGCCAGTATTACAAATCTTGGGTGGAGTAATAAGGAGCTATTTCCTGCTATTCGTTGCAATCTTTTTTTCGGTTAAAAAACCTCAAAAAAGGATTTTCACTGCTATCAGGGCTAGGGCTTCAGTATAAATAACAACATATTTTTAAATTAATAAAATCTTTGTAAATCGGTTTTATCGGCGTTATTCGCGTTGCAAAATCAGATTTATAGAATAAAAAAATAAATACCATGTCAAAAGAAGTAAAATCAGTAGAATACGGACTAGAGAAAATATTTGAAGGAGCACAAGATTTCCTTCCTTTATTAGGAACCGATTATGTAGAATTCTACGTAGGAAATGCAAAACAATCCGCACATTATTATAAGACGGCTTTCGGTTACCAATCATTGGCTTATGCAGGATTAGAAACGGGAGTGAGAGACAGAACGTCTTACGTGCTAAAACAAGATAAGATCCGCATCGTATTGACCACGCCCTTAACACAAGATTCTCCAATACAAGAACATTTGAGAAAACATGGAGACGGAGTAAAAGTTGCTGCGTTATGGGTAGAAGATGCAACCAGTGCGTACGAAGAAACTATGAAACGTGGAGCTCGCTCTTTTATGGAGCCGACAGTGGAGAAAGATGAATTTGGAGAAGTAGTGCGTTCCGGAATTTATACCTATGGAGAAACCGTTCATATTTTTGTCGAACGAAAAAATTACAATGGTGTTTTCTTGCCTGGTTATAAAGAATGGAAATCAGATTACAATCCAGAACCAACAGGATTAAAATATATTGACCACATGGTGGGTAATGTAGGCTGGAATGAGATGAATACTTGGGTTAAGTTCTATGAAGAGGTAATGGGATTTGTAAATTTTCTTTCTTTTGATGACAAACAAATTAATACCGAATATTCGGCCTTGATGAGTAAAGTAATGTCTAATGGAAACGGAAGAATCAAATTTCCAATCAACGAACCTGCCGAAGGAAAGAAAAAATCGCAAATCGAGGAATACCTAGACTTTTATGGTGGACCTGGAATTCAGCATATCGCCATTGCAACGGACGATATTATCAAAACCGTATCGCAATTAAAAGCAAGAGGAATCGAATTCTTATCAGCTCCGCCACATACTTATTATGAGGCTATTCCGCAACGATTGGGAGAGCACATGAAAATGATGAAAGAAGATTTGAATGAAATCGAGAAACTTGCGATAATGGTTGACGCCGATGAAGAAGGGTACCTATTACAAATTTTTACAAAACCCGTACAAGATCGACCAACGTTATTTTTCGAAATTATTCAGCGCATGGGAGCCAAAGGTTTTGGTGCAGGTAATTTTAAAGCGCTTTTTGAATCAATTGAAAGAGAACAGGCATTACGAGGAACGCTATAGAAGTATGTTTTTTTTATGTAATGTGAAATTTTAACCGACGAATTACCTGTATTTTTGAGTAATTTGTGTTAAAGTGTATTTTTTACTAAAAAATACTGGGTTTGTTAATTACCTTTGCACTCGCAAAACAGGAAGGGGTGGTTTCCTTCCGAAATTGATATAAATTTCATAATTTATAGTTTTTTGGTTAGTTAATAGCATAAAAACTCAGTCATTATTTGACTGAGTTTTTTTGTTTTAATATATTTGGAACAAAATTTGCAGTAACGGTCAATAATCTGACAAAAAAAGCAATGAAAAAAATACTACTACTCCTAATATTTGTAACAACTGTAAGTTTCGATTCTAAAAAGGAAGACGCATACGATGTGGGTGAATGGTTTAAATTCAGAATCCATTACGGTATAGTGAATGCAGGTTACGCGACTTTAGAAGTTAAAGATGCAACTGTAAATGCCAAAAAATCATTTCATGTAATCGGGAAAGGGTATACTACGGGAATGTCTCGATTTTTTTTCAAAGTAGATGATTTATATGAAAGCTACATTGATAAAGAAACCGGAAACCCTCATCAATTTGTGAGAAATATAAACGAAGGTGGTTATACTAAAAATCAAGAAGGATTTTTTAATCAAATTACAAACAGAGTTCTTGTTAAGGATTATAAGCACAAAGAGGAAAAAACACTTATCATTCCAAAAAATACGCAAGATATATTGTCGGCCTTTTATTATTTAAGAAATTACCAAGGTATTGATAAATTAAAGGTGGGGGAATCAATAGCAATTGATATGTTTTTTGATGATGAAACTACAAAGTTTAAGTTAAAATTTATTGGACGTGAGGATATTACAACTAAATTTGGCGCTGTTTCCGCTATGATTTTTAGACCTCTTGTTCAATCAGGGCGCGTTTTTAAGGAGCAGGAAAGTCTAACGGTATGGGTATCAGACGACGATAATAAATTACCATTACGAATCAAAGCAAGTCTGGCTGTAGGGTCAATCAAAGCAGATTTGGATGCATTCAAAGGATTGAAGAGCCCGTTTAAAATAAAAAAATAATGACTGATAACAGTAATTCGGAAGAAATTTTAAAAGAAATTGAGCTTAAATACCAGGCAATAAACCAAAAAACGGAGACGCAATTAGAAGGATTACTTTGGTCTAAACCAATTACTTATTGGGATTATATTCAAACCGATGCGTTATTAAATCTTCAAATTCAAAGAACAACTCTTCCGGACGAAATGGTTTTTATCATGTATCATCAGGTAAACGAACTGATCTTTAAAATGATACTTTGGGAGATGAACCAAATTTCGTACGCACAAAACATTGAAACTGATTTTTTTACAGAAAGGTTAATGAGAATCAGTCGGTACTTTGATATGCTGACCACTTCTTTCAGTATTATGGGAGATGGAATGGAAGTTGAGCAATACATGAAATTTAGAAATACACTTACACCAGCAAGTGGTTTTCAAAGTGCGCAATATCGATTAATAGAATTTTCGTCTACAGATCTAATAAATCTAATAGATCACCGTTTTAGAGATACGATTGACAGAAACACTCCTTTTGAATTTGCATTTGAACATTTGTATTGGCAAGCTGCAGGTAAAGATTATAAAACGGGAAAAAAATCATTTTTGTTAGAAGAGTTTGAAAAAAAATACAAAAAGATGTTCTTGAGTCATATGCAGGAATACAACATCATAAATATTTGGCAAAAATTCAAACAGCTACCTGATTTGGATCAAAAAAATCCTGAATTGATTAACGCAATGCGCCATTATGATCATACAGTGAATATTACTTGGGTGATGCAACATCTTAATACAGCAAAGAAATATATTGATCAAAGCGGGAAAGGAAGTGGAGAAGCAACTGGTGGAAGCGATTGGAAAAAATACATGCATCCTAAGTATCAAAGAAGAATATTTTTTCCTGAATTATGGTCAACTGATGAGTTGGCAAATTGGGGAGAAGAAAAATAATTAAATTACAAATGAATTACAGTTTGAAGAAAGTATTAATTGGTATCGTAATTTTATTTTCATTTATATCGTGCAAGAAATCCGAAGTTACTTTTGAGGATGAAATTGTGAGGCCGGTGTCCAAAAAAGTTGAATTTGGATTTAAATATTCTGATTTCAACGTCATTAAGGACACTATAAAAAAGGGAGACACTTTCAGTACTATTATACAAAAACAAAATATTGGCAACAGAGAGGTATTTGATATTGTTAAAAAAGTAAAGGACTCGTTTGATGTCAGGATTATAAGAAAGAACAAGCCTTATACCTTGCTTAGATCCAAAAATAAAACCAACAAATTACAGGTTTTTATTTACCAGCCAGATGCATTACACTATTATGTTGTTGATTTACGTGATACAACCGTAGTCGCTTATGAAAAAACCTATCCGCTTACTTTTAAGAATAGAACGATTGGCGGGTTACTTAAAGGATCTTTGTCTGAAACTTTAGAAAATGCTAAAGTAGAAGGTTCGTTAGCGAGTAAAATATCTAAAATATATGCGTGGTCAATAGACTTTTTTAAACTAAAAAAAGGGGATCGATTTGGAATTACTTTCAAAGAGCGATTTATAAATGACACGGTTTATGATGGTGTAGAAGATCTTGAAGCAGCTTTTTTTGAATATAAAGGAAAAATTATTTATGCCTTTCCTTATGCTCAAAATCCGTCATCAGGTAAAATAGAATATTATGATGAGGAAGGAAAAACACTAAAAAATTTCTTTCTCAAAACACCAATAAAATTCAGCAGAATTTCATCCCGATTTTCTTCTAATCGATTTCATCCTGTGCAACATACCTGGAAAGCGCATAAAGGAACAGATTATGCTGCGCCCTATGGAACGCCTATCACAACCACAGCTGCCGGGACTGTAGAGCAAACAGGTTTTACTGCTGGTAACGGAAATTTTGTCAAAGTGAAACACAATGGGACCTATTCGACCCAATATTTGCACATGTCGAGAATTTTGGTGCGACGCGGACAACATGTCAATCAAGGGCAAGTCATAGGGAGAGTGGGAAGTACAGGTTTAGCAACAGGTCCCCATGTGTGTTATAGATTTTGGAAAAATGGAGTTCAGGTTGATGCTTTAAGACTTAAACTACCTAACGGTGAACCTATGAGCGGTAGAGATAAAAGTCGATTTTTAAAGACGATTGCTCCTCTAAAATGGGAATTAGATAGTGTTTCTAATTTGTAATTTTGTTCTATTTATAGAATAATGGATTTCCCTAAAAATCTTGATTAGCAATTCAAAACTTTAGGTATTCAGCGTTTTTATAATATATTGTTATATAATTGTAAACGCATTTTTCATTAAAACTAATTTCAGTATTTTTGCCAAAAACTAAATAGAACTACAATCCAAATAGAAATGGCATTAAATACGATAAACCCAACAGAAACAGTAGCTTGGAAGAAACTTGAATTGCATTATGAAGAAATGCAAAAAGCTTCGATGCATGAAATGTTTCTATCCGATACTTCAAGAACAGAAAAATTCAATTTGAAATGGAATGATTTTTTAATTGATTATTCAAAAAATATCATAACTCAGGAAACGATTGCATTGTTGCTGGAATTGGCAGATGAAGTTGGACTTAAAAGCGCGATCAAAGATTATTTTGATGGAGAGATTATCAACCAAACAGAAAATAGAGCTGTGCTTCATACGGCTTTAAGAGCCAAAGAATCAGCTGTTGTAAATGTTGACGGTATAAATGTTGTTCCTGAAATTTATGATGTAAAAAACAAAATAAAGGTATTTACAAATGAAGTTACTTCTGGTAAAAGAACCGGATTTACGGGGAAATCTTTTACTGATATTGTAAACATTGGTATTGGTGGGTCAGACTTAGGTCCAGCTATGGCAGTTGAAGCATTACAATTTTATAAAAACCATCTAAACGTGCATTTTGCGTCAAACGTTGATGGGGATCATGTAAATGAAATTATCAAAAAATTAAATCCAGAGACTACTCTTTTTGTTGTTGTTTCCAAAACATTTACTACACAAGAAACGCTTACTAATTCTGAAACTATCAAAAAATGGTTTTTATCCCGAGACTTCGGGACAGCTCAAGAAGATGTTGCTAAACATTTTGTTGCGGTTTCTACCAATATTGAAAAAGTAACTGAATTTGGAATAAATCCTGACAATGTATTTCCTATGTGGGATTGGGTTGGTGGCCGTTTTTCTTTGTGGAGTGCAGTTGGTCTTTCGATAAGCTTAGCTGTAGGATTTGAAAATTTTGACGAATTATTGAGCGGTGCAAATGAAATGGATGAACATTTCAAAACTACTGATTTCGATCAAAATGCGCCAGTCATTTTGGCTTTATTAAGTATTTGGTACAATAACTTTTTTGGAGCTGAAAGCGAAGCCTTGATTCCATACACCCAATATTTGCAAAAATTAGCGCCTTATTTGCAGCAAGGAACGATGGAAAGTAATGGTAAAAGCATGGGCAGAGACGGTAATGCGGTAAACTATCAAACCGGAACTATTATTTGGGGTGAGCCGGGAACTAATTCTCAACATGCCTTTTTTCAATTAATTCATCAGGGAACTAAGTTGATTCCGACTGATTTTATTGGATTTGTAAAACCATTGTACGGAGATGAAAATCATCATGATAAATTGATGTCTAACTTTTTTGCTCAAACAGAAGCTTTAATGCAAGGAAAATCAAAAGAGCAAGTTCAAGCAGAATTTGACAAACAAGGGTTGCCTGCTGATAATGCAAATTTTCTTTTGCCATTTAAAGTTTTTACAGGCAACAAGCCCACAAATACTATCTTAATACAAAAACTGACTCCAAAAACCTTAGGTTCTCTAATTGCATTATATGAACACAAGATTTTTGTCCAGGGGATTGTGTGGAATATTTTTAGTTTTGATCAATGGGGTGTTGAACTTGGAAAACAACTAGCAAGCTCTATTTTAGAGGAAATTAATACCAAAAAAGTAAAAAATCACGATAGTTCAACTGCTTTTTTATTGAGTTATTTTTTGAAGAATAAATAGGCTCTATTTTTTATTTTACACTAACTTACAGGAAAACCCCTATTTCATTAGAAAATTGGGGTTTTCTGTTTATAAGTAGCTAAATGATAGTTTTTTGGTTAATTAAATTTGGTGATTTTTATTTTTTTTCGAATGTTATTTTTTTATGAAATTAGCAATAGAATTAAGATATAATTTACTTAAGTGTAAATATTTAACTGTTTATATAATTAATTTATTTAATAGCAATATATCTATATTAAAAACATGCTTTCTTAACGTTATATTAACTTTTCAAAGTAAAAATGTTATATTTTTGCCAATAATTAATAAATCAAACAAAAAAGCAAAAATGAAAAAAGTTACATTTCTTTTTATTTTTTTTCTGTCGGTAATCGGATATGCCCAGGTTACAACCTCAGGGATTTCGGGAACAGTAAAATCAACTTCGGGAAAAAAACTTACAGGTGCATCCATACAAGTGATTCACCAACCATCAGGTACAAAGTATAATACTAGTTCAGATCTTTCTGGGGCTTATGCTATTCCTGCAATTAGACCAGGAGGTCCTTATATTGTGAAGGTTTCTTATGTAGGATTTAAACAAGCAGAAATAACTGAAGTTAATGCTCCGTTAGGAAATAATACTACTGTAAACGTTTCACTTGAGGACGAAATAAATTCACTTCAAGAGGTTGTTATAACTAAAACAAAATCGAACGGTGTTTTCTCAAAAGGAAGAACTGGAGCTTCGCAACAGTTTTCAAACAGACAGATTAATGCTGTGCCAGTAATTGGCGCGAGATCTATTAATTCAATCACAAAATACAATGCTAATGCTGGTGGTGGAGGTTCTTTTGGAGGACAAGATTCAAGATTAAATAATTTTACCATTGATGGTTCAGTTTTTAATAATGGTTTTGGTCTTGGTTCTGACGCACAAGCAGGAGGAAGAACAGGTTCTACAGCAATATCGTTGGATGCTATTGAGCAGTTACAAGTAAGTATAGCGCCATTTGATGTTCGTCAATCTGGTTTTACTGGTACAGGAATCAATGGGGTTACCAGAAGTGGAACTAATGAAATTGAAGGATCAGTTTACAACTCTTTCAGAAGTAATAAAAAAGATTTTGTTGGAACAAAGGCTGGAGAATTAAGAATAGCACCCGCTACTTTTAATGAGAAAATTTGGGGAGCAAGAATTGGTGCTCCAATCATCAAAGATAAATTGTTTTTCTTCGGAAATTTCGAGACTATTGATAATACAAGTCCTGCTACAACATGGACTTCTACTAATTCTCCAAATGGAGGTACTCAGGTTTCGGCACCGACTTATGCTCAAATGCAAACGCTTTCTGATTTTATGCAGAATAAATTTAATTACACGACAGGTCCTTGGGAAAATTATGATGCTGCTAAAGTGTCAAAAAAATTCCTTGCTAAAATTGACTGGAATATAAACGATGATAATAAATTTTCAGTACGTTACGTTCATCATGATTCATCTTCTGATGAATTGACATCTAATTCTAATTCATTAGGATTTGGAAATAGAAGAACGAATGCAAATGCAATGTCATTTAAGAATAGTGGATACGTTGTAGAAGATAATACTAGATCTATTGTTTTGCAATTAGACAGTAAATTATCGTCAACTTGGAGTAATAATTTTATTGCAGGTTATGACAAACAAATTGAGGATAGAGGTTTACAAGGTGGAGGTTTATTCCCTACAATTGACATTAAAAATGGAACAGTAAGCCCTAATACAGTAGGGAACTTAACTCTTATGTCAGTAGGTTTAGATCCTTTTACACAAGGGAATAAATTAAATTATTCTACTTTACACTTTACAGACAATGTAACAAAGTATTTAGGAAAGCATACACTATTGTTTGGTGTGAATTATGAGCATTTCAAATCTGAAAATTTATTTTTCTCAGGTTCAAATGGCGTATTTATATTCAACTCTTTAGATGAATTTTATAATGCTGCCAATGAATCAATCGCTTTAAATGGTGCGCCTTCTGTTTCTAACTTACCAGTTAGAACTCAATTTAGATATTCAGCATTGCCTGGAGGTGAAGAGCCACTACAGATTTTAAAATCTGATAAAATTGATGTTTATGTACAAGACGAGGTAAAAGTAAGCGATCAGTTTAAACTTACAGTGGGTGTTAGAGCTACAAGAGTATCTTTTGAAAATACGGCACTTGAGAATCCCAAGGTAACAGCTTTAAGTTTTGCTAATGGTCAAAAATTGAATACTGGCGATATGCCAAATACGCAATACCTTTTTGAGCCAAGAGTAGGTTTTAATTTAGATGTAACTGGAGACGCTACTACACAAGTTAGAGGAGGATCTGGAGTTTTTACAGGAAGACCGCCCCTTGTGTTTTTGTCTAATGCAATCGGGAATAATGGAGTGCTTACAGGAATAGTAGATGCAGGTGATGCAGCTGTTGGAGCAGGTGGTTATGGTTTTACTGCAAATCCAGCACAATATTTCACACCAGCAACTCCTACGCTTCCATCAACTTTTGATTTAGCTTTTACGGATAAAAAATATAAATTTCCACAAGTTTGGAAAACTACTATTGCAGTTGATCAAAAATTACCATTAGGTTTTGTAGGTACAATTGAAGGTATTTTTAGTAAAAATATCAATGAAGTAGGGTATTATAACGCCAATTTTGAAAACCCAGTTGGAACAATAAGCGGTCCGGATAATAGACCTTTATTCGCAGGAAATGACAACGGGGTACGTATTAACAATAATGTTTCTAATGCAATTGTTCTTAATAATACAAACAAAGGGTATTTTTATTCTACAACTTTCAAGTTAGAATATCCTTATAGAAATGGACTTTGGGGTTCATTCTCTTATACGCATTCACAAGCTAATGATTTACTTTCAGCAGGTTCAACTGCATCAGGAAGTTGGTCAGGTGCCAGATCTGTAAATGGAAATAATAACTTACCATTAGGTTTGTCTAATAACAATACTCCACATAGATATGTAGGGATTGTAGGTTATAAAATTGAATACGGTGACAAAACAGGAGCAGCTACTTCAATTAATTTAGGTTACATTGGAGAACAAGGAAGTCCGTTTTCTTATACGTATAGTGGAGATTTGAATGGAGATCGTATTAATGGTAATGATTTACTTTTTGTGCCTAACAAAGCTTCAGATATGCGTTTTTCTCCAATTTCTCAAAACTTAGGTGGTTCTTCAATTGTATTGTATACAGAGGCTCAACAACAAGAGGCTTTTGATAAATTCATTGATCAGGATCCATATTTGTCGTCTAATAGAGGTCAATATGTACAGAGAAACAAAAATATCTTGCCAATGTTACACAGAATAGATTTATCTGTAACTCAAGATTTCTTTATTAAAATTGCAGGTAAAAAGAATAGTTTCCAATTTAGAGCTGATGTTTTAAATTTCACAAACTTCTTGAATCGTAATTGGGGTATATCTCAAAGAGCAACAACAACAAATATATTAGCAGTAGCTCAAGCACCAAGTAGTTCTAATAATTTTACTCCTTTTTATACTTTAGCGTTACAAACGGATAATGAAGGGAAAAGATTTTTAGCAAAAGATACCTTCCAAAAGAATGCATCAGTTTTTGATGTTTGGCAAGCACAATTTACTTTAAGATATACTTTCGGTAAATAAAATAATTATAATACAAAAACATTTAAATAGACAATTAGTATATAATCATAAAATAAATAATCATGAAAATTAAAAATCAAATCCTATATTTTTTTACAGTTTTATCTGTTGCTCTTATGACATTCTCTTGTACTGACGATACAAAAGAAGTAGTAAAATTGAAATCTATAGTTGAAATTGCACAAGCTGATCCAGCTAATTTCAGTATTTTAGTAGACGCATTGAAAAAAACAGGTTTAGATGTTACCTTGAGTAATCCGGGATCATATACTGTTTTTGCTCCTACAAATGCTGCTTTTACTGCCGCAGGTATTACAAGCGCTAGTATCAATGCTATGGTTCTTCCGGCTGATATTGCTAATTTAAAATTAGTTTTACAAAACCATGTAATTGGAATTGGAACTCGATCTGCTGATTTAGTAGCAGCAGGAACTTTTAAAACATTTGCGTTTATCAAAACAACTGCTACTGCGACTACAGGAGCTAACTTAAACTTATTTATTAGTAAATCAGGTACTGATATTATCTTAAATGCTGGTGCTACAAATGGTGGAGCTAAAGTTACTACTGCTGATGTTGATGCTAGCAATGGAATTTTATATACTATCGATGGAGTGTTAAAACTGCCGACAATTGTTAATCAAATCGTTTCGAATCCGAGTTTGTCTTCTTTATTAGGTGTTGTTACAAGCACTCCACAAGCGTCAATATTGGCAATTTTAAATGCTGCTACTGGAACTGCAGCTGTTACGGTTTATGCTCCAAATAATGATGCATTCACTGCAGCTAAAGGAACTGGAGGGTATTTAGTTGGTAAAACTGATGCTCAAATTACAAACATCTTAAAATATCATTTAGAAAACGGTAATAAAACGGCAAGTTCAGCTACTTCATTTACTTCTTCTACCGCAACTGCTGATGTTTCTGTTACAACGTTATATACTCCTAATAAATTTACAATCTTATTAGGTACCGTTAAAATTAAAGATATTGTAGCAACTAGTAACGGTACAATTAAAGTAATTAATATTCAAGGTACTAATGGCGTAATTCAAATAATAGATAAAGTATTGCAACCGTTTTTGTAAGACTTTAATCTAGATTTTATAAACTACTCAAAATTTATTTTGGGTAGTTTTTTTTATAATATCATTTATAAAACCACTTTGGCTTTTAGCAATAAGTGGTTTTTTTATGCCTTTTTTTCTTATATTTGTTAAAACAAAAACTATTTATATGTACGAATTTATTCAAAAATTTCATTCTGGTTGGGCTTATTTAGCGCTTTTTTTATTAGTTGTGGCAGTGATTAATTCATTTATTGGAATGTTTTCCAAAAAAGAATTTACTGAAAAAGACAGGAAAATAGCATTGTTTGGATTAATAGGAATACACACCCAACTGTTGATAGGGTTGATTTTATATTTTGTTTCCCCGCTGGGTTTTGCATCTTTTGGTCAAATGTCAGATAAAGCATTGCGATTGACTTCGTTAGAACACCCGTTAATCAATATTATTGGGATTGCTTTGATTACAATAGGATGGTCTAAGCATAAAAAATTGACAACAAGCGAATCAAAATTCAAAACTTTTTCTATTTTTTATGGTTTAGGATTACTCCTTATTTTGAGTAGAATTCCATGGTCTATGTGGTTTTAAAAAATCTATTGAAGCTCTAGAAATAGAGCTTTTTTTATCTAGGTATGGTTTTTGTAAAATAGGATTAACTAAAAGAAGAGTATATGAGAAAATTAATTACATTATTTTTTTTGCTAACAATTATAGGTTTAGTCAGCAGTCAAAGCCGTGGTTTAAATAAACAAAAAGCTTCCGTACAAAAGGACACTATTAAGAAAAGTAAAATGGTACTTGGACGTCAAGAAATTATTTCGGATACTTTACTAGTAGAAAACGGAAAATTTAAAATTTATAAAACGGATGCTCATGCTTCCTATTATGCTGATAAATTTAACGGTAGAAGAACAACAAGCGGCAGAAAATTCGATAATAACAAATATACTGCAGCACACAAAAAACTTCCTTTCGGAACAAAAGTGAAGGTAACTAATGAAGCTAATGGAAAGTCAGTGATTGTCGAAATTACAGATCGAGGTCCATTTGTAAAGTCAAGAGAAATTGATTTATCTAAGAGAGCCTTCAATGATATTGCTTCTCGTAGAGACGATGGTTCTATGCAGGTGACTATTGCGGTTTTAAACAACTAAATCACCATTTTTTGTAGGGATGCTTGCTTAAATAGGAATTATAGTAACGTTTGTCATTTGTGACTTCTTCTCCTAGCCAATTTGGTTTTTCGAAAGTTTCAGTTTCAGAATCGAGTTCAATTTCAGCTATGATCAAACCTTTATTGTCTCCATGGAATTCATCTACTTCAAAAATGTGATTGCCTACTTTTATTTCAAAGCGGGTTTTGTCGATGACTCCTTTTTCACACAAAAGCAGTAATTTTTTGGCTTCATTAACAGGGATTTCTTTCTCCCATTCAAAACGAGACATTCCGGTGTCGTTAGTCAAGCCCTTGATTGTCAGATAGCTTTTTTCTCCTTTTATGCGTACTCTGACCGTACGTTCTGGAACCGTACTTAAATAGCCTTGTGCAATATGATTTTGAGTCAAAGCGGCTGCTTTAAATGAATCATTTAAAACCATAAATTTTTTTTCTATTTCGATCATTTTCATACTAAACCTATTTTGATATCTTGAATTGTTACCGCTTAAATTTCTATCCCAAGAATTACGGTATTCGTAATAAAAATTATTGTAAATCCATTGCGGCTACAGTCGTATTTCAAAGGTATTAAATAATCTCGCGATGATAGGTAATCTCGCTAAAATTAAATGTAAAATTAGGACTGTTTAATAGATTTTGACAATTTTTTTAATTCCTAGTTCCGCTTTCGCAATCGTTTTTTATGATTAAGTTAATGAAAGTTAATTGGTCAAATTGTACTTTTACAAAAAGGAGACTATTATAATGAGATTATTTTTCAAAACGAAATCCAAACCTACTCTATCGGAATTATTAATTTGTTATTTTGATGGGAACCAATCTTGGCGCAATAAAGAAGATGATTTAGAAGCTTTGGTTAGGTTGGTTGAACTTCTTCGACCGTCAAAAATAAAGAAATTACAAACAATAGACTTACGCGAAATTATTTCTTTTTTAAAAGAAAATGAGTCTTGTCGAGGTCAGTTTTCTGTTTATATAAAAGAGATTCTAAAAGATAAAAAATTCAACAAAATTCTGTCCGACGCTGCGATACTGCAAGACGTTGATTTTATTTTTGAGGTAAAAAAAAGAATTTTCTCTAAATTTTTACCCTATCAGCCACAAAAAAGTACCTTAGAATATGTGCTGAATCAGGTGTTCTACAATCGGAATGATGCGCTTTGGATAAATAGGATACAGTTCGGTCAATTGGCTGAATTATATGCTCTTTTAGAATTTAAATCAATTTATGAAACTGTAGAACCTAATTCGAGTTTGTCTGAATTGTTAATCGCAATGTCTTTAATTACGCAAAGAATTAGCGGTAGGGCCATGGAAACAGACGTTCTAAAAATGGTTCCGGAATTTGATGATTTAGAAAGTCCGTTTGGCGCTTTTGAAAAAGAATTACTTCAGATTGGGGATAAAATTAGAAATTCTGATTTGCATTATATAAAACCGGATGATTTGTCCTATGCACAGGTACTGGTACTACATAAACAGTGCGAGGCCTTTGTTGATAAGGCATTCCATAATAGTTCTAAATATGGAATTTCGCTTCGAGTAAATCAGAATTTGTTAAAAATTAGACAACAATTAGATAGATTAAAACATTTAATTCCATTTTTAATAGTCGGTAAACAGCAGGATATCAAAGCGAACGGAATTGCTTTGGCTTTGCAATTAATAAGATACAATTGTTATAAAAATAATGTTAGGAAATTTATTGGAGAAAGTACACAGTTGATTTCTTATGAAATAACGCAACATACAGCTAAAACAGGAGAACATTACATTACAGAAACGCGAAGCGAATATTTTAAAATGTTTCGAACAGCATTGGGCGGAGGATTTATTGTGGGCATAATGTGTATAATTAAAGTATTGCTTTCTAAAGTGGATGCAAGTTTTTTTGGGCATGCCTTTATTTATAGTATGAACTATGCTTTTGGATTTATTGTTATTTATCTGTTGGGATTTACTTTGGCAACTAAGCAGCCAGCCATGACTGCTGCTGCTTTAATAAAAGCATTGGAAGAAGGCGAAGTAAAACAAGGAAAAGATTCTGAAAAATATCAAGCCTTTGCGATTCTTTTTGCACGTGTTTTTCGCTCTCAGTTTATCGCTTTTGTGGGGAATGTGATTATGGCTTTTCCTATTTCATTACTTGGAATATGGTTAATAGAGTATACTTTCGATTATAATATTGCAGCTACTAAATGGGAGAATTTACTCATTGACCTAAGTCCTGTTCATTCCTTAGCTATTCTTCATTCTGCTATTGCTGGTGTGTTTTTATTTTTATCCGGAATCATTTCTGGAAGTGTAGCTAACAGGGATAAACACAATCAGGTTTATTTTCGAATAGCGGAACATCCGGGACTGAAAAGGAGTTTAGGGAAAGTGCGAGCACTGAAATTGGCAAAGTTGTACGAAAAAAGATGGGCAGGAATTATATCTAATTTCTGGTTTGGTATTTTTATGGGCAGTATTGGTTCAATTGGTTTATTTTTAGGGCTAAATCTGGATATTAGACATATTACTTTTGCTAGTGGGAATTTGGCATTAGGATTGTACGGAGCAAATTACGCCGTCAGTAATTCAATGCTATTTTGGGGAATTTTTGGAATTGGGATTATTGGATTGGTCAATTTTATGGTAAGTTTCAGTCTGTCTTTGGGCTTAGCATTTCGTTCAAGAGCCATTTCATTATTTGAGTTAAAATTTGTTGGAACCTCCATTTGGAAGCATTTTAAATCAAGTCCTATCAGTTTCTTTTTTCCGACAGAAAATAAAAATAAATCAGTAACGGTTGAAAACTATTTGAGTGTAGCGGAAAAAGAATAATTTTAATTCATTTTTCAAGAGACTATTTATACAATTGTTATACTATGCAAGGTTTAAATCCAAAAAGGAAAATCATACACATCGATATGGATGCTTTTTATGCTTCGGTAGAGCAAATGGATAATCCTTTGTTGAGAGGCAAACCCGTCGCTGTGGGTGGTTCTGAAAATAGAGGAGTAGTAGCTGCGGCAAGTTACGAAGCCAGAAAATTTGGCGTTCGCAGTGCTATAAGTGGTGCATTGGCAAAAAAGTACTGCCCGGAACTTATTTTTGTCCAACCGCGATTTGACAGGTATAAGGAAATTTCAAATAAAATCAGAAAGATTTTTTATGAATATACGGATTTGGTGGAACCGCTGTCGCTTGATGAAGCCTATTTAGACGTTACTAAAAACAAGAAAGGGAATCCAAGTGCTTCTCTATTGGCACAAGAAATAAGATTGCGGATACTTAATGAAACCGGCCTAACTGCTTCGGCGGGAATATCAATTAATAAGTTTGTGGCAAAAATAGCCAGTGATTATAACAAGCCTAACGGTCAAAAGACAGTTAATCCAGATGAAGTTATTCCTTTTCTGGAGGAATTGCCCATCAGAAAATTTTATGGAGTAGGGAAAGTTACTACCGAAAAAATGTATCAGTTAGGGATTTTTACCGGTGTAGATTTAAAAAGTAAAACATTGGATTTTCTGGAGAAACATTTTGGAAAATCGGGAAATTTTTACTTTGATGTGGTACGAGGGATTCATAATAGTGAGGTAAAATCAGATCGGATTACTAAATCAGTTGCAGCCGAGCACACTTTTGATATTAATCTTTCGTCAGAAATATTTATGATGGAAAAACTGGAAAGCATTGCTATTTCTCTGGAGAAAAGATTGAAGAAATACGATATCGCTGGTAAAACCGTCACGTTGAAAATAAAGTTTAGCGATTTTTCCCAACAAACCCGAAGTAAAACCTTGCCTTATTTTAT
The DNA here is from genome assembly GCF_042787235.1 of Flavobacterium zhoui. Classification (NCBI taxonomy): domain Bacteria; kingdom Pseudomonadati; phylum Bacteroidota; class Flavobacteriia; order Flavobacteriales; family Flavobacteriaceae; genus Flavobacterium; species Flavobacterium zhoui. The sequence continues at coordinate 97,753 of NZ_JBHZPY010000001.1, forward strand.
TTCAGATAAAGGGCTGATTTTAGAAATCGTGAAAGAATTGTTGTACCAAGAACGAATGAAAGATTCCGTACGATTACTGGGAATTTCTTTAAGCAATTTGAATACAGAAGAAAAAAAATTCCTCGTAGTGCAGTTGAAATTTGCTTTTTAATTTGATAAAAGGATCGTTCAACAATGGTTAAAATTAAATATTTACTATTTTATTTTTAGAAATAAAATTATATTTGACTCATATAATCAAAAAATCATGAGCAATTTAAATCAATATGAAAGGGCTATTGTAAACTATCACAATGATTTACGAATTAAATCGCTTCCTATTGTTTGTGTAGATTTTCATTATGAGTTTTTAAAAGAAGTAAAACAATCGTTTCTCGACTTAAAAAGCCTCAAAGAAATTGCGTACCAAAATAAGTGGAAACTTTCGCCGGATTGGGATATTTCTTCGCCAATAAAAGAAGAAGTAATAATCGTTACAGATGCCAAACTAACTATTGTTTTTGCTTCACACAACATGGTCAAAATGAATGGCTACTTAGAAGCAGAAGTTTTGGGTAAAAGCCCAAAAATGTTTCAGGGTCAAGTCACCGATAGAATTGTATCAAATGAGATAAATAGTGCAATACAGTCGCAGCAGCCTTTCGAGAAAACGGTGTTAAACTATAAAAAGAACGGAGATATATACGCTTGTTTGATAAAAGGATATCCTATTTTTAATTTGAAAGGACAACTCAGCCATTATATTGCTTTTGAGAAAGCAGCATAAAAAAACCTTTCTGGAGAGAAAGGTTTTTTAGTATTTTGATAATGGGGTTACAATTAGTTTTTGCTGTTCAGTTTTGACAGTAATCTTAAAAACTCAATATATAACCATACTAAGGTTATCATCAAGCCCATTGCACCATACCATTCCATGTATTTTGGCATTTTTTGTTCTGTTCCTTTTTCAATACGGTCAAAATCTAAAAATAGATTTAAAGCTGCAATTACAATCACAAAAACACTTATACCAATACTCATCATTGAATTACCATAATGAACGGGTACAAAGCTGGTAAACATAGAAAATAACCAAGATATTAGGTAGTAAGTCGCAATAGCAAGTGTAGCAGCTACAACAACTGATTTGAACTGCTCTGTTACTTTTACGATTTTATATTTATATAATCCAAGGCAGATCATGAAAGTTACAAAAGTTGCACCAACTGCTTGTATTACGATTCCTGGATACATAGTCTCGAAAATTGCTGAAATTCCGCCAATAAATAATCCTTCAAACAAGGCATAACCGGGGGCCAAATAAGGGGAGTATTCTGGTTTGAAAGCAGATATAAGAACTAAAACAAGACCTACAATAGCTCCGCCTATTGCGGGAACTATTGGATTCAGGCCATTAAAAGCCATCCACCAAATCACCATTGCGGAGGCAGTAAGAAGTAAAAACAGGATGATACTTTTGTTGATTGTTCCTGCCAAAGTCATCTCTTGATTGTAATCAATTAATGTGGCGTTGTGAACTTCGTCTTTTCTGGATACCGCTGACGAAAAAGATTTATTATTTAAAAATGGATTTTTCGAATTGAAACTCATAGTTGATAAGATTTTTATGCATCAAATATAAATTTTATTTTACAGAAGAATGTTTATTTATTCTTAATTTTTTTCTACAAAAAACCCGTCTCATTTTTCGAACGAGACGGGTTTTTCTATTTATTTTAAAAGTCTTGAATTATTCGATTTCAGAAACTCTCAAGGTATTTACCATTCCTTTATCTTTAATAGGCATTGCTGCTAAGTTGATAAGGAAATCCCCTTTTTGTACAAAACCTTTTTGTTTTACAATTTCGTTGATGTCAGTAACAGTATCATCCGTGCTTACATCCTTAGTGTACATGAAAGATTTTACTCCCCACAATAAATTAAGTTGGGTAAGAATTCTTTTATTTGATGTAAAAACTAATATATGTGCGTTAGGTCTCCAAGCTGAGATTTGAAAAGCAGTATAGCCACTGTTCGTCAAGGTACAAATCGCTTTTGCTTTGATTACATTAGCCATCGTTGCAGCATGATGACAAATTGTTTTTGTAATAAAACGTTTAGTTTTGATCTGAGGTGTATCTTGTGGAACGTGAATTAACGGAGAATCTTCAACTGCTTCTATGATTTGAGTCATTTTCTGGATTACCTGAACAGGATAGTTTCCAGTTGCGGTTTCGCCAGATAGCATTACGGCATCTGCACCATCCATAACGGAGTTAGCAACGTCATTTACCTCTGCACGTGTTGGGGTAAGTGAGGTGATCATTGTTTCCATCATTTGCGTAGCGACAATAACAGGAATACGAGCTGTTTTAGCTCTGCGAATTAATTCTTTTTGAACTAAAGGTACTTCATGTGCAGGAAGTTCAACTCCCAAATCTCCACGTGCAACCATCAAAGCATCGCAATAAGCAACAATTTTGTCAATATTTTCTAATGCTTCCGGCATTTCGATTTTGGCAATAATTGGAATTTTATATTCTGAATGTTCGGCTATTAATTCTTGTAAGTCTTGTAAATCTCGAGGTGTTTTTACAAATGATAATGCAATCCAATCTACGTTCTGCCCAATTGCAAAAATAGCATCTGCAATATCTTTTTCTGTCATCGCAGGAAGAGATATTTTAGTGTTAGGAAGATTTACTCCTTTTTTAGATTTCAATTCACCACCTTGAATTACTCGTGCTATAACTTCTGTTTTCTTGTCAGTCTCTACAATTTCGAAAATAAGTTTTCCGTCATCTAGCAAAATTCTTTCTCCTGGATTTACATCGTTTGGAAAGTTTTGGTATTTCATGAAAACTTTTTTTGCAGTTCCAAGGATATCTTCGGCAGTAGTAAATGTAATTAAGTCTCCATCATTTACAACAACACCTTCTTCCATAACACCTACACGAAGTTTAGGACCTTGCAAATCTCCAAGAATTGCAGTGGTATAACCAAATTCTTCGTTTAGACCTCGTATTAAATTTATCTTATTTTTTACATCTTCGTAGTCCGCATGGGAAAAATTCACTCTAAAAACATTTACACCTGCGTCAATCATGTCTTTTATGATCTCTCTTGTACTACATGCAGGCCCAAGTGTGGCTACAATTTTCGTTTTTTTGTTTGTAAGCATTTGTATTAAAAAATTAAATTGTTTTTTGATTTTATTTGATTTGTTTCAACCGTGTAAATGGCCGAAATAGAATCAATTTTGTTTAGTATGGTTTGTATTTTAGATATGTTTATAATATCATCGGTATTTTCTATTTTTAAGAAATAATCAACTTTTTTTAACTCAGGAAGTAAAAAAACTTTTGTCGCCACTTCCATGACTATATTTGAAAATAAATTTTGGTTATCTCCCTCTCTCTGTTGGATAACTTCACTTTTATTTTGAATCAAATTCCACGAAATATCATTTTCAATGTCATGGTAATAAAATCTTGAGAAATTTGTTTCTCCTTCTTTTATATTAATTTGAATTTCAGTCTCTTTTTTACTTAGATTAATCGGAAGATTTTGATTAATAAAATAAGCCAGACGATAGTCTTCTAATGAAGTGTGAATAGCAATAAGATAATAATCTATTTCGTCAAATTCGCCAAGATCCAATTTATGAATACCCATTTCTTGCAAAATATGATGTAAATATAGTATTTCTATCGAAGTTTTATCCTCTTCAAATGAGATGTTTGCGTTAATTTATAAACGAAAACGTTATAGTTTTAAGAAAATTGATATTATTTTCTATCCATTTTTTCTTGGAATGCAAAATAGGCGCGTTGAGATGCTTTTTCTTCCGCTTTCTTTTTAGAAGTGGCTCTGGCTTTTGCAATTACTTTATCATCGATGCTGAGTTTAACCCCAAACAAACGTTGCCCGTCAATTGCATTGTCCTCAAAAATATCATAGTGAAATATTTTTTTCTCTTTTTGACACCATTCTATAACTAAACTTTTGTAACTGATAACTTTTCCTTCCAGTCTGGCAATGTCAACGTAAGGAACGATAACTCTTTTTTGAATAAATTTTTCGCAATAAACATAACCTCGATCGAGGTAGATTGCTCCAATTAATGATTCAAAGATGTTGCCATGTATATTTTCGCCAAAATGTTGTAAAGGCACTTTGCTTTCAATATACTGGACTAAATTTAGATCCTTTCCCAGTTCGTTCAAGTGTTCTCTGCTTACAATTTTAGAACGCATTTTGGTTAGGTAACCTTCGTCGCCTGCAGGCGCTTTGCTGAACAAGTGGGCAGCAATTACGGAACTTAGCATTGCATCGCCTAAGAATTCTAATCGTTCGTAATTAATTGGATTCCCTAAAACGTCCAATCGATTAGAGGAACGGTGCGTGAATGCCTTTTTGTAAAAACCTAAATTTATTGGAGCAAAACCCAGGATTTTCTGAATAGAATCAAAAAAAATCCCGTCTTCTAGAGAACGGGATTTTGAAAATATTTTTCTAATTATACGCATCTAAATTAGATATCTAATTTTTTTACTAATACACAAGCATTATGTCCTCCAAAACCAAAGGTATTACTCATCACAACGTTCATTTCTCTTTTTTGAGGAACATTGAAAGTAAAGTTTAATTTAGGATCTATGTTTTCGTCATCTGTAAAATGATTTATCGTAGGAGGTACTATACCGTATTTTAGTGAAAGTATAGATGAAATTGTCTCGATCGCTCCAGCTGCACCAAGTAGGTGGCCAGTCATCGATTTTGTTGAATTCAAATTCATTGTGTACGCATGTTCGCCAAAAACATGTAATATTGCTTTAGATTCCGCAATGTCTCCAAGTGGTGTTGATGTCCCGTGCATATTTACACCATCAACATCAGTTGCGTTTAATCCTGCGTCTCTCAAACAATTCAACATTACATTTTTAGCACCTAATCCTTCAGGATGTGGTGCAGTAATATGGTAAGCATCAGCTGACATACCTCCGCCACCTATTTCGCAATAGATTTTTGCTCCACGGGAAACAGCATGTTCGTATTCTTCTAGAATTAACGCTCCTGCTCCTTCACCTAAAACAAATCCGTCACGTTCCTTATCCATTGGTCGTGAGGCCGTTTTTGGGTCGTCGTTTCGTGTAGATAAAGCGTGCATTGCGTTAAAACCTCCCATTCCTGCAATAGTTACTGCAGCCTCAGAACCTCCCGTTACCATTGCATCAGCATGTCCTAAACGGATATAATTGAAGGCATCAATAATTGCATTTGTAGAAGAAGCACAAGCAGAAACAGTTGCAAAATTGGGTCCTCTAAATCCGTATTTTATGGAAATATGACCACATGCAATATCTGAAATCATTTTGGGAATAAAGAACGGATTGAATTTTGGAGTACCATCGCCAGCAGCAAAATTTAACATTTCGATTTGGAACGTTTCTAATCCGCCAATTCCAGATCCCCATATAACACCAACTCTGTCTTTATCTATTTTTTCAAAATTGAAACCAGCATCCAGTACAGCTTCGTCAGATGCAACCATTGCATATTGTGCATAGCGGTCCATTTTTCTGGCTTCTTTTCTGTCTAAGAAATCTTCAGCGTTAAAATTTTTCAATTCGCAAGCGAACTTAGTTTTAAACTTTGAAGCGTCAAAATAAGTTATAGGTGCAGCGCCGCTAACACCGTTAATAAGCCCATTCCAATATTCTTGAATGTTATTTCCAATAGGAGTAAGCGCACCTAAACCTGTAACAACAACTCTTCTTAATACCATAATTTTTTATTTTGTTATCTTTAAACAAATAAAACCCACGCTTTCTTCGCTGTAGTAATAGTACAAAAGAGCCATGGGTATTACAATAAATATCTTTTTTGATTGAAATTCAATCGCGAATTTAATTTTAAAAAAAAATAATAACACCCGTATACAAGATTGCAAACGGGTGTGTACTTTATTATTTTTTAGCTTCCTCGATGTAAGAGATTGCTTGACCTACAGTAGCGATGTTTTCTGCTTGATCGTCTGGAATTTGAATGTCAAATTCTTTTTCGAATTCCATAATAAGCTCAACAGTGTCTAATGAGTCAGCTCCTAAATCATTAGTGAAGCTTGCTTCTGTTACAACTTCGTTTTCGTCAACACCTAATTTGTCTACGATAATCGCTTTTACTCTTGATGCAATGTCTGACATAATCTTTAATTTTAGAATTTAATTTGTTGGCAAAAATAAAAAACTTTATTTTAAAACAACGAATAAGTTAATAAATGTGACAACTAATTTATAAAATATATTTGACAAAGGCTTCTGAATGTTATTTAATTTCATTTTTTATTCCTTTTTTTGCATAATATAAATGGGTTGAATTATGAAAAAAATTGTCATTTTCGCTTCTGGATCTGGGACTAATGCTGAAAATATTATAAAATATTTTGCTGAAACAAAAATAGGAACCGTTGTTGCTTTATTTACAAACCGCTCGGACGCAAAAGTAATTGAAAGAGCACAAAACTATCAAGTTCCGGCGGTAGTTTTTTCAAAAGACGATTTAAATGAAAGTAAAATATTACAAAAGATAAATACATTTCGTCCTGATCTAATAGTTTTAGCAGGTTTTTTATTAAAATTCCCACAGGATATCATTGAAGCTTACCCGGATAAAATAATAAATATACATCCGGCATTATTGCCTAAATATGGTGGCAAAGGAATGTATGGGATGAATATTCACAGAACAATAGTGGAAAACAAAGAAAAAGAAACTGGTATTACGATTCATTTTGTCAATGAAAATTATGATGAAGGGAATATTCTTTTTCAAAAAAATATAATCTTATCTGGTAATGAAACTGCTGAGGAAGTGGCTCATAAAATACATGAATTAGAACAAGAACATTTTCCACAGGTTATTGAGCGATTGTTAGAAAATTAGACTTCTTCGAAAAGCTACTATATTATCACAAAAAATATAACAATCAAAAAGGGCACCAAGTCTAAAAATCTAAAATGGAACACGACGTACATATATATACTGATGGCGCAGCCAAAGGAAACCCCGGAAACGGTGGTTATGGTGTTGTCATGGAATGGGTAGGAAAGCCCTATAAAAAGGAATTCTATGAAGGTTTTCGCCTTACCACGAATAACAGAATGGAATTATTAGCTGTAATTGTAGGTTTAGAAAAACTTAAAAATCCAAACACGCGAGTTTTAGTGGTTTCAGATTCTAAATATGTGGTCGATTCAGTGGAGAAAAAGTGGGTTTTGGGTTGGGAAAAAAAGGGGTTTGTGGACCGGAAAAACGCCGATTTGTGGAAACGCTTTTTGGTTGTTTATAGAAAGCACAAAGTAAACTTTAAATGGATAAAAGGTCATAATAACCATATTCAAAACGAAAGGTGTGACGAATTAGCTGTTATGGCTTCGATGCAAAAGCAACTTTCTGTTGATGAATTTTATGAAGCGATTGATTCGAAATAAAAAAAAACAATAACGTATCAAAATATTTTTTTGATACGTTATATAAAAAAATTATTTATTCTTTGTCTAATTCTTTAGCCTTGTTAAATCCTGCAAGTAAGCCAATTCCCGCCATTGTGATAATGATTGATGGATAAACGGCACCGTCATTCAAGGCGGTGTAAGTTGTAATTAGCAAAGCGATAAAAATTCCAACTCCACTTCCGATTAACAAAAAAGCTAGATTTAGAATAAATACTTTCCACATAGGAACGCCTTTGTCTTTTCCTTCCAAAAAAATACTGGCATCTACGCCTTTTTCAATAAGAGCTAAACGCTCTCGGTTTCTTGTAGAATAAACAAGATAAACAATTCCAAAGATCATAAGGAAAAAACTCAAGGGGATTAAAATTTCTGGACCCATAATTGCATAATTTAAATGATTAATATTCCATATGACGAAACGGATTTGATTTAGGTTACAGATCTGTCAAAAAAATAAAATAAATTATTTGTAACCTTAATTATGTTATTGTCGTCTTACTAGTATATGGATAAGTTAAGTGATCAACATTATATCAATCAAATTATACAAGGGGACACAAATGTGTTTGGCGTATTGGTTGATCGTTATAAGGAAATGATTTTTACTTTGGCTTTAAAGATGATTAAAAACAGAGAAGAAGCCGAAGAGATTTCTCAAGATACGTTTATCAAAATTTACAATTCTTTGAATAAGTTTAAAGGGGATTCTAAATTTTCGACATGGATCTATAAAATTGCTTATAATACTTGTTTGGATCGTTTAAAAAAGAATAAAAAGGAAGAGAACACTATTTCAATTGATGAATTTTCGGATCATTTAGTTAAAACTCTTGATAACGCTTTGAGTGCTTTGGAAGATAAAGAGCGGAAGCAAAGGATTCAAAATTGCCTGAATTTATTGTCTAGGGAAGAAAATTTTTTATTAACGTTGTATTATTTTGACAATCAGAATTTAGATGAGATTGCAAAAATTATGGATATTAATTCCAATAACGTCAAAGTAAAGTTATTTAGAAGCAGAAAAAAATTAGCAGTCATTTTAAAAAAGCAATTGGAACCGGAAATATTGGATTATTATGAAAGAGAGCGATAAAAATATTGAAAAACTTATAGGTGAAATAATGACGGAAAGCACTTTGGAGTCACCGTCAATTGACTTTACTTCAAAAGTAATGTCTCAAATTTTAGTTCTCGAAAAAAGTAAAATTCAGCATTACAAACCTTTGATTTCTACACCTGTTTGGATTGTTATTTTAGGGAGTTTAATTTCTTTGATTCTCTATACTGCCTTTTGGAATGAGTCATATAATTCGGAAATAGGTCATTCGTATGTTGTAAATATTCCAAACATATTTTCAAAGTTCCATTTTTCAAAAAACACTATTTATGCTATTTTAATTGTCGATTTAATGATTTTGGTACAAATACCATTATTGAAAAATTATTATGACAAGAAGTATCAATTGTAAAATTTGTTTTTTTTACAATTGATACGGACAGTTTCTAATCGTTCAACGCTAAAATATTTTTATTCTATTCAAAGTAGATAAAAGTCCAAAATATGCTGTTATTTATTTGAAAATCAAATAAATATATTAGTAAAACTTTGTGCTTTATACCCTTTGCAATTTTACAACTTATAAACTATCTTTGCGCCTTAATTCGAATCTCATAAAATGAATAAATTATTGATTGTTGGAAGCGTTGCTTTTGATGCCATAGAAACGCCTTTTGGCAAAACTGATAAAATTTTAGGTGGAGCCGCACCTTATATCGGACTTTCGTCTTCTTTTTTTAATTTACAATCTGCCATAGTTTCTGTAGTTGGTGATGATTTTCCACAAGAATATTTAGATTTATTGACAGCAAGAAACATTGATATCTCGGGACTTGAAGTAGTTAAAGGCGGAAAAACGTTTTTTTGGAGCGGTTTGTATCACAATGATTTAAACTCAAGGGATACATTGGCAACAGAACTTAATGTTTTAGCTGATTTTCAACCTAAAGTACCTCAAAATTTCAAAAATGCTGATGTAGTGATGTTAGGAAACTTGCATCCATTGGTGCAGAGCAGTGTTTTGGATCAAATGGAAACCAAACCAAAATTAGTAGTATTAGATACTATGAATTTTTGGATGGATTGCGCTTTGGCAGAGTTATTGGAAGTAATAAAACGTGTGGATGTTATAACCATTAATGATGAAGAAGCCAGACAGCTTTCCGGTGAATATTCATTAGTTAAAGCTGCTGCATTAATTCAAGCAATGGGACCAAAATACGTGGTAATAAAAAAGGGAGAACACGGCGCGCTTTTGTTTCATAACAAAGAAGTATTCTTTGCTCCAGCATTACCATTAGAAGAAGTCTTTGATCCAACAGGAGCAGGAGACACTTTCGCAGGAGGATTCGCTGGGTTTATTACTCAGAGTGAAAACGTCTCTTTCGAGAACATGAAAAATGCAATTATACACGGTTCTAATTTGGCCTCATTTTGTGTAGAGAAATTTGGAACCGAAAGAATGGTTGATTTAGAGAAAAAAGAAGTGTTGTCAAGATTGCAACAATTTAAATCTCTAACACAATTTGATATAGAATTATAATGTTTTGAAACCTCGGAAACGGGGTTTTTTTAATTGAAAAAAAAGGAATCAAACACGAATTACACAAATTTTCACGAATTTAACTATTAGAAATTAGTAGAAGAGTGAAAACCGAAAGTACATCAAACCTAGTCTCCCTCTCCTTTGGAGAGGGCCGAGAAGAGGAAAAATAATTACACAACTACAAACAACAACACAATGAGCGACGCTTTACAACACGAATGTGGAATAGCACTAGTTAGACTACTCAAACCGCTTGAATTTTACAAAGAGAAATACGGAACTGCTTTCTACGGAATACAAAAAATGTATCTCCTTATGGAAAAACAACACAATCGTGGACAAGATGGTGCAGGTTTTGCAAGTATAAAACTAGACATGGAGCCGGGAGAACGATACATTAGCAGAGTACGTTCTAATCATGCACAACCTATTCAAGATGTTTTTGCACAAATAAATGATAGAATAAATGAAGAAATGGCGGCTCATCCTGAATATGCGGATGATGTAGCTCTTCAAAAAGAAAATATTCCTTACATCGGTGAATTGTTTTTAGGGCATGTTCGTTACGGTACTTTCGGAAAAAATAGTATCGAAAGCGTTCATCCATTTTTGCGTCAGAACAACTGGATGCACAGAAACCTGATTTTGGCTGGTAATTTCAACATGACTAACGTAAAAGAACTTTTTCAAAGTTTAGTTGAATTAGGACAGCATCCAAAAGAGATGGCGGATACGGTTACCGTAATGGAAAAAATAGGTCATTTCCTTGATGGCGCAGTAACTGATTTGTATCAGGAATGTAAAAATGATGGATTGACCAAAAGAGAAGCTTCAGCAGTAATCGCTGAAAAATTAGATGTAGCCCGAATCTTGACCAGAGCTTCTAAAAATCTAGATGGGGGTTACGCAATGGCAGGACTTCTAGGGCATGGTGATTCTTTTGTATTTAGAGATCCGGCAGGAATACGTCCCGCTTATTTTTATCAAGATGATGAAATTGTAGTAGTAGCTTCTGAAAGACCGGTAATACAAACCGTGTTTAATGTGCCTTTTGAAAAAGTGGAGGAAATTGAGCCGGGAAATGCGTTAATAATAAAGAAAAACGGAACTGTTTCTATGCAGGAAATTCTTCCGCCAACGGTTAAAAAAGCATGTTCGTTTGAACGTATTTATTTTTCTAGAGGAAGTGATGCTGAAATATATCAAGAAAGAAAAATGTTAGGGAAACTTATCTTGCCTGCTGTTTTAGAATCAATTGATGAAGACACAGACAATACCGTTTTTTCTTATATTCCAAATACTGCCGAAACCTCATTCTACGGATTGGTTGAAGCGGCTCAGGATTTCTTGAACCAAAGGAAAAATAATTACATTCTTGAAAACAGGAACACATTGACTAAGGAATCTTTACAAGAATTACTTTCCGTAAAAATCCGTACTGAGAAAGTGGCTATTAAAGATGCGAAACTCAGAACCTTTATCACAGAAGACAGTAGTCGGGATGATTTAGTGGCTCACGTATATGATGTTACTTATGGGGTTATCAAACCAACAGATAATTTGGTGATTATTGATGATAGTATCGTTCGTGGAACTACACTTAAAATGAGTATTATTAAAATGATGGATCGTTTGAATCCAAAGAGAATAGTAATCGTGTCATCGGCACCACAAATAAGATATCCCGATTGCTACGGAATTGACATGGCTAAATTAGAAGGCTTAGTTGCATTTAAGGCAGCACTAGAATTGCTTAAAGAAAGAAACTTATATCATATTGTTGATGAGGTGTATTTAAAATGCAAAGGGCAGGAAAATTATAAAGATCTTGACGTTGTAAATTACGTTACAGCGATATACGAGCCATTTCAGCCACAGGAAGTTTCAGATAAAATTGCTGAAATGTTGAGTTCTCCTGAAATAAATGCTGAAGTAAAAATAATATTCCAAACGGTAGAAGATTTACATATTGCTTGCCCAAAGAACTTAGGGGACTGGTATTTTACGGGTGACTATCCAACACCGGGAGGTAATCGAGTGGTGAATCGCGCGTTTATGAACTTTTACGAGGGAAAAGATGTGAGAGCTTACTGATAAACGATTGTAATTCAGTAATTAAACGTTTTTATTTGTTATTCATCTAATTTATTTGTTTAGAAGATATAACTACTATAAATTTACTCCACCATATAACATTAGTAGGTTAAGTTTATGGTAGATTTGGGGCAAAAAGGGTGGGAGCAATTCCACCTTTTTTATTGAAATAAAGTCTAGAAATGACATAAATTAAAGCGCCGACTTCAAAATTTGAAATCGGCGCTTTTTGTTTTTAAGATGAAAAAAATAAGTTTTCGAAGTCTTTATTCCTTCATCTTTATTCTGTTTTTATTTCTCTAAAGCATATCTTCTTGAAACTTCCGTCCAATTAATTACATTGAAAAATGCTTCAATATAATCAGGTCTTCTGTTTTGGTAATGTAAGTAATAAGCATGTTCCCAAACGTCCATTCCTAAAATTGGAGTTCCGCCGCAACCTACGCCCGGCATTAATGGATTGTCTTGGTTAGGAGTCCCGCAAACATCTAATTTCCCGCCTTTATGAACACATAACCATGCCCAACCAGAACCAAATTGTGTTGCTCCTGCTTTGCTGAATTTTGCTTTAAACTCTTCAAAAGTTCCAAAAGCAGCTTCTATTGCTGCCAATAAATCACCTGTTGGAAGTCCGCCACCGTTTGGAGTCATTACAGTCCAGTACAAATTGTGGTTGTAAAATCCACCACCATTGTTACGAACTGGCATGTTTTTCATGTCAAGATTAATCAAGATATTTTCAATAGTTTTGCCTTCTAAATCTGTTCCGGCAATCGCCGCATTGACATTTGTAATGTAGGCGTTATGATGTTTTGTATGATGAATTTCCATCGTGCGTGCATCAATATAAGGTTCTAATGCGTCATACGCATAAGGTAATTGTGGTAATTCAAAAGCCATAATATGATTGTTTAAATTGATTTATAATAATATTTTATTCAAATTTATACATTTAACTTTGTAATCGGAAATTCTATTTCGTTATAATTTCATTAAATTAATTGATAGTATGCTCTTTTTAATTCGATAAGTAATTGTAACGTGCTTATTTTTAGGAGCTATTTCCTGCTTTCCACTGCAATCTTTCTAGTCCTGAACTTGTTTCAGGATCCTTAAACAAGTTCAGGACTAGAAAGGATTTTCACTTCAATCAGGGCTAAAAACGATTGTGTTTTATATTGCGCTGTGTTTTAAATTCAAGTTTTCGGAGACGGAACCTCTAAATTAGGATTGCGCCATCGCCATGCAGACTATACTAATCTTAGCGCCTGGAATTTTCAACAATGCACGAGAACAGGCTTCTAATGTGGCTCCGGTTGTAATAACATCATCAATTAAAAGGAAATGTTTATTGTGATTTTTTTCTGTAAACACAACATCAAAAATATTTTCAATTCCTTCTGTTCTACCAAATAAATTTTTCTTGGATTGGGTTTTTGAATATACATTTCGAATTAAAAGCGAATCGTTATAATCCAAATTTAAACAGGAAGAAAGTCCTTCGCCAAAAGCCGTTACTTGATTGTATCCTCTTTTTTTTAATTTTTTTGGATGCAACGGCACTGGAATAATTTCATCGACAGTTTGTAATAGAGTAATTGTTTTTAAATCTTCCGCGTACCATTCGCCCAAAACAGTTCCTATTTCCTCATGTCCTTTGTATTTCAAATTATGAATGAGTTCTTGTACAATCCCTTTTTTATGAAAATAAAATAATGCTGAAGTGTGAATTACAGGAATTCGTCCATAAAACTTTTTGAAGGCATCATTTTCTGGGTTCAAGTGATGATTGGTCAATGGAATATCGTGCCGGCAAACCGTACAAATCACATTTTCATTGGATAATAAAAAAGAGCTGCAACCGGAACAAACTTTTGGAAAAAATAGATTTATAATGCTTTCAAACATGTAATCAAGGATTTATTTATAAAAATAGACAAATCAATGATTCAATCTTTAACAATTTTCTTTTTTTTAAGTTCACTTTTTATATTTTTGCACTATTATGGCAAAACAAGAAGATTTATTTAAGAATGTAATTTCGCACGCAAAAGAATACGGATTTATTTTTCCGTCAAGCGAAATTTACGATGGTTTAAGTGCAGTCTATGATTATGCACAAAACGGAGTAGAATTAAAAAAGAACATACGCGAATATTGGTGGAAAGCGATGGTTCAAATGAACGATAACATCGTAGGTCTTGACGCGGCTATATTGATGCATCCAACTACTTGGAAAGCTTCAGGCCACGTGGATGCTTTCAACGACCCATTAATTGATAACAAAGATTCGAAAAGAAGATATAGAGCCGATGTTTTGATTGAAGATTATGCCGAAAAGCTAAATCAAAAAGCAATCAAAGAAATCGAAAAAGCAAGGGCTCGTTTTGGGGATGCTTTCAACGAACAGGAATTTGTAACTACAAATGCCAGAGTAATTGAATACAAAGCTAAAGAAAGAGAAATTCTGGAAAGAATGGCTCGTTCACTCGGTAGCGAAGACTTAGAAGACGTAAAAGCATTAATCGAAGAATTAGAAATTGCCGATCCGGAAACTGGTTCTAGAAACTGGACAGAAGTGCGTCAATTTAACTTGATGTTTGGTACTAAATTAGGAGCGTCAGCTGATACAGCGATGGATTTATACTTACGCCCAGAAACAGCTCAAGGTATTTTTGTAAATTTCCTGAATGTACAAAAATCAGGACGAATGAAAGTTCCTTTTGGAATTGCACAAACCGGAAAAGCGTTTAGAAATGAAATCGTTGCAAGACAATTTATTTTCCGTATGCGGGAATTTGAACAAATGGAAATGCAATTTTTTGTGCGTCCGGGCGATGAAATGAGATGGTACGAACATTGGAAAACAGCTAGACTAAATTGGCATTTGTCATTAGGACTTGGTAAAGAAAATTACCGTTTCCACGATCATGAAAAACTAGCTCATTATGCCAATGCTGCGGCTGATATTGAGTTTAATTTCCCTTTTGGATTCAAAGAATTAGAAGGAATTCACTCTCGCACTGATTTTGACTTGAAGGCACACGAACAGTTTTCAGGTAGAAAATTACAATATTTTGATGCCGAATTGAATCAGAATTACGTGCCTTATGTAGTAGAAACTTCGGTTGGTTTAGATAGAATGTTCTTGGCCGTTTTTGCGACTTCTTTAAAAGAAGAAACATTAGAAGACGGTTCTACCAGAACAGTTCTAAAATTACCATCCGTTTTGGCTCCAACAAAAGCAGCAGTTTTACCATTAGTCAAAAAAGATGGTTTGCCAGATATCGCTCATAAAATTGTTGACGATTTAAGATGGGACTTCAATGTAGCGTATGATGAAAAAGATGCTGTAGGAAGACGTTATAGAAGACAAGATGCTCTAGGAACTCCGTTTTGTATTACCGTTGATCATCAAACTATTGAAGACCAAACGGTAACTATTCGCCACAGAGATTCGATGAAACAGGATCGTGTAAAAATTGCCGATTTGAAATCAATTATCGAAAATGAAGTTTCGGTAAAAAACTGGTTGATGAAAATGTAAGCAAACTATTGTACTTATAAAAAAATGCTTCTCAATCGAGAAGCATTTTTTGTTTAAAATCGATAGCCAAGTGTTATTCCACCCCGACCTACAACTTCAGGGCTATTGCTGTTGAATAAATTCCTGCCAATACCTGCGTTTATTTCAAAAACAAATCCTCTCTTTTGTACCCATTTTGCACCTAAACCAAAACCCAGAGCAACATCTGTGAAATTTTTTCCTTCTACAGTATAATAGTTTTGATTTACGGAATCGTATTCTGAATAACGTCCAGTATTTCCCGAATTAATCATTCCAAACCCTTCTACAAAAAAACCAGCTGCTATTTTTTTGCCAAAATAAGATCGGTAGTATGGTGTTAAACTAAATTGTGTGTCAAAATCCTTCTCTTTAACAAAAAAATAATGAAACGCCTAATCCAGAATCTTCATTTATTAATCTTTCGTAAGTAATTTCAGCAGTTCCTAATACTAAAAATAGTGCATTTCCTTTAATCTCATTTCTTTTGAAATCGATTGTTTCTTTTTCTTGGACAAAACCGGATAAAAAAGAAAATTTGCACATTATAATAAATAGTTTTTTCATAGAATTAGTTTTTTGTATAAAAGTAAGATAAATTTGTAAAAAGGATACTTTTCACATTTAATTTAATGTTGGTAGTTCAGATAGACTGCCTCTCAATTACTTTACTTTTGTTTTCATCTTAAGTATTCTTAAGCGGAGAGTTTCTTGTTGCGCCCCGAAATTTTTTTTAAGGAATGATTGCGATGAATTTAATTTAGAGTTTCTTTCTGAAAATAGAATCATGTACTTTATCGGATTTATTTGTAGTTCATCTTAATGTATTAACATTTGTTTAAAACATATTAACAAGATCTATTGAAAAATAGTTAAATGTTTATTTTTAGAATGTTAACAAGAATCTTGAAGTGGAAAATTTCTTTTTTAGTTTAATTAGTGTAACTAAACTACTCATAATAATTTGATAATTTGAAGTGTAATTTACTTTGGAGCGCTGATAAAATGCCTAACCATAGCAGGAAAAACAATTGATGAATTATTCGTACATTATTATTGACGATAATCAGGAAAGTTTTTTGAATACGAAAGCCGTTGCCGATGGTTTTTCGGAGCTTATTTTTGTGGCAGCAGCAAACAATTATAATGATGGTTTAAATCTTATATTAAAATGTAAGCCGGATTTAATTTTTCTCGAAATTGATCCAATTAATAAAGAAAGCAACTTATCAGTATCTCTTATCAATGAATTATATAGGTTCTTGAATGCAGTGCCGAAAATCATTGTAACAACTACCAGTAAAGATTTGGCTTTTGACGCAATACATTATCAAGTGACGGATTACTTGTTGAAGCCTTTGGTAAATATTGATTTGGTAAAATTGATTTTGAAATTAAATAAATCCAATACTTCATTTCAGCCACCAAAAGAGCAAACAATTATCCTTGATGAAAAACCGGTTTCTAATACACAACAGCTGCCTAGAGCTGAGGAAAAACCACTGATATTATGTATAAAATCCTATGGTGACTATAGATATATTGATGCCAAAGATATTTGTTATCTTCAGGCAGATAATAATTCAACGGATATACATCTCAATAATGGTGAAATGATTACTGCGTTCAAAACATTGAAGCATTTTGAAGGAATTTTATCCTTTCCTTTTATTAGAATTCACAACAGTTATATCGTAAATCGCAATTATATTTCCAGAATTCATACTGGAAATACAGTATGTTATATTAAAAATACTATAGTTAAACTACCTTTTTCTAAATCCTATAAGACAAATGTAGACCAAATTATCTCTGATTTCTCTAACGGGAATTATCTGGAAATTTAAAAAATAGTCATTTACCCTAATTTGAATGTCATTTACTATCAGATGGCCGTATTCCACCATATACCCCTGATTTTGTAGGAAAAATTGAAGTTCCTTATGTAGTTTTACGAAAGAAATTCTTGCTAAAAGAATGGTAATTAACGTAAAATCAAATAAAAACATAAAAATCCCCTATTATGAAAAAAGCAATCTTAACAATCGGTTTATTCTCTTTAGTAATGATCTTAACTTCATTTACAACAGAAGTGACAAATAATACCAAAGCAGACAATGTTAGTATAGTTGGACAAACAGCAACTGGAGGAAATGTAAAAGTTGATATTGTTGGACAAACTGCAACAGGAGGAAATGTTAAAGTTGATATTGTTGGACAAACAGCAACAGGAGGAAATGTTAAAGTGGACTAGAAACCATTGTTTATTATAAAATATATTTAGGCTATCAATTATTTGATAGCCTTTTTTAATGTCAATAGATTTATTTTACTATTTTTGATAAAATTAGTCAGAAACTATTGAAAAATAAATTCTTCATATATCTATTTTTGCTACTGTTGTTCGGCTTTTTTGGTTGTTCCAAAAAAAGTGCTGAAAACATTTCTGATATTTCAGTTAAAGATAGTCTCTCATCCTATTTCTCATTAGCAAATAATTTCAATCTTCCTCGACAAAAAAGACAAGAATATAATTACAAAGCTTTTGATATAGTTGTAAATCAGGATAACGATTCGCTCAACCGTGTCAACCTTTTCAAAATTGCCAATCGATATTATAATATAAATAATTGGAAAGATTTTAATAAAACAGTACATATTGTTTTAGAAAAATCAGAAAGTGCCCATGATACTTTAAACATAACTAAGGCCTATACTTATTTAGGAGATTATTACGATTCTCAAGCAGTTTTAGACAGCGCCTTTCTATTTTATTATAAAGCAGAAAAAATGTATGTCAAACTGGGTGATAATTCTAATTTGGGTAAAATGTTAATAAACAAGGCTAATTTACAATATAAGACGGGTAATTTTTTAGAGAGCGAAAAATCAGTCTTCAATGTGTTGCGGATAACCAAAAGAGAGAAACAAATAAATAACATTTTATACGATGCTTATAACCTTCTGGGAATAATATATGGTGAGCTTGGTGAATTTGAAAATGCAATTACTTATCACAATAAAGCATTGGGGATTAGTGATGATGAAATAATACCCAAGGTATTTCAGTCAAAAGCAACAACCTATAATAATATTGGGTTTCTGTATCTAAATACTCAGAACTACTTGCTTGCAAAAAGTTATTTTCAAAAAGGATTGGAACAAAAAAACTTAAAAATGCAAAAGCCATACGTCTATGCGATGTTGTTAGATAACTTGGCCTATGCAAAATTCAAATTGAAAGAGTCGGAAAAACTTCCCGAATTATTTTATCAATCACTAAAACTGAGAGATAGTCTTAAATTAACTTCCGGCATATTTGTAAGTAAAATCCATTTATCAGAATATTTTGCCTCAAAGAAGGACGCTGTAAGGTCATTACAATATTCTAAAGAAGCACTTTTATTATCAAGAATCACGAATAATCCCCGTGATATTTTGTTGTCTCTTAAGCAATTAGCGGTTCTTGAACCTAAAAATGCTTCTGTTTATACAAAAGAATATATTCAAATCAACGAAAACTTGCAAAAAGCAGAGCGTGCAATGGGAGATAAATTCTCTCGTATAGAATATGAAACGGATCAAATAAAAGACGAAAATACCGATCTGGAGACTAAAAACAGGAATTTGTTATTTGGGTTTAGTGCTTTTGCTGTCTTGGGATTATTTTTATATGTCCTAAAAGCTCAGAAAACTAAAAATAGAGAATTACTCTTCAAACAGGAACAACAAAAGGTTAATGAAGAAATATATAATCTTATGATTTCGCAGCAAAGCACCATTGAAACCAGTAGGGTGCAAGAGAAAAAAAGAGTTGCGCAAGAATTGCATGATGGGGTTTTGGGGAGAATGTTTGGCGTACGGATGAATCTGGACGGCTTGAATAAATTCAATGATGAGCCAGCTATTAAGCAGCGAATCAGTTATCTCTCAGAATTAAAAAATATAGAACAAGATATTCGTGAAATTTCCCATGATTTGAATAGAGAAAAATCAGAATTAATTAATAACTTCGTTGCCATTGTAGATAATTTGCTCGAAGATCAAAAAAAGACATTCAAGCCAAAATTATTAGCAACGATTGACAGAACGATCAAATGGGAATTAATTAGCAATTCCGTTAAAATAAATTTGTATCGGATTATCCAAGAATCACTTCAAAATATTAATAAGTATGCTGAAGCGAATAGTATTAAAATAGAAATCAAAAAAAGGGATGGGAATTTATTTTTAACCATAACTGATGACGGAAAGGGATTTGATGTAAAGAAATCAAAAAAAGGTATAGGTTTGCAAAATATACAATCCCGTACTGCAGAATGCAATGGAACTGTTGACATACATTCAAAAAAAGGAAATGGGACAATCATAACGATTGCAGTTCCTTTTGAAAACAAACAAATACTCACATAGAAATGACAATTGCCTCAAATCTAAAGACTACAATAAAAAACAATATACTAATCGTTGATGACCACCCTTTTATTATTGAAGGATACAAAAATGCAATTACAAGGTATAATCCTAAAGACTTTGAGTTTTTAATTAGTCAGGCCAAAGATTGCGAATCGGCATATAATATAATTACCGACCCCGATACGACTGTTTTTGATATTGCTTTTTTAGATATTAGTATGCCTCCTTATGAAGAAAAAGGGATTTATAATGGCGAGGATTTGGCAAAATTGATTTCGGAATATATGCCCAGCTGTAAAATTATTTTACTTACCATGTATACCGAATTACTAAAAATAAAGACCATCATCAAAACAATTAACCCAAGTGGTTTGGTTATAAAAAATGATTTGACATTTGATGAATTGATTTTTGCTTTTGATAAGGTAATAAAAGGCAAAACATATTATAGTGAATCAGTTTTGAAAATGTTGAGCTTGTCTGAAGAAGATACTATAGAAATAGATCAATTTGACAAACAAATTTTGTTTCATTTATCGAAAGGGACAAAGTTGAATGATATACCACAATACATCCCAATATCGTTAGGTGCAATTGAACGGAGAAAAATAAATTTGAAAGAATTATTGAAGGTAGAAGAAGGCAGCGATATTGAATTAGTTCGAGAAGCTAAAAATAGAGGACTACTTTTTTAGCTTTTTGAAAATAATTAAACAAAAAAGACACTGAATAAGTGTCTTTTTTGTTTAATAAAAAAATTTATTCTTCTCGGATTGCATCCCAGCCACGAGCTTTTAAAGCAATTCTTGTATTGGCTCGAGTTACTAAGTGAATCCCTTCACTTTCTTGTGTCATGTGTCCAATGATCGTGAAATTTGGATTTCCTTTTATTTTTTCAAAATCCTCCATCGCAATAGTGAAAAGCAGTTCGTAATCTTCACCGCCATTTATCGCAACGGTCGTGCTATCAATATTGAATTCCTCACATACATTTATAAACTGAGGGTCGATAGGTAATTTGTCTTCATATAAATTACATCCCACTTTAGACTGCTTGCATAAATGCATAATTTCCGAGGATAATCCATCCGAAATATCAATCATTGAAGTTGGTTTTATCTGTAAGGCATGCAACAAAGTGCGCACATCTTTTCGGGCTTCTGGTTTTAATTGACGTTCTATAAGATACGTATATGCATCTAAATCAGGTTGTGAATTCGGATTAACCTGAAAAACTTGCTTTTCTCTTTCTAAAACCTGTAAACCCATATATGCAGCACCAAGATCACCTGTTACAACTAATAAATCCGTTTGTTTTGCGCCGTTTCTATAAACGATTTCCTCTTCATCAGCTTCACCAATAGCAGTAATACTAATTATTAATCCTTTTTGCGATGAGGTAGTATCACCACCAATAACGTCTACTTTGTATTCGTTGGCCGCATGTGTAATTCCTGCAAATAATTCGTCTAAAGCTTCTAATGGAAAACGATTAGAAACCGCAACAGAAACGGTAATTTGAGTTGCTTTAGCATTCATGGCACAGATGTCAGAGATATTAACGACCACTGCTTTGTACCCTAAATGTTTTAAGGGCATATAAGCCAAATCAAAATGTACGCCTTCAATCAGCAAATCAGTTGAGATGACTACCTTTTTATCTTTGAAATCCAAAACTGCAGCATCATCACCAATACCTTTTAGAGTTGAAGGTTGATTGATTCCAAAGTTTTTTGTCAAATGGTCAATTAGTCCAAATTCTCCTAATTGGGCGATACTTGTACGTTGTGGGGTTTTATCTTCGATCATTATTTATTATTGTTTTGAGATTGCAAATATACAAAGAAATTTTCGCCTCGAATTGTATCAAATTCTATCAATTTTATCCGACCTTTAGAGTATTAAATTTGTGAAAAATGAAGGTGTTTGATATAGTTACCATTACAGTTAACTCAGCTTTAGACAAAAGTACTCACTTTAGAGGTTTGGTTCCAGAACAGAAAATACGATGTGATGAACCGCGATTTGATGCTGGTGGAGGGGGAATCAACGTATCAAAGGCAATCTCGCGTCTAGGAGGAACTTCTTTAGCTGTCTTTACAGCTGGCGGCCCTACCGGTAAAATGCTTGAAGAATTGGTTGCTAAGGAAGGAATTGCCTTTGAAGCTGTCGCCGTTGAGAGTTGGACCAGAGAAAGTTTTGTTGCTGTGGACGATAATACTAATTCTCAATACCGTTTTGGATTTACAGGTGGAAAAATTTCCGAAGAAGAAAGTAATAAAATATTAGAAACCATAGCAGCTTTAAAGCCAAAACTTTTAGTAGCCAGCGGGAGTTTAAATGAAGGTTTATCCTTTGATTTTTATTCGAAAATTGCAGAAATTGCCAAAAAATCAAGTGCTAAATTAATTGTGGACACTTCAGGCGAAGCATTAAAAAAAGCATTAGAAATTGGTGTTTATATGATAAAACCTAATGTTGGTGAACTCGCAAAACTGATTGGTGTGGAGCGATTGGAATTGGAAGAAGTAAATGAAGCCGCCAAACAAATAATAGCTAAAGGCGGAGCTGAAATAGTAGTAGTTTCCCTTGGTCCGCAAGGTGCAGTGTTGGTTACAAAAGATGTTTACGAATTTGTTCCCGCTCCCAATGTTGCCAAAAAAAGTACAGTAGGTGCCGGCGACAGCATGGTGGGCGGAATGGTTTGGGCACTTTCGCAAAATAAAAGCCTGAAAGAAGTAATCCGTTGGGGAGTTGCCTGTGGATCCGCAGCAACGATGAATGAAGGAACCCAATTGTTTAAATTCGAAGATGCTAACCGATTGTTTGAATGGTTGAAGAATAAATAGAAATAAAAAAACCTGACAATTTTTACATCATCAGGTTTCATTTATAATTCAGAATTTAAAATAATTTTTAATCATTCAACTTCAAAACAGCCATAAACGCTTCTTGCGGAATTTCAACATTTCCAACCAATCTCATACGTTTTTTACCTTTTTTCTGTTTCTCCAATAATTTACGTTTACGGGAAATATCACCACCATAACATTTAGCGGTAACGTCTTTACGCAATGCTTTTATCGTTTCACGCGAAATTACTTTTACCCCGATAGCCGCTTGAACAGGAATGTCAAATTGTTGACGCGGAATCAATTCTTTCAATTTCTCACACATTTTTTTACCAATAGAATACGCATTATCAGCATGCATCAAGGATGACAAAGCATCAACAATCGTTGCATTCAATAAGATATCAACTTTTACCAAATTAGAAGTTCGCATTCCAATTGGCGTATAATCAAAAGAAGCATATCCTTTGGAAACTGTTTTCAAACGATCATAAAAGTCAAATACAATCTCTGCCAAAGGCATATCAAAAGTCAACTCTACGCGTTCCGTAGTCAAATACGTCTGATTAGTAATCAAGCCACGTTTTTCGATACACAAACTCATCACATTTCCAACGTAATCGGATTTAGTAATAATAGTTGCTTTTATAAAAGGCTCTTCAACATGGTCTAAACGAGAAGGCTCCGGCAAGTCCGAAGGATTATTTACTATAAGCGGTGTTGTAGGGTCTTTTTTGGTGTAAGCCAAATACGAAACGTTGGGAACGGTAGTAATCACAGTCATGTTAAACTCTCTCTCCAAACGTTCCTGGATAATTTCCATGTGTAACATTCCCAAGAATCCGCAACGGAAACCAAATCCTAAAGCTGCTGAGCTTTCCGGTAAAAAAACCAGCGAAGCGTCATTCAACTGCAGTTTTTCCATAGAGTTTCTCAACTCCTCATAATCTTCGGTATCTACAGGATAAATCCCAGCAAAAACCATTGGTTTCACGTCTTCAAAACCTTTGATTATATTCGTTGTTGGTGTTTTCGCATCCGTCAACGTATCTCCTACTTTTACTTCTTTCGCTTCCTTAATTCCAGAAATTAAATACCCAACATCACCAGCTGAAATTACTTGTTTCGGAACCTGGTTTAGTTTCAATGTACCAATTTCGTCGGCAAAATATTCATTGCCAGTCGCCATGAATTTAATTTTTTGCCCTTTTTTAATCTGTCCGTTTTTGACACGGAAAATAACTTCAATTCCACGAAACGGATTGTAATGGGAGTCAAAAATCAATGCTTGTAACGGCTCGTCCACATTTCCTGCTGGAGGTGGAATTTTTTCGATAATTGCCGCTAAAATATTTTCAACACCAAAACCAGTTTTACCCGAAGCGTGAATAATATCTTCCAATTTACATCCAAGTAAATCAATAATATCATCGCTTACTTCCTCAGGATTGGCGCTTGGTAAATCTACTTTATTCAAAACCGGAATAATTTCCAAGTCATTTTCTAGAGCCAAATATAAATTCGAAATCGTTTGTGCCTGAATACTTTGCGCCGCATCTACAATCAAAAGTGCGCCTTCACACGCCGCAATCGAACGAGAAACTTCATACGAAAAATCCACGTGTCCCGGAGTATCAATCAAGTTCAAGATATATTCTTGTCCTTTATAAGTATATTCCATCTGAATCGCGTGACTCTTAATCGTAATCCCGCGTTCGCGCTCCAAGTCCATGTTATCAAGCAATTGCGCTTTTTCTTCACGAGCGGTAACTGTTTGTGTGGCACCTAGTAATCGGTCAGCAAGCGTACTTTTCCCGTGGTCAATATGTGCAATAATGCAAAAATTCCTAATATGTTTCATGTTCTAAATAATATCAAATTTATTTGGGTTTACCCTGAATTTTTTTTAGGGCGTGACCACAAGGGTCGGGCTTTGCGCTACAATCTTTTCCCTTTTAAGAAAAAAAGGAAAAGGATTTTACTTCAATCCCTCACGCAATCGCAACAATTAATCTGCAAATATAAGCTAAATTCAACAGTTTCAAAGTCTAGAATTAGTAAACTAATAGGTTAACTCAGAAGTCTTTTCGATAACTACTTTCTGCTATTCATCTAAATGTTGTAATTTTGCACCAAATTAAATGAAGATGATCAAGATTGGCAACATAATATTACCAGATTTCCCTTTACTTCTCGCGCCTATGGAGGATGTGAGCGATCCGCCTTTTCGCAGGTTGTGTAAGATGCACGGTGCCGATATGATGTACTCTGAATTTATTTCCTCTGAAGGATTAATTCGTGACGCCATTAAAAGCCGAATGAAATTAGACATTTTCGATTATGAAAGACCTGTAGGAATCCAGATTTTTGGTGGTGATGAAGAAGCAATGGCGCTATCTTCAAAAATTGTATCTACCGTAAACCCGGATTTAATAGATATTAATTTTGGTTGCCCTGTAAAAAAAGTCGTTTGCAAAGGAGCCGGAGCTGGAGTTCTCAAAGACGTCGATTTAATGATTCGTTTAACGCAAGCAGTTATTGATAGCACACATTTACCTGTAACCGTGAAAACCCGTTTGGGTTGGGATGACAATTCCATAAATATTGATGAGGTTGCAGAGCGTTTGCAAGATATTGGTGTTGCCGCATTGAGTATACACGCCAGAACTCGTGCCCAAATGTACAAAGGCCATTCCGATTGGTCGCATATTGCCCGAGTAAAAAATAATCCAAGAATTACGATGCCTATTTTTGGTAATGGCGACATTGATTCTCCTGAAAAAGCATTGCAATATAGAAACGAATACGGTATCGACGGAATTATGATCGGTCGCGCTGCTATTGGTTATCCTTGGATTTTTGACGAAATCAAACATTACTTTAAAACTGGTGAACATTTGCCAAAACCAACCATTATTGATAGAGTTGAAGCAGTGCGAAATCACCTGACTTGGGCTATGGAATGGAAAGGTGAAAGATTAGGAATTGTAGAAACGCGCCCACATTACACCAATTATTTCAAAGGTATTCATTCTTTTAAAACGCACAAGCAACAATTGGTAACCTTAGACCGACCGGAAGAATTGTTCGCCGCTTTGAATGAAATCGAAGAAGCGTATGCGGGTTATGAGGTTATTTAAATAAGTAATTTAAACACGAATTCCACTAATTTGCACAAATTGATTCGTGTAAAATGGTGGAATTCGTGTTTTATTTTAAATGGGAAGCCTTATTCCAACAACTTTTTACTCACGCGACTACTTGCGATCAATGAAGCGACAAAACCGAGTGTAATAATGGTTGCCATAACAATCAATACGTTTTCTACTTTGAAAACCACAGGATAAGCAAGAGTTGGGGTTATCATAATAAGTTCAAATTGTTGTTGAAGCAACACAATTATAATTCCTAAAACAAGCCCTATAATTCCTCCAAAAACACTCAATAAAATGCCTTGAAGCAAGAATATTTTTCGCAAATCCTTGATTTCTGTTCCTAGATTGAACAAGGTTTTTAGATTTCCTTTTTTATCTAAAATCATCATAATCAAAGCGCCAATCAAGTTAAAAAGTGCTACGACGATTACTAAAGTAAATATTAAATAAACCGCAATATTCTCGGTATTCAACATTTTATAGAGCGACTCGTTAAGTTGAGCCCTGTTTTTTACGGTGATTTTATTGTTGAAAATGATTTGCAGTCTGCTGATGATGGAACTTTCATCAGCACCGGGTTTCACTTTAATTTCAATCCCAGAAACCTGATTGGTTTTGTATTCCAATAATTCTTGTGCTAAACCTAAATCGGCAAAAACATATTTTGAATCTAAATCTTCGCTGATGGCATAAATCCCAACAGGAATAATGTCCGTTTTGTTAAACGCTTGCTCTTCATTTTCAATGCTGCCTTTTCCTGCCTTTGGCACCATCACTTCCAACTGATTATTAAAATCAAGTAAACCCATTGAAAATTTCTGGGCAATTCCATAACCAACGACCACTTGATATGTATCTGGTTTCAGCCATTGGCCGTTGAAAAGCTTTTTTTCGATAGCGTTAACTTTGCTGAAATTAGCATCAACACCTTTTAGATAAGTGACTTCTTGTTTTCCGTCAAAAGTAAATAAGACCCGTTCCTCAATTATTTTGGTATACGAAGCAAGACCGTCAATTTTCTTGATTTGGCCTTCCTGATCAGGAGAAACGAGAAATGATTTCCCTAAAGTACTGCTTATTTTTAAATCGGGATCAATGTCATTGGTAAACGAAAGACTAAAAACTTTCAGCCCGCTAAAAACAGATAAAACCACAAACAAAGCCATTGCGCCAACAATAATTCCCATGCTGGCAATTCGATTGATGATGTTGATCGCATTGTTTTTACTGTTGCTAAGAATGTAGCGTTTAGCTATGTAAAGAGGGAAATTCAAATTTTATTGAAATCTGCGTTTGTCCAAAAGATCTCTGTTTTCTATAGGATTATCTCTGTTGGCTAGCGCATTATCAATCTTTTCAATGTAATCTAAAGAGTCGTCAATAAAGAAAACCAAATTTGGAACTTTTCTTAATTGTAAACGAACACGTTGTGATAAGTCATGTTTTATTGTTTTAGAATTGGACTTAACCGCCTCTAAAATCTCTTTTGCTTTGTCCTGAGGGAACACGCTTAAATGCACAGTAGCAACAGATAAATCTGTAGTTACAGTAACCTTGGATACCGAAATGATTAAATTAGCCAATCCGTTTTTTCTCACTTCACCTTGCAGAATATCAACCAAATCTTTTTGGATCACCCCGCCTATTTTTTTCTGTCTATTTGTTTCCATGCTGCAAAAATACTACTTTTAAGTTTTATCCCGAAGTTTCGGGACAATTTTTAAAAACAACCTAGCAATAGTTGTATTTTTAGAAGCTATTTCCTGCTGTACACTGTATCTTTTTAGAAGGTGATGAAAAAATCACCTTCTAAAAAGGATGCCGTTTCCATCAGGGCTAGGGACTTATCGAAATTAACATTATTAGATTAATGTATAAAATTAACACATTCCAAAAACTTATATTTTCTTAAATGACTTATATGGTTTAAAATCTATTTTGTCAAAAAAACATCAAAATGCAAAGACCTTCCTTCTCCATATACGATGCATCAGCAGGTTCCGGAAAAACTTATGCGCTTGTCAAAGAATACCTAAAAATCATCCTTGTTGCCAAAAAGAATGACGCCTATCGAAACATTCTCGCCATTACGTTTACCAACAAAGCGGTTCACGAAATGAAAAGCAGAATAGTAGGCAGTTTATCCGAATTTGCCAAAGACGAACCAAGTTCAAAAGCGCAAGATTTAATGCAGGATTTAGCCATAGATACGGAATTGTCTATTATTCAAATCAAAACGAAATCAAAACAAATCATCAAGCATATTATTCACAATTATGCTGCTTTTGATATCTCTACGATTGATAAATTCACCCATAAAGTGATTCGGGCTTTTGCCCATGATTTGAATTTACCCATGACTTTTGAAGTCACATTGGATACCGAAAATTTGTTGATAGAAGCCGTCGATGCTATTATCGCGCAAGCCGGAGAAGATGAAACATTAACCAAGCTGTTAATCGATTTCACGATGGAAAAAACGGATGATGACAAATCTTGGGATATTTCACGAGAGATCCTCGATACCGGTCGTTTGGTTTTAAACGAAAATAATCGAAACGAAATCTCGCATTTTCAAGATAAATCCATCGCTGAGTTTGTTGAAATAAAAAACAAATTATCTGAAGCCTGCAAAGTTTTGGAAAAAGAAAGCGTTGTTTTTGCTGAAGAAGCATTGTCATTAATAGATAAAAACGGAATTGATACTAAATCATTTTCGGCGGGACATTTCCCCAAACATTTGTTGAGTATTGAAGAAGGAAAATTCAATCCAAAAAACAAAACCTATCACGAATTTGACGATATAAAAATCAATAAAACGGCAAGAGACCGAGCGATTATTGAAAACATAATCCCGGATTTATTGCAGATTTTGGACCGAATTTATAAAACTTTCGAAAAAAGAGATTTTTACAAAGCTTTTCTAAAAAATATTACGCCATTATCATTACTGAATACGGTGAGCAATGAATTAGCAAAAATTCAAAGCGAGCAAAATGTGCTTTCCATTTCGGAATTTAACGCTATAATCCACAGGGAAATTCAAAACCAGCCGGCGCCTTTTATATACGAGCGATTGGGAGAGCGCTACCGTCATTTTTTTATTGACGAATTCCAGGATACGTCCGAAATGCAATGGCAGAATTTAATTCCGCTTATTGATAATGCCACTTCCAGTGAAATTGATGGCGAAAAAGGAACTTTGATGATTGTAGGAGATCCAAAACAATCTATTTACAGATGGCGTGGCGGAAAAGCGGAGCAATTTATCGACTTAAGCAAAGACCAAAATCCGTTCAATAATCCAGAGAAAGTTCTGGAACATTTAGATAAAAACTATAGAAGTTATTCTCAGGTAATTGAATTCAACAATGATCTTTTTCAATTATTATCAAATGAATTCGAACATTTAGATTATAAAGATTTATACGAAAATCACAGTCACCAGAAGACAAATGATAAAAAGGGCGGTTATGTAAATATTTCGTTTATTCCAAAAGTGGAAACTTCAGAAGACGAGGAAGAAGCCTTGGATAAAACCGAATTATATGTTTTAGCGACATTAAACACGATCCAAAAAGTAATTCGGGAAGGTTTTGAATACAAAGACATCGTGATTCTGACAAGGAAACGAAGCCAGGGAATTGCGATTGCCAATTATTTGACGGAACAAAAAATTCCGCTTTTGTCATCAGAAACCTTGATGATACAAAACGCAACAGAAGTTAGATTGATTATTCATTTATTAAAATATTTGAAAAACATTTCTGATTTGGAATCTAAAGCAAATTTTCTTCAATATTTAGCTCAGAATATTCAGGATCAATTACCTGTTCATGATTTTATTGCTAAAGGAATGTCTTTATTTCAGGAAACTGATTTCGAAGAGTGGTTAATGAGTTTCGATGTTTCACTTTCGTTTCAAAACATTAGAAAAAAATCATTGTATGAAGCGGTGGAGGTTATTATTTCGAAATTCCTTAATCCAAAAATAAGTAATGCTTACGTTCAATATTTCCTCGACATAGTTCTCGAGCGAGACATTCGTAACCAAGCAGGAATTTCTGATTTTATAAATTTTTGGGACAAAAATGCCGAGAAATTCAGCATTCCTTCCCCAGAAGGAAATAATGCCGTTCGGATTATGACCATTCATAAATCGAAAGGTTTGGAATTTCCGGTGGTTATTTTTCCTTTTGCTGAGGAAGATTACAATAGAAAGCCCAAAGATAAACT
Organism: Flavobacterium zhoui; assembly: GCF_042787235.1. Taxonomy (NCBI): domain Bacteria; kingdom Pseudomonadati; phylum Bacteroidota; class Flavobacteriia; order Flavobacteriales; family Flavobacteriaceae; genus Flavobacterium; species Flavobacterium zhoui. The sequence goes on from NZ_JBHZPY010000001.1 coordinate 128,170, forward strand.
ATGGCTCAACGCCGAAGAGGAAACTATAGGATTGCCTAAGGTTTTAATTGACAATAGTAGCGCTGTTGAAGGTTTCGGGGAGGAAGCATCATTGGTTTATAATCAAAAGAAGCAAGAGGAATTGTTGGACAATATCAATGTTTTGTATGTCGCTTTAACCCGAGCCGAAGAACAGTTATATATAATTTCAAACATGAATTTGTCCCGAAAAGGGGAAGTTCCAAAAAATAATATGTGTGCTTTTTTTATTAATTATTTGATGAATAAAGGAGAGTTTGACGAAAGTAAATTGGAGTATGAATTTGGGAATTCGACAAAATTATCTGATGAAAAGAAGCATGTCGATACTTCTAAAACGATTTCTTTGGTGACAGAAATTCTCAACCCAAAAAACATAAAAATTGCACAACGCGAAGCTCTTATGTGGGGAACGCACCAGCAGGAAGCCATAGAGTACGGAAATTTAGTTCATGAAATTTTATCTTTTGTAAAAACAAAAACTGATGTTGATTTAGCGATTACCAAATCTATCGAGAGTGGATTAATCACTTTTAGCCAAAAAGAAACGGTTTATGAAAGCATTCAGGAAATTGTTAATCATAGTGAACTTTTGGCTTATTTTTCTGAGGGGAATCAGGTTTTAAACGAACAAACGATAATCCAAAAACAAGGAAAAACCATCAAGCCGGACCGAATGACGATAAACAAAGATAATGAGGTGTTTTTATTGGATTATAAAACTGGAACTCACAATTCAAAATACCAATTGCAATTGGAGAATTATCAACACGCTATAGAATTAATGGGATATAAAGTAGTAAAAAAAGCGCTTGTGTATATAGGTTCAGCAATCGATGTAGTACATTTGTAGCCTAATTTATAAACTTGGGCTTTTATGTCATCAGACAAGGCTTTAAATATTAAACTTTAACAATATCATGTACGGAAAAATACAACAACACCTGCAATCAGAACTTCAAACTATTGTAGATAACGGAATTTTTAAATCAGAAAGAATAATCACTTCACCGCAAGGAGCCGAAATCACGATTTCAACAGGAGAAAAAGTTTTAAATTTTTGTGCCAATAATTATCTTGGATTGTCATCTCATCCTGAGGTAATACAAGCAGCTAAGGATGCCTTGGATACGCATGGCTTCGGAATGTCATCCGTGCGTTTTATTTGTGGAACTCAGGATATCCACAAGACATTGGAAAAAAAGATTTCTGAATTTTACGGAACGGAAGATACTATTCTTTATGCAGCTGCTTTTGATGCTAATGGTGGGGTTTTTGAGCCACTTTTAGGAGAACAAGACTGCATTATCTCGGATAGTTTAAATCATGCTTCTATTATCGACGGGGTTCGTTTGTGTAAAGCGGCACGCTATCGCTATGAAAATAGCAATATGGAAGATTTGGAACAACAACTGATTAAAGCTACAGAAGATGGAAGTCGTTTTAAATTAATTGTTACGGACGGTGTTTTCTCAATGGATGGAGTAGTGGCGCCCTTAGATAAAATTTGTGATTTAGCTGATAAATATGATGCTATGGTCATGGTTGACGAATGTCACGCTGCCGGATTTATTGGTGCAACTGGAAAAGGAACTCTAGAAGCGAAAGGTGTAATGGGGCGTGTGGATATTATTACAGGAACTTTAGGGAAAGCGCTTGGAGGAGCTATGGGCGGTTATACAACAGCCAAAAAAGAGATTATTGAAATATTACGTCAACGATCCAGACCTTATTTATTTTCAAATTCATTGGCTCCTGCCATTGTTGGAGCTTCCATAAAAGTTTTTGAAATTTTAGAAAGAGATACTGTTTTACGTGATAAATTAGAATGGAATACTAATTATTTCAAGGAAGGAATGAAAAAAGCCGGTTTTGATATCATTGATGGCGATTCAGCGATCGTTCCGGTAATGTTATATGATGCCAAATTGTCACAGAATATGGCAAATGAGCTGTTGAAAAAAGGAATTTACGTAATTGGCTTCTTTTTTCCGGTGGTTCCAAAAGATAAGGCTAGAATTAGAGTTCAATTATCAGCGGCTCACACTAAAACTCACTTAGATATAGCAATTAATGCTTTTATTGAAGTGGGTAAGATGCTAAAAGTTATATAATTTTCATTTGAAGTTATATAATTTCCACTTTTGGTATAATTTGTAGGTTTATTTTAACATTTCATTTTGTATTTATAAAATTACGCATTACTTTTGTTTGTAATTAACTAATTATTTAATTAAAAAAAATAAGTATGAAACATCTTAACAAACTTTTATTTGCTGTAATGGTGGTGATGGGATTAAGCTCTCACGCACAAGACAGTAACAACCCATGGGCAATCTCTTTTGGAGTTAATGCTGTTGACACCAGAACAAGTGCTGGTGGCGGAAAAAATTGGGCAGATCGTCATTTTTCTCAACCATTTGCTGTAAAAGACAACTGGAACATTCTTCCTTCAGTATCTTATCTTTCTGTATCAAGATTTGTAGGAGATGGTTTCACTTTTGGAGTTCAAGGTTCTGTAAACAAAATTACTAAATATGTTCAATTTGCTCCAAATGCTGTTGGTCATGATTCTCGTGGTTACATCATAACTAACCCTGGTGACTTAATGTATTATGGTATTGATGGAGCTATTAGATATAGTTTTATGAATTTACTTAAATCTAAAGTAATTGATCCTTCCCTATCTGTTGGTGGTGGATATACTTTCTTTGGAGACAGTAGCTACGGAACTGTTAACCCAGGTGCTGGTTTAACTTTTTGGTTTACGGATAACATAGGTTTATCTTTTGCTACAGCATACAAAAAATCATTTGGTGATAGAGAAGATGCTGCTGGAAAACCTGATGCTCCATCACATTTCCAACATACTGCTGGACTTACTTTCAAATTTGGTGGTAAAGATACAGATGGTGATGGAATTTATGACAAAGATGATGCTTGTCCAGAAGTTGCTGGTTTAAAACAATTCAACGGATGTCCTGACACTGATGGAGACGGTATTCAAGATAGTGAGGATGCTTGTCCTGATGTTGCTGGTTTAGCTGCATTAAAAGGTTGTCCTGATACTGACGGAGATGGTATTGCTGATAAAGATGATGCTTGTCCAGAAGTTGCTGGTTTAGCCGCATTGAATGGTTGTCCAGATGCTGACGGAGATGGCGTTGCTGATAAAGATGACAAATGTCCTACAGTTGCAGGTCCTAAAGAAAACGCAGGTTGTCCTTGGCCAGATACTGACGGAGATGGTGTTTTAGACAAAGATGACAAATGTATCGATGTTAGAGGTACAGTTGCTAATCAAGGTTGTCCTGAAGTTTCTGAGGAAGTTATGATGAAATTAAATGAGTACAGTAGAACAATCTTGTTTGATTCTGGAAAAGCTACTTTCAAAAAACAAACTTACCCAACTTTACAGTCAATCACTGCAATCTTAAAAGAATACCCTTATTCAAGATTCTTGATTGAAGGTCATACTGATAGCGATGGTACTAACGCAATGAACCAAACTTTATCTCAAAATAGAGCTCATGCGGTTCAAAATTACTTAATTGAGAATGGTATTGCTGCTGATAGATTGTCTCATGAAGGTTACGGTGAAACTAAACCAATTGATACAAATAAAACTGCTAAAGGAAAAGCACACAACAGAAGAGTTGAAATTTCTTTAATAAAAGAATAAATTTTTCTAAAATATTTATGGAAAACGCCTCGATTTATCGGGGCGTTTTTTTTATTTTTATAAAATGACAAATACTCCTTTTTTAGATAAAATAGCCACCGTTTTAATTGAAAATTATTCAGATAAACTTTCCGATGTGATAGTTGTATTGCCAAACAAACGAGCCAAAATATTTTTGATAGAAGCTCTAAAGAATAAAGTTTCAACTAACATACTTTCACCAGAAATTATTAGTGTTGAAGATTTTATTCAGGATATTTCCAGTATTCGATCCATAGATCCAATCGAATTGTTGTTTGAGTTTTATGAAGTCTATTTGTCAATTACCGAAAAATCAAATCAACAGTCGTTTGAGCTTTTTGCAAATTGGGCAAAAACATTGTTGCAGGATTTTAATGAAATCGATCGGTATTTACTTGATGCCGCTTATGTTTTGTCTTATCTGAAAGACATTGAAGATATAAAAAAGTGGGGAATTGAAGTGGAAAACAAGACCGCATTATTGGAGAAATATATTGATTTTTGGAAATTACTGCCTAACTATTATCAATCACTTTACTGTCATTTATTGAATAAAGGAATTGGTTATCAAGGTCTGATTTATCGCGAGGCCGTAAATAACTTAAGCCATTTCTCTAATTCAATTTCAAATAAACATTTTGTTTTTGCTGGATTTAATGCTTTGAATGCCGCCGAAGAAAAAATTATACAACATTTAATCGCTTCGGATTGCGCCAAGATATATTGGGATGTTGACCAAACCTTTCTAAATGACCCGTATCATGACGCAGGATTGTTTGTAAGACGTTTTAAGGAAAGCTGGAAGTATTATAAATCGAATCCTTTTGAATGGATTGTAAATGATTTTTCGCAAACTAAAAACATTCATGTTATAGGCACGCCAAAGTCAATTGGTCAAGCTAAAATCACCGGAAGCATTATAGAAAATATTATAAATGATAATCCCGCTGCGTCATTAGATAAAGTAGCGGTTGTTCTGGGCGAGGAAAATTTATTGGTTCCACTTTTGTATTCTTTGCCATCAAGTGTAGGAGCCTTAAATATAACCATGGGCTATTCAAGTAAAAATAATCCAGCTCAGATTTTGATTGCTAAATTGTTCAAAATGCATACGAATGCTTTGTCCAGAAATGCGAAAGATTATGTTTTGTATTATAAAGATGTACTCGACATTTTAACGCATCCTTTAGTGGAGCCTTATGCGAAAACCAGTACGTTAGTCAATACAATTAATAAAAATAATTATACTTTTATTACTCATAAAAAGCTGCTTGAACTCCATTCAGATCCAACTGATTTATTTTTATTGCTGTTTAAAAAATGGGAAAATGGCTCCATTCCAGTATTAGAGACTATTTCTAAACTGTTACAAAGAATAAAAGAAAATTTGAGTAATGATAACGAGGAAGAAAAAATTACCAAAGCTTTTGTCTTTGCTATTTTTAAAACAATTAATAAACTGATCAATTATTATTCTCAACACAAACACATCGATAAAATTGAAACGCTTTATGCTATTTACAAACAAGTAATTGATTTAGCTGAGGTTTCTTTTGAAGGAGAACCTTTGAATGGTTTGCAAATTATGGGTGTATTGGAAAGTCGTGTATTGGATTTTGACACTGTTATTGTTACTTCAATGAATGAAGGGAAATTTCCTGCCGGGAAATCCCAAAATTCTTTTATTCCCTATGATGTGAAAAGAGAATTGGGCCTGCCAACTTTCAAAGAGAAAGATGCTATTTATACCTATCATTTTTATCACTTGTTGCAACGGGCCTCAACTATTTATCTGCTTTATAATACGGAAAGCGAAGGATTGGATGCGGGTGAAAAAAGTAGATTCATCACCCAACTGGAAGTTGAAAAGCAAAAAAATCATACATTAACGCACGAAATTTACAATGCTGTTTTGCCTGAAACTGCATATCAACCAATGGTAATTCCAAAGTCTGAAAGTGTGATGGTGCGATTGAAGGAAATTGCTGAGAAGGGGTTTTCACCATCGGCACTGACGAGTTATATCCGTAATCCGATTCAGTTTTATTTCCAAAAGATATTGCGCATCAGCGAAGTTGAAGAAGTCGAAGAAAACATAGCTTTGAATACTTTGGGAACCATTATACATGAAACTTTGAAAGTTTTATACGAACCATTCATTGGTAAATTTATTTCGGAAAGTGATATTTTAAACTGTTTCAAACAAATAGACGCTGAAGTCTTGAAACAGTTCAAATTGGTTTATAAAGAAGGTGAAATTAAAAAAGGACGCAATCTTTTGGCTTTTGAAGTTGCGAAACGCAATGTTTCTAATTTCCTCAAAGTGGAATTGGAAAGTATTAAAAATGGCGATGCAATTAAAATCTTAGCTCTAGAAAAAACTTTTGAAAGAACATTGTCTCACCCTAGCTTGCCTTTTCCGGTATTGATAAAAGGAAATGTTGACAGAATCGAAGAACACAACGGAACGATCCGAATTATCGATTATAAAACGGGTAAAGTTGATAAAGCAAATGTTATTCTTAAAACCTGGAAAGGTTTAACAGAAGACATCAAAAGTGATAAAATTATACAGGTTTTGGCGTATGCGTATATGTATGAGCAGGAGGCGAAAGGAAAGCCGATAGAAGCAGGGATTATTTCCTTTAAGAATTTAAAAGGAGGATTTCTTCCGTTTGCTTTTAAAGAAGCAAAAGAAATGAATTCAATTATAAACGAGGAGGTTTTATCCAATTATTTGGAACAAATTGTCTTGTTGTTGAATGAAATTTTAGATGTGACTATTCCCTTTCAAGAGAAAATAATTTAAATTCTTTTAAAAAACAACAACAATACTCTCAATAATTCTTCTTGGTTTTCAATGTGGCTCATGTGACCGTCTGGAAAAGTAACGAGTTTAACTTCGGTGTTTTCTATTTGTTCTTTGGTTTCTGGGTAATTTAAAACAGGATCTTTTTTTCCAAGAATTAGCATTTTTGGATAAGGCGTAAGGTGCAATAAAACTTCTCGATCTTTTCTGATTTTCATTCCTTCCAATGAAGCTACAATTCCTTGAAGCGGTGTTTTTAAAGCTTTGATTTTTACACTTTCTATTTGTGATGAAAGTCTTTCTCTGTTATCTTCGCTAAATAAGTTAGTAATGGATAACGACACAAAATTTATAAAAGATTGCTTTACCGCTTTAATGGCTCGATCGCGATTTATTTTTCGTTCTTCACTATCTCCTTTTGCAGTTGAATTCAATAAAACTAATCCTTTTAACTTTTCAGGATACAATTCTGCGAAAGCCAAAGCGACATAACCACCCATAGAATGTCCAACAAAAATGGCCTTACGAATGCGCAATGCTGATAGAACTTGGTGAACTGCATCTGCATTTTCCTCCATCGTTTGCACATATCCTAAACATTCTGTTTCGCCATGACCCAATAAATCGATAGCAATTACCCGATTTTTTTTAGCCAACTCTGGAATGTAAAATTCCCACATCGTTTTGTTTTCCAGAAAACCATGAAGCAGAACAATAGCGGCGCCTTTCCCAGTATCGGAATAGGAGATGTTGGTGTTTTTAAAGAGAATTTGTTTCAAAGTAAGGGTTTAAAGTACAAAAGTAACATTTTATTTTTTTATGATTATCCATTATATTAGCCGTTTAAAATGGTGGACAGGAATTAAACGAAAAACACTAAAATTCGTTTAAGAGAATTATTAAGCAAAATGTGTTTTTAACCATATAAGAAATAGAAGTTTATATAAGAATTACCATTATTTCGTACATGGTTGAAATAAAAAACGACTTCCATTCCTGAAAGCCGTTATTATTTTGTCATTTCGACGAAGGAGAAATCACATCCTTTACTTTTATAATGAGATCCCTCCTTTGTCGGGATGACAGCTAGAAGTAATGCTTTACAGACTAAAATCGATTATCCCCGTCAAGAAGACTTCCTAATCCGCCCAATAAACTGCCTTCCTCCCGCTTTTGGTGCAGATGCGATGATTCGATCCGTTAGTCGGCTGAAAGGCAAGGGTTGCAAATAAACCGTCCCCGGACCGCAAAGCGTGGCATAAAATAAGCCTTCGCCACCAAAAATGGAATTCTTGATGCCACCAATAAACTCAATGTCATAATCCACATCTTTGGTGAAACCTACAATGCAGCCGGTGTGTACTTTTAGAATTTCGCCAGCTGCTAATTCTTTTTTGGCCAATGTTCCTCCGGTATTTACAAACGCCAGACCGTCGCCGTCAATTTTTTGCATGATGAATCCTTCGCCACCAAACAATCCACGTCCGAGTTTTTTAGAGAATTCAATTCCTATAGAAACGCCTTTGGCAGCGCAAAGGAAAGCATCTTTCTGGCAAATGAATTTTCCTCCAAATTGCGTCAAGTCTATTGGAATTATTTTCCCAGGATAAGGCGATGCAAAGGAAACTTTGCTTTTACTATTGTTTTGATTGATGAATTCAGTCATAAACAGACTTTCGCTTGTAAGAACTCTTTTTCCGGCATTCAGAAGTTTGCCAAACAATCCAGATTGTTGTTCTGAACCATCTCCAAAAATGGTTTCCATTTGGATATTGTTGTCCATCATCACAAAGCTTCCGGCTTCGGCAATTACGATTTCCTGTGGATCTAATTCTATTTCTACATATTGCATTTCCTCGCCATATATGTGGTAATCTATTTCGTGTGCTTGCATGATTTCTGTACTTAAAGTTTTTTAAATAAGTCGGAAGCTTGAATATAAAGTTAGAGATTTAAGATGAATTTTGGAATTGATATTTTGGAGTTATAACTTTTCTCGTTGAAGCGCGCAAGGGATAGCAGCGGAAAGCCCACAGTCTCGTCTTTTTGGACGAGACGAGGACTTCTAGCGGATAGCCCGACGCAGCCGGAGTTTACGGAGGTTGGGTTGCGCCCAAAAAAAATCGGTTCACATTGCTGTAAACCGATTTGTTATTTGTAATCTAAAATTTTTATGCGTTCATCAAGGTTTCAATTTCGTCTACTTCAATTGGAATATTGCGCATCATGTTGAAGGGTTCGCCGCTTTCCTGAACAATTATATTATCCTCTAATCGAATTCCGAAACCTTCAGCTGGAATATAGATTCCCGGTTCTACCGTGAAAACCATGTTAGCTTGCATAGGTTCTGTTAAAATTCCGTAATCGTGCGTGTCCAATCCCATGTGGTGGGAGGTTCCGTGCATGAAATATTTTTTATAGGCTGGCCAGTCTGGGTTTTCGTTTTGCACATCAGCTTTGTCGATTAGTCCTAAACCTAACAACTCAGAAGTCATGATTTTCCCTACTTCAATGTGGTATTGTTTCCAAAGTGTTCCCGGAGCAAGCATTTTGGTCGCTTCATTTTTTACACGCAAAACAGCATTGTAAACGTCTTTTTGTCTGCTAGTAAATTTTCCCGAAACTGGAATGGTACGCGTCATATCGCTGGAATAATTAGCATATTCGGCAGCAACATCCAGTAAAATCAAATCGCCAGCGTAACATTGTTGGTTGTTTTCGATATAATGCAACACATTAGCATTGTTTCCCGAAGCGATAATAGGTGTGTAAGCAAAACCTTTGGAACGATTGCGAATGAATTCGTGAATCAGTTCGGCTTCAATTTCATATTCGGTGACGTTGGGTTTGACGAAAGGTAATAATCGTCTAAAACCAAGTTCTGTAATATCACATGCTTTTTGGATTAAATCCAATTCTTCACTTTCCTTTACAGAACGAAGGCGTTGTAATATAGGATTACTTTTTGCGACCGCATGAGCTGGGTATTTCTCTTTCCACCATTTTACAAAACGGGCTTCGCGGGTTTCGGTTTCTACGGTTGCACGATAATGCTCATTCGTATTGATGTAAATTGTATCGGAATGTGTCATCATTTCGAATAAAATTTTTTCAAATTCGGGCAGCCAATATACAGTTCTGATTCCAGAAACTTCCAAAGCGCGCTCTTTAGTCAGTTTTTCACCTTCCCAAATTGCAATGTGTTCGCTGGTTTCTTTCAGGAATAACATCTCTCTTTGGTGTTCGTAAGGCGCATCAGGAAAAAGCAATAAAATACTTTCTTCTTGATCGACTCCGCTTAAATAAAATATATCTCGGTGTTGCGCAAAAGGCAAAGTACTGTCTGCAGAAACGGGATAAATATCGTTGGAGTTAAATATAGCTACACTTTTTGGCTTCATTTGAGCCGTGAATTTAGCACGATTTTTTATAAATAAGTCACGGTCAATTTGATGGTATTTCATTTGTTGAATTTTATATTTTTTTTGTCAAATGTAATTCGCATAGAGCTACTATTGGTATTTACGCCATTTCTCTTTATGCTTATTTCATATCAATTGTGTTTAAACTTTTAATTACTCAAAAATAGTAAGTTTAAATCATTTTAGTTACGAATTTGGCAAAATTATATAAAAAAACACAAAACGTAGTAGGTTGAAATTTGTTTTTCAGACCAAATACATTTTGTGTTCTTAACTATTTTGTTTTCTTAAAACTGCGCTACTTCAGTAGAATCTTTCATGGCTGTTGTTGAAGATTTTCCTGTGGTAACCGTATTTTGAACGGCATCAAAGTAAGATGTTCCTACGAAACCTTGATGTTTTACGGCTTTGAAACCATGTTTTTGCAAAGCAAATTCTCTTTCCTGTAATTCAGAATAACCGGCCATTCCTCTTTCTTTGTATGCTTTTGATAATTCGAACATACTGGTGTTTAGCGCATGGAATCCGGCTAATGTGATGAATTGAAATTTATAACCCATTGCGGCAAGATCTTCTCTGAACGTTTCCATTTCGGCAACAGATAATTTTGCAGCCCAGTTGAACGATGGCGAGCAGTTGTATGCTAACATTTTGCCTGGGAATTCTTTGTGAATGGCATCTGCAAATTGTTTGGCGTAAGCCAAGTCAGGATTGCTGGTTTCCATCCAAATTAAATCAGCATAAGGTGCGTAGCTCAATCCTCTGTCAATTCCTTGTTCAACTCCGCAATTTACATAGAAAAATCCTTCTCCGGTTTTCTCGCCTGTAATGAATTTTGCGTCTCTAGGATCGATGTCGCTTGTCAATAAATTGGCAGCATCAGCATCGGTTCGAGCAACAATTAAAGTTGGCGTTCCCATAACGTCAGCTGCTAATCTTGCAGCAATCAGTTTGTTGATTGCTTCTTGAGTAGGAACTAATACTTTTCCGCCCAAGTGACCGCATTTTTTCGCAGAACTCAATTGATCTTCAAAGTGAACACCGGCAGCGCCAGCTTCAATCATAGATTTCATTAATTCGAAAGCATTTAGATTGCCTCCAAAACCAGCTTCGGCGTCAGCAACTATAGGAACTAAATATTGTTTTTTATCGGTCGTTCCGTTTACAACTTGTATTTGATCGGCGCGTAAAAGTGCGTTATTGATTCGTTTTACTACCAACGGAACGCTGTTTGCAGGGTATAAAGATTGGTCAGGGTACATTTCGCCTGCAACATTTGCGTCAGCGGCAACTTGCCATCCGCTTAAATAGATTGCGTCAAGACCTGCTTCAACTTCTTGAATTGCTTGATTGCCTGTTAGTGCACCAAGTCCAGCTACAAAATCTTGAGAATTAAGTTTATTCCATAGGTTGTTAGCTCCAATTTTTGCGACGCTGTGTTCTATGATGTAAGACCCTTGTAATTTGATAACTTCCTCAGCAGTATAAGGGCGTTCTACTCCTTTCCATCTTGGGTTAGTGATCCAGTCTGCAACTAATTCTTGAATTCTTGTTTCTGTTGTTTTCATTTTTCTGCGTTTTTATGGTTGTTTGTTAATAGTTTTTTTATTTATATTGATTTTATTGCAATTGATATTGGAATTTTAAATGTATTTATATCCTAGAGTGGTCAAAAATTCGATGAAATTATCATTTACCACTAAGATGTCTAATAGTTGTTCTGCCAATCTGTATTTTTGTTTTTCATGATTTTCATCTCCAACATGTTTTCTAATTTTTTCAAATTCTTCCATTGCCATTCGGTGGTAGTATTTTTCGTTTAATACTTTTTGATTGTCTAATACTACTTCGTTTTTAAGCCATTGCCACAATTGTGATCTTGATATTTCAGCAGTTGCAGCGTCTTCCATTAAATGGTGTAATGCTGCGGCGCCTTGTCCGTTTAGCCAGGATGCGATATACAAAATAGAAATGCTGATATTTTTTCGAACTCCTTCTTCGGTGATTGTTCCTTTTGGAATTTCTAGTAAATCTTTTTCGCTAACGTGTACATCTTCTCTTTTTACATGAATTTGGTTTTCTGTTGGCATGTATTTGTCGAAAACTGTCATGGCTAATGAAACCAAGTCAGGATGCGCAACCCAAGTTCCGTCATGTCCGTTCTTTACCTCACGTTCTTTGTCGGCGATTACTTTATTGAAAGCAATTGTGTTCGCTTCATCATCGTTTTTGATTGGAATTTGAGCGGCCATTCCGCCTATTGCATGAATATTACGTTTGTGACATCTTTGAATAACTAGCTGCGAGTATGCGCTCATAAATGGAGAAGTCATTGTTACTTGATCTCTATTTGGAACAATAAAAGCCGGGTTATTTCTTAATTTTTTGATGTAAGAAAAAATGTAATCCCATCTTCCGCAATTAAGGCCAACAATATGATCTTTTAGTTCAAAAATGATTTCGTCCAATTGAAAACTGGCTGTTATGGTTTCGATTAAAACAGTTGCTTTGAATGTTCCGTTTGGCACTCCCAAATATTCCTGTGTAAACTCGAAAACTTCATTCCACCATCTTGCTTCTAAATAATGCTCCAATTTTGGAATATAAAAATAGGGAGCAGTTCCATCTTCTATAAGCTGTTTGTAATTATGGAAAGCATACAATCCAAAATCAATAAGTGATCCTGAAGCTTGCTCGCCATCAATCAAAATATTTTTTTCCGGCAAATGCAATCCTCTAGGGCGAACTATTAAAACCGCCGTCTTTTCATTTAGGCTGTATTTTTTATTTTTTTTAGTGTCTTCTAAAGTGATGGTTCTGTTTACTGCATCTTTCAAGTTTTGTTGTCCGCTCATCAAATTACTCCATGTTGGTGAAGTGCTATCTTCGAAATCGGCCATGAAAGTTTTTGCTCCCGAATTAAGTGCATTAATGACCATCTTTCTATCAACAGGACCGGTTATTTCCACTCTTCTGTCTAATAAATCTTTTGGAGTTTTTCCGGCTTGCCAATTGCTTTCTCTGACGCTTTTTGTTTCGGCAGGAAAACTTGGTAATGTTCCTTGGTCAAATAGGACCTGTTGTTTTTTTCGGTCTTCTAATAACGAAAGTCTTTTGCTATTAAATTTCAGATGCAAATCTGTTAAAAAATCAATGGCCTCATCCGTCAATATTTCAGGATAATGGTGATTCGTTTCAGTTGATAATTGAAGTAATCTTTCGGTTGTTTCGTTTTGGTGTATCATGGCTAATTCGTTTTACATGACAATAGTACAAAAAGTTTTTTACAAAACAAGCGAACGTACGCTAAAAATGCAAAAAATATTTTTTTGTCGTTTTTATTTTTTAGCATATCTTTGATTTATGAATGTAGAAAAGGATTATATCAAGTTGATTTTTGGGTTAAAACTCAAGCAGGCCCGTACCAATAAGAACTTATCTTTATTTGGTTTGGCTAAAATTACAGATCTTTCAAAATCGTACTTAAACGAAATCGAGAAAGGAAAAAAATATCCAAAAACGGATAAGATTATTCTTCTGTCGGAAAAACTGGATGTTTCTTACGATCATATGGTTTCTTTAAAACTGGATAATAATTTGGCGCCTATTGGTGAAATTTTAAAATCGGGTATCTTAAAAGAAATTCCTTTGGAGATTTTCGGAATTCAGGAAAATGATCTTATAGATATTATTGCTAACGCTCCCGCAAAAGTAAATGCGTTTATAAGCACTATTATTGAGATTGCCCAGCATTATAATTTAACTCGCGAGAGTTTTTTCTTAGCTGCCTTGCGATCGTATCAGGAAGCGCATAATAATTATTTTGAAGATTTAGAACAGAAAGTACTGCAATTCTCTAAGGCTTTTCATGTAAATATTGATGCCAAAATTTCCATAGAGGAATTGTCAGCTATACTAATTGAAGAATATGGCTACACTATTCAAGAAATTGTCTTTTCGGAACAAGAAGAATTGGGGGATTTAAGGTCGATATTTGTTCCTAAAAGTAAAACCTTGTTGCTTTCATTGGATATTGATGAGCCTCAAAAAGCATTTATTTTGGCCAAAGAAATCGCTTATAATTACCTTGAAATTACAGAAAGGTTATTCACCTTTAGTTGGATAAAATTTGATAATTTCGATCAGGTTCTTAATAATTTCTATGCTTCTTATTTTGCAGGTGCATTGCTTATTCCTAGACAACAATTGATTGATGAGTTGAATTCATTCTTGTTGAAAACGGATCCAAAGCCACAGGAGATGATTCAGCTGATGGGTAAATTCAATGTTTCACCTGAGTCTTTTTATCAAAGATTGACCAATATTCTACCAAAGGATTTTCAGTTAAAGAATCTCTTCTTCCTGCGATTGTCACATAAAATCGGGGCGGATACATACCAAATAAAAAAAGAATTGCACATTACTAATCAGCAAGAGCCGCACGCTAACGAAATGAACGAGCATTATTGCCGAAGATGGGTATCGATCAAGACGATAGAGAATGCTATGAAACAAAATAAAAGTCACTTTTTTGATGCACAAATTTCTCGCTATGATAACAGCAGTAATGAGTATTTGGTATTTTCTTCAGCAACATTGGATCCGTTTAAAAAAGATTGTTTTAGAAGTATTTCTGTGGGAATATTAATTACGCCCAGTGTGAAGAAAAAATTCAAATTCATTGATAACAAATCCATCCAAAAACAAATTGTAGGGGTTACATGTGAAACTTGTGCTGTTAAAAATTGTCTGGAAAGAGCTTCTCCTCCAATTCAATTGGAGCAGAAAATCCGAAATGAAAATACTGATTTGATAGTGCAGCAGTATATCGCTAAATTTAGTTAATTTTTATTTTCAGGCTCATTGTTTTTTGGTTTTAGCCAAAGTTTTTATCGAGCAGCGTATGTTTGTAACGCCAAAGGAGATTGAGTTAATTCCTATTTCTGATTAAATATTTAGTGAATAAAGATCAATCGGAATTACTAAATCATAATTTTTTAAACATAGAAAGTGTTTTTTTTTTGAACTATTTTATGGATTGTAAAATATAAAACGGTCAAAATTATGGATTCAATAATTTGATCTTAATTATAGGCTACATCCATAAAAACAGAATCCTCAATTTTTCACATTTGTTTAATGGAAACGCTTTGTTTTAGGGCATTAAGCCTTAGTTTTAGAAGCGGTGTTGCTTGGGTGTCTTTAACACTTTAAAATCATTATAAATAAGAGCGAAAAGGTTGTAGTTCATCACTAATTGCTTTATTTTTGTAGAATTTTTAAAAACAAATTATATAAATCTTATGGCAAAATCTGCATTATTGAAATCGTCAATAGCAAAAAAAGTAGCTATGGCACTTTCAGGACTTTTTTTGATGTTGTTTCTAGCACAGCATTTTTTTATCAATATGACATCGGTCTTTAGTGCCGATACATTCAACTCAATATCCCATTTTATGGGAAATAATCCATTAGTTCAATTCGTTATCCAGCCAATTTTAATCTTTGGAGTAGTTTTTCACTTTATTATGGGCTTTGTTTTAGATTTCAAAAACCGCAGCGCCAGACCAATCTCTTACGCAAAGAATAACGGAGCTGCAAATTCTTCTTGGGCTTCAAGAAACATGATTGTTTCAGGTTCAGTTGTTTTGGCTTTCATTGCATTACACTTTTATGATTTTTGGTTTCCTGAAATGGTTTACAAATATGTAGATGTTAATCCATTAAATGAAACTAGATATTTCCATGAATTAGCTGAAAAGTTTGAAAGTCCAGTCCGTACGGCTTTATACAGTATTTCTTTTTTATTATTGTCATTGCACTTATGGCATGGTTTCAATTCCTCTTTTCAATCAGTAGGATTCAACAACAAATATTCAAGATCATTACATAAATTGGGATATGCTTTTGCAATTGTAGTTCCTTTTGGTTTTATTTTCATTGCATTATTTCATCATTTTAATCATTAATATTAAATTATAAATGGCATTAGATTCAAAAATTCCTAGCGGTCCAATTTCGGACAAATGGACAAATTATAAAGATCATATTAATTTAGTAAACCCGGCTAACAAACGTAATTTAGATATAATTGTCGTTGGTACAGGTTTAGCTGGAGGTTCTGCTGCTGCAACATTGGCAGAATTAGGATATAACGTAAAAGCATTTTGCTTTCAGGATTCACCACGTCGTGCGCACTCTATTGCTGCACAAGGGGGAATCAATGCTGCCAAAAATTATCAAGGTGACGGAGATTCCGTTTTTCGTTTGTTTTATGATACTGTAAAAGGGGGAGATTACCGTGCGCGTGAAGCAAACGTTCACCGTCTTGCTGAAGTGTCAGGAAATATTATTGACCAATGTGTTGCTCAAGGTGTGCCATTAGCACGTGAGTACGGAGGTTTATTAGATAATCGTTCTTTTGGTGGAACATTAGTTTCAAGAACTTTTTATGCAAAAGGTCAGACCGGTCAACAATTATTACTAGGGGCATATTCGGCAATGAACCGCCAGATAGGTCGTGGAAAAATAAAAATGCACAACCGTCACGAAATGCTTGATTTAGTAATCGTAAATGGAAAAGCGAGAGGGATTATCGCTCGTAACTTAGTTACTGGTGAAATAGAAAGACATTCAGCTCATGCAGTTGTTATTGCTTCGGGTGGTTATGGAAATGTATTTTTCCTTTCTACAAATGCAATGGGAAGTAATGCTACTGCAGCTTGGAAAATTCACAAAAAAGGAGCATTCTTCGCAAATCCTTGCTACACACAAATTCACCCAACGTGTATCCCAGTTTCTGGAGATCACCAATCGAAACTGACATTGATGTCAGAATCATTGCGTAATGACGGACGTATCTGGGTTCCAGCAAAACTGGAAGATGCAAAAGCAATTCGTGAAGGTAAAAAGAAACCAACAGATTTATCTGAAGCTGATAGAGATTATTACTTGGAAAGAAGGTATCCAGCTTTTGGAAATTTAGTACCTAGAGATATTGCATCTCGTGCTGCTAAAGAAAGATGTGATGCAGGTTTTGGAGTAAATAAAACAGGTGAAGCTGTTTATTTAGATTTTGCTGCAGCTATCCAAAGATATGGAGTTGACCAAGCTAAAATAAAGCATTTAGATGAAAAAGACGCTGCTCTCGTTATTAAATTAGGGACAGAGGTAGTTGCGAATAAATATGGTAACTTGTTTCAAATGTATGAGAAAATAGTTGATGAAAATCCATATTCAACGCCAATGATGATTTACCCTGCGGTGCATTATACAATGGGTGGAACATGGGTTGATTATAACTTACAAACGACAATTCCAGGATGTTTCTCAATTGGAGAATCTAATTTTTCTGATCACGGAGCAAACAGACTTGGAGCATCAGCATTGATGCAAGGTTTAGCTGATGGATATTTTGTATTGCCATATACGATTGGTGATTATTTATCACCAGACATTAAAATGGGGACCATATCTACAGATTTGCCAGAATTTGCGGCAGCTGAAAAAGCGGTGAAAGAGCAAATCGAAAGATTCATGAACAATAAAGGAACGCATTCTGTTGATTATTTCCATAAGAAATTAGGGAAAATTATGTGGGACAAAGTTGGAATGGCTCGTAACGCAAAAGGATTGAATGAAGCGATTGCAGAAATTGCCGTTTTACGTGATCAATTTTACAAAGAGGTAAAAGTTCCCGGAGATGCAAATGGCTTGAATCAAGAATTAGAAAAAGCGACTCGTGTTGCTGATTTCCTTGAGTTAGGAGAATTGTTCGCTAAAGATGCTTTACATCGTAATGAATCTTGTGGAGGACATTTCCGTGAAGAATACCAAACTGAAGAAGGTGAAGCGCAACGTGACGATGAGAATTTTGCCTACGTAGCTGCATGGGAATACACTGGTAAACCAAGTGAAGCTGTTTTGCATAAAGAGCCGTTGGTATTTGACAACGTGAAATTAGTTCAAAGAAGTTATAAATAATAGTCTAATGTCTAACGTCTTAAAGTCAAATGGCTCAATGTCAATCGACTTTCGACTTTTGACTTTAGGACTTTCAAACTAAAAATATGAAACTTACATTAAAAATATGGCGTCAGAAAAATGCCGCTACAGAAGGAAAAATTGTCGAATATCCGATAGATCATATTGAACCAGACATGTCATTCCTTGAA
Organism: Flavobacterium zhoui; assembly: GCF_042787235.1. Taxonomy (NCBI): domain Bacteria; kingdom Pseudomonadati; phylum Bacteroidota; class Flavobacteriia; order Flavobacteriales; family Flavobacteriaceae; genus Flavobacterium; species Flavobacterium zhoui. The sequence goes on from NZ_JBHZPY010000001.1 coordinate 146,296, forward strand.
ATGCTTGACATTTTAAATGAAGAATTAATTACGAAAGGGGATGAGCCTGTTGCTTTTGACCACGATTGTCGTGAAGGAATTTGCGGAATGTGTTCTTTGTATATCAACGGCGAAGCTCACGGACCGGACAAAGGTGTTACAACATGTCAATTACACATGAGAATGTTCAAGGATGGCGATACGATTTTTATCGAGCCATTTAGAGCAAAAGCATTTCCAGTAATTAAAGATTTAGTTGTTGATAGAAGTTCTTTTGACAGAATTCAACATGCAGGTGGATTTATATCTGTAAACACATCAGGGAATACAATTGATGCGAATACGATTCCAGTTAACAAGAAAGATGCTGACGATGCATTTGATGCAGCTGCTTGTATTGGTTGTGGCGCTTGTGTTGCGAGTTGTAAAAACTCATCGGCTATGTTATTTGTTGCTGCAAAAGTGTCTCAGTATGCTTTATTGCCACAAGGAAAAATTGAAGCTACAGATAGAGTTCTAAATATGGTTAGCCAAATGGATGCTGAGGGTTTTGGTAACTGTACCAATACTGGAGCTTGTGAAGTAGAATGTCCAAAAGGAATTTCTCTTGAAAACATTGCCAGAATGAACAGAGAATATATGTCAGCAAGCTTGAAAGGATAAAACCTAATAAGTGAAATTATAAACGCATTCAATGTAAAAGTTGAATGCGTTTTTTTTTATCTTTATAAAAATGATTTAAAATGAAAGTTACCCTAATCCAATCGCCTTTAATTTGGGAAAGTCCAAAAGAAAACCGAAACTATTTCGAAGAAAAAATAAATTCAATTTCTGAAAATACGGATCTGATTGTACTTCCTGAAATGTTTACATCGGGTTTTACAATGAATCCAGAGCTCGTAGCGGAAACAATGCAGGGAGAAACGATTAGTTGGCTCAAAGTATTGGCAAAAGCTAAAAAAAGCGCCATTACGGGAAGTGTTGTTATTAAAGAAAATAGTAATTTCTATAACAGGATGTTATTTGTTTTTCCGTCAGGAGAAATTCAGTTTTATGATAAGAAACATTTATTTACTTTAGCAGGGGAAGATAAAGTGTACACCAGCGGAAAGCAGAAAGTTATCGTCAATTATTTAAATTGGAAAATTTGCCTCCAAGTATGTTATGATTTGCGATTTCCTGTATTTTCTCGAAATTCGGAAGATTATGATTTGTTAATTTATGTTGCGAGTTGGCCAAAAATAAGAATAAATGCTTGGGATGCGTTACTTAAAGCGCGTGCCATTGAAAACATGAGTTATGCGATTGGTGTTAATAGAATAGGCGAGGACGATAATGGGTATCAATATACAGGACACTCACAAGTTGTTGATTATCTTGGGGAATATTTAGCTGAACCTAATGAGTCTGAAGCTGTTTTTTCGGTCGAATTAGACAAACAAAAAATGATTTTGACAAGACAAAAATTAGGGTTTCTTAATGATAGAGATAATTTTAAAATATAAGAATAAAATATTTAGGATTACTGATTTTTGATTCCAGCGGATGAAGAAATCTGAAATCAATAATCGTTAATCATAATTCTTAAATCCCTACTTTTTTACCACTTTCTTTTTCGGTTCCGGACTATATGGAATACTTAAATCAAAAATCTGGTTTACATCCCAATTTGCACGAACGTCAATTTCTTTTGAGAAATAAATAACTTCTTCGGCTTGGCGTTTTTCTAAATAATTTCCTGAATCCCATTCCTTATTTTTATTCACATCATAAATGGCTCGCAGAGAATATAAAGCGGGTTCAATTAAATTAAAGTCTATTGTGGTGTTTTTTTCGGAGTATTCAGTGGCTAAAACTTCTCCTTTTTGATTTGTCAATTCAATGATGACGGGAAATTGTTTTACATTTTGTAAAGAAATGCTAAGATTTCCATACTCTGCAGCAGTTTTCGTTATTGCCTTATAAGTCAATGTATCATTTGATTTTTCGAAAAAATCAGTTAATGCACCAGGATTAATTGTAAAAGCATATTCTTCAGAAGGCTCTTTCTTGAAGTCGAAGTATAATTTTTGATTAAATTCGTCGTATTCAGAAGTGAAAGGAACTTCTGTTCCCGCTTTATTGACTAATTTAATTTTTGCATTATCAAATTTAACTAATGGTGTAGCGGTTTCAAAAGCTAATCGATCTCTAAAATTTAAAACGCCATTTTGCATAGCAATAATATTTAGAGTGTCTTTTTTCTGTTCTTTTATTTTAAATGTAAAATCCTCTTGGTACTTGTCCCTGTTAACCATTAAAGCTAATGAATCAGTTTTTAAAGGTTTAAACCATATTTGCAGCGAATCTTTCTTTGGGAAGCGAGTAACAATAGAAGGAAGTATGTCATTTTTATTTTTTAAGATTATTTTAGGTCTTTCATTTACTGAATTTGCTATACCTTCATAACCCATGATTAATCTGTTGCCGGATGCTTGACTTGGCTTGTAAGCTTTAAATTGTAAAACTTCTTTGAATAATTCCAGTTCGTAAACCGTGTCACTTGGTATGGTTATATATTGTTTGTTAAACCCAATTTTGTCTTTTTTTGGATTAAATTTATTGTTGTTGTTGTAATCTTTCATAGCCACGAGAAGATATTTACCTGCTTTTAAATTCTCTAATTTAAAAGTTTTCAAGCTATCGAGTGTGTTGGTGATGTATCTGGGATTATCAGAGTATATTACAGAGTCTTTAAAAGTGTCATTTATCTCATAAAGCATTATAGATACAAATGGTTCTGCTTCTTTGTCATAGGCATCCTTCACTTTTCCATTAAGCGAAAGAGAATCAATGTGGTCGCCAGTTGAGAATACATATTTAAACTGGTTATAAGGGTTTCCTTCATTATTGTCAGAGATACTTTGACCAAAGTTGAAACTGTATGTGGTATTAGGCTGAAGGGTATCTTTTATTTGAATGGTAATAAACTTACTGGCAGTAGTTGGTAAAATCAAAGGCTCCTGTTTCATTGGTGGAGAAATGATCAATTGCTTGTTTAAATTCTTTAATATGATGTTTTCGTCGAAGACCAATTTTATTTCGTTTCCTTTAAAATTGGTGCTAAAATTCTTAGGAAAGCTCATTTTTAGAATGGGTGCAAGCGTATCTTTCGAACCTCCGGTTATGGTTCCTCTTTTTGCACAACCTATCATTACTAAGAGTAATAACAAGGAAATATATCTTAAATTGTTTTTCAACATATCAAATTTGTATTAGAATTACAAAATAACAATTATAATTAATGGAATTGAAACTTTTTAATGTTTTATTGTAGGTATTTGATTGGACTTACTTTTAATATTCGGTATTTTCTTTTTATCTTTTAATGTGTAAATTTACCTCGATATAAAGTTTGTAATGTTAGATAAATAGAAGGATAATGAAAAAAATTGAACACATAGGAATCGCGGTTAAAAATTTAGAAGTTTCGAATTTAATTTTCGAAAAGCTATTGGGTGCTCCCGCCTATAAATTTGAAGACGTAGAAAGTGAAGGGGTAAGTACTTCTTTTTTTTCTGTTGGGCCAAACAAGATAGAACTTTTGGCGGCTACTAATCCGGACAGTCCTATTGCTAAATTTATAGAAAAAAAAGGAGAGGGAATACATCATATTGCTTTTGACGTGGAGGATATCGTATCGGAAATAGTACGTCTGAAAAGTGAGGGCTTTGTTGTTTTGAATGAAGTACCAAAAAAGGGAGCCGATAATAAATTAGTTGCCTTTTTACATCCTAAAAGTACAAATGGTGTTTTGATTGAGTTGTGTCAAGAAATTAAATAATTTAATCGTAAAGTTTAGAAATCTAATAATCAATGGTTTTCTGTTAGATGGTTTTAAATATTGGGGGTAATTGAAAATCTAAGCAAAAAATATTTGGAGCAAACGAAAAATAGTAGTAATATTGCAAACTCTAAACCGGTCCTATAGCTCAGCTGGTTAGAGCACCTGACTCATAATCAGGTGGTCCCTGGTTCGAGCCCAGGTGGGACCACGAAAAACCCTTCAAAATTAGTATTTTGAGGGGTTTCTTTTTTTGAATAGGACTGCATTCAAAATGCATATCTTTGTATAATAAGAAATAGTTTTGGGGAGAAATAGATTTTTTTTGTTAAATTTAATGAAGATTGATAATAAATAGCTATGATTACTTTTTTTAAACGATTGATTTACTATTTTTGGAAATTATGAATATTTTGCCAAACAAATTTTATCTTTTTATTGCCTTCCTGCTTGGGACCTTATGTGCTATTGCAGGTAATGGTGGCCCTCCTACTCCGGGTATTGCAGGTAGGCGCAGGCCACCACCACCACCAGGGCTTCCTATCGATGAAAACATTTCTATACTAATAATAATTGCATTGCTTTTTGGATTTTATGTCATTTACTGTCATAGTTTAAAAACAAAAGCTCCAATTTAAATTGGAGCTTTTGTTTTTATAAGATTGTTTTGTTATTTATTCCCATATAATCGGGAAACATATTTTCCAATTACATCGAACTCAAGATTTATTTTTGTGCCAACTTTAAATGTTTTAAAATTGGTATGCTCGTAAGTATATGGAATAATGGCTACACTAAATTGATTCTTCTCTGAGTTTACGACCGTTAGGCTAACACCGTTTACAGTGATTGAACCTTTTTCAATCGTAATGTTGTTTAGTTTTTCATCGTATTCAAAAGTGTACGACCAGCTTCCGTTGGTTTCTTCGGTAGCAATGCAGGTTCCTGTTTGATCGACATGACCTTGTACGATATGACCGTCAAGTCGGTCTCCAAGCTTCATGGCTCTTTCAAGATTCACACTGTCTCCTGTTTTCCAAGACGATAAATTCGTTTTTTTAATTGTTTCGTCAATAGCCGTTACTGTATAAAGAGTGTCTTTTAAAGCTACAACAGTCAAACAGACTCCATTATGAGCAACACTTTGGTCAATTTTAAGTTCGCTGGTAATAGAAGAATCTATTGTAACGTGAATATTGTCTTTCTCTTTTTTTATTTCTTGGATTACGCCAAGGGTTTCTATTATTCCTGTAAACATTTCTTGTTTTATTTTACTAAATTTGCACTTCAAAATTAGCAATAAATAACGTTAGATCATGATGAAAAAAGCAGAAAATATAATCGTTGGGATTTCAATTGGAGATTTAAACGGTATTGGAAGCGAAGTTGTTTTAAAAACATTCGAAGATTCGCGAATGTTAGAGCTTTGTACGCCGGTTATTTTTGCGAATGTGAAAATAATGTCATTTGTAAAAAAGAGTTTTGAATCAACTTCAATGCTGCATGGAATTGATAAATTGGATCAAATTGTTATAGGGAAAATTAATGTTTTTAATCTTTGGAAAGAAGGCGTTGATTTGAATCCAGGAACAAACGATGAAAAAATTGGGCAATATGCTATAAAATCATTTGTTGCGGCTACTAATGCTTTAAAAGAAGGTGTTGTTGATGTGTTAGTCACTGCGCCTATAAATAAATATAACATCCAGTCGGAAACATTTAAGTTTCCGGGCCATACCGATTATTTAGATCAAGAGCTAGAGGGGAATGCGCTGATGTTAATGGTTCAGGATAATTTAAGAGTCGGACTGTTGACCGACCATATTCCCGTAAGCGAAGTGGCATCAAAACTAACCGAAGAGTTGATTATTAAGAAAATTGAAACGGTAAGGCAATCGTTAATTCAAGATTTCAGTATTAATAAACCTAAAATTGCTGTTTTAGGTTTGAATCCGCATTGTGGTGATGGCGGAGTCATTGGTAAAGAAGATGATTTGGTGATCAAGCCAGCATTGAAAAAATTATTTGAAAAGGGAACATTGGTATTCGGTCCTTTTGCTGCTGATGGTTTTTTTGGTAGTAGCCAATATGAAAAATATGATGCAATTATTGCTGCTTACCATGATCAAGGTTTAATCCCCTTTAAAACATTGTCTTTTGGTAAAGGAGTCAATTATACGGCTGGACTAAATAAAATTAGGACATCTCCTGATCACGGGACTGCTTATGACATTGCAGGAAAAGGCGTAGCAGATTATAATTCGTTTAAAGAAGCAGTTTATCTGGCTATTGATATTTATAATTCTAGAAATCAATATAAGGAAATCAGTGAGAAACCGCTAAAAACAAAAGAAAAACAGTTATAAACAAAAAAAGGTGAATAAGATTATTAGATTTGCAATAATTTTATATCTTTGCACTCCCGAAGTTTAGGGTAAATTGTTGTTGAAATGAGCAAGACAAAAGAATATTTAATTCCTTTCGTAGGATTAAAGCTAGGCAAACACCAATTTGAATTTCAAATTAATAATGCGTTCTTTGAAATCTTTGATTATGATGAATTTCAAAATTCAAATATCAAAGTTAATGTAGTTTTAGAGAAGAAAAGCAACATGCTGGAGTTAAGTTTCAAGCACTCGGGTACTGTAAATGTGCCTTGTGATCTTACCAGCGAAGATTTTGATTTGCCAATAAAAGGTAAGATGAAATTGATAATTCGTTTTGGTGAAACGTATAATAATGACAATGAAGATTTGCTAATTTTACCGTTTGGCGAATTTGAAATAGATGTTTCTCAGTCTATTTATGAAATGGTAGTGCTCTCGGTTCCTCTAAGGCGGGTTCATCCAGGAGTGAAAGATGGAAGTTTAAATACGGAAGCTTTGACAAAACTGAAGGAATTGACAATAAAAGAACAAAAAAAAGAGCATAAAAAAGAAATACAAAAAGAAGAAAATATTGACCCGCGTTGGGACAAATTAAAGCAACTATTAACGGATAAATAATATAGTAAAATGGCGCATCCTAAGAGAAAAATCTCCAAAACAAGAAGAGATAAGAGAAGAACACATTACAAAGCTACTGTAGCACAAATTGCTACTTGCCCAATAACTGGGGAAGCACACTTGTATCACAGAGCCTACTGGCATGAAGGGAAAATGTATTACAGAGGGCAAGTTGTTATAGATAAATCTGTAGCTGTTGCTTAATATGTTTTTGTAAATGATATTAGAACTCTCACTATGTGAGAGTTTTTTTGTTGTCTATAATTTTCGTTAAATAAGAGGTTACAAATCAATGCAAATGAATTTTTTTTTGTAATTTTCAAGTCTTTTAAAAAATTTTCAAGTGGCAACATTTGATAAGAAATAATCGAATACAATGAATACAATTACGGCCGCAATTACCGCTGTTGGAGCCTATGTTCCAGACTTTGTACTTACAAACAAAGTGCTAGAAACAATGGTTGACACAAATGACGAGTGGATCACTTCTCGTACAGGAATAAAAGAAAGAAGAATTCTTAAAGATAAAGATAAAGGAACTTCTTATCTGGCTATAAAAGCAGCACAAGATTTATTAGCTAAGGCAAATATAGATCCTTTAGAAATAGATTTATTGATAATGGCAACAGCTACGCCTGATATGCCTGTAGCATCAACAGGAGTATATGTAGCGACACAAATAGGCGCAACAAATGCATTTGCATACGATTTACAAGCAGCATGTTCCAGTTTTTTATTCGGAATGTCTACTGCTGCGGCTTACATACAATCAGGACGTTATAAAAAAGTACTTTTAATCGGAGCCGACAAAATGTCCTCTATCGTTGATTATACGGACAGGTCTACCTGTATTATTTTTGGGGATGGTGCCGGGGCAGTATTATTTGAACCTAATTACGAAGGATTAGGGCTTCAAGATGAGTATTTACGTAGTGATGGAGTAGGACGCGATTTTTTGAAAATTGACGCCGGTGGATCACTTCATCCTGCCTCTTTTGAAACAGTAAAAGAGAATAGACACAATATTATTCAAGATGGTAAAACTGTTTTCAAATATGCGGTTACTAATATGGCCGATGCGAGTGAGATCATTTTGAAAAATAATAATCTTACTAATGAAGATGTAGATTGGCTAGTTCCTCATCAAGCTAATAAACGTATTATTGATGCTACCGCAAATAGAATGAATTTGGATGACTCAAAAGTTTTAATGAATATTGAAAAATACGGGAATACCACCTCAGCGACTTTACCATTAGTACTCAGCGATTTTGAACATTTATTCAAAAAAGGAGATACAATTATTTTAGCAGCTTTTGGAGGAGGATTTACTTGGGGATCCATTTATTTAAAATGGGCTTACGACAAAAAATAAATTTAAACTAAAAATAAACAATTATGGATTTAAAAGAAATTCAAAATTTAATCAAGTTTGTAGCTAATTCAGGTGTTGCAGAAGTTAAATTGGAAATGGATGATGTTAAAATCACTATTAGAACAACTTTAGAAGGAAATGTAACGGAGACTACGTATGTACAACAAATGCCAAATCATACTCCGCTTCAACAAGCAGTAGCACCGCAACAAATTGTTGCCGCTGCTCCAGTTGCAGAAGTTGCTCCAGTGGTAGAAAATTCTCATTACATCACTATAAAATCTCCAATTATTGGAACTTTCTATAGAAGACCGTCGCCAGACAAACCAATGTTTGTTGAAGTAGGTAAAACCATAGCTAAAGGAGATGTTCTTTGTGTTATTGAGGCTATGAAATTGTTTAATGAAATTGAATCTGAAGTATCTGGTAAAATTGTAAAAATATTGGTTGACGATATGTCGCCAGTAGAATTTGACCAACCTTTATTCTTAGTAGATCCATCATAATCAATTAAGAATTAAAAATTAAGAATTAAAAACCTCCTATCAGTAGCTTTCTAATTCTTAATTCGTAATTTTTAATTTTTAATTTAAAAAAAGATGTTTAAAAAAATATTAATTGCAAATAGGGGAGAAATTGCGCTTCGCGTAATTAGAACATGCAAGGAAATGGGTATCAAAACAGTAGCCGTTTATTCTACTGCCGATGCTGAAAGTCTTCATGTAAAGTTTGCAGACGAAGCAGTTTGTATAGGACCGCCTCCAAGTAACTTGTCTTATTTAAAAATGTCAAATATTATTGCAGCTGCCGAAATTACCAATGCAGATGCAATACATCCAGGTTATGGTTTTCTTTCTGAAAATTCAAAGTTTTCTAAAATTTGTCAGGAACATGGTATCAAATTCATTGGAGCGTCTCCTGAAATGATTGATAGAATGGGTGATAAAGCTTCCGCAAAATCGACCATGATTGAAGCGGGTGTTCCTTGTGTTCCAGGTTCAGTAGGGATTTTAGAATCATACGAGCAGGCTTTACAGCTGTCAAGAGATTTTGGTTTTCCGGTAATGTTGAAAGCCACTGCTGGTGGTGGTGGAAAAGGAATGCGAGCTGTTTGGAAAGAAGAAGATCTATTGAAAGCTTGGGAAGATGCCCGTCAGGAATCAGCTGCCGCTTTTGGAAATGATGGAATGTATTTGGAAAAATTAATCGAAGAACCCCGTCATATTGAAATTCAGGTTGTAGGCGATTCTTATGGAAAAGCATGTCACCTTTCTGAAAGAGACTGTTCTGTTCAAAGACGTCATCAAAAATTAACTGAAGAAACTCCTTCGCCATTCATGACCGATGAACTTCGTACAAAAATGGGAGAAGCTGCTGTAAAAGCTGCCGAATATATTAAGTATGAAGGTGCTGGAACAGTAGAATTTTTGGTTGATAAAAATCGTAATTTTTACTTCATGGAAATGAATACACGTATTCAAGTGGAGCATCCTATTACGGAGCAAGTTATCGATTACGACCTGATCCGGGAACAAATTATGGTTGCCGCAGGAATACCTATTTCAGGTAAAAACTATTTACCACAATTGCACGCCATCGAATGTAGAATTAATGCGGAAGATCCTTATAATGATTTCCGTCCTTCTCCAGGGAAAATTACGACACTTCATATGCCAGGTGGACATGGTGTTCGATTAGATACACACGTTTATTCAGGGTATACTATTCCGCCAAATTATGATTCTATGATTGCTAAGTTGATTACTACAGCACAATCAAGAGAAGAAGCAATTTCTAAAATGAGAAGAGCCTTAGACGAGTTTGTAATTGAAGGGATAAAAACAACTATTCCGTTCCACAGACAGTTGATGGATGACCCTCGATATATAGCAGGTAATTATACAACTGCTTTTATGGACACTTTCAAAATGAACGATCCAGAATAGCTTATAATAGTATATATAAAAGAAAAAACCTTACAGTGATGTAAGGTTTTTTCTTTTAAAACATATTGGTTATTTTACAATGTTTCGTTCAACCACTTGTAGAACTCTTTTTGCCACACCTGTGCATTTTGAGGTTTCAGTACCCAATGGTTTTCATCCGGGAAATATAAAAATCTGCTTTTTATTCCTCGTAATTGTGTCGCTTGAAAAGCTTCTTGTCCTTGTCCTATTGGCACACGAAAATCTTTTCCTCCTTGTATGATTAAGATAGGTGTATTCCATTTTTCGACCATAGTCATCGGATTAAAAGTCGTATAGGTTTTTTGGGCAACAGCGTTGTCTTTTTCCCAATAAGCACCGCCAAAATCCCAGTTGTTAAAGAAAACTTCTTCTGTGGTACCAAACATACTTTGAGTATTGTAAACGCCATCATGAGCGATGAAAGTTTTAAACCTGTTGTTGTGAATTCCGGCTAAGTAAAATACGGAATAACCACCATAACTAGCACCAACACATCCTAATCTTGTTTTGTCAACATAGTTTTCTTTGGCTACATCATCAATTGCAGATAGATAATCATTGATAACTTGTCCACCCCAGTCTTTACTTATTTGTTCGTTCCAAGCTACGCCATGACCTTGCATTCCGCGACGGTTTGGTGCTACAACAACGTAGTCGTTTGCTGCCATTAATTGGAAATTCCAACGAAAAGAATAGCTTTGGGTTAACGGAGATTGTGGCCCTCCTTGGCAATATAAAAGCGTTGGATATTTTTTTGAAGCATCAAAATTTGGTGGAAGAATTACCCAAACCAACATTTTTTTACCGTCGGTTGTGGTAACATATCTTCTTTCGGTTTTGCTTAATGCCAAAGACTTATAAGTTGTCGTATTTACATTTGATAATTGTTTCCAACTATTTTTCTTTAGATTATAAGAAAAAATTTCCGCAGCATGATTCATGTCGGTTCTGGTTACAATAATGTTGTCTCCAGAAAATCCAACTAAATCATTAACATCAAAATCGCCATTGGTAATTTGACTTACTGTAACGGCGATTTTGGTCAAACCTGGAAAATTTACTTGGAATAATTGTTTAGTTCCATCGATTGGTGCAACAAAATAGATTTTTTTACCATCTTTACTCCACATGAAATGATCTACCGTTCCGTCCCAAGCAGCGGTTAGATTCAAGTTCATTCCTTTGAAACTGACAATAAGGTCATTTTTGTCGGCTTCGTACCCATCACGTTTCATTTGCAGCCAAGTCAGATTTCCTGTTGGTGAAAATTGAGGTGCCATGTCATATCCAAGATTTTCTTCGGTTCTGTTTACGGTTTTTCCAGTTTCCAGATTGTATTCGAAGATATTAGTATTCGTAGAAATAGCATATTGTGTTCCTGCTTTTTTCTTGCTTACGTAAAGAATACTTTTGCTGTCAGGCGACCAAATATAATCTTCATCACCGCCAAAAGGTTTTTGTGGGCTATCAAAACTCTCGCCTTTAAGAATGTCGATTCCAACGGCGCCCTCTTTGTTTTCTTTATAAAAAACATGATTGAATTTACCTTCATTCCAAGTATCCCAGTGACGATAATCAAGTCCGTTGTAGATTTGAACTTGAGATTTTTCCAATTCAGGATAATAATCTTTTCCAAGCACCTTGTCGATTTTCACTTCTTCATTGTAAACAATATACTTTCCGTCCGGCGAAATATTCTTATCTTTTAATACTTCTTTTGTATCTTTTACTTCAGTTGGATTTCCTCCATTTACAGGTAGGGTGTAAAATTTAGAATTTGATTTATTTTCTTCAATAGAAGGAGTAGAAACTTTGTAAACTACATTTTTTCCATCTTTGGAAAGGCCTAATGGAGTTACTCGTCCTAGTTTCCAAAGTAATTCTGGGGTCATTACGTTTTGTGCCATAGCATTTAGACTCATCATTATTAAGGTTGTAAACAGTATTTTTTTCATTGTAAAAATTGATTTTTTATGAAGTCTAAAATTACTCATTTAAGTCCAAAAAAAAACTACCTCAATTGAGATAGTTTTTAGTTTTAATTGTCGTCACCTTAGGCTCTCAAAAAGAGACTGGAGCAATGATTTTTATTTTGTTATTGTTTGATAAAACGTTTTACGGTAGTTGTTTCTTTATCAGTAATTTCTAAAACATAATTACCGACATTTATACTTGAAACATTAATTGAACCGTTTGATAATTTACCATTGATAACCGTTTGTCCTAATAAGTTATAAACTTTAAAGGTAGCATTGTCAGAAACTGAAGTTACATTTATAACTGAAGACGCAGGATTTGGATATAAATTAATTTCTGCTATCGTGTTTCTGGATGTTACAGATTCTTTTGCAGCCGATACAATATTTACCGTATAATCTTCTACTTGTCCATAAGAGAAAGCTTCACAAGCAGTAGGAATTCCATTGTATTTCATTGAAACTCTCATTCTTGTTGCTCCTAAAGTAGCGGTAGCAGGAATAGTGAATGAACCACTTGCTGGAGTTGCAGTTGAAGCTGCTTTTGTATAGACTTGTTCTCCTGCATCAATAAAATCACCATCTTTATTATAATCAATCCAAACTGAATAACCTTCGCTGTAAACCGTACTGGTCCAAGCCGGAGTAATTGTAATTGTGTTTGCCGTTCCTAGAGTTAGATTAGTTGAAATAGCTGTGAAATCAGTGTAACCAGTTCCTCCTGTTGAAGTATTGATTATTGTTCCAAGTTGTACTTTTCCAATTTTTTCATCGGCTACGCTATTTCCTTGTGAGGTACAATAAACAATTGCAGTAGTTGCAGTTGTTACATTGACTACATTACTTGATGCAGAAATGTTTCCGGCAGCATCTTTTGCTTTTACAGAGAAAGTATAGGCAGTAGCAGCTGTTAATCCAGTTACGCTATAAGTAGTAGTTGTAACAGTTGCTTTCAATGTAGCACCTTGGTACACATCATAACCTATTACCCCAACATTATCAGTAGAAGCTGTCCATGACAAATTTGTACTTGTGGTTGTAGTTCCAGAAGCTACCAAGGTTGTTGGTGCAGTTGGAGCAGTTGTATCAGCAACAGGAGCTAAAGTGGTAACGGTCGCTACATTACTTGCGGCAGAGATATTTCCAGCAGCATCTTTTGCTTTAACAGAAAAATCATAAGCAGTAGCAGCAGTTAATCCGGTTACGCTATAAGTCGTTCCTGTTACAGTAGCTATTAAGGTAGTTCCTTGGTAAACGTCATAACCTGTCACGGCTACATTATCTGTTGAAGCAGTCCAAGATAAATTTGTAGTCGTTTGTGTTGTTCCAGAAGCTGCTAAAGTGGTCGGAGCTGAAGGTGCAACGGTATCAGTAGAACCTGCTGTTATTGCAAAGTTTGTGTTTGAAACGTCAAAAAAGATATGATTTGTTCCTTTTACCATGATTCTGTTTAGTGTTCCGGCAGTATTAGGAATTGTTACTGCTTGCGTACCGTCATTTGGAGTTGCAGCAAGTAGAGTAACAGGAAAAGTAGTTCCGCCATCTGTAGATAATAGAATATCGACATTTGCTGTGTTAACGCCATTTGCAGTTGTACCAGCAACATTCCAAGTTATAGTTTGAGATGATCCGCCAACATAAGAAACAGCTGTGTTAGGAGCACTAACGGTGAAAGGTCCAGCTGTAGCATTTACAGTAATTATAGCATCGTCACTATTGTTTGCAGGTCCGCCTGCATGATTATCACGTACGGTTAATCTAAAGTTTAATGTACGAGCCACAGAAGATAAAGCTTCTACAGTAAGTTCAGTTCCCGCAGTAGTAGTTGCTCCTGTCAATACAGATGACATTGTAGGAAAATAACGTACTGTTGAGGTACTAGGATTGTAAGATCTGAAATTTGGACCTGTTGTTTTAGTTGCACTTGGAGCAGCAGAAGTAGTACCGTTATCCATTTCCTCCCATTGGTAAGTAATTATATCTCCATTTGCATCCGTTCCTGCGCCTGTTAACATAAACGGAGTACTTTTTGGAATTGTGTAATCTAAACCAGCACTTGCTGTTGGGACTGCATTTCCGGTAAGGGTAGTAGTCTGACAAGTAGTTGTTTTTACATAATTAGTGACTTGTTGGATGCTTATTGCATGGAAAAAAGGATCAGAATGTGGTTGCACATCTAAGGCGGTAATTCCCGCATAACCCATAATTGTTGACCCTGAACCAGGTTCCATTTGTGCTCCAGTTCCCTCATTACTTTGTGTAAATGTATGGTTTCCACCAAATTGATGCCCCATTTCGTGAGCAACATAATCAATATCGAAATTATCTCCTTGAGGGATTCCGTCACCGGGAGAAGTATATCCACTTCCTTTTCCTAATGGTACAGCTGTAGTAGGGTTTTTACAAACACAACCTATACAGCCTGCATTACCACCACCGCCATCACCACCAAATAAGTGGCCAATATCATAATTAGCGCTACCGATTACATTTGTAAGGTTAGTTTGTAGCTCTTGATTCCAATTTGCTTTAGATGCTGAAGCAGAGTAAGGATCTGTAGAAGCGGTTGTGTAAATTAATAAATCATTATTAGCAATAAGATTCATGTGAACACCAAAATCTTTTTCAAAGACGCCATTTACGCGGGTCATAGTATTGTTTATTGCTGCTAAAGCCAATGCTTTTGTACCACCAAAATACGTAGTATATTCTCCAGTCACAGACTGTGCTAATCTAAAAGTTCTTAGATTTCCATCATCTGCGTTAGGTCTGTTTAAAAGACTATTGTTCTTTAAATCTTTTTTAGCATTTGCTATTATCGTACATTCAAATTTAGATAATGAAGCTACTTTGTCCGATTTTTTATACACAACATAAGCGCTTAGGTCTTTTGTGTAAGGTTCTATAAATACGGCTGATTTATCTGCATTAATAGCCATTGTTTGAATACCAAGAGGAGAGGTGCTGAAATAGATTGAAGATGTAGGATTGTCAATTCCATTTCCTACGTAGGACTTGATTTCAGGATATTTTGCAGCTAAAGCAGGATCCATATTAGAAGATTCGAAAATTCTGTAACGTTCTAGTTTCCCATCTGCATTTGGAAAAGAAATAATTGTGTTAGATTTTCCTGTGAGAGCACTTCTTTTAGGAGAATTTAAAAGAGATCTTTTTAATTCTGTTACATCCAACTGAAAGATTGTAGGTTTCGATAACTGTGATTTGTTTTCAAAAACAGTTGAGTTGTTTTTTTTAATGGTTGTTTTCCATAAAGTTCCTCCTTGGGCAAAGGAAAAACTAGTAATTGCAATCAATGCAATTGAAAGTAGATTTTTGTTCATAAATGATTTGGTTTTTGGTTAATTTTAACAGTCCAAATATATAATTTATTTGCTGTTTTAACGAAATATTATAACAAAATTCTATTTATATGTGTTAAATGCTGATTTTAATGTAAATTTTAAGTTAATAGTATTAGAAATGAGTTTCTTGGCGTTCTACGAATCTAATGCTTTGTTTATTGCTAATAATTATTTTTATTGATACCCTTATTAGAAGTAAAAAATATTATTTTTATAAAAATTATTGCAACATGGATTTAAGTTATTGGGAATTAAAAAATTGGTTTACAAATGTAGATTACACTATAGTAGGAAGTGGTATTGTGGGACTGCATGCTGCACTTCGCTTGCGCGAAAAATTCCCTGAAAGCAAAATTCTGGTTTTAGAGAAGGGAATGTTGCCACAAGGCGCCAGTACTAAAAATGCTGGCTTCGCCTGTTTTGGTAGTCTTTCGGAAATTATAGATGATTTAAAATCCCATTCGGAAGAGGAAGTTGTGAATCTTGTAAAAAAACGTTGGAGTGGTTTGCAATTATTAAGAAAAAGGCTTGGTGATGCGACGATTGATTTTAAACCTTATGGGGGTTATGAGTTGTTTTTAAAAGAGGGTGAAAGTGCTTATTTCGAATGTGTTGGGAAACTAGCTTTTATAAATGAAATCCTAAAACCGATGTTTAAAACCGATGTTTTTGCTAAAGAAGTTGATCGCTTTGGATTCGGTGGTATCCAAGAATACCTTATTTTTAATCCATTTGAAGCCCAGATTGACACGGGGAATATGATGCAGGCTTTGATGAAACAAGCAGTTTCGCAGAATATTTTGATTTTAAACCAGCAAACGGTAACGTCATATTTGGATAAAGGAAACGGTGTTGAAGTAGCGCTCGGAGGTTTTAGTTTCAATACAAAAAAAATATTATTTGCGACGAACGGATTTGCAAATGCATTAACAAATGTAGCAGTAAAACCTGCCAGAGCTCAAGTTTTGATTACGGAACCGATAGAAAATTTAGATATAAAAGGGACTTTTCACTTAGATAGAGGTTATTATTATTTTAGAAATATTGGTGATCGAATTTTATTAGGTGGTGGCAGAAACCTTGATTTTGATACGGAAACCACAACCGAATTTGGGCAAACAGAAATTGTACAAAATAGATTGGAACAACTATTAAAAGAAGTAATTTTGCCAAACCAAAAATATGAAATTGCACACCGCTGGAGTGGAATCATGGGTATTGGCAACAGCAAGAATCCAATTGTTTCTCAATTGACCGAAAATGTATATTGCGGTGTACGGTTAGGAGGAATGGGAGTGGCAATAGGAAGTTTAATAGGAACAGAATTAGCAGATTTAGTATAATGGGAACGAAAATAACACCAAAAAGATCAAAGCAACCCGTAAAAAAAGACACAACTCCTTTTATGAGTAAACTAAGTAGATTTCTATTCAAAATTTTATTATGGTTCATTGGGCTTTCCATTTTCTTCGTAGTTCTGTTTAAATTTCTGCCTGTGCCGTTTACTCCTTTGATGGTCATTCGTGCCATTGAAAATAAAGCAGCAGGGAAAGAAAATTACTTCAGTCACGATTGGGAACCTCTTGAAAATATTTCGGTCAATCTACAAAAAGCCGTAATTGCCAGTGAAGATGGCACCTTTTTGAAACACAATGGTTTTGATTTTACTGCGATGCAAAAGGCATACAAAAGCAACGAAAGAGGCCGTAGAATAAAAGGTGGAAGTACCATATCGCAACAAACCGCCAAAAATGTATTTCTTTGGCAAGGACGAAGTTACTTAAGAAAAGGACTGGAAGCTTACTTTACCGTTTTGATAGAGACCATTTGGGGAAAAAAACGCATCATGGAAGTCTATTTGAATAGTATCGAAATGGGGGATGGAGTTTATGGCGCACAGGCTGCGGCAGAACATTGGTACAGAAAAGAGGCGGCAAATCTTACGCCACAACAAGCAGCAGGAATAGCTGCGATCTTGCCGAATCCGCGAAAGTTTAAAGCAACAAGTTCTTCTTCTTATATCAATAATAGAAAATCTAAAATTGTTCGCATTATGCGGCATGTGGGGAAAATTGAATATTAAAAAATAGTTTTTGTAATTTATCGGGTAATACCAAAAATAGCGGCTTAAGTTTAAGTCGCTATTTTTTGTGTCTTGTTGTATCTGCGAAACAGACGAGGAAACGACCTGCTGGAGCTGTCGGTCAGAACAAAGAGAACAAATAAGAGAAACTGCTAGATTTATTTTCTCCAATGCATTTCATGTCAATATTTTGTTTAATCTTTTCTTTAACAGTACATTACTGTCAGATCTAAGAAAGTGGTATTGTTAATAATAAATGTTATCTTTTCATAAATTTTTATTTAATTTACTATTAATTTTAGATTTTAATTAAATTTATGTTAAATAATTTGTTATTTTTTAGATAAATATATTTTACTGCAGATCTGTTAAAAAGAGCTGATACTACCATCATAATACTTCCTGTAAATTAACGATCCATTAATCAGTAAACAAAATACTATGAAAAACTTTTCCATTGTTTTTATTTTTATCAGCTGTTGTTTGGGACTTTCCAATATTGGTCATGCACAGCAAAAACAGCAACTATATTTTGAAAAGTACGATGTGAAATCTGGTTTGCCGGAAAGTTCAGTCAATGATATGAAGGAAGATCAGCAGGGTTATATCTGGATGGCAACACAAAACGGATTGGTGCGCTATGACGGTTACCGATATAAAGTATACCAATTGGGCACCAAAAAAACAAATCTTGATCCCATTTCCAATGTGAGGGATCTTCATATGGACCGGAATAATACCCTCTGGGCAGGCGTAAGTGCAAACGGCTTGTTTAGATACAATAGCAATAGCGACACTTTTATACAATTTGTCTATCCTGAAAAAGACGTAGCTATTACTTACACTATTTTAACAGATGACAAATCCGGAAATTTATGGGGCACTGTTGATATGGATGAGGGGAAAAAAAATTATCTCTGGAAATTAGATAAAAAGGGACATTTTGATTTTTTTGGTAAAAAGTTTAAAAATACGAGTTATGTCGATGCTACACGTATTTATAGTGCTTTTACTTCCGCATCCGGAAAAGTTTGGTTTGGAACCAATAATGGGTTTTACAGTTACGAAGGAAAGAATATCCCCTTAAAAGGATATAATACTACAGCTAATCCGGAGCAAGCTAAGGAAGTGGTTTATATGTATGAACCGCCTTCGGAGCCAGGTATTTTTTGGATGGTTAGCTTTCATGGGAAATTTAAAGACAGCAAGATTGTTCGCTTTGATTCTAAATTAAATACTTATAAAGAATTGATTCCGAAACCTGAATATTTCAGTTATGCAAATGCCACAAGTATTTCAATTGACAGCTATATTAGTAAATTTTTTAACAGTATTTACGAAGACAAGAAACAACAATTATGGTTTGCCGGTTTTGATGGATTGGTTCGATTGAATCGAAAGACTGCAACATTCGACTATTTTAAAACAGGTTTTAAATACGCTAATGTTTCAGAAACGGATCGGGTATATGCTATTAAAGAGACCAAAGAAGGGCCTTTTTGGTTGTCTTCACTTAACGGATTGGTTCACTTTGACCCAAAAACGATGCAATTTGAAAGATACCAATCGGATCCCGATCGTCCGGGAACTGTTTTAGCGAATCGAGAAATTTATTCAAAAATAATTGACCATACTGGTACTTTTTGGATAGGTTTTGGATGGGCTGGTGCCAATAAAAGTAACCGGATAAAAAGTGCCTTTAGTATCTACAAACACAATCCAAAACAAATAGACAGTTATCCCAAAGACGGAGGTTACTTTGCATCAGGGGAAAAAGGATACAAGTGGTTTTCTAACAAGGATGCGATTTATAAATGGAAACAGGAAACCAATAGTTTTATCAAAACGTATATAGCTGATCCTGAAGATCATTTTATTGGTCAAGGATGTCTAACCAAGGACGGTAATTTTTATATTCCTACTTTTAAACATTTGGTTTTTTACAATACCAAAACAGGAAAGAAAGAAAAATATGCAACTGATAAAATAATTCAAGAAACAATTTTATTGTTCCCTTTTGAAGATGATAACGGGCTAATTTGGTTGCGTACCGATGGTAAAGGCATCTGTTCTTTTAACCCGAAGACTAAAAAATTCAAGGCCTATCCCTATCGGGAAAATGGAGAAAAATTGACGGAACAAAATGCGGGGGCTTTAGATGACATTCGAGTAACATCTACCTATGTTGACCGGCAGCATCATTTTTGGGTGGGAACTAACCAAGGAAGTTTAAACCTTTACAATCCAACAAAAGAGGGCTTCATTTCGTATTATAATTCGAAAGATAAAGCTATGAGATGTATTACAAGTATTTATGAAGATAGGTCAGGCAGACTTTGGGTGGGTACCTATCAAGATGGTCTTTTCGAATTCGACCGCAAAAAAGGAAGATGGACAAGACACCTCAATGAAGCGTCTGGTTTGTTGTTTAATGGTGTACTAGGAATTAATGAAGATACATTAGGACTGCTGTGGGTAGCCACTGAAAGAGGGCTTTCGCGTATTAATCCAAAGAATCTGTCGGTTAAAAATTTTCCATTAAATGTGATTTTAACAGGATATGACATTGAAAAATTTATGCAATATTTATTCAAATTAGACGATGGTAGTCTGATGTTTACGTTAACAAACGGTGTCGCTGTCTTTAATCCCAAAGATTTAGATGCCAATCCGTTTCCTCCAAAAGTACATCTGGAAGAAATAGTTTACAGTAATCCAGATGCATACAAAAAGGATGAAACCAATCGTGCCACATTTGGTCTGAAAAAATTGGAACTTCCTTATAATCAAAACCGCGTCCGTTTTAATTACATTGGTTTGCAATATGATAATCCACTTGAAAATACCTATGCCTATAAACTGGACGGTTACGACAAAGGATGGGTACAAGCAGGCACACAACGATCTGTCACTTATACCAATCTTTCTCCGGGTGAATATACCTTTAATTTAAAAGCCGCCAACAGTGATGAGGCTTGGAGTAAAGCCAAATCAGTGATTACAATTATAATTTCGCCGCCCTGGTGGCAAACCATTTGGGCTTATTTGCTCTACGGTATCTTTTTTGTAGGTTCAATGCGAACGTACATTGTCTTCAGAGCCCGAAATTTGAAACGGGAAAACAAAGTTTTAGAAGAGAAAGTCACCCACAGAACCAATCAACTAACTAGATCTATTGAAGATCTTAAAACCACACAAACACAGTTAATTCAATCGGAGAAAATGGCCTCTCTCGGAGAACTTACCGCCGGAATCGCCCATGAGATCCAGAACCCGTTGAATTTTGTCAATAATTTCTCCGAAGTAAGCATGGAACTCATTGACGAAATGGAAGAGGAGATGGCCAAAGGCGATACCGCCGAAGCTATTGCAATTGCATCGGACATCAAACAAAACCTGGAAAAAATAAACTATCATGGCAAGCGTGCCGATAGTATAGTGAAAGGAATGTTGCAACACAGCCGAGCTGGAAATAATGTTAAAGAACCCACAAATATTAATGCACTTGCTGATGAATATCTGCGCTTGGCCTATCACGGGCTTCGGGCAAAAGACAAAAGTTTCAATGCGGAACTGATTACCAACTTTGATGAGCAACTTCCAAAAATAAATGTAATTCCTCAGGATGTCGGGCGGGTACTGCTGAATCTGTTTACCAATGCTTTTTATGCAACACATCAAATGCAGAAAATAGCGAAAGGAGACTATAAACCAATGGTCAGCGTGACGACAACTCAGAATGAAAAATTTGTTGTGATAACGGTAAAAGACAACGGAATTGGAATACCGGATGCAATTAAAGATAAAATCATGCAACCGTTTTTTACCACTAAACCTACTGGAGAGGGAACCGGGCTTGGTTTATCATTGAGTTATGATATTGTAGTGAAGACCCATGGCGGAAAAATTGCTATTGATAGCATAGAAAAAGAATATACCATTTTTACAATCCAATTGCCTTTATAAGATAAATAAAACGTTTTTTAAACCTGATTATAGGTTATATTTAACAATGCTAATTAGTTGAAAATTATTTAATTACGAATTCATGATAAAAATACTAGTAGTTGATGATGAAGCGGATGTACAACCGCTTTTCCTGCAACGTTTCCGTAAAGAAGTTCGAAGTCACGATATAGAATTTGACTTTGCCCTCTCCGGTGAGGAAGCACTTGATTATTTGAAAAGGAAAAGATCTGAAATAGTTTTGATTCTTTCCGATATCAATATGCCGGGAATGAGCGGTATCGACCTTTTGTCTAAAATACGACACGATTATCTGGACCCACCACCAGTAGTAATGATGATCACAGCATACGGTGATGAAGAAAATCACAGGCAGGCCATTCAAAACGGTGCCAATGATTTTTTAACCAAGCCTCTTGATTTTAATTTATTGAAAGAGAAACTCAAACACCTTCAGGAATAATGGCTAAAATACTTGTAGTTGATGACGAAGCAGATTTAGAAATGTTGGTAAAACAGAAGTTTAGAAAAAAAATTCGTGAAAATATATACGAATTCATTTTTGCCTGTAATGGGGAGGAAGCCTTAAAGAAAGTAAAGGAGCACCCTGACCTGGATATCATCCTAAGCGATATCAATATGCCGGTTATGGACGGGCTTACCTTGTTGAGTAGGCTGCCGGAAGCTAATCCGATGTTGAAAGCCGTAGTCGTTTCTGCTTATGGCGATATGCAGAATATACGTACTGCAATGAATAGGGGAGCTTTTGATTTTATCTGTAAACCGGTAGATTTTGATGACCTCGATCTGACAATGGAAAAGACAATTCTACATGTGAAACAATTGCAGGAAACAATTAAGGCAATCAAGGAAAACAACATCCTGAAAATGTATGTGGATGCTAATGTGCTGAATTTTATGACTAACAAAGAATTTGAAAGCAGCCTGCTCAAGAATGAATTACTGGAAGCCACAGTGATGTTTATAGACGTATGTGGGTTTACTTTCATCACCGAACAGATTCCGGCTAATACAGTTGTTACCCTATTAAATGGAATTTTTGATAAAATAGTAAAAGAAATCATTGCTCAAGACGGCCATGTGGACAAATTTATGGGCGATGCTGTCATGGCGGTTTTTAGGGGTGACTATCATCTCGACAGGGCAATCGACGTGGCACTTGCCGTAAAGGAGCAGATTAACGGGATTGAAGAAATAACAGTCGGTGATAAAACATATAAACCAGAGATATCCATAGGTATCAATTCAGGGGAAATGGTTTCTGGAAACATTGGCTCGGAAACTTTAAAACGTCTAGATTATACCGTAATAGGAGATGCGGTAAATGTGGCTCAAAGGTTGCAATCTGTTGCTAAATCTGGCCAGATTCTTATTACTGAAGCCGTTTTTCATAACGCCAAAGAATCCTTTAAATGTGAAAAAAATGGGGAATATACTTTAAAAAACAAGTCAAAACCCATTGTTACTTATGTGGTAATCGAATAATAGAAGCAGTTAATGTCTAGCTCTGCGCTTTAAGATGCCGCCTGCCGCTTCTTTAATGATACTGGTAAATATAAAAGCTTTGGGGTCAATTCCATGAACCATGTTTTTCAGGCGCCTTAATTCCATTCTGGTGACCACCGTAAAAACAATATCAACAGGCTGACTGATGTCAAAACTTTCTTTCATGAAGCCCCTTTCTCCCTTATAAACAGTAATGCCGCGGCCTAAACCTAATACCAGTTTTTCTTTTATCTTTTCGCTTTGGCCAGATATAATGGTGACACCGGTATATTCTTCGATACCTTCAATTACAAAATTGATCGTACGCGAAGCTGTATAATAGGTGAGTATGGAATAAAGTGCTACTGGCAGACCTAATTTGAAGGCTGCTATTAAAAAAATGACGATGTTGATGCCTAATATAATCTCACTGATAGTAAAACTGATGCGTTTCCCTGTATAAAGCG
The DNA here is from genome assembly GCF_042787235.1 of Flavobacterium zhoui. NCBI lineage: Bacteria > Pseudomonadati > Bacteroidota > Flavobacteriia > Flavobacteriales > Flavobacteriaceae > Flavobacterium > Flavobacterium zhoui. The sequence goes on from NZ_JBHZPY010000001.1 coordinate 169,805, forward strand.
CCAATACTTCAATACCATCAAGCGCACATCCGCCTCTCATAGCAAGACCTACACCCAATCCCATAAATACACCGCCAAAAATTGAAACTAACAACTTATCGGATGTAATCTGTGGATACTCAATAAAATGAAGACAAAGCGCAAGGCCTACAACAGCTGCTAATGTCTTTAAAGCAAATGTTTTGTTGATTTGGAACGCACCCATAATGATAAAGGGAAGGTTCGCCAATATAATTACAAATCCAATATTCCAGTGGTATAATTCGCGGATTAACAAGGAAATACCAGTCACTCCACCATCAAAAAACTGGTTGGGCACCAAAAAACCTTTTAATGCAAAGCCACAGAACAAAATGCCGGCAATGGTATAAAGCGTATCAATTATGCTTTGTTGGGTATTTATTGGGGTCATATTGTTTTTGATTGTACAATTTCTAAATTTTGCTCTTTTTGATATTTTCTTAGTTTGATTGCTGTTGCGGTAAAATAATGATGCTTTTGCAGGAATTCCTCCTGTATTCTGTCCCACTCTTCCCTGTTTGAGATGTTACCAATAGCAATCATTTCGGTATAAAGCTTTTCAGATATACTAAAAAAATCATCCCGACCCAAATAGTTTAGATCGGCATCGCAAATGATTTTTTCCAGATGCGATTGTGGGTTTTGGGGTATTTTCGTTGCCATTATGATACTACAAATAGTATTTATATCTTCCTTGTTATATTGAAACTGTGGCAGATATTTTCTCGCTATTTCACATGAGTGCTGCTCATGATTATAATTTTGTTCAAGATATCCTGCATCGTGGTAAATTGCGGCAATAAGGAGTAATTTCAAATCCCCAGCGTTAATACCTTCTCCTTTTGCAATTTCTTTGGCACATTGGTATACGTCAAGCGTATGATGTATGGTATGGTAATACAGATGCGCGGGCGATTCCTTAATGAGTTTATCCAAAATAACTTTGCATTCAGGCAACTGTTTCATAATAACATAAATAGTTCATGGCTAAGATATTAAAAGAATGAGATTAATCTTAAAATTATTACAAATAATTAGTTGTCAATATTCAGAAAAGATAAGAAGCTCGGTATTTTAAATTATTTATTCAAAAAACGATGTAAAAATGAAGCGGAATGCGAAAATATAGATAAACAAGTTTCAGTGAGTTTTGAAACAGTATTTCTCAATATGATTAAAAACAAAAAACCGTAAACACTTAATTAAAAGAATTTACGGTTTTATTTTGTGGAGAATACGAGATTCGAACTCGTCACCTCTTGCCTGCCAGGCAAGCACTCTAGCCAAATGAGCTAATCCCCCAACTATATCGCAAATATAAGATATTAATAAAGCAAAAAGCAAATTTCATAAATACAAATCGATTCTATTCGAAAAAAAAGCAAAAGCATCCTCTATTATTTTTAACTTTACATCAAAATAGCTGCTATGATAACAAAAAATTCAATGGGTTCACTAATTACAACAATAGAAAACAAAATTGCTACGCTCGAATTTGGGCATCCTGCCAGCAATTCCTTTCCGCGGGAATTATTGGACCGGGTAACAATTGAACTTAATAGTTTGAGTGATAATCCGGATGTTTCCGCTATTGTAATGCGAAGTGAAGGCGTTGGTGCTTTTTGCGCAGGTGCTTCATTTGATGAACTTTTAGCAGTTTCGAATCTGGAAGAAGGAACAAAATTCTTCTCCGGATTTGCACATTTGATCAATGCAATGCGAAGTTGTAAGAAATTAATTGTAGGTCGAGTTCACGGTAAAGCAGTAGGTGGAGGTGTAGGAATTGCTTCGGCTTGTGATTATGTATTTGCTACGAATAATGCGGCTGTAAAATTATCTGAATTGGCGATTGGTATCGGTCCGTTTGTTATAGAACCTTCCGTTTCAAGAAAAATAGGAAAAACGGCATTGGCCGAAATGACTTTGGCGGCTCACGAATGGAAATCGGCTGATTGGGCAAAGGAAAAAGGATTGTACGCTGATACTTTTGAAAACACGGAGGATCTTGATGCGGCATTAGAAAATTTTTGTTCCAAATTGGCCAGTTACAATCCGGAAGCTTTGATTGAGATGAAAAAAGTCCTTTGGGAAGGAACTGATCATTGGGAAACATTGTTGTTAGAACGTGCTGCAATCACTGGTAAATTAGTGCTTTCAGAATATTCGAAACAAGCATTAACGCAATTTAAAAAATAAATTAAGATGACAATTATAGCACTTGCGCAACAAGTAAATATTGCAGAAAAATTAAAAAACGCAACCGACAACAGTTATCAGACGGGCGTAATTATTGGGTCTTTTGTACCCTTTGTGATTTTAATCGGATTGGCTTATTGGATGTATTCCAATGCAAAAAAAAGAGACAAAAACGGTTAATTATTCACTAAATTTGCAATCAAAATAAAATCCGATGAGCAATATCAGAATTACAAAACAATTTAGTTTCGAAACCGGCCATGCCTTATATGGCTATGATGGGAAATGTAAAAATGTTCACGGGCACAGTTATAAATTGTCAGTAACCGTAATTGGGACTCCAATCACGGATAGAAATAACGTTAAGTTTGGAATGGTAATCGATTTTACAGATTTGAAAAAAATTGTAAAAGAGGAAATTGTCGACCAATTTGACCATGCAACGGTTTTTAATGAAACGACACCTCACATAGAATTAGCAAACGAATTAATAAGTCGTGGTCATCATGTTATTTTGGTAAATTATCAGCCAACAAGCGAAAATATGGTAGTCGATTTTTCTCAAAGAATAATCAGCCGATTACCCGAAGGAATCACTCTTTTCTCCTTAAAATTGCAAGAAACAGAATCTTCTTTTGCAGAATGGTTTGCAAGTGATAATTTCAAATCCATACTTTAATTTCATGCAATTACCGAACAACAAAAAAATATATTTTGCCTCCGATCAACATTTTGGAGCACCAACTCCTGAATTGAGTTTTCCGAGAGAACAAAAATTTGTGGCTTGGCTCGATGAAGTTAAAAAAGATGCAGAAGCTATTTTTTTATTAGGCGATTTATTTGATTTTTGGTTTGAATACAAAACAGTTGTCCCAAAAGGATTTGTTCGTGTTTTAGGTAAACTAGCTGAAATCCGAGACAGTGGTATTCCTATTTATTTTTTCGTGGGAAATCACGATTTGTGGATGGAAGATTACTTCCAGAAAGAATTGAATATCTCGGTTTATCATGACAATCAAGAGTATACTTTTGGAGTTAAAACATTTCTGGTAGGTCATGGCGACGGAAAAGGTCCTGGCGACATGGGTTACAAACGAATGAAAAAAGTATTTACAAATCCATTTTCAAAATGGCTTTTTAGATGGCTTCATCCGGATATCGGAGTAGCATTGGCACAATATCTTTCCGTAAAAAATAAGTTAATTTCCGGTGATGAGGATGTGACCTTTCTTGGCGAAGATAACGAATGGTTAATTTTATACTCTAAAAGAAAACTAGAAACCAAGCACTACAATTACCTTGTTTTTGGACACCGTCATTTGCCTATGAAAGTAACGGTAGGTGAAAATTCCGAATATGTCAATCTTGGTGACTGGATTACGTATTTTACCTATGGCGTTTTTGATGGCGAAAATTTCGAAATTAAAAAATACTAATTATTCTCCCTTTTCATGTTCGTCAATATCCTTTTGCAAGTCCAGTTTTCTAAAGCCTGGCGAGAAGATTCCTGTTCCAAGTACAATTAGTAATGTCATGCTTCCACCAAAAACAACGGAAGTTACTGTTCCCATTAGCTTTGCTGTCAATCCACTTTCAAAAGCACCCAGTTCATTAGAAGAACCTACAAAGATTGAATTCACTGCCGAAACTCGGCCTCGCATGTGATCAGGTGTTTTCAATTGCAAAATAGTTTGACGAATTACCACTGAAATTCCATCGACAACGCCACTAAAAAATAATGCCAATACAGACAACCAGAAAATAGTGGAAAGTCCAAAGACAATAATGCAAACACCAAAAGCGAAAATAGCCGACAAAAGCTTCATTCCAGCGTTTTTATTCATAGGGACATACGCTGAAACAATCAATATTAAAAAAGAACCAACTGCAGGAGCAGCTCTCAATACACCAAAACCTTCGGGGCCAACTTTTAAAATATCCTGGGCAAAAATAGGTAACAACGCAACGGCTCCACCAAAAAGTACCGCAACCATATCCAGTGATAATGCGCCCAAAATGGTTTTGTTTTGGAAAACAAACTTCACGCCTTCTTTCAAACTATCCATTATAGGTTCCCCAATTTTTGGATTCAAAATAGGCTTAGTAGCTATTTGTGACAAAGCGATTAAGGAAAAAATAGAACATAAAAATACAGAACACATCGACCAGTGAACGCCAATCAAAGTGATTGAAAATCCTGCTACTGCAGGCCCTAAAACCGAACCTATTTGCCAAACCGAGCTGCTCCATGTAGCAGCATTTGGATATACTTTTTTAGGAACAATCAAGGATAAAAGCGAAAATATTGTTGGACCAAGAAAGGAGCGTACAATTCCTCCCAGAAAAACCAGAAAATAAATACCATACAAAATCGCTTTTGTAGAATATCCGCTAACAACCGGCGGCCATGTTAACAAAAACAACCCGAAACTGATTACTGAAAACCCTAAAATGCACTTAAAAAGAAGCCCTTTTTTTTCCTTTTGATCTACAATATGTCCTGCAAATAAAGCCATAGCAATAGCAGGAATTACTTCCATTAATCCAATGATTCCTAGTGAAAGCGGATTTTTGGTCAAACTATACACTTGCCATTCGATAACAATAAACTGCATAGACCAGGCAAAAACCATAGCAAAGCGCAATAATAAAAAGGTTTTGAATTCTTTATAACGCAAAGCTGCGTAGGGATCGTGTGTTTTCTTCATTTCAGTAACCTAAATTATTTAATATCTCTCAATCGTAATTGCAAACTCACTTTTCCGTTCCATTCATTTTCATCAATGCAATACACGGCATCGAATGTTTTTTGGGTTGTAGTCAAATCGAATTTTTCGCCTAAGCCAAAACCAATGGCAGCGATACCTTCGGAGTTATTTTGTTTTACAAAAAGTCTTAAATGTTCTTCTTCTTGGCCCATCGGTTTTCCGTAACCGGTGTCTTTTACGTTTTTGGTCAGGAAAATGGGTGTCATATTTTGGGGTCCAAAAGGCTCGAATTGTTTTAAAATTCGTGTCAATTTTGGAGTGATATCAGCAAAGTTAATTTCAGCATCCACCGAAATTTCTGGAGTCAGCATGTCAGGATGAATGGTTCTTTCGACCTCTTTTTCGAAAGCATCTTTGAATAATTGGTAGTTTTCTTTTTTCAAAGTCATTCCGGCGGCATACATGTGACCACCAAATTGTTCCAAATGTTCAGAACAGGCTTCGAGTGCATTATAAACATCAAATCCTTTTACAGATCTGGCCGAAGCTGCGTATTTATCTCCACTTTTAGTAAAAACAAGTGTTGGACGATAATAGGTTTCAATCAATCTCGAAGCGACAATTCCAATCACGCCTTTGTGCCAATCCTCTTGGAAAACCACTGAAGTAAATCGATCTTTTTCCTGATTATTTTCAATTTGTGAAAGCGCTTCTTTAGTGATTTGTTTGTCTAATTCTTTCCTGTCTGAATTGTATTTTTCAATTTCAGAAGCAAATTGTTGGGCTTGTTCAAAATCAAATTCGGTTAACAATTCCACCGCGTGATTGCCGTGTTTGATGCGTCCGGCAGCATTGATTCTTGGTGCGATGATAAAAACGACATCGGTAATATCTAAGGTTTGTTTTTTTACTTGATGTATTAACGCTTTGATTCCTGGTCTTGGTTCGGAGTTGATTACCTGTAAACCAAAATAAGCCAAAACCCTGTTTTCACCGGTCATTGGAACGATGTCGGCGGCAATCGCAGCAGCCACTAAATCTAAATAAGGAATTAAATCATCAATCGTCTGATTTCTGTTTTGGCCTAAAGCCTGAACCAATTTGAAACCAATTCCGCAACCGCATAATTCATCGTACGGATAAGTACAATCGTCTCGTTTTGGGTCAAGAACCGCTACGGCTTCGGGTAAAAATGGACCGGGTCTGTGGTGATCACAAATGATGAAGTCGATGTTTCGTTCTTTGGCGTAAGCCACATGATCTATCGATTTTATACCACAATCTAACGCAATAATAAGCGAGAAACCATTATCATCAGCAAAATCAATTCCTTTAAAAGAAATTCCGTACCCTTCGTCATAACGATCCGGAATATAAGTCGCCACATTTGAATAATAGGTTCTCAAGTACGAACAAACTAGAGAAACCGCGGTTGTCCCATCGACATCATAATCACCAAAAACAAGAATATTTTCCTCATTTTCGATCGCTTTTTCGATCCGAGCGACTGCTTTTTCCATATCTTTCATCAAATACGGATCGTGCAAATGATCTAATGAAGGTCTGAAAAAAGCCTTAGCTTCTTCGAATGTTTCAATACCGCGTTGCACTAATAAAGTAGCCACAAAATCTTCCACATTTAAAATTTTCGTCAAATGTTGAACGGTATCTTCGGAAGGTTTTGGTTTTGGAGTCCAACGCATATCAGTTTAGGATTTTAGATTTTATGAATTCAGAAAAGTTCTATTTGCTAATGTATGTCTGTCGTTTTAGTTTACGAATTATTAGCTCAGCTATCTTATTTCAATACTAATGAACTTCCATAAAAGGCAATTCCATCCCAACCGGTTTTTATGAAATTACGAATGTTTTGATGATCGGTTCCGTTTGGATTTTTTAAAACATCTTCGTAGTAATACACTCCAAAACAAGATAATGTTTCTGCTTGGCTTAGGTTTTGAATTTCGGCGAAAGCAAATAACTTGCAAGAACCCGAATTTTCTCCAGCGGCATTATGTTGCAGTCCGTTTTCAAATGACGTTGGTGTGAAATCATAGTTTTCTTCAATAACCGCAATGGTTTCTGCAAAGGTGATGGTTTCTGGAGTTTGCTTTAATTTTTCTAAGAAAGTTGTTAAGCTCATAATTATTTTATTCTTCGGGTGAAAATTTAGATTTTTTAGGTTCTTTTGTTATTGGTTTTCCGCCTACAACCACAACAATTTCTCCTCTTGGGGCTGTTTTTTCAAAATGAGTCAATACTTCTCGTACCGTTCCTCGGATATTTTCTTCATGTAATTTTGATAATTCTCGACAAACACAAACTGGTCTGTCTTCTCCAAAATAAGTAATAAACTCCGTTAAAGTTTTTAGTAATTTATGCGGCGAAACATATAAAATCATCGTTCGGGTTTCTTCGGCTAATGCCAAATAACGAGTTTGTTTCCCTTTTTTATCCGGTAAAAAACCTTCGAAAACAAATTTATCATTGGGTAAACCGCTGTTTACTAATGCAGGTACAAATGCTGTTGCGCCGGGCAAACATTCCACTTCAACTCCGTTTTCGACACATGCGCGGGTCAATAAAAATCCGGGATCCGAAATGGCAGGTGTACCAGCATCCGAAATCAAGGCAATATTTTCTCCTGCTTTTAAACGGGAAATCAAATTCTCCACGGTTTTGTGTTCGTTGTGCATATGATGGCTGTACATGTGCGTGCCAATTTCGAAATGCTTCAGTAATTTACCGCTCGTCCGAGTGTCTTCAGCAAGAATCAAATCGACTTCTTTAAGAATTCGAATGGCTCGAAAAGTCATGTCTTCGAGATTGCCAATTGGCGTAGGAACTATATATAATTTTGACATAAAATGTAAACCAATAATGTACTAATACTAATAAAAATATATTCCAGCGACTGACAAAAAATCAGTGTAAATTGCTGTAATATGGGGCTTTTTTAAAGGAATTTTTTCTCAATAACATCCATGAAACGCTCCTCATAATCCTCTTTTCCTTCCCAGTTGTTGTAATCCGGTTTCACCATATCCAGAATGAAATCTCTGGTTTCATAGAATGTGTCAAACGTAATTAATTGATTTAAAACACGGTTGTAATCCTCACTGCTATTGCCAAAAAGATGCTTTGTAAATGCAATGCGATCGTTCAAATCAATATTGATTCCTTTTGCTAATTTTTCGTTTAACGAAACTGTTTTTGGCTCAACATTCTCTGGAGTTTCTTCAGGAATACTAGCTGTTATTTTCTCTTCGGGATCAATTTCTTTAGGAGTTTCGATTACTATCGTAGTTGGTATGTTTTCAATTTGCTGCACTTTCACAAATTGGGTATCATTATAATTGCCACCTAATAAATCTTCGAAAGAAATTTGTACTACCTCATTTTTCTTAGGCGCTTCAATTTCAACTTCTTCTTTTTTCTGTTCCTCAATTTCATGTTCTTCTTCGATTTCTAAATTGAAAGCAGGAATGAATGGAGCAGTTTCAGGTTCTGTTGTTTCATCAGTGAGGATTTCTCCGTCTGTAACTAATTCCTCAATTTCTTCCTCTTCGTCTATAGGAGTTTCAATAACTTCTTCTTCCGAAATTACTTCATCAACAACTATATTTGTTGCAGGTTGTAATATGCCCGTCGTTTCTGTGTTTTGTTCCAAAGGGGTTTCAACTGCAACCTCTTCTTCTACTTCATCGATTACTTTACTGGGCTTTGATTGTATCAATTCCTCTTTGGCGAAAGCCTGTTCTATTTGTTTTTCAACTTCAATAATGCCAATAGTTGGTTTTATATCACCAAAATGTTCTTCTACAAATCGCAAGACAGAAAGTTTTTCGTATAATTTCTGTGTTTCCAGATATAATTGATTGATATCAGATTTATTTTTTAGCTGTAATATTCTGTGTGCAATGCTGATTAAATCGGCTTCCAATTTTTTTTTCATGACTTTGAAATTATAGTGTGTTAGGCGGGTCTTTTTTAATAAATTTCTTCCTGAGTTTTATTTAACGTAAGAAAGAAGTAAGCTTTACTCACAATATTATTATTTTGCAAATAAGTGTTCGTGAATCTTCGATTTAATAAAAATGTTATACTTTTGAAACGACGTAAAAGTATAAAATTTTCAAGACGATTTTATCCGTTACAAAGTAATAAAAACTATTCATTTTTTAAGTCAGAAAAATACAAAATGTTTCTCGAAAATACAGTAAATCACAAAGAACAATTTGGTTGGATCGAAGTCATTTGTGGCTCCATGTTTTCGGGTAAAACCGAGGAACTGATCCGTCGTTTGAAAAGAGCGCAATTTGCCAAGCAAAAGGTTGAAATTTTTAAACCGGAAATAGACACACGCTATCATGACAATATGGTAGTGTCCCATGATGCCAACGAAATTCGTTCTACGCCTGTCCCTGCTGCCGCAAATATTGCTATTTTGGCGCAAGGTTGTGATGTGGTCGGAATTGATGAAGCGCAGTTTTTTGATGACGAAATTGTCAAAATTTGTAACGATTTGGCAAACCAGGGAATCCGAGTAATTGTTGCTGGATTGGATATGGATTTCAAAGGGAATCCTTTTGGTCCAATGCCCGCATTAATGGCTACTGCCGAATATGTGACCAAAGTGCATGCCGTGTGTACCCGCACCGGAAATCTGGCTAATTATAGTTTCCGTAAAACCGACAATGACAAACTCGTCATGTTAGGGGAAACTGAAGAATACGAACCGTTGAGTCGTGCTGCGTATTATCATGCAATGAAGAAGGATCAGGGGAAGTAAAATCCTCTCCCCAACCCTCTCCGAAGGAGAGGGAGCCGGAACTGGATTGAAACATAAAACCCTTTCAGAGTTCGAAACTCTGAAAGGGTTTGTCTTTTATATAAACATTGTTTTTTGGATTACTTTAAAGAAAAAATTGACAGTAAAAATGTATAATTCTGGGTTGTAATTCGTAATCATTTACATCTTCTTTCTCATTCTAGCTACAGGAATATCGAGTTGTTCTCTGTATTTTGCAATTGTTCTTCTCGCGATTGGGTACCCTTTTTCTTTAAGAATTTCCGCTAATTGATCGTCCGGAAGTGGTTTTTTCTTGTCTTCCTCTTCAATAGTATTCTGGAGAATTTTCTTGATTTCCAGTGTAGAAACATCTTCGCCTTGATCATTTTTCATCGCTTCGGAGAAAAATTCTTTTATCAGTTTTGTACCGTAAGGTGTTTCCACATATTTGCTGTTGGCTACACGAGAAATCGTCGAAATATCAAGACCTACCATATCGGCAATGTCTTTTAGAATCATCGGTTTCAATTTAGTTTCGTCGCCCTCAAGGAAATATTCTTCCTGATAATGCATTATTGCATTCATGGTTACATAAAGCGTTTCCTGACGTTGACGAATTGCATCGATAAACCATTTAGCCGAATCCAGTTTTTGTTTGATAAACTGCACCGCATCTTTTTGCTGTGTTGATTTATCTTTAGAACTCTTATAAGTCTGCATCATTTCCTGATAATCTTTCGAAACGTGCAGCGAAGGAGCATTTCGTCCGTTTAAGGTCAGTTCCAGTTCACCGTCCACAATTCTGATGGCAAAATCAGGGACTACATTTTCAGTAACTTTGTTGTTTCCCGTAAAAGACCCGCCTGGTTTTGGATTCAGTTTTTCTATTTCGTTAATGGCTTTTTTAAGCTGTTCGTTCGAAACATTGTATTTTTGAATTAACTTATCGTAATGTTTTTTGGTAAACGCATCAAACTGATTTTCGATGATATCAGTGGCTAATTCTACGTATTCTGTTGGTGTTTTGTGTTTCAACTGCAACAATAAACATTCCTGCAAATCACGTGCACCCACGCCTGAAGGTTCCAGTTCATGAATGACTTGTAACATTCTTTCTACCGTTTTCTCATTGGTATAAATACCTTGAGTAAACGCCATATCATCTACCATATCAGGAACGCTGCGACGGATATATCCCATATCGTCAATACTTCCTACCAAAAATTCAGCAATTTCACGCTCTTCATCATTCAGAATAAAAGTATTCAACTGATTGATTAAATCTTGGTGGAAACTTACTGGTGCTGCAAAAGGCGTTTCGCGCTCATCGTCATCATCACTGTAATTATTGGCTTGCGTTTTATAATCGGGTGTGTCGTCGTTGCTTAAATATTCGTCGATATTAATGTCTTCGGCATCAATTCGTTCCGATTCCGCATCATCATAATCATCGTAATCTTCGTTTTCGAACTCGTCCTTTTCATACTCATCTTCTTCCTTTCCAGTTTCCAGTGCTGGATTTTCATTCATTTCTTCTAATAAACGTTGTTCAAAAGCTTGCGTAGGCAATTGAATTAACTTCATCAACTGTATTTGTTGTGGAGATAATTTCTGGGATAACTTTAAATTTAAGAATTGCTTTAGCATTTTATATTTTGTTGTTTTTGTTTAAGGTTTAAAGTTTCAGGTTGTTGAACTTGAAACGTTAAACTTGAAACAAATTTTTAGAATTCCGCATTCATTGGTGTTCTTGGAAAAGGAATTACGTCACGAATGTTCGTCATTCCTGTTACAAATAATACCAATCTTTCAAATCCAAGTCCAAAACCAGAATGAACTGCCGAACCGAATCTTCGTGTATCAAGATACCACCACAATTCTTCTTCGTCAATTCCTAAGGCTTTCATTTTTTCAACCAAAACTTCAAAACGCTCTTCTCTTTGAGAACCACCAACGATTTCTCCGATCCCCGGGAAAAGGATATCCATGGCGCGAACTGTTTTTCCGTCTTCGTTCAAACGCATGTAAAATGCTTTTATATTTGCCGGGTAATCAAACAAGATTACGGGACATTTAAAGTGTTTTTCTACTAAATAACGCTCGTGTTCTGATTGTAAATCAGCACCCCATTCGTTGATAATATAGTTGAATTTTTTCTTTTTATTTGGCGTACAATCTCTTAAAATATCAATTGCTTCCGTGTATGAAACACGTTTGAAATTATTTTCCAAAACAAAATTTAATTTATCAAGCAAAGCCATTTCACTTCTTTCAGCAACTGGTTTTGATTTCTCTTCATCCAATAATCTTCCTTCAAGGAATTTCAAATCTTCCGGACATTTTTCCATCGTGTATTTAATTACATACTGAATAAAATCTTCGGCTAAATCCATATTGTCATTCAAATCATTAAAAGCCACTTCTGGCTCAATCATCCAAAATTCCGCAAGGTGACGTGAAGTATTCGAGTTTTCAGCTCTAAAGGTTGGTCCAAAAGTATAAATCTGACCCAAAGCCATTGCAAAAGTTTCTCCTTCTAATTGTCCAGAAACCGTAAGGTTCGTTTCTTTCCCGAAGAAATCTTCTTTGTAATTCACTTTTCCATCTTCGGTTCTTGGCGTTCCGTCAAATGGCAAAGCGGTAACTTTAAACATTTCACCAGCACCTTCAGCATCCGATCCCGTGATGATGGGCGTATTCACATACACAAAACCTTTTTCTTGAAAATAGCTATGAACCGCATACGACAATACCGAGCGTACTCTCATAATTGCTCCAAACATATTGGTACGAACTCTTAAATGCGCATTTTCACGTAAGAAATCCAAGCTCGGTTTGTTTTTAGGTTGTATCGGGAATTTCTCTGCATCCGAATCTCCCAAAATTTCCAGTTTTGCCACCTGAATCTCAAATTTTTGTCCGGCACCTTTACTTTCTACCAAAGTTCCGGTTACAGATATTGCTGCTCCAGTTGTAATTCTCTTTAAAGTTTCGTCAGGTGTGTTCTCAAAATCGACAACACATTGTATATTATCAATGGTCGAACCATCGTTTAAGGCAATAAATTGATTGTTTCTAAAAGTTCTCACCCATCCTTTTGCATTTACTTCATGAAGTATCGTGGTACTGTTTAGTAAGTCTTTAACTTTTGTATGTCTCATTTTAATTATATAATTGATATTGAAAATTGTCTTGTGTCCGAACTGCAAATATAAATCATTTGTTTGTAATTGTCACATTGAGGTTGTCGAAGTGAGGAGCTATTTCCCGCTATTCGCTATATCTTTTACTTTTTAAAGGAAAAAAGTAAAAGGATGCCGCTGCTATCGGGGCTACCCCAATAGAAACATTTGGAATTTTTGGATTTATTTTTTCATTCCTATTTTCATTCCGACGAAGGAGGACACGAGCGTTAGCGAACTGGCGAAGCAATCTCATCACGTTGATTCGGTTGCCTTTGTTAGAAAGTTTTGTGGGTCAGTTTTTTTGAATACATGTGTTCTTTTCACCACAGTTCCCTAGCCCCGATTACTTCACTTAGCTTTTATTTTCATCGGAGTTCAGTGAACTACGTTTGTAATGAAAATCCTTTTTCTAAATCCTGTCAGGGTTTTAAACCCTGACAGGATTGAAAAAGATTGAAATGAATAGCGGGAATTAGCTCCTAAAAAACTTAATTAAGTTCTTCAATAAGATCTTCTTTTTTAGCTCTTTTTTTCTCAAAGGTCAATACTAATGCCGGTAAAACCAATAAATTAGCAAACATAGCAAACAATAAAGTACAGGAAATTAAGCCGCCAAGGGCAATGGTTCCGCTAAAGCTGGAAAGCGTAAAAGTCGCAAATCCAAGAATCAATACCACCGAAGTATAGAACGTACTGATTCCCGTTTCTCGTAATGCACTGAATACTGATTTTTTGACCTTTCCTTTGTTTTGCAATAAGTCCAGACGGTATTTTGCCATAAACTGAATGGCATTATCCACCGAAATCCCAAAAGCAATACTAAAAACCAAAATGGTTGAAGGTTTTAACGGAATCCCAAAATAACCCATCAATCCGGAGGTGATGCAAAGCGGTAAAATATTGGTGATTACAGATGCCAAAACCATTTTTCCGGATCTAAATAAATAGGCCATTAATAGTGCTATTAAGAAAATAGCGAAAATCAAGGATTCAATAAGGTTGTCTATTAAGTAGGAAGTTCCTTTTTGGAAAACCAACGCTTTTCCGGTAAGCGTCACTTCATAACGGTCTTTTGGAAAAATTTTGTCAATTTTTTCATGCAGTTTACTTTCTACTTTTGCCATTTCTTCCGTTCCAATATCCTTCATGAAAGTGGTGATTCTGGCGTATTGCCCGGTCGAATCCACATAGCTTTTCATTAAATTCTCTTTGGTGTTTTTGGTGGCATTTTTGGCATACGAAAGGATGAATGCCTGTTCTTGCGAAGTGGGTAATTCGTAATATTCCGGGTTTCCGTTGTAATACGCCTGCTTGGAATATTTAACTAAATTCACAATCGAGATAGGTTTTGACAATTCTGGAATCTCGGAAATGGTCTTTTGCAATTCATCCATCTTTTTCATAGTAGATAATTTCATAACCCCTTTTTTGCGTTTGGTGTTAATCATAATCTCCAGTGGCATTACGCCGTTGAATTCTTTCTCGAAAAAGACAATGTCTTTAAAGAAGGAAGCGCTTTTTGGCATTTCACCAATTAAACTTCCCGAGACTTTCATTTGCGAAACCCCAATTACGCTAAATACCAATAGCAAAGCATAAATTATGTAGATGGTTTTTCGTTTGTATTTTACAATATTCTCTACCCAATCCAATAAAGTTGAAATGTAGGTTTTACTCAAGTGAAAAAGGTGTTTTTCCTTTGGTAAAGGCATGAAACTGTAAAAAATTGGCACAACGGCTAAGGTAAGCAGGTAAACTGAAATAACGTTTATGGAAGTGACTAGTCCAAATTCGAAAAGCAAATCATTTCCAGTAATCATAAAAGTTGCAAAACCTGCAGCTGTTGTTAAGTTCGTCATCAGCGTAGAAACCCCGATTTTAGAAATTACCCGTTGCAAAGCTTTGGCTTGATTATGATGAATTTTTATTTCCTGCTGGTATTTATTTATAAGGAAAATGCAGTTTGTAATGCCAATTACAATAATCAATGGAGGAATTATAGCTGTTAAAATGGTGATTTTGTAATGGAATAAACCAAGCGTTCCAAAAGACCACATTACTCCAATAAGTAAAATACAGATGGATATAAATGTCGCTCTAAACGAACGGAAGAATAAAAAGAATATTAATGAAGTGATAAATAAAGCCGCGCCAATAAATAGCCCAATCTCACCTTTCATATTCTCGGCATTTATGGTTCTAATGTAAGGCATTCCCGAAACGCGAAGATCGATTCCGGTAGTTTTCTCGAATTTCTCGATTTTTGGAACAAGGTTTTCAATGATGAAGGTTTTTCGAGCAGCAGTATTTACAATTTTCTTATTTAAATAGATCGCTGAGCGAATGCTTCCTGATTGTTTATTGAATAATAATCCTTCGTAAAAAGGCAAATTATTAAAAAGTTCGTTTTTTATTTTCTGTAAATAAGCGGGATTTACGGTTTGCTTTTGATCGATAAGAGGGACTAACTCAAATTTTTCTTCGGTTTCATTTTTTTCTAATTTTTTTAGATCATTCAAAGAAACAACCAGTTCCACTTCTTTGGAACTTTTTAAACCAGTCATTAATTCATTCCAAGCAGCAAAAGCTTTTGGAGTAAAAAAGGCTTGGTCCTTGAAACCTATAACAATCAAATTGCCCTCTTCGCCAAACTTGTTTAAAAAATCTTCATATTGTTGATTTACAATATGTTTTTTAGGAAGTAAATTGGCTTCAGTATACGTCATGCCCAGATTTTTCCATTGCAGTGCCAGAAAAATGGTTATTGCAAGTATGAATCCCAGTATTACTATTCTGTTTTTAAGTACAATTCGGGCTATTGATTCCCAAAACCCTACTGCTATTTTCTTTTTCATATATGAATTAAAATGGGTGCAAATGTAATCAAACTGACATGAATTATAATGATTAAAAGATATTTTTGGAGCTATAAGGAGCAAAAAAACGAGTATTTTTTTATTTTACAATAGCATAATATTGTGCGATATAAATTATACATTTGATTTTCTCACCTTTGCTTTACAAAGAAGAGATTGTCTATTTAAATATATCTATGAAAAATTATAAAAATCTATTATTTTATTTTGGTGTAACTGGAGGTTTCACCGCATTAATCTATTGGATTATTAAAAAAGGAAAGCACTTAGAAGTAAGTAAAAAAATTGCAGTTTCAGGAATTGAGAAGGGTTCCTGGAATGATTTTATAGCTTCTATGCGGCATAATTTTCAAGATCCATTAGCGATTTTGTTAGCACAGATCATAACGATAATCCTTGTCGCCCGTTTTTTTGGGTGGGTTTTTAAAAAAATCGGACAGCCCTCCGTTATTGGGGAAATTATTGCAGGAATTGTTCTCGGGCCCTCCCTGTTGGGGATGTATTTTCCTGAATTTTCAGCGGCTTTATTTCCAGTAGAATCTTTAGGGAATTTGAAATTTTTGAGTCAGATAGGGTTGATACTGTTTATGTTTGTCATAGGTATGGAGCTCGATTTAAAAGTGCTGAAGAACAAGGCTAATGAAGCTGTAGTTATAAGTCATGCCAGTATTGTGATCCCTTTTGCTCTGGGTATTGGGCTGGCTTATTTTGTTTACAATAGATTTGCTCCCGAGGGTGTAAAATTCCTTTCTTTTAGTTTGTTTATGGGAATCGCCATGAGTATAACCGCTTTTCCTGTTTTGGCAAGAATAGTTCAGGAAAGAGGTATTCATAAAACCAGATTAGGCGCTATTGTAATTACTTGTGCCGCCGCTGATGATATTACCGCTTGGTGTATACTTGCCGTGGTAATTGCGATTGTAAAAGCGGGAACTTTCGTTAGTTCGTTATACATTATTTCGTTGGCATTAATTTATGTTATTGCCATGCTGTTTATAGTAAAACCCTTTTTGAAGAGAATTGGGGATTTATACGGTTCAAAAGACAGTATTATAAAACCAGTTGTAGCTATCTTTTTTCTGGTATTGATACTTTCGTCTTATGCCACTGAAGTTATAGGGATTCATGCACTGTTTGGAGCTTTTATGGCGGGTGCTATTATGCCGGATGTTCCTAAATTCAGAACCATATTTATCGATAAAGTCGAAGATGTTTCTGTAATACTTTTACTGCCGCTGTTTTTTGTATTCACCGGTTTAAAAACAGAAATTGGTCTTATTAATGATCCTTATTTATGGAAAGTGACAGGTTTTATTATTCTGGTAGCAGTAGTTGGTAAGTTTTTAGGAAGCGCTTTGGCAGCTAAATTTGTAGGCCAGAACTGGCGTGATAGTTTGACCATTGGTGCTTTGATGAATACCAGAGGGTTGATGGAACTTATTGTATTAAATATTGGATTAGAGCTTAAAGTTTTGACACCGGAAGTTTTCACGATGATGGTTATTATGGCTTTAGTTACCACTTTTATGACGGGTCCGGCTTTGGACTTGATAAACTATATTTTTAAGACTAAGGATGTAAATGACTTAGAAGTAATGCTAAAACACAACAAGTATAGAATTTTACTTTCGTTTGGAAACAACGAGAAAGGAAGGTCACTTTTGAGATTGGCACATAGTTTAATAAAAAAACAAAAAGAATCGTCAAGTATTACTGCTATGCATTTATCGTTGAGTGATGAAATGCATCAATTTAATATGGAAGACAAAGAAAAAAACAGTTTCTATCCTGTTGTAGAAGAATCGCGATTATTGAATCAGGATATTACGACTATTTTTAAAGTTACCATGGACATAGAAACCGAGATTGCTGATATTGCTAATCAAGGAGACTACGACTTATTATTGGTAGGTTTAGGAAAATCAATTTTTGAAGGCACTATTCTTGGTAAAGTGATTGGTTTTACAACAAGAATCATCAATCCGGATCGATTGATTGATAAGTTTACCGGAAAAGAAGGGCTTTTTGAAAACTCCCCATTTGATGAAAGAACAAGGCAGATTATTGCCAAAACTAAAATGCCTTTGGGGATTTTGATTGACAAAGACCTGCAAAATGTAAATCAGGTTTTTATTCCCATTTTCAGTCCTGAAGATTCATTCTTGATTGATTATGTCCAAAAATTTATTTACAATAACGATTCTAAAATAATGATTTTGGATGTAAACTCACATGTCAATACCAATTTTGTTATGGAGAGTGCCATAAATTCTTTAAAACAAAAATACCCTAATAATATAGGTTTAATACAGGACGAGAGTGTCAAAAAAGAATTTTTAGACAAACAAAATTTAATGCTAATCAGTCTCGAAAGTTGGAAAGCCTTAGTAGATTCTAGAAGTGACTGGTTAAGTGCAGTTCCTTCGGTTTTGATTTTAAAACATTAAAAATGAACTGGATTTTATTGATTATTGGTGGTCTTTTTGAAGTGGGTTTTGCGACTTGTTTAGGGAAAGCCAAAGAAAGTTCAGGCGTTACTGCTACAATGTGGTTGGTTGGTTTTTTAGTTTGTTTAACCATTAGTATGGTATTACTATATAAAGCCACACAAACCCTGCCCATAGGAACTGCTTATGCGGTTTGGACTGGAATAGGAGCGGTAGGGACTGTTTTGGTAGGAATTTTTATTTTTAAAGAACCCGCTGATTTTTGGAGGGTTTTCTTTACCACTACTTTAATAGCCTCGATTATTGGACTGAAATTCGTTTCAAGTCATTAAATACAAAATAATTTTTGCTTTCTAAAGTATTTTAAACATAAAATATGAATCAAGTTCAAGAAAATAATAGTGTGATTTATATGTTTCTGGCTATTCTTTTAATCCTGATAATTGCACTTTGGTATGTTATTTATCGATTAATGCAATCAAGGAGAGCTAAAGAAAGCGTAGAGGAAAAGTTTCATTTACTTGAAATGAAAGTGAATAATTTACAGTTGGAGACATTGGAGTCCAAGCTCAATCCCCATCTTTTTAAAAACATACTCAATTCGATTCAGTCACACGCCTATCAAACGTATTTTGCGTTGGATAAATTGGCAAATGTGCTGGATTACATTTTATATGAAAGTCAAAAAAAATTTGTTTCTCCAAAAGAAGAAATCGAGTTTGCACTGAATCTGATAGAAATCAATAAAATTAAAGTCAGTCCGCTTTTTGAGTTGAAAGTGAAAACCAAAATCAATGAAGGCGAAATGCTGTATGAACAACGACTTTTGGCACCTTTAATTTCGATAGATTTAATAGAAAACGCTTTTAAACATGCTGATTTGCAAAGCACTGATGCTTTTATCTCGGTATTATTTGAATTCAAAGACAACTGTTTCTATTTAACGGTTTCGAATAAAATTTCAGATAAAAAGACATTGAAAAAAGAACGAAGTGGCATTGGAGCGACTACATTGGAACAAAGATTGAAAATTATATACAAAAATCAGTTCAAACTGGATAAATTTGTCGAAAATGACATTTATATTGCACACTTAAAAATCAATCTTCTTGAATACAAAACTCAAATGCTTGCTGCTGGACGATGAATTACCGGGATTGACGTACCTGAAAATGCTTTGTGAGCAAATTCCAGAATTGGAAATCGTAAAAGCATTCGATAATCCAGAAAAATTACTGGCTGAAATTCCAAAACTCGATTTTGATTTATGTATTTCAGATATCGAAATGCCAGGAATTGATGGCTTGAGTCTGGCGAGTTTATTGCAAAATAAATTAGTAATTTTTACCACTGCCTATAAAAACTACGCCGCCGAAGCATTTGATATTGATGCCGTTGATTATATCACAAAACCAGTTACAAAAGAGCGTTTGCAAAAAGCAGTCACAAAGGCTTTGGAACGATTTAATAAACCTGAGATTACTAAAAAATTGATCCATTTAAATACAGATAAAGGGAAAGCATTATTGTATTTCCATCAGATTCAATACATCAAAACCGCAGGTAGTGACAGTAGAGATAAAGAAGTATTTCTTACTGATGGCAGTTCCCTGATTTTAAAAAACATTAATTTTGATTCCCTTTTAAGCCAGCTTCCTGAGACTGATTTTTGCAGGGTGAATAAAAAAGAAATTATTGCAATGACAACCGTGAAATTTTTCAATCACAATGAAATTACGCTAAGCCATCAAGAACAAAACGGAAAATTCACCACGCTAATTTTAAGTGAAACCTATCGTTCTGATTTTTTAATCAAAGTCAAAATCTAACTTATTACAAAGTTTTCCACTCTTGTTACATTCGGAAGAAATTACCTTATGTTTCCCTTTATTTCTCAAAAATCACTTCCCATATTTGCATCGTAAAGCATTGATAATTTAAAAAACAGGTTGTATGAGAAGTTTTAAAAATTCGTTTTTTTATTTGATAATTATAGGCGGATTTTCTGCATTGATGTATTGGATTGTCCTCAAAGGGAAAACCCTTGAAATAGGACAAAATATTGTTCATCACCAAATAGAAAACGGACATTGGAATGATTTTTTAACTTCGATGAACCATAATTTGCAGCATCCTCTAGCTATTCTTTTGGCGCAAATTGTCACTATTATTTTAGTCGCTCGATTTTTTGGATGGGTTTGCAGAAGAATTGGGCAGCCAACAGTAATAGGGGAGATGATTGCGGGGATTGTTTTAGGCCCCTCTTTAGTCGGGATGTATTTTCCCGAATTTTCGGCAATGTTGTTTCCAAAAGATTCGTTAGGAAACCTGCAGTTTTTGAGCCAAATTGGATTAATCCTTTTCATGTTTGTTATTGGAATGGAATTGGATTTAAAAGTGCTTAAAAATAAAGCGCACGATGCTGTTGTTATTAGTCACGCCAGTATTATTATTCCGTTTACTTTAGGGTTAGGATTAGCTTATTTTATATACCATTCTTTTGCGCCTCCCGGAGTTGAATTTCTTTCTTTTGGATTGTTCTTGGGAATTGCCATGAGTATTACTGCCTTTCCGGTTTTGGCTGGTATCGTTAGGGAACGCGGAATTCATAAAACGAAATTAGGGGCAATTGTCATTACCTGTGCCGCTGCCGATGATATTACGGCATGGTGTATTCTGGCCGCAGTAATTGCCATTGTAAAAGCAGGATCTTTTGTGAGTTCTTTGTATGTTATTGCCCTAGCAATACTTTATGTAATTGTAATGCTAAAAGTGGTTAGACCTTTCCTGAAAAGAGTCGGTGATTTGAATTCTACAAGAGAAAGTCTGAATAAACCGGTTGTAGCTATTTTCTTTTTAACATTATTATTGTCTTCGTATGCATCTGAGTTGATAGGTATTCACGCTTTGTTTGGAGCATTTTTGGCTGGAGCAATCATGCCTCAAAATAATAAGTTCCGCACTATTTTTATCGAAAAAGTAGAAGACGTTTCCGTGGTGATCTTACTTCCTTTGTTTTTTGTTTTTACAGGTTTACGAACCCAAATAGGATTGATTGATGACCCGCATTTATGGAAAATTACCGGTTTGATTATTTTGGTTGCAGTAGTCGGTAAGTTTTTTGGTAGTGCGCTGGCGGCAAAGTTTGTTGGCCATAGCTGGAAAGACAGTCTGTCTATTGGTACCTTGATGAATACAAGAGGTTTGATGGAGTTGGTGGTGCTAAATATTGGATACGATTTAGGGGTTTTATCTACCGAAATTTTTACCATGATGGTTATCATGGCATTGGCAACAACTTTTATGACTGGTCCGGCTTTGGATTTAATTAATTATATTTTTAAAAGCAAAAGTAGTATCATCCCGGAAGAAATCAGCAATAAAAGTAAATACAAAGTCCTGATATCTTTTGCAACAGCCGAAAAAGGAAAAACATTGTTGAAAGTAGCCAATAGTTTAGTCAAAAAACAAAGCGGGAATACGGTTGTTACCGCAATGCATTTATCGTTAAGTTCAGAGTTGCATTCCTTTGATGTGAAAGATTATGAACGAGAAATGTTTTTACCGATTATTTCTGAGTCTGAAAATCTAAATCAAAAAATAACTACTCTTTTCAAAGCTTCAAATGATATTGATTCGGATATAACGGATACAGCAAATCATGGCGAATACGATTTGTTATTAGTAGGTTTGGGACAATCTATATTTGAAGGAACTTTACTGGGGAAAGTACTTGGTTTTACGACAAGAATTATTAATCCGGATCGTTTGATTGATAAATTTACAGGAAAGGAAGGCTTGTTTGAAAACTCGCCTTTTGATGAAAGAACCAGACAAATTATTGCTAAAAGCAAAATGTCAGTTGGAATTCTTGTAGATAAAGAATTAGACGAGATCAATCAGGTTTTTATGCCTATTTTTAGTGATGAAGATGGCTTTTTGATTGAATTTGCGCAAAAACTGATTCACAATAATGGTTCTCAAATTACCGTTTTGGATGCGGTGGGTCACATTAGAAACAATCGAAAAATCCAAGAAGGGATTCGTTCCATAGAACAAATAGCGCCGAATCATATTATGATGATGCAGGAAAGAACAATTAAAAAAGAGTTTTTAGAGCAACAGGATTTGATGATTATCAGTTTAGAAAGTTGGAAAAAACTGCTTGATTCCCACAGTTTTTGGCTCAATAATACACCATCAGTGTTAATTATTAAACCATAAACCATCTTAAACTAAAATAGAGAGATCTGTATTTTATGAAAAAAGATAAGAAATAAAAAAACCGTCTTGTTATTTTAACAAGACGGTTTTATATGGATTTATAGAAACTTAAATCTTCATGATTTCAGATTCTTTCTGAACAAGAAGTTCATCTATTTTTTTGATGTAACTGTTGGTTAAGTTCTGAACTTCATCCTCGGCACTTTTACAAATGTCTTCGGATGTTCCTTCTTTTTCCAGTTTTTTAATCTCTGTATTGGCATCTTTACGAGCATTTCTTATACCCACTTTAGCGTCTTCGGCTTCTACTTTCGCTTGTTTAGCAAGATCGCGTCTTCTTTCCTCCGTTAATGCAGGAACGCTTATGATAATCACGTCACCATTATTCATTGGATTAAAACCAATATTGGCAATCATAATCGCTTTCTCAATAGGATGCAACATATTTTTTTCAAAAGGCTGCAACGTAATTGTTCTGGCGTCAGGAACACTAATTTTTGATACCTGAGAAAGTGGTGTCGCTGATCCGTAATAATCAACAAAAACACTTCCTAGCATGGCTGGAGATGCTTTTCCTGCGCGAATGTTCAAAAATTCTTTTTCTAAATGCGCAATAGAACCTATCATTGATTCTTTGGTACTATCTAATATAAATTCAATTTCTTCAGTCATAATTTAGATCTTTGGATTATTAGATTTTTAGATCTTTAGACTTTCGTATCATCTAAAAGTCTAACAATCTAATTTATATATTTACTACGGTTCCTATGTTTTTTCCTTCGCAGATTTTCAATAGATTTCCTATTTTGTTCATGTCAAAAACTACAATTGGAAGTTTATTTTCTTGGCTTAATGTGAATGCAGTGGTATCCATAACATTCAAACCTTTTTTAAGGACATCATCAAATGAGATGAAGTCAAATTTCACAGCCGATGCATTTTTCTCCGGGTCACAATCGTAAACGCCATCGACACGAGTTCCTTTTAGAATAACGTCAGCATCAATTTCTACACCGCGTAAAACAGCTGCAGTATCCGTAGTGAAATAAGGATTTCCTGTTCCTGCTCCAAAAATTACAATTCTACCTTTTTCAAGATGACGAACGGCTCTTCTTTTAATATATGGTTCCGCTATTGACTCCATTTTTAAGGCCGTTTGCAAACGGGTTTTCATACCTTTATCTTCTAGTGCGCCTTGCAATGCCATTCCATTAATAACAGTAGCCAGCATTCCCATGTAATCCCCTTGCACTCTATCCATTCCTGCACTCGCTCCGGCAACTCCTCTAAAAATATTTCCACCGCCAATTACAATGGCTATTTCTACTCCTTTTTCATGAATTTGCTTGATTTCGTCAGCATATTCAGCGAGTCTTTTTGGGTCAATTCCGTATTGCAAGTCGCCCATTAAAGCTTCGCCACTTAGTTTTAGAAGAATTCTGTTGTATTTCATTTTTGTGTTGCGTTGATTGGTGCAAATATAGACATATTCTGTTTTTTAAAAAAAGTGTTGCTTAAATTTTATAAATTTAGTTTCTCGAAGGATTTTTTTGCTGCTTCATAGCCTATATTGAAGATAGCGTCCATTTTGATTTTATTCGTTTCGAAAGTACTATACAGGCATAGATCCTTTGGTTCTATTACCCAATCGCAAATATTAAATTTATGCATATTCGAGTTTGCCGAAAGAATATCAAATGCTCTGGTAGTGACTGCTTTTATGGAGTTCAAATCTTTAGCCTCTATTTTTTGAATTGGACTCACATAGACACCAATTACAGTTTCACATTGTCCTTGCAAAATATCAGTAGGGAAATGGTTTAATATACCACCATCGCTATAGATTTTTCCATGGATTTCATACGGGGACAAAATTCCAGGAAATGCTGATGATGCTAAAATGGCATCGGTTATTTTTGTTTCGGGGCCAAAAACTTTTAGTTTTCCTCTAATCATATCTGTTGCTGTAATCTGAATCGGGATTTTTAAATCACCTAGTATCGCATCTTTAAAAACAGTATGGAAATAGCTTTTGAAGGACTCCGAATCGATTAAACCCGCTTTTTTGAAGGTTATGTGTTTCCAATGAAAAAGATAAATGGACTTAAAAAACTCCAATATTTCTGCGGGTGTTTTGCCCCAGGCATACATAGCACCAACAATGGATCCTGCGCTTGTACCGGCTATTCTAGAGGGGTGAATTTTTTTTTCTTCCAAAAATTTAATGACTCCGGCATGGGCAATTCCTTTTGATCCTCCACCAGAAAGTACTAAGCCTATCGATTTTGTTTTTAAATCCATCTTTACAATTTGTTATAAAATTACTCTTTTTGTCGAATTGAAGGTGATATATGTCATATTTAAACCCCGTTTTTATGGTAACTTTGTATAAATAAACTATTCAATATGAAAACTTCTGTAGCTAAAGCATTATTTAATAGCCATTCCTATGCTGAATATAGAAAACTAGTTTCTGATTTATTATTGGAAGGTAAATCTACCGGTAGTGAGCAATCAGATAGCCTGACACTTTATAGCAAGTTAAACGAAACCCGCATGAATCGTTTAGATAAAACGATGAAAATAACAGATGAAAACCGTCTTAAATTAAAGTCTCTAAAAGGAGAATATATTTGGTTAGTTATTTCCGAAGGTTGGTGTGGTGATGCCGCTCAAATTTTGCCTATTGTCCTTAAAATGGCGGAAGAATCTGGGAAAATAGAACTTAAAATTGTTTTGAGAGATGAAAATGAAGATTTGATGAATTTGTTTTTAACCAAAAAAGCCAAAGCGATTCCAATAGTAATCGTTATTGATAAAACAACAGGAGATGTATTAGGGAGCTGGGGACCAAGACCAAAAGGTGCAGCAGACTTAATCAAAAACTATAAAAAAGAATTTGGTGCAATTGATGAAACTGCGAAAACAGATTTACAATTATGGTATTTGCACGATAAAGGATTGAACACTCAGGAAGAATTGATTAATTTGATGGAGAATCTGTAAGATATATAAGGTCTGTTTAGGATTAGTTTCTCTTTAACAAATAATTGATTTTTTTGTATGAAAAAAAATTGTAAATTAGTAACGTTAAACCAAGTCTACTATTTGATTTACTTTTTTATTGGTGTTTAGATTTATTGTTTCACAATTTAAATTACATCACTATGAAAAAGCTATTTGAAAGGATTTATGATTATTTGTCCAATTTTCTATTTGGAGATGAAAATATTCCTCATTATTAAATTAATTTGGCGAAGCCAAGTAGAAAAAAGAGTATGGAGTAACAATACTTTAAATTTAGAAAAAACACATAGTAAATTCAATTTTGTATTTATCATGTGTTTTTGCTTTTTATATTAGAAGTAAGAATGTAAAAAATGTTCAATCCTAGTTTTTTAATGTCTTAAAAGATTTAGATTTAAAAAGTAATTAAAGAATGTCCCAAACTTATATTTCCAGAATCTCTCTGATTGTTTATGGGGAATGAATAATGGTTAAATTCAACAAATAGGATAATATCGTCAGATGTTTGTATGCCCACGCTTATTTTTTTATAATCGCCTGTTAAATTTCCACGACCCAGACCCAGAGCTTTTCCTAAACCAAGTTGCAGTGTAATTCTGGTGTCGTCACCTACGATTGGGCTCAATCTAAAATTTGCAAAAACTGGAACTACAACCAGTTTGTCTGTCCATTCGCAGTTAATTCCGGAATGGATTCCTAATCCAATCCATTTTTTGTAATGGATTCCATATCCAAACTTAGATCCGAGGCCATCAGGTAGAAACCAAGTCCCTTTTTCGTGTGCATAGGGATTTTCTTCGTCTCTGTCGGGATTTCCTTTTATGGAAACGGTAACGTCAAATTGGGTGTAAGTGAATTTTTAATTTTGAGAAAAAACAGAGAAAGTAAAAAATAACAAAACGGTTAAGATTCCTAAAAGCCTCAAAATATTAAATATTTGGTTCTAAGCTATCTTCGAATGCAATAACATCGATGCCATCTTTTACGTGATAATCACCAATTTTTGTTCGGCGCAAAGCGGTTAAATGCGAACCTGAATTCATAGCCTTACCAAAATCAAAAGCCAGGGAACGAATGTAAGTTCCTTTGCTGCAAACCACTCTGAAATCGACTTCAGGAAGTGCGATTCTGGTAATTTCAAATTCGTGAATCGTAGTCTTTCTGGTCGCAATTTCAATTGTTTCTCCCGCTCTGGCATGTTCATATAAGCGAACGCCGTCTTTTTTTATTGCGGAATAAATAGGTGGTTTTTGGTCTATTTCGCCCAAAAAATGTTTCACGGTTTCGTGAATTAAAGCGTCATCAATATGTTCCGTTGGGAAAGTTTGATCGATTTCGGTTTCTAAATCGTATGAAGGAGTAGTGGCTCCAATATGAAAAGTTCCGGTATATTCTTTGGCTTGTCCTTGTAGTTCGGTAATTCTTTTGGTGAATTTTCCGGTACAAACTAATAATAATCCGGTTGCCAACGGATCTAAAGTGCCGGCATGACCAATCTTAAATTTTTTTGGAAGATTCAGTTTGGTTATCAAAGCCCATTTCATTTTATTCACCGCCTGAAAGGAAGTCCAATTCAAAGGTTTGTCAATGAGTATAATTTGTCCATCTTGGAAATCTTCTGCTGTCTTCAAAGGAAATTATTTAAAGTATGAAAAGTAGATCAATAAAAAGATTCCTACGATTATTCGGTACCAACCCCAAGGTTTGAAACCGTATTTTTTGATGATTTCGATGAAGAATTTAATCGCTATAATGGCAACGATAAAAGCAACTACGTTTCCTATTAAGAACAATTGGATATTTTCGTTTGACTTTAAAATCAATTCGTAGCCTTTCATTTGTGAAGACTCGTAGGTTTTTAAGAATACAGAGTAACACGTAACTGCCATCATGGTTGGAACCGCTAAAAAGAAAGAGAATTCCGCCGCTGCATGACGAGTTAATCCTTGTTGCATTCCCCCAATTATCGAAGCAGCTGAACGACTTGTTCCTGGCATCATCGCTAAACACTGCCAGAAACCAATGATTACAGCTTTTTTTATCGTGATGTCTTCTTCTTGAATAACAGTTGGACTTTGAAAACGACTGTCAATAAAAAGCAAAATGATTCCTCCTAAAATCAATACAATCGCAATTGGAATCGGATCTCCCAGCACTGCTTCAATTTTATCATCGAATAATTTCCCTAATATTAAAGCTGGAATCACGGCACAAATCAATTTGATGTAAAAGTTGAATTTGGAGAAATCGAAAAATTTCTTCCAATATAACGCGACAACCGCCAAAATAGCTCCAAATTGAATAGAAACCTGAAATAGTTTGACAAAATCATCCTCTTGAATTCCAAAATAAGAACTTAGAAAAACCATATGAGCCGTTGAGGAAACGGGTAAATATTCTGTTAATCCTTCGATAACAGCAATTAAAAATGCCTGTAATGTATTCATTTATGCTTTTTTTGGATTTTTAAGAATAGCAAAAACGGTGATTCCAAAACCAATTAAAACGGTTGTTGGAGCCAGGCGAATTCTTCTAAAATCAAAAATCGCTTCACTAAATACTTTTGGATCGTCGCTTCCACCACCGGACATGAGTATAAAACCAAGTGCTATTACTCCAATCCCAATTAATAGAATTTTATAATTTACTTTCTCAAAAAGGAATTCGTGGTTTTGTTCGTTGTTTTTCATGCTGTTTTTTTAAAATCTGAAATCAAAAATCATTATCTACAATCAAAAATCAATACAGGTCGTCTGTTCTTAAATTCAGGAAACGTTGTGTCGCAAAATAAGTACTCAACCAAGTAATTAAAATACCAACTCCCAAAACGCCTAATAATACTAATCCAATAAGCAGTTTGTCATCAAGAATACCAAGATTCGGGAAATTAGTTTGAACATAAATCAAAACACCAATCAGCGCAATGATAGCCAAACCAGCGCCCAAAAGACCTAGTTTTAAGCTTCGCATTACAAATGGTTTTCTGATAAATGATTTTGTTGCACCTACCATTTGCATGGTTTTGATGATAAATCGGTGAGAATGGATTGATAAACGCAAAGAACTATTAATTAATAAAACAGCAATAAAAGTTAGGAAAACGCTAACGATTAGAATCCACATACTTACTTTTTTGATATTGTCATTGACCAAATTCACTAATTGTTTGTCATACACGATATCCGAAACCATAGCGTTTTTGCGTAAACTACTTTCAATTTTCGTGATACTGTCCTTCACTACATAATCTGCTTTTAGATGAATGTCAAAAGAATTTTGCAATGGATTTTCACCCAAAAACTCCAAGAAATCTTCACCAATAATATCGGTATGTTGCTTTGCAGCAGCTTCTTTAGTCACATAAACGTATGATTTTGCAAAAGGAGCTTTTTTTAGTTCCCTATCAAAAGCCTTGATAATGCTGTCATTCGCTTCGTTTTTGAAAAATACCGTCATGGCAATTTTTTCTTTGAAATCATCGGCTAGTTTTTTAGAATTTATAATAAAAAAGCCTAGCATTCCCAATAGGAACAAAACCAAGAATATACTTAGCACTACCGAAAAATAAGAAGAAATTAACCTGCGTTTTTGAAATTTATCAAAGGAAGAACTCATAGTTTACTGAAATTATTGGGTAAAAATAATAAAGAATTTCTTTATTTAAAGTTAATAACGCTCAAAGTTTTAACTTTCGTGCATAAAATGTAAATTTGCGACCTAAAATTTTTGCAACCCATCCAGGGTTCAAAACCCTGAATGGGTTAAAATAAATAGCTAAATGACTTGAGTAAGCGAAAGCATGACTCCATTAAAATAAAAATAAAAAATAGGAATGAAATACAATCCGAACGAAATAGAGGCCAAATGGCAGAAATATTGGTTAGACAACGCAACGTTTAAAGCGGAAAACAACTCGACAAAACCTAAATATTACGTACTTGATATGTTTCCTTATCCATCTGGAGCGGGATTGCACGTAGGACATCCGCTAGGTTACATCGCTTCTGATGTATATTCAAGATACAAAAGACACCAAGGGTTTAATGTGTTACACCCAATGGGCTACGACAGTTTTGGATTGCCTGCGGAGCAATATGCCATTCAAACGGGTCAGCGTCCGGAAGATACGACTTCGGTAAATATTGACGGTGGAACCGATAAAGAAGGAAATAAAATTGCGGGATACAGAAAGCAATTGGACAAAATTGGATTCTCTTTCGATTGGAGCCGAGAAGTTCGCACTTCAAATCCGGATTATTACAAACACACACAATGGATTTTCATCCAATTATTCAATTCTTGGTACAATAAAAACAGCGATAAAGCCGAAGATATTTCGACTTTGATTTCCATTTTTTTAACAGAAGGAAATGTAAGTGTCAATGCAGTTTGCGATGAAAATATTGATGCTTTTTCAGCAAATGAATGGAACGCTTTCGCAAAAGAACAGCAGGAGAGAATTTTGTTGCAATACAGATTGACTTATTTAGCCGAGACTGAGGTGAACTGGTGTCCGGGATTAGGAACGGTTTTGGCTAATGACGAAATCGTAAATGGCGTTTCAGAACGTGGCGGATTTACGGTGGTGCGCAAGAAAATGACACAATGGAGCATGCGAATTTCGGCTTATGCGGAACGTTTGTTGCAAGGTTTGAACGCTATTGATTGGAGCGAAAGTATCAAGGAAAGTCAAAGAAACTGGATTGGAAAATCAGTTGGTGCGACTGTTTCTTTTAAAGTCGAAAGTCAAAAGTCGAAAGTCGAAAGCGAGCAACAATATATCGATGTTTTCACGACAAGACCTGATACTATTTTTGGAGTTACGTTCATGACATTGGCTCCAGAACACGAATTGGTTTCACAAATTACAACTGCGGAACAAAAAGCAGCAGTAAAAGCTTACATAGAAAAAACGTCAAAACGTTCCGAAAGAGAACGTATGGCTGATGTAAAAACCATTTCGGGAGTTTTCACAGGAGCGTTTGCGGAACATCCGTTTACGAAAGAACCAATTCCGGTTTGGATTGGGGATTATGTTTTGGCAGGTTATGGAACAGGTGCTGTTATGGCGGTTCCTTGTGGTGACGAAAGAGATTATGCGTTTGCGAATTTCTTCAAAGGGCAAAAAGGAATGCAAGAAATCAAAAATATTTTTGCAAATGTGGATATTTCTGAGGTTGCATACGGTTCGAAAGACAATGTTATTATCGCCAATTCTGATTTCTTAAACGGATTGAATTACAAAGAAGCGACTAAGAAAGCGATAGAGGAATTAGAAAAACTAAACCAAGGAAAAGGTAAAATTAATTACCGTTTGCGTGATGCTGTTTTCTCTCGCCAGCGGTATTGGGGAGAGCCGTTTCCGGTATATTATGTGAATGGCTTGCCGCAAATGATTGATGCGCAACATTTGCCAATCATCTTGCCGGAAGTAGAGAAATATTTGCCAACCGAAGACGGTTTGCCACCTTTAGGAAACGCTTTGGTTTGGGCTTGGAATACCGAAACGAATCAAGTTGTCAATACGGATTTAGTTGATAATAAGACAATTCATCCTCTCGAATTGAACACGATGCCAGGTTGGGCGGGAAGTTCGTGGTATTGGATGCGTTATATGGATGCACATAACGAAAACGAGTTTGGAAGTAAAGACGCATTGGCATACTGGGAAAGCGTGGATTTATACATTGGCGGAAGCGAACACGCCACCGGACATTTATTGTATTCTCGTTTTTGGAACAAATTCTTAAAAGACAAAGGTTTTGCGCCGACTGAAGAACCATTCAAAAAACTGATTAATCAGGGAATGATTTTGGGAATGAGTGCTTTTATTTACCGTTGTTCTTGGGCAATGACGGGTACAAGTCATGATGGAGTGAATGAGCAGGCTGCTTCTATCTTTGTAACCAAATCAAAATATGATAAAATTGTTAAGGGGAATGAAGAAGAAATAGAGAAAGTAAAAAATATATATTTATATACTTTAACAGCAAAATTTCCTGACGTGGAACTAATTAGTTTGGGAGGACAACTTTCAATGCAATTAAATCCAATTCATGTTGACGTTTCACTAGTAAATTCGTCTGATGAGTTAGATGAAGAAAAGTTTAAAAAATCAAGAGAACATTATGCGAATGCTATATTCATCAAAGACGAAAATGAAAAAATTATCGTTGGTCGTGAAATCGAAAAAATGTCGAAATCCAAGTACAATGTCGTGACTCCAGATGATATTTGTGACGAATATGGAGCTGATACGTTACGTTTGTATGAAATGTTTTTAGGGCCATTGGAACAAGCAAAACCTTGGAATACGGCAGGAATTTCGGGAGTTTTTGGGTTCTTGAAAAAACTGTGTCGTTTGTATTTTGATGATAATGGTTTGATTGTTACAAATGAAAAACCAACCAAAGACAACTTAAAATCATTGCACAAAACTATCAAAAAAGTGGCGGAAGACATTGAGAGTTTCTCTTTTAATACATCAGTCTCACAGTTTATGATTTGTGTGAACGAATTATCCACTCAAAACTGTCATTCTCGTGCTATTCTGGAACCATTGGCGATTGTGATTTCGCCGTATGCGCCGCACATCGCTGAAGAGTTATGGTCGTTGTTAGGAAATACAGGTTCGATTGCAACAGTTGCTTTTCCTGTTTTTGAAGCTAAATATTTAGTTGAGAGCGAAAAGGAATATCCAGTTTCTTTCAACGGAAAAATGCGTTTCACGATGGTTTTGCCTTTGGATTTAACCAAAGAACAAATCGAGGAAATTGTGATGAAAGACGGAAGAACCATCAAACAATTAGAAGGAAGAACGCCAAACAAGGTGATTATTGTTCCGGGGAAAATTATCAATTTGGTTGGGTAACGTCCAATGTAGAGACGCATTGCAGTGCGTCTCTACGGTGCGTCTTTACAACAACAGATATATTAATCCAAATTCTATATTAGAATTTGGATTTTTTTATTCCCATTCATAAAATTTGCGCAAATTAGTTGCATCAGGGTTATCCGCGTTCCATTTTATAAATGCCAAATTGACATTGTAAAAAATTGGTGCTAAATTTGATGTGTAAATGGTAAGTTTATATTTTAAAAACAAGAAAATATGGGAATGAGTTATATAGTACTGGCTGGAGTAATTATGCTTTTTAGCTGGTTGGTGAGTTCAAGACTGAAAAGTAAATTCGAACATTATTCTAAATTGCATTTGCAAAACGGAATGTCTGGCGCTGAAATAGCCGAAAAAATGTTAGCTGACAATGGGATTCGCGATGTGAGAGTAATCTCGGTTGCGGGACAATTAACAGATCATTACAATCCATTGGATAAAACGGTGAATTTGAGTGAAGCGGTTTATAACCAAAGAAATGCTGCTGCTGCTGCTGTTGCCGCACACGAATGTGGTCACGCGGTGCAACATGCTGTGGGATATCAATGGTTGACAATGCGGTCTAAGTTGGTTCCGGTGGTAAATGTTGCATCGACTTACATGCAATGGATTTTACTGGCGGGTATCTTGATGATTAAAACCTTTCCTCAATTGTTGTTAATTGGAATCGTGATTTTTGCTGCGACGACTTTGTTTTCAATAATTACTTTGCCAGTTGAATACGATGCCAGCCATCGTGCATTAGCTTGGTTAGAAAATAAAAATATGTTAACGCAACAAGAACAGGCTGGGGCCAAGGATTCTCTAAAATGGGCGGCAAGAACGTATTTTGTGGCTGCTTTAGGTTCTATCGCGACGTTGTTGTATTATATTTCAATTTATATGGGAGGAAGCAGAAGAGAATAGATTTTTAGATTATTAAAAAATTATATATGGAAATCCGTCTTGTTTTAAAACGAGACTGATTTTTTTTATCAAATAACCAAATCAACGATTAACCAAAAAATTATAATTGAATTTGTCTGTCAATTTGTTGGTCTAATGAAATGAAGGTTTCCGTTCTGGAAACGCCTTCAATAGCCTGTATTTTGGTGTTGAGCAATTGCATTAAATGTTCGTTGTCTCGACAAATAATTTTTATAAGAATAGACCAGTTTCCTGTGGTGTAATGGCATTCTAAAACTTCTGGAATTTTTTTTAAATCTCTGACAGCCTCCGGATTTCTTGCTGCTTTATCTAAGTAAATACCAACAAATGCCATCGTATTATATCCCAGGATTTTGTTGTTTACCGTAAACTTTGAACCCGAAATCACTCCGGATTGTTCCAGCTTTCGCAAACGTTGATGAATCGCAGCTCCCGAAATTCCTATTTTATTAGCGATTTGAAGGATTGGCATTCGAGCATCTTCCATTAGGAAACGTAAAATTTCTTTGTCGATACCGTCTATTTCTACTACTAAGGAATTGATTTTCATAAATTGCTATTTGAAACCAGAATGTAAAATTTAGTTTTAATTTAAAATCAAATTTAACTAAAAAATAAATAGTAGGAATGGATAACAATCTTTTTGTGATTGTTGCATAAAAAAACCATCCGTTTTGGCGGATGGTTTATATGATTTAGAAATAAATTTAAATCTATTTTGTTTTGTTTGCTTCAATGATATATTTTTCCAAAGCCATTGTCATCGAAGGAGTTGCAGGTGTAGGAGCAAGTATGTCTACTCTTAAACCATGATCCAACGCTTCTTTTTGGGTCGTGCTTCCAAAAACTGCAATTCGAGTGTTGTTTTGTTCGAAGTCTGGAAAATTCATGAACAATGATTTTATTCCGGTTGGGCTAAAGAAAGCCAAAACATCATAATAAACATCGGCTAAATCAGATAAATCACTCATCACTGTTTTGTAAAAAACGGCTGGAGTCCAGTCCACTTTCAATGCGTTCAGCGTTATTGGCGCGTCAGCATTTAATTGATCTGAGGCAGGTAATAAGAATTTTTCGTCTTTGTATTTTTTTATTAGTGGGGACAAATCGGCAAAATCTTTAGGTCCAACATAGATTTTACGTTTTCGATACACTACATATTTTTGCAGGTAAAACGCAATGGCTTCAGACTGACAGAAATATTTCAATCCTTCAGGAACTTTATAACGCATCTCATCAGCAACTCTAAAGAAGTGATCAACAGCGTTTTTACTCGTCAAAATAATAGCAGTATATTGATTAAGATCGATTTTTTGAAGTCTAATCTCTTTTGCATTTACTCCTTCTACGTGAATAAAAGGTCTGAAATCAATTTTCACTTTATGCCTTTGTTGAAGCTCAAAGTATGGGGAATTCTCCACTTTAGGTTCGGGTTGTGACACCAAAATTGTTTTCACTTTCATATTTAAAACGGTTTCTAAGCACTCCCTTTTGTAAACCAATAATACATAAAATAATAGGGAGCTATTTCAAGAGTGCAAAGATATAAAATAAAATAAAACAACTTACCTAATATTAAATTTTGATAGTTTTTTATTGAAATTAAATAGCTTATAACGTTGGCACCTATTACTACAGCTATAAATAGTAAAACCATATTTTTTGATAAGGAGTTGTAATAG
Organism: Flavobacterium zhoui; assembly: GCF_042787235.1. Lineage (NCBI taxonomy): Bacteria > Pseudomonadati > Bacteroidota > Flavobacteriia > Flavobacteriales > Flavobacteriaceae > Flavobacterium > Flavobacterium zhoui. The sequence continues at coordinate 204,785 of NZ_JBHZPY010000001.1, forward strand.
AACAAAATAATGTTGATTGGGAGTATAAATAAACCAATATAAGTTCTATAAGTAACCTTTTGAAGGTTAAATTGTTCAACAAATTCTTCAATATCAAACGCAGTGGCAATTATTTTTTCGATTAAATATTTCGATAAAATAAAGAAAATAAGAAAGGTGATTATTTGAATGTATAAGATCCAATCTGTTTTTAGCGCTTTGCCAAAATTGCTCAGCGAAAGCTGAATAAAAAAAGCAAATGAGATTACCTGTACAAAAAACAAAGAGATGGTAAAACCGCTTTTGAGATGGCTGCTGTCTCTGTACACTTTAACATACTTATCTGAAAAAATCAAATTTGCAAAATCCCCAAAACGGTTTTCAAAAATGGATTTAGTGAATGCGATGGTAGCAAACGACAACACAAATAAAAGCGTTGCCCAGTCATTATTTTCGATTGTTCTCAGTTGAAGTACATGTTCCGTCATAGCGATGCAAAATTACTAATTTTTTATATCATTCTTTTTATTATAATTTTATTATGAATCAAATCGTATAAAAAGTTTACTTTTGCGGTGAAATTACTCTAAAATATGAACGATTCCATTGTTATAATCCCAACCTATAACGAGATTGAAAATATAGAAAGCATTATTCGATCTGTGCTTTCCCAACACAAACCTTTTCATGTTCTTATTATTGATGATAACTCACCAGATCATACAGCGGATAAAGTGGTTCAACTACAATCGGAATATGCAGGCAGATTATTTTTAGAAAAAAGAACTAAAAAGTCAGGTTTAGGAACGGCTTATGTGCATGGTTTTAAATGGGCTTTGGAACAAAAATATCAGTATATTTTTGAAATGGATGCTGATTTTTCGCACAACCCTAATGACTTAGAAAAATTGTATAAAGCCTGTCATTTAGGCGATGCTGATTTGGCAATAGGTTCCAGATACGTTACCGGAGTGAATGTTGTAAACTGGCCTTTAAGTAGAGTTTTAATGTCATATTTTGCATCGGTTTATGTGAAATTGATAACGGGAATGAAAATTCACGATGCCACGGCAGGATTCGTTTGTTACAAAAGAAATGTATTGGAACAAATCAATTTAGATAAAATAAAATTTGTTGGCTATGCGTTTCAAATTGAAATGAAATACAGAACGTACTGCAATAAATTTAGCATTGTTGAGGTGCCTATTATTTTCACAGATAGGACTAAAGGACAATCAAAAATGAGTAATTCTATTATTGTTGAAGCAGTTTTTGGAGTTATTTCACTTAGATTAAAAAAATTAATTAACACATTATAAGAAAAAGATACGATGAACAGGGTTTTAATTAAGAATGCCAAAATAGTAAATGAAGGAGTAATTTTTGAGGGCGATGTATTAATTGAAAATGACTTAATTGTTGAAATTTCAGAAAGTATCAGTGCCAAATCTTCTCAATGTGTGATTATTGATGCCGAAGGGAATTATTTGATGCCGGGCGCCATTGATGATCAAGTGCATTTTAGAGAGCCCGGACTTACCTATAAAGGCGATATAGAATCAGAATCGAAAGCGGCAGTTGCAGGTGGAATAACTTCTTATATTGAGCAGCCTAACACGGTTCCTAATGCTGTAACACAAGAAATTTTAGAAGAAAAATACCAAATCGCTTCAGAGAAATCGTATGCGAATTATTCTTTTATGATGGGTGCAACAAATGATAATCTGGAGGAAGTTCTAAAAACAAATCCAAAGAATGTTGCAGGAATAAAAATATTTTTGGGATCATCAACAGGTAATATGTTGGTTGATAATGAAGCGACTTTAGAAAAAATATTCTCAAGTACGCCTATGCTTATCGCTGTGCATTGTGAAGATGAAACGACAATTCAAAATAATTTAGCAAAATATAAAGAAGAATTTGGAGAGAATGTTCCCGTAACTGCTCACCATTTAATTCGCAGTGAAGAGGCTTGCTACATCTCTTCTTCAAAAGCAGTGGCACTGGCTAAAAAAACCGGTGCACGTTTGCATGTTTTTCATCTTTCTACTGCCAAAGAAATGGATTTGTTTACCAATAAAATACCATTGGAAGACAAAAAAATTACCGCTGAAGTTTGTATTCACCATTTATGGTTTACCAATGATGATTATGCGACCAAGGGAAATTTGATCAAATGGAATCCTGCAGTAAAAACAGCCAACGATAGAAAGGTTTTATGGGAAGCATTGCTGGATGACAGAATTGATGTAATAGCAACGGATCATGCGCCACATACACTGGAAGAAAAGAAACTCCCATATCTGCAAGCTCCTTCTGGTGGTCCATTAGTACAACATGCTGTTGTGGCTATGTTTGAAGCACATCATCAAGGGAAAATTAGCATTGAAAAAATTGTTGAAAAAATGTGTCATAATCCAGCCAAGATATTCAAAATTGAGAAGCGTGGTTTCATAAGAGAAGGCTATTATGCTGATTTAGTTATTGTAAATTCAGGTTTGCCTTGGAGTGTAAAGAAAGAAAATATTATAGCTAAATGTGGTTGGTCACCTTTTGAAGGATATACATTTAAATCCAGAATTACACATACTTTTGTAAACGGACAATTGGTTTACAATTCTTTTAAAGTGAAAGACATCCGTGCAGGAAAAAGATTGTTGTTTGATAGATAGTAAAAAATGAAGAAAATAATTATACTTTTAGCGATTGTCATTGTGTTTGTTAGCTGTAAGGATGAGGTTGTCAAGAAGCCAAATCGCCTTATAGAGAAAGAGACAATGATCAACATTATGTATGATTTGTCGGTTTTAGACGGTATCAAATATCAAAATCCGGCTTCTTTGGACTCTTTTAAAATAAATCCAAACAAATATATTTATAAAAAGTATAAAGTGGATAGTCTTCAATTTGCGCAAAGCAATATTTATTATGCTTCTAATTATGAAGAATATTCAGCAATTGTAGATGAAATAAATACTCGATTAGTTGCAACGAAAGCGGGAGTAACTACCTTGATTAAGGCTGAGGCAAAGAAAAAGAAACCAATAAAGAAACCTATTTTGTCCAAAAGTAAAGTGATAGATTCCTTGGAAACTAAGTAAAGAAAAGGCTATAGTTACAAAGCTGAAATTTCTTTAATGTATTGATGGATGTCTAAAAAATCTGTTTTTAAAACGGTGGTGATTTTATCATTGGAATACTTATTTTTTGAATAAGATGCTTTTGCAGTAGCACTTGGTAATTTTCTCTTCTTCATAAAAATATTTGCTAGAATCCAGTCTATTCTCCATAAAATTTCCATTATAACTGGTTTTGCATGAATTGAAGGTCTTTTTACAAGTAGCGAATCAGCAATACTGTTCAAGACTTCTTTGAAAACGATATTTTTTGCAATTAATGTAAATCGTTCGTTATGGATTTCACTTTTCATTAATTGAGCTGCAATGCGGACGACATCAGTCACAGCTATAAACCCCGAACTTCCCAAAGTATAATATGACAATCCTTTTTTTACTTTTGTAAAAAGAACCCCACTTCCTTGTTTCCAAAAGCCAGGACCAAGAATAATTCCGGGATTTACAATGATGACTTTTAAACCCTCTTGTTGCCCGCGCCGTATTTCCATTTCGGCACCATATTTAGAAATAGCATAATCGCTATGCGGTTTTTCGGGATTCCATTCGGTTTCTTCTGTAATGAAATTTTCGTGTGCTGCTAAATCACCAAGGGCGGCAATGGAGCTTACAAAGCAGAGTTTCTTTATGGCATTGGCAATACAAAAATTAACAATGTTTGCGGTGCCTTCAATATTGGTTTTCCGAATTAAATCTTCGTCTTTTGGATCAAAAGAAATCAAAGCGGCGCAGTGATACACATAATCAACTCCATTAAAAGCTTTTTCTAAGGCAGGAATGTCGGTGATGTCCGCTTGAATCCATTCGATTGTGTCGAATAACTCCGGCTTCTTGTACAAACTAAACAGGTTTTTAGTCTTTTCTATACTTTTTGCATTGCGATAAATAGCACGGATATTTTCACTCCCGATACTTCGGGATTGCATTAAATGAAGCAATAGATGTGCTCCTACTAAACCGGTTCCTCCTGTGACTAAAATCATGCTACGAAAATACGATTTTTTTTTTTCGAATAACCGAATAAACAAATAACCTAATCCGCAATAAATTTTATCTTTGTGCGCACGAAGCCTTTAATGCTGAACTGACGAAAGTAAATTGATTAAAAAGATGAAGAATTTTATTGAAGAAGTGACTTGGAGAGGAATGCTCCACGATGTTATGCCCGGCACAGAAGAACATTTGATGGAACAAATGCGTGTGGCGTATGTGGGGATTGACCCAACTGCCGATTCATTGCATATAGGACATTTAGTTGGCGTTATGTTATTGAAACATTTTCAACTGTCGGGACATAAACCATTAGCGTTAGTCGGTGGTGCGACAGGAATGATTGGTGATCCTTCAGGGAAATCAAATGAAAGAAATTTATTAGACGAAGCAACTTTGCGTCACAATCAAGAAGCTATAAAAGGACAATTGTCCCGTTTTCTGGATTTTACTTCCGATGCGGCTAATGCGGCAGAATTGGTGAATAATTACGACTGGATGAAGAACTTTTCTTTTCTGGATTTTATTCGGGATATTGGAAAGCACATTACGGTAAATTATATGATGTCTAAAGATTCAGTAAAAAAACGTTTGTCTTCTGAAGCTGCCGAAGGAATGTCATTTACGGAGTTCACGTACCAATTGGTTCAAGGATATGACTTTTTGCATTTGTATAAAAACAAAAATTGTACACTACAAATGGGAGGAAGTGACCAGTGGGGAAATATCACCACAGGAACCGAATTAGTCCGTAGAATAGCCAGTGGAAAAGCGTATGCATTGACTTGTCCGTTGATTACAAAAGCGGATGGAACAAAATTCGGAAAATCTGAAGGTGGAAATATTTGGTTGGATTCGGCGAGAACTTCTCCTTATAAATTTTATCAATATTGGTTGAATACATCTGATGTTGATGCAGAAAAATACATTAAAATTTTTACTTTCTTATCCAAAGAAGAAATTGAGGTTTTAACCGAAAAACATAGAGAAGCACCACATTTACGTTTGTTACAAAAACGTTTGGCCGAAGAAATTACGGTGATGGTGCATTCAGCCGAAGATTTAGAAAATGCGATAAAAGCGTCAAATATTTTGTTTGGGAATTCTACTTCTGATGATTTGAAACAATTGGATGAAGCAACTTTCTTGGATGTTTTTGATGGTGTTCCTCAAGCGGAAATCAGCAGAGCCGAGATTGAGGCTGGGATTAATATTGTTGATGTTTTAAATGAAAAAACAGGTTTTATGAAATCGAATGGTGAAGCAAGACGTGCTTTGACAGCTAATTCTATTTCAGTAAATAAAGAAAAAGTTGCCGAAGATTTTGTGCTTTCATCCAAAGATTTAATCAATAATCAGTTTGTTTTGTTGCAAAGTGGAAAGAAAAACTATTTTGTGGTGAGAATTGTTTAACTGTTTTATCGTTTATTTGTTTAATCTAAACATCGGTTAACCGATTAAACAAATCAACAAATAACCTTTACAAAACCATCAAATTACACCCTCGAATATCAGAATTATCAAAACGTCCCAATACCTCGAAAGAGTTGTTGGGATTTTTTTTACCCAAATCCTGCGTGGCAATAAACGAACAGGAATTAATGTTAGCCAAATCAATAACGTTGATTCCGCCTGTTTTTCCGTCTCGAATATAGGTCAAAGCATCTTCGGTGTCACGAATGAGGATTTGCATCCAAGAAGGGCATTCAAATACTCCGTCACCAAGAGAATAGGCTTGCGAAAGCAATTCGGTCATTCCATATTCCGAGTGAATCGCAGAAACGCCAAATCCTTTGCATAGTTGTTCATGCAATTCTTCCCGAATCATTTCCTTGCGTTTTCCTTTCATACCACCCGTTTCCATGATAATAGTATTTTGCAGTTGAAACTTATGCTTTTCAACTAAGTCCAATAAAGCATAAGTAACACCTATCAAAATGACATTTTGACCGGCTTCGTCTAAAGCAATGAGTTTAGCGATGAGTTCATCATGATTGTGCAGATAAAAACCACTTTCGGGATGATTGGAGTGTGTTATCAGATCTTCAACCATGTATATTAACGATGAACCTTCTCTTTCCAGATAAGATGGCAATAATGCCAAAACAGCATAATCTTCTATGTTTCCGTAAAATTGAGAAAACCCTTTGAGGTAACTTTCTTCGTAGATGGAAGTGTCAGTTACCAAGTGTTTGCTAGTTATCATTCCGGTGGTTCCACTACTTGTAAATGTAGCCTGAACAAGATTTGTATTAGAAACCACAGAATGGCTCTTGAAAAATTGAATGGGTAAAAAGGGAACTTGAGATAATGATTTTACTTTATGTGGATCTGTTTTTAAAAAATCACAAAATTCCTGATATACTAAGTTATTTTCATATTGAAAACGAAACGTTTGCAAGGCTGTTTTTTCAAATTGCTTTTGAGAAGAAATGGCAAATATATCGGTAGTTGGAATCAAGCTTATTTTTTTTACAAAAGTAATTAAAAAATCTGTTAGGTTCCTATAAACACAAAGTCTACCAAATGTTTTTCCATAAAAAAAGCCCCAACATAATTGGAGCTTCTGAAATTTTGTTTAAAGGATTATCTTACGATTAGTTTTCTTGTAGCCGTTGCTTCCTCCTCATTAATTTTTATGATATAAACGCCAGGAGAAAGATTGGAGATGTTTAATTCTCTGGAGCTTAGCATTGTTTGAAGTACTTTTTTCCCTAATATATCAAAAATAATCACTTCTTTGTCCGAATCATTTTTTGATGTAATGTAGACTTTGCCATTACTCACAGGATTCGGGTACAAACTTAAACCTTCAATTGAGGTAGTTTCTTGCATCCTTGGCTGTTGTTTATTTTCCTGAGCGGTGAGGCTCAAGGAAAAGAAAAAGGCCAATAAAGTAATAATATAAAAGTAGTTTTTTTTCATTAGTTCTGATTGTTATTAGTAAAGATATAAAAAATATTTCAAATACTATACCAAAAAAAACACCTTTCAAAAGAAAGGTGTTTAGTAAATTCATTTATGGGTTTTTTAATAAAAACTATTTTATCAAAGTAGCACCACCAACTGTTGCCCATGCACCGGCAGTCAATGAAGCTCCTGTAGCAGTAGTAGTTGCTGTAAAATTCCCAACTGGAAAGCTAACTACGATGGCAGATGTAGCTCCCACGGGTACAGTTTGTGTAGTTGAAGAAATTGTAACATTAGTTAATTTTAATTTTGATCCAACAACTTGATTTGTGTTTGTCGTAGCATCTTGAATTTTCACTGGAGCACCATTGTATACAGTTGTTCCTTCAGTATAATTTCCGTATCCTGAAATAATGATGTTGCTGTAATCTCCATTTCCTTCTTTTTTGAATTGGAAAGCATCAACTTGAACATCACCGGCAACTTCTGGTGTACATCCTGCTTCTCTTTTAAGCGTGATATTAGTAACTTTTGGCCAGAATGCATTGTTGTTGTTAGAACATTCAACTTCCATTCCGAAATTTCCTTTACCTGTTTGGTAAGCATACCAGTTAGAGTTGTTTTGACCTTGCCATCCATCTTGCCAGTCAAAAGCGTCGTCATAGTTACCATAAGAAATAGCGTTTGTCATGCTTACAGTTCCTCCAAAAAACTCATATCCATCATCAGCACCTTTGTAAGAGACTAAGTGATCTAATGTTGTTCCTGAACCTACTGAGTAGAATGTAAATCCATTATTTTCTTTTGTTCCATCAGCTAATTTTGCTCCAGCATATTCAACTCTTGCGTAGTTCAATGAACCTCCGTTGTGAGCAGCATTTGTTCCTCCGTATGGTAATGCATTTCCGTCTTCTGAAGTAGAAGTAGTTACGCCGCCAATTGCTTTTATAGGAGCATCACCATATATGATGATTCCTCCCCAAGAACCTGGAGTTGCAGATGCTTCTGTAAATACAACTGGTTTATCAGCTGTTCCGTTTATGTTTAATTTCCCTCCGTTTAAAACAACGAATGCGTTGTCTCCGGTAGTTTTGTTTGCTGTAATTGTAGAACCTGCATCAAAAGTTACTGTAACTCCTGAAGCAACCTTAACAATACCTTTTAAAGTGTAATTTCCGTATGCAAAAGTTTTATTTGCAGTTATTGTACCTGTAATTTCTCCTGTTGCTGCTGGTGTAACAGGGATTGGGCTGTCACTATTTGAGCAAGAATTTAGAAATAACCCTGTAGCAAGTGCTAAAGCAAAAAATTTAGTTTTCATAGTTAGTTGTATTATTTATTGTTTTTTATTTTTGTCAAAATTATGGGTTAAATTCACAAAGAGTGTTAGGGGAGTATTACAATACAGTTACTAAAAAAACACCAAAATGTGAAGCGAATGTTAAGGGTGTTACTAGAATTTTAAGCATTAAAAAGCCCTAAATAAATAGGGCTTTTTAATAATAGGTGCTATGGGTGTTAAAAAGTGTATCCTAAATTAACGGAGAATCCTCTTCCTTTTTTATAACTATTCGTTATGTTCGATTGCTCTACAATATTTGAGGTTCCGTTGTTTCCCTGTTCCGATTTACGCATTGGATCTAGTAAATTATCAGCACTGAATTTTAAATCAAAATGATTGGATAATTTGCTGCTCCAGATGAAATCCAACTGTTGTACTGGTAATTCGTAAATGTGGTCTAGTCCGCCTGTTCCCACAGCATAAATTCTTTTTCCAAATACAGAATAAACTAATGAAACCGTATTACTCCATGATTCACTTAAGTCAAATTGGTATTTTAAATCAGAGTTGATCAACCATTTTGAAGCGCCTTGAAGTTCTCTGTTTTTAAAAGTTTCAATTGATGTCGTTACGTTTCCGTCACTGTCAGTAGTGGTTGGTTTCACATCAACTTTCGTATGCATTAATGAAGTATTAAACCCAAAAGAGAAATCAGATAAGCTTTTGTTTATTCTTGCAAAGTCATAGATGAATTCGATTTCAGCTCCGTATAAAACGGCATTGTCAGAATTTAAGTAAGTGGTAATAGTTGAATTTGCTGCATTAGAAATGAATGTTCTTTCGATAGGCTGGTCGATTTTTTTACCGAATAATCCTAGTACAAAAACTTCTTTTGATGATGGGAATAATTCATATTTTAAATCAACATTATAATTGTTACTGTTTTTCAAAAATGGATTCCCTTTCGTTGAAGTTCCGTCAGCATTGATATATTCAATAGGATAAGATTCCATTACAACTGGTCTTGTGTATGTTTTTCCGGTTGCAAAACGAAGGTTTGATTTTTCATTCAAACCATATTTCACATTTAAAGCAGGTAAAACATACAAGTTGTCGTATTTTAAAGTTTTAAATGGATCTGAGAATGAACCTTGAGTTCTGTACTTTGTTTCTCTCATGGTACTTTCTAAACGAATTCCCCCGTTTAGTTCCCATTTTTCTCCAAACTTATAAAGTAAGTTAGCATAACCGGCATTAGCAGTTTCCTTTAATTTTGCCTGATAAGTAGCATTAGAACTTTCCCTAAAGCTAACCGCATTTGAGGCTATGTAACTATTTAATTGAGCGTCTACGGAATTCAAAGATGTTGTAAAACTATTTGGTGCACTATTGTTTATTGGGGTAACAAAGCGGTAAGATGAGGTCATGTCAGACATGTTTCCATTGTAACCGGCAGTGAAAATATTATTTTTTTCTGTTTTACCAAATTTTAAACTGTATTCTCCTAATCCTGAAAAATAAGAATCACCAGAAATATCTAGATACTGTTTGATGAAATTATTTCCTGCAACAGAAACTATTATATCATCCGTTCCTGATTTTGTTCCCGAAAAGAATTTTCTGTCCGGTTGTGCATATTTAGTGATAGCATAAGAAACAGCCGCTTTTACATTTTGAGTTTTGTCTTCGTTCAATGCATACTCTCCCAATAACTGATTGTTTAAATAATTAGATTCGTCTAATTGATTGGTTCTGATTAAAGTGTTGTTGTTGCTAGAGTTCGAATCCGCCACGCCAAATTGATCTTTAACCAAATTTTCAGTAGTTCTAATGAAAAGTGTGTTGTAAGAAAGTTTTAATCGATCAGTGGTGTAATTTAATCCAACCAAAGAAGATAGGGATGTTTTGTATCTGTATTCTGTATTATCAAAATCATTTCTGTATGTAAAGCCGGAAGGATTATTTGTAAAAGTTCTTTCCACACCGTTTCTAATCGAATAGTTATTGTCAAAATTGATGGAAAGCAAGTAAGAGAAAGTCTTGTCATCTTTCAGGTTAAATTTCTCTGAATGAAGAAAACCAATACTGGTATTCAAAGGGCTGTTGATTTTTGAAACATCAAATCCACTTTTAAAAGATTTCAAAGACTGATCTGGAGTAAGCGTGTAACTTGAAGGCGTATTACCTAATAATCCTGGAAGTTTTCTATCGTCTCCAGTCAAGCCAAAGAATCCTTTGGTAGAATTAGCGTCTTTAGAAATTAAGAATTTTTCTAAGTTGTTATTTACTGTGTACCCAACTCCAACATTTAATTTGGTTATGCTTTTTGAACCTTTAGAAGTTTGGATATTAAAATTTCCTCCTGCAAAATCGCCGTAAATATTCGGGTTAAATGTTTTGTACACTTCAATAACACCTACAATATCAGTAGAAAACAAGTCTAATGGAATGATTTTTTTGAAAGGATTGTTTGTTGGAGCAGCAAGATCATTTATCAATAAGTTATTGTATCGGTCTTCTAATCCACGCACAAATAAACCTCTTGAACCTACTTTTGTAATTCCGGTTATTTTGGTTAGTCCTTCTTCAACATCGCTCACTCCTTTACGAGCCATTTCCTGTGCACCTATACTTTGTTTAATCACTACTGCTTTCTTTTGTTCAAGCAATAAGACTGTTTCTTTTTCTCGGCTGAAATTAGATTTTATAACAACATCTTCCAGTTTGTAACTTCCGGAGCCAAGCGCTTGATTTATTGTTGTCGTTTCGTTTGCAACCACAATTACTGGAACATCTATAGATTCATAACCTACGAAACTAAATTGAACAGTATAATTCCCCGGCGCGATAGCGATGGTGTATTTACCGTCAATATCAGTATTGGCTCCTATATTAGTTCCTTTTAAAAGTACATTTGCAAAAGGCAGCGATTGATTGTTAGCATCTTTATCAGTTAGGATTCCGGAAATGGTACCTTTGCTCTGTGAAAAAGAAAAGCTTGTAATTAATAATGCTATAAACAATATTCTAAATTTCATTTTAGTGTGTTTTATTTTTATGCAAAGTAATCGCTGTTTTGTAAAGTAAAAGTTACTTGACTATTACCATTTAGTTTCGTGAATATTAATAAATCGTTAACATATTAAATTACGGTTAATGTGGTTTTTAAACAGTTCTTTTATTGCTATATTTACAATCAGAATTGAAAATCACTGAGCATTTCAGGCGTAAATTCTATCAGATTAACATAATTTTTCTATTTATGAAAAAAAGAAACACAAAGATTTTACTAGTTGATGATGAGCCGGATATTTTGGAAATAGTTGGGTACAATCTTACTCAGGAAGGATATCAGATATTTACCGCAGCAAACGGTAAAGAAGCTATTGTAAAGGCTAAGAAGGAATTACCGGATCTTATTATCATGGATGTAATGATGCCAGAGATGGACGGAATGGAAGCCTGCGAAAACATTAGAAAAATCCCGGAACTGAATAATGTGATTATTACTTTCCTAACAGCAAGAAGCGAAGATTATTCTCAAGTTGCTGGTTTTGATGCCGGTGCCGATGATTATATTACTAAACCAATCAAACCAAAACTATTAGTAAGTAAAGTAAAAGCATTGTTAAGACGCTTAAAAGAGCAAGAGCAAAATAGTGAAACGCTTAATGTAGGTGGAATCGAAATAAATCGCGAAGAATATAAAATAAGAAAAGACGATGTTGAAATAGCTTTACCTAGAAAAGAATTTGAATTATTTTACTTGTTGGCTTCAAAGCCAGGAAAAGTATTCAAAAGAGACGAAATTTTAGACAAAGTATGGGGAAATGAAGTTGTTGTTGGCGGAAGAACAATAGATGTTCATATCAGAAAATTACGTGAAAAAATCGGAGAAGATTTTTTTAAAACTATAAAAGGAGTTGGCTACAAATTTGAAGTGTAAGCGACATACATTTTTATAAGCATAACAAATTGAAAAATTCAAATCGCGTTACTGCGAGGTGTGAAATAGATGAAAATAAATTTTAAAAAAACCTATAAATTTGCCATAAAGTCAGCTTTATTCATTAGCCTTTTTGCTACTGGATTCGTAGTGTTGATGGTGCTATTGTTTTTTGGTTCGAAAGTTAATAATTTAATGTTCTTTGGAATAGTTTGTCTTTTCGTTATTTATTTATTTTCTTTTCTAGTTTTGCAATATAGGGTTGAAAGGTTTATTTACAGACGAGTAAAAAAAATATACGACGATGTATCTTTACTGGAATCCAGTTCCTTTATAAATCAGCCAATTACTACCGATATGGAAACCTTAACCCGGGAAGTTAAGAAATTTGCCACCGATAAAAAATTGGAAATAGAAATGTTGCAGGTTCGAGAAGAATATCGAAGAGAATTCCTTGGTAATGTTTCTCATGAATTAAAAACGCCTTTATTCACTGTGCAAGGTTATTTATCTACGCTTATCGATGGTGCGATGGATGATAAAACAGTTCGTAAAAAATATTTAAAACGTGCCGAAAAAGGAGTAGAGCGATTAATCTACATTGTCGAAGATTTAGATATGATTACAAAATTGGAATCGGGTGATTTGAATCTGGATTTTTCTGAATTTGATATTGTGGAATTAGTGCAAAATGTTTTCGATTTACTAGAAATGAAAGCCGATAAAAAGAAAATCACATTAGCTTTTGAAAATTATCACATACAACCTATTTTTGTTTATGGAGATAAAGATAAGATTCAGCAAGTTGTCGAAAACTTAATTGTAAACTCTATAAAATACGGAAAAGAAGGCGGCCTTACTGAAGTTGCTATTGTCAATTTGACAAAGAAAAAGGTCTTAGTTCGAATAACGGATAATGGTGAAGGAATAGAAAAACAAAATATCCCAAGGCTTTTTGAACGTTTTTACAGAGTAAATAAAAGTGGCTCCCGTGCAGAGGGAGGTTCAGGTTTAGGGCTAGCAATTGTGAAGCATATAATAGAAGCGCATAAGGAGAAAATATATGTAGAGAGTGAGTTTGGCATTGGGTCTGAGTTTTCCTTTACAATCGAGAAAGCCAGATTAAGAAAGCCAGAACTGAATCCGGAACAAATTTATAATAAAAGTCTTAATATCAATAAGTTAAATAAAAAGTAGGTGTTAAAATTAACATGAGTATATCCTACAGAAAAAATTAAAAACCTTTACTAAACAATAATTTATCATCAACATAATATTGTGTTAACATTCGCTTAACATAACAGGTTCACCTTTGCAAAAAAATTAATCATATAACAACGATGAAAAAAATTTTATTTGCAGTTTTAGTTATGACTTCAGTGTTGGCTAATGCACAAGACGTCAAGAGTGATACAATTAAAGCGGTAGCTGTTGATTCTTTAGAAACAATGAGTGTTGATTCCGTTAAAACGGTAACAATAGAATCTTTGAAAGAATCTATAGACGAGCATTCTATGAAATTTTCTGGTCTGGACGAAAGGCTTGCGACTATGGATAGTGATTTGGGAAAATTAACCAAAATTAAATTTTCTGGATACCTGCAAGCACAATACGAGATGTATAATTATCAAGACAATATTGGACCAGGGCCTTCTACTACTGCTGTGCCTATAAAAAACACTTTTTTTATCAGAAGAGCACGCGTAAAATTAACATATGAGCCAGTTACTGGTGCGGTATTTGTAATTCAACCGGATTATGCATTTGATAAAGTTACTTTAAGAGATGCTTATGTTCAGTTAAATGATAAATGGCTGCAAACATTTAAGTTGTTTTTAGGACAATTCAACAGAACGAGTTACGAAGTGGAGTTTTCTTCACGCTCAAGAGAATTGTTAGAAAGAAGCAGAATGTCTGGAATTTTGTACCCGCAAGAGAGAGACTTGGGAGCAAAAATTGAAATGGATTTAGAAACCAAATATGAGATACCATTTAAATTTCAGTTAGCTGTTTTTAACGGAAATTATGGAGAAGGTTCTTTGACAAATAATCTTAGAGATGTCGATAATAAGAAAGATGTGATGATGAGAGGTGTTTATTCTTTCAAGTTTCCATCTAAAGGTTTGGGAATTGATATAGGAGCTCATACTTACTTAGGTAACACTGCAGTTTTGCAAGCCGGAACTTTCAGCGATGCAAATAATAACAATTTCACAGCTAAAGTGGGTGATAGTTTCCAAAAAAGATGGTTTGGTGGCGAGATGAGAGTTTACTATGATTTTCTTGGAGGAATGTCTCTTAAAGGAGAATATATTTCTGGAAAGATATCAGGCGAAAAATCAACTACAGCATTGCCTGTAGCAAATAGCAATCCTAGTTTTAATTTTAATGGCATTAGAGATTTTTCAGGATACTATGCGACTTTGGTGAAAAATATTGGAACGAGCAATCAAATTGCAGTTCGATATGACAGCTGGGATCCAAACAGACATCTAGCAGGAGATGCGGTGACTATTAAAGAAGATTTGAAATACAATAACTGGTCATTTTCTTGGCAATACTTTTACGATGATAATGTAAAAATCGTTGCTGGTTATAGTTTACCAATTAATGAAAAAAGTACCACAGTAGGTGGCGATTATATAAAAGACAAATTAGATAACACGTTTACAATTAGAATTCAAGCTGGATTTTAATTCAATAGATTAGACTTTAATACAAAAAATAAAATAAAATGAAAACAACAAAAATTAAATTAGTAGCTGTTCTATTGGTTGTTATGGCAATAGGATTTTCTTTTACAGCATTGAATAAAATAACAGTTAAAGGTTCTGATACCATGGTTATTTTGTCGCAAAAATGGGCTGAGGTATATATGCAAAAACATCCAGGAACAACGATTCAAGTAACAGGTGGAGGTTCAGGTGTAGGTATTGCGGCATTGATTAATGGCTCAACAGATATAGCAAATTCTAGTCGTCCTATGAAATCATCGGAGGTAGAAAAATTAAAAGCGCGTTACAGTACATTAGGTGTTGAGATTCCTTGTGCAAAAGACGGATTGTCTGTTTATTTAAATAAAGCGAATGGAGTTTCGGAACTTACAATAAAACAAATTGGTCAAATTTTTGCCGGAAAAATTACAAACTGGAAAGAAGTTGGTGGTATAGATGCAAATATTAGATTGTACGGTAGAGAAAGTAGTTCAGGTACGTTTGCCTTTTTCAAAGATAATGTGGTAAAAACTGATTACTCTCCAAGTTGTCAAACATTGCCAGGAACTGCAGCTATTGTAAATGCAGTTAAGAAAGACAAATTAGGAATAGGTTACGGTGGTGCTGCTTACGCTGAAGGTGTAAAAGATTGTAAAGTAAAAAAAGACGATAAAAGTCCAGGTATTGCACCAACTGCAGAAACGATCAAGAACAAAACGTATCCAATTACAAGATATTTATATATGTATTTGAAATCAAGACCAACAGGTGAAACTAAAGCTTTTATCGATTGGATCTTAAGTGCAGAAGGTCAAAAAATTATTACATCAGTAGGTTATTTTCCTGTAAAATAACTAAGGCTTTTAGTATCCCTTACCGGTTTTTCCAGTAAGGGATACTTTTTATTTTAAAGCATAAATAGATTTAATGTTTACCCAAGTAATAGAAAATTATGAAAACAAGTAAATTAAAAATTGCAATTATTTTATTAGCCGTTATGGTAATAGGATGTAATTCTAGCGAATCGAAAAAGGTAACTGTGAAAGGTTCAGATACCATGGTGATCTTATCTCAAAAATGGGCTGAGGCATTTATGAAAAAAAATCCTAAAACTACAATTCAGGTAACTGGAGGAGGTTCTGGGGTAGGTATTGCGGCATTGATCAATGGTTCAACGGATATTGCAAATGCAAGTCGCCCTATGAAACCATCTGAAGTAGATCAATTAAAGGAAAAATATAAAACTAGTGGTTTAGAAATTGCTTGCGCAAAAGATGGTTTGTCCGTTTTTCTAAATAAAGAAAATCCCGTAATAGAACTTACAATAGCGCAACTAAGCGATATTTTTTCTGGCAGAATTACGAATTGGAAAGAGGTAGGTGGTGACGATGAAAAAATCCAATTATACGGTCGAGAAAGTAGTTCAGGTACTTTTGAGTTTTTTAAAGAGCATGTCGTAAAAACAGATTTTTCGAAAACATGTCAAACTTTGCCGGGTACAGCTGCGATTGTAAATGCAGTTAAAAAAGACAAATACAGTATTGGATACGGCGGTGCTGCTTATGCCGAAGGGGTAAAAGATTGTAAAATTAAAGTAGACGCTAAAAGTGCAGGAATTTTGCCAACGGCAGAAACTATTAAAGATAAAACCTATCCAATTTCAAGATATTTATATATGTATTTGAAGTCGCAACCAACAGGAGAAGCTAAAGCTTTTATCGATTGGATATTGAGTCGAGAAGGACAAAATATGGTGGAAGAAGTCGGGTATTACCCTTTAAAATAATAGTAGCTTTTGTTGCATGCACCGTTTTTGAGTGCGTGTTTTTTAATATATAACTTATGAATTCTTAAATAAAATAAATGAATTCCGAATTTCCAAATAAACAAAATTTCACTAAAGAAAGCCTGAAAAAACAATTTAGACTTTCTGAGTTTCTAGCTGAAAAAATTATATCATCGGTTGCTTTTTTATCGATAGCTATAATTGTTCTTATTTTTGTTTTTGTTTTTAAAGAGTCGTTGCCTATTTTTAATTTTGGTACATCTGAAAAAGCAAAAACTGAAATAGAGGCTACTCCTGATTCAGGTGCAAAGCCAGAATCTTATGGCTCCGAACCAACGGAGGAATTAAAACCTGAAACATACGGTTCAGAAGCTGTTACAAACGAAGAGTTGAAACCTGAAACATACGGTTCAGAAGCTGTCACAAACGAGGATTTGAAACCAGAAACATACGGGGATGTACAAGCGGATCCAACTGTTGAAAGTTCTTCAGATGAAATGAAAGAAGTAGTAGGAAGTAATAATGAAGGTGCTGATAAAACATGGAGTACTTTTTTTACTACAGAATGGGTACCCGTTTCTGAACATCCCAGATTTGGTTTAATAGCATTATTAATAGGAACTTTAAAAGTGACAATAATCGCTATGTTGATTGCGGGACCTATTGCAATTTTAGCGGCGATTTATACTTCTTGTTTTGCATCAAAAAGGGCCAAAGAAATTATTAAGCCTATCATAGAGATGCTGGCAGCATTTCCATCAGTTGTTATTGGTTTTTTTGCATTGATGGTTTTAGCGACATTCTTTCAAGATATTTTTGGATATGAATCAAGATTAAATGCTTTCATCGGTGGAGTTGCTATGGCCTTGGCCGCAATTCCTATTATTTATACCATATCAGAAGATGCACTTTCAGCAATACCCAAAACATTTACTGAGGCAAGTTTAGCATTGGGAGCGAGCAAATGGCAAACTGCATTTTTTGTGATTTTACCTGCTGCTACGCCGGGGATTTTTGCCGCATTGCTTTTAGGTGTTGGCCGGGTTTTTGGAGAAACGATGATTGCGCTTATGGCAACGGGGAATGCTGCATTATTGTCAGCGAATCCTTTTGAAAGTGTGCGTACTTTTGCGGCGACTATTGGTTCAGAAATGGCGGAGACCGTTTTTGGAGAAACCCATTACAGTGTCTTGTTCTTCATTGGATCATTACTTTTCATCTTTTCGTTTGCATTAAATGCCGTTGCAGAGTTTTATGTAAAAGGTAAATTAATCAAAAAATTTCAAGGTAAATAATCATGAATACAGTTATCAACGAAACAGAAAATCACTTTTTTTCAAACAAAAAAAAGGGTGTAGATGTAAAAGGAAAATTCATTATTGGAATTACTCAAGTTGCAGTGCTCTTGATCATTACCGTTCTTTTTATTATTTTAGGTATTATTATTTATGAAGGTCGCGAAAAATTCTCATGGGAATTTATCAGCTCATTCCCTACAAATGGAATGACAGAAGGCGGAATATTTCCTGCTTTAATCGGTACTTTTATATTGGTTGTTGTAATGTCAATTGCAGCTGTTCCTTTTGGCACTATAACTGCTATTTATTTAACGGAATACGCAAAAGAAAATTCAAAAATTGCAGCCGCGGTCCGATTCTCTATTCGAACATTGGCAGTTGTGCCTTCAATTATTTTTGGTTTATTTGGACTTGGATTTTTTATTCAGTTTGTGGGGGGAGGAATAGATAAAACGTTTAATGCAGGACAATTGCATTGGGGGCAACCTAATATTCTTTGGGCAAGTCTTACTATGGCTTTACTTACGCTGCCTGTAATTATTGTGTCAGTTGAAGAAGCGTTGAAAACAATTCCTCGTGAGCTGCGTGAGGCAAGTTTAGCTTTAGGAGCAACAAAGTGGCAAACCATTAAAAATGTAGTGCTTCCAGGGTCTATTTCTGGAATTATGACGGGGACAATTCTGGCGGTAAGCAGAGGTGCGGGAGAGGTAGCTCCTATCCTATTTACCGGAGCGGCTTATTATTTAGCTACTTTACCAGAATCTTTGAGTGACCAGTTTATGAATTTGGGATACCATATTTATATTATGTCAACTCAATCTTCAGATGTCGAAAAAACAATGCCTATTCAGTTCGCTACAACACTAGTATTATTAATCCTTACCCTATCATTAAACTTAGTAGCAGTAATTATTAGATCCAGAATTAGAAGAAGAGCAAAATAATTTGAAATCTGACTAATAAATTATACTTTAGATTTAACATAAATAAACATGAAAGATATAAAAATACACGTTAATGATTTATCATTATACTATGGGGAAAAAAAGGCATTAAAGGAAATTTCGATGCAAATTCCAGCTAATAAAGTAACCGCTTTAATTGGTCCCTCCGGATGTGGTAAATCGACATTTTTAAGATGTATCAATCGAATGAATGACCTTATTCCCGATGTGAAAATTACGGGTGAAATGCTTGTTGAAGGAGTTGATATTTATGACAAAAATGTTGATGTTGTTAATATTAGAAAAAAAATAGGAATGGTTTTTCAAAAATCAAATCCATTTCCAAAATCTATTTATGAGAACATAGCGTACGGTCCAAAAATAAATGGAATAAAAAACAAAACAGAATTAGATGAGATAGTAGAAACTTCTTTACGAAAAGCCGCTATTTGGGACGAAATAAAAGACAGACTGGATGATTCTGCTTTGGGTCTTTCCGGGGGACAACAACAACGTTTGTGTATCGCAAGAACATTGGCGGTTAGTCCGGATATTATTTTAATGGATGAGCCCGCAAGTGCGTTGGATCCAATTTCTACTTCAAAAATCGAAGAATTAGTTCATGAATTAAAAGAGCAGTACACTATAATTATTGTTACGCATAACATGCAACAAGCCGCAAGAACAAGTGATTATACCGCGTTCTTTTATCTGGGTGAGTTGATTGAAATGGGTAAAACTAATGCTATATTTACAAAACCAGAGCAAAAACAAACTGAAGATTACATCACAGGTAGATTTGGATAAAAAAATAATTTAAAAATTGTAAAATTCAAAGATTTATAGACCTAAAAGGTCTAAATTCGAAATTCCGTAATCTTTAAATTCTTTAATCTTTTAATACTTAAATTGAGAAAAAACATGGCCTCACACTTTGAAATAGAATTAGAAAAACTTAAAAATATAATTGAAAAGATTGGTGTTTTAGCAGAGAATCAAGTTGGAGAATCTGTAAAAGCATTACTGTCAGAACCTGTTTCAGAAGGAAAAGAAGTAAAAAAAGTAGAAAATAAAATTGATAAATTAGATGTAAAGATCGATGAAATTTGTCAAAGTATTTTTGCTTTGCAACAGCCCGTTGCTTCTGATTTACGTTTTATCATGTCTGCAATGCAAATTAGTAACGAGATTGAACGTATAGGGGATTTGGCTATTAGCATTATAAAAAAAGCTAAAAATATTAAAGACAAGCACGACTTGATTGTTAAGTTTAATATTGCGGATCTTGCCAGACAAGTTGAGATTGTTACCATTAAAACAAATGAATGTTTTTTGACTCGCAGTGAAAATAGTATTGGAGAAATTTTCATTTTAAACAATACGATAAAAAACGATTGTGATGATGCGATTCACAATATAATCAACGAGATGAAGTCTAATTCTAAAACGGTTGTTTCAGGGACAAATCTGGTTATTGTTTTAAAACATTTAGAGCGTATTTCAGAGCATTGTACTAATATTGCCGAATATGTTTATTTTATGATTAATGCAAAAATAATCAAGCACGAGAAATTTGGTGAGAAGAAATCCGATAATTAATTTGTTCCGGATTAAAAAGCAATTGATGCAAATTAAAACACACTAACTACTGGCCTTTAAAGTAGTATTAGTGTGTTTTTTGTTTATAAGAGAAATGGTTTTGAAAAGGAGTCATTAATCAGTTAATAATCGATTATTTCTCTTCAAAAACCTGAAATAATGATTTCCAATCTAAGCTCGTTTCTATTTGAGGAAGTCCCTTGTACCGTTCTGTTTCAAGGAGATGTTCTATTTTAAAATCGTTTTGTTCTGCGTAAGGAACTAATCCTTCGTTTTTTAGCTTTTTGGCTAAATATTCCTGCTCGTATTGGCCGGGAGTAGGAATAAAAAAAGCTTTTTTGCCCAGTTTTGTCAAATCCATTATGGTCGTATAACCAGATCTACATAATACCAAATCACTTTCGTTGAATATTTGTTCGAGTTGTCGTGTATTCATGAAATTGTAATACGTGACATTTTCTATTTGCTCCTTTTTTTGAATTTTCTCTACAATGCCTTTTATAAAAACGACTTTTCCATGGTATCGTAAAATTTCTATTTTTAATTTTTCTTCCAATATTTCTCGTTGCGGTTCAGGACCCGAAAGGATTACCATTAGATCGTATTTTTTTTCCGTGTCTTTTTTGTGCAGGCGGCTTAAAGGTCCAATGTAAGTGGGATTTAAATTATTTTTAGGTAAATGTCCTAATTCGCCGGTTAAATTTGGCTTTTTTTCAAAGTCAGGAACCCAACAGGCATTGTATTTTCTTATAATATGCTGATGCAATTTACTGGTAACCCATGTCGTATTTCCGGTCATTACATTCAACTGGTGGGTAATAAAAACAGAAGGTATTTTTCTACTAAAAACGCCCAAACGGTTATCAGATATGATTCCTTCAATACCATATTTCTTAATCCATGCTTTGACCAATTTTTTCTCGTTCCAAATCGCTTCCATCATTTTTGGAGAATTTTTTAATAGTTTCCATCTAAAATTCTTTGCATTTTTGGCATATTCTATATGGTAGGACGGTAATTCAAGGAACTGTATATATGGAAATTCTTTTCGTAATATTTCTAAGGCAATCCCATCAGAAGCAATAATTGGGATGTAGTTATTCTCCTGTAAAGCCTTAATAATTGGAATACATCTCGTAGCATGTCCCAAACCCCAGTTTAATGGTGCAATCAGAATCGTTTTGCTGTATGAATTCAAATCCATTGGTAGATGTGTCTATTTGTTTTATTGGGAAAGATACATTAACTAGGGTTTGTTTGTATTTGCAAAGCATTACCAAACTATTAAGTTATCTAATTAATTCTGGTTTTTTTATGCTAAAATTGTTTCCCTTTTTATGGAATAAATTAAAAAGAGACTGTCAAAAAAATGGCAGCCTCTTTTTTGTAGTTTTCGATACAAATTTACTCTTGTATATACGTTTTATTTCCGTTTGCATTTATATAGTATTTTCCACCTCTTGGTCCCGTGTAAACTTTTTTGCCATTGTATTCTCCGGTGACTCTGTCTGGTACTTTCGGAGCTTTTTCATTTGTCTCTTTAACTTTTGCTGCAGGTTTTTTAGTTTTGGCAGTTGTAGTTGGTTTTTGTATTTTTTCGGACTTCTTTTCCGTTTTAATAGCCTTTTCATTGACCTCTGCAGCTTTTGCTTTTGCGTCACTTTTTACTTTTGCTGCTTTTTCTTTGCTTTCTGTAGCTCTATCTTTTATATTACTTTTCGCTTTAGCTACCTTCTTTTCTTCTTCTTTAGCATTAGCTTTTGCATCACTTTTTGCTTTAGTCACTGTCATTTTTGCTGCTTTAGCGTCACTTTCCGCTTTGGCAGTCTTAGCTGTTGCATTGTTTTTTGCTTTAGCGGCTTGATCCTTAGCTTTTAAATCGCTTTTTGCTTTAGCAATTTTCTCTTTTGCTGCTTTAGCTTTACTTTCTGCTTTCGCTGTTTTTGCTTTTGCGGCGGCTTTATCTTTAGCGGCTTCAGCCTTATCTTTAGCCATTTTTTCTGTTCTAGCTTCAGCCTCTTTCTTCTGAGCAGCCGTTTCTTGTCCGTAAAAATTTCCGGATAAAATAAATACAAAACATAATAACACTAATTTTTTCATGATCTGTTGTTTTTAAAGTTAGAATTATGGAGTCTAATTTTTAATAAAATTAATAATTTTATTCTGAATAATTAAGTTAAAGTATTAAAAATAAGCCCTTAACTGGACATTTCCTGTATGGATAGTTTGACTTGATTCACTTTTCCGACCTTGATAATTTACATTTATATCTAAAAATTGCGTCAGATTTTTTTGTATAAGGAATCTCCAAGTCAAGTTTTGCCCAGTTTGAAGTCCTTCCAACATTTGAAAACCAACAGAAGAAAATTCATTTCCAGTAAATTTATTCTGATAAAACGATATTTCTCCGTTCAAGGTTACTTTTTTATTACTGGCATATGAGAAGGAGGTTCCCAAGCGATTTTGTAATAATGTTTCTAAATTTCCAATTTTATTTTCTTTGTTTTGCAATTCGTAGAACAGATCCCAACTGGTGTTTTTAGAAAATAAATAACTGATTTTAGGAGCCAATTGATATCCAGTTAAGTCATAATTTTTTTCAAGAAAGTTTTCTGATGTAACGGAAGTTTCAATGGTCTTTGCGAAAAAACTGAACAACCAACTTTTCTTGTACAAATGGGTATATTGCAGTTGATGGGAGCTGTTTTTGGCTTCTTGAGAACCTATTGACAATAAATTTTTTGCTTGATTTTGCAGGTAAGAATAGGTAATAGAATGATTTTGTTTGCCGCGATTATAATACAAACTATTTCTAAAACTGGAATTCAATCCTAATACATTTCCGTCCGAAGAGTTAAAAGGATTTAATTGGAAATTATCACCTTCGCTTTTTGTTTTTCGGTCGATTAAAAAGGAGGTTTGATTATAAAAATAAGACAGCAATTTTTTTAAGCCATGATCATTCTGCCACTGATTTGGATTAACAGTCAGAGATTGCGAAAACTTATTTTGATGTGTTTTTATGTAAGTTCGGTTGGGCAGGAAAATTCTAATGTATTTTGCCTGATCGATAAATGGGGCTATTTCAAACTCTTGTAACTCCTGAATTCCATTAGCATTATAATCATTCCAGGTATACACTCCTTGACCTGCAGGAACTTCCAGATAAGTAAATTCTTGTTGTGGAATGCTTCCTGATATGGTTTCATAAACGGTTGTACTTTGAATTAATTGATTAAAAAATCGATCGCTATATATTATCCTTGAATTCAATGAAGACTCTCTTTTTTTTGTCGAATCTACAAAATCTAAGTTTCTGTAATTAATATAAATGGATAGATCACTTTTGTTAGTTTGGATCAATTTAGACTTCAAAAAATAAGTATGTGAGCTATTTACTCTTTGTAAAATATTCCCGACGCTTCGGGATTGCAAACTATCGTTCTTTCGGTTTAAATAGCCCAATTCTACGAAAACTTTAGTGCTGTCACCACGACCGGCAAAAAAGCTGTATTCTGTGAATCTTTGGCTTAGAGCCAAAAATTGATTTGTTGATTTATTTTTTTCTTGATTATCTTCTAATCGTAAACTGCTTCCAATCCAATTTTTATTAAAATGATAACGAGTTTGGGTTTGATTTCTAATGAATTTGGACGAGGATATCATTCCATCACTTTTTAGAAAACTTCCTTGGTTTTGCAATGACCAATTTTTTAAACGTAGTAAACCATTTAGGATGTGTCGACTACCTGAGAAACTTTGAGAAAAATCTAGTTTTTCAAATTGATACGTCAGCAATCCCTTATTTTGTATTTCCTCTTTTTCATTTAAAATAAAATTTAATCCTGAAACTAGGAAGCTTTGATTACCGGTTGTGGTAATTCCCAGATTCCAATCTCTATCAAATTCAATGGTGTAAAGGCGTTCAACGGACCTGAAATCTTTCTGGACAAATTGATAATTGGCAAAGGCATCAACGTTCCATTTTTTTGACAATAAGCGTTGTTTCATGTTTATTTTACCGGCAAGACCTTTATTATTGGAATCGTCTATGGCAGAGAATAAATTCTTGTCGTTGTTGCTAATTCCGATTTCAAAATCGACCGCTGTTTTTTCGGTAGGTTTGTATTTTCCTAAGAAGGTGGCAACTTGGATTTTTGTTGGTGCCACTAATTGAATCACCGGTTGATAATTCCCTTTCGCAAGGTCATTAGGTTCAATATATTCATAAATTCTGCCATTTGCAGCTGAATTTGTCAGGATATAATTCCCCTTATTTGTTCCCACAAAACTAAACCGAACATTGAATAATTCGTCTTGAGGATTATTAGAATATTCGAATATTTCTTGATTATTGACAATGGTTTTTTTGTAGAGTACTTTATTTTCTGAATAGGTATCTTCATAAGCGGAAGGCGCAACCATCAAATCCGGATTATCTCCCGAATTCACTAATATTTGAGCTTGTTCCTTTGAGAGATTTTGTTGTAAAGGTTGGTTTTTTAAATCATTTTCAGAATACAGATAACTGGCAAAACTCCACTTTTCATTTTCATGAGTGGCTCCCGCATAAGTAACAAATCGGGTGTAATTTCTATCTGAATATTGATATTCTATTGCAATTCGCATTTCGGAAGTTATGGTAAAAAGTGGCGTAAAAATAATTTCTCCTGCGTTATAATCAATGGTGTAATCATTATTTTCTCCGCGTTTCAATAGATTTCCATTTACATAAACCCGCTCTGAACCGGAAATAACTAGAACATAAAGTTCGCCATTTTGTCCCTTTAATTTATACGGACCCTGATTGCCTTCTTGTCCTGTAAAATTACTTTTGGCATATTGTCCTTTGACAAGCGCCGCAGATGCAAAAACATTGGTTTTACTCTCTTCCTTTCCAAAGTCAAAACTGGTTGCTAGGCCTTGTACTTTTTTATTGAAATTTAGGAACTGTGTGTTTTTATTTTCAAGGAAAATATCTCCGGCTCTAATATTCCATTTATCACTGAATAACTCCATGAATACATTATCGAATTGATCTAATTTTTGAGAATAACCTCCGTCTTGTAAAGGGATGTTGCTATCCTGGAGGGAAGCCCGGAGACTAACCTTCTCTGATATTTTACCTGTGATTTGTAGATCTAAATTTGAATTTAGAACGGTATTTTGATTGTTGCCAACCGTAACTCCACGAGTAATGCTTCCAGAGGTATTTAGTCCGTCAAAAGGAATATTTTTTTTCTCCGCCTCAGGCTCAATTTTATATAATTTTCCTGAAGTGGCTTCGTTACTCACCACGCGACTTTGGTCGTAAATATGATATTCTTTAGTCAGAATTTCAGGCAGTTTGAGATATTTAATTGTTATGGAATCAGTAGGAACTAGATGATTTTCGTTAATGAGTAAGGTCGCTTTTTGAAAGTTTATCTTGTAAAATGAAGTGTCAATTGGTTCGCCATTGGCATCTAGTACCTTGAAAAAATTAGAATTTAGGCCTTCCTTTTCAAGATGAATTGTATCGCGCGAAGTAAGAACTTTTTTTGTTTTGTATAATGAATTAGTTTCCTGGGCTTGCAGTCCAGAAAAATAACCGATGACCAGCCAGAAAAGTAATTTTTTCAACATAAATACAATAACTCGAAAGTATCAAAAGTAGTATTTATAATTGTTAAATCAGCGGTTGAGTTTTTTTTGATTTTTGAAAAGTACAAAGTGTTTTTAGGGGATATATAAATGAAAAATGGAAGCCGTAGTGGGACTTCCATTTTTCGGGTAAGAAAGATGTAACTTATTCTTTCGTTATTACTTGCATGGTTTCGCGACTCACTTGTTTCAATAAAACTATTTTGTCTTTTTCAACGGTTTGTGCTGCATTATCATTGAAATGCCTAATCGTATATAAAGTAACATTTTCGTCAAAATCAACTTTAAATTTTTTAGATAAAATCGCGTTTAAGTCTTTAAAATTGTCAAATTTATCTTCAACACAAACAGAAAAGCTAATGGCAGAGTTCTGAATTAAGTTTACTTTGATTTTGAATTGGTGAAACAAAGAAAAAATTTCGCTGATATTTTCTTCCATAATGAAAGAGAAATCTATAGAGGAAAGCGAAATCAAAAGTTGGTTTCTTTTGACAATAAAGCAAGGCAAATAAGGTTCTAAATCGGCGCCTTTTGCAACACGAGTCCCCGGTAACAAAGGATTAATAAACGATTTTACAAACAAAGGAATTTCTTTTTTTTGTAAAGGTTGTAAGGTTTTTGGGTGAATAACGGTAGCGCCGTAAAAAGCTAATTCGATGGCCTCACGATACGAAATCTGATTCAGCAAACTTGCATTTTCAAAATATCTTGGATCCGCATTCATAACTCCCGGAACGTCTTTCCAGATCGTCACACTTTCTGCATTTAAACAATAAGCAAAAATTGCTGCGGTGTAATCAGAACCTTCGCGACCTAATGTGGTGGTGAAATTATTCTCATCTGAACCCAAGAAACCTTGAGTGATGTTCAGTGTTTTACGTTTTACGTTTTTGGCAATATTTTTCTGTGTTAATTCCCAATCTACTTCTGCATCTCTATAATTGGCGTCCGTTTTTATGTAATTACGCACATCCAGCCACTGTGTTTTTATTCCCATAAAACTCATGAAATGACTTAAGATAGTGGTCGAAATTAATTCACCATAACTAACAATTTGGTCGTAAACGAAATTATAATTTGGAGATTTATTATGAGCCAAAAAATATTCTAAATCTGAAAATTGGATGTTTACAGCATTGAAAACTTCGTTTTTTTCGTCGTCAAATAAATCCATTAGGATTTGATTGTGGTATTTTTTTACTTCTTGAACCGAAGAATTTAATTCAGCTGATTTTTCGAAATAATTTTTAATTACCAGTTCCAGCGCATTTGTAGTTTTTCCCATAGCAGAGACAACCAGCAATACATCTTCATAACCCACTTTTTGTAAAACGTCATAAACATTTTTAATCCCTTCGGCATCTTTAACAGAAGCGCCACCAAATTTGAATACTCTCATATTTTTTAAACAAAAATTTTTCTAATTTTATTTCAATCTATTATCTACGAAATAGTTGATTCCTTCTTCATCCATTTGTGCCAAATACCAGTCTTTTAAAACTTTAGCGCCTGATTTTTCATAAAATTCAATTGCCGGTGTATTCCAGTCCAAAACATGCCAGTCAATTCTTCTCACATTGTCTCTTTTGCCTTGTTTGATGATTTCTGAATATAAAGCATAGCCTAATCCTGTGCCTCTCATCTTATCTTTTACCACTAAATCTTCCAAATGAATTATTTTTCCTTTCCAGGTTGAATAACGATAATAATACAATGCGATACCCACAATTTCCGATTCCACTTCTGCTACAAAAACATGAAATAAAGGAGTGGTACCAAAGCCATCGCGAACTAAATCACCTACAGTTACAAGAACTGCATCTGGTTCTTTTTCGAATTCCGCTAATTCTTGAATGAGCCCTAAAACCGCTGGCATGTCTTCAGGAGCTCCTTTTCTAATATTCATAAGTAAATTTGATTTATTATTATTTGAATATGAATTTGCATTATATGATTGGTGTTTGTAATAAACCCCTAAAATGCACATTTCATAAATTCTTCTTTTTAATGTTTTCAATTGATCAAAATAAAGCTATTTTACTCAAAAATCAGCGATTTTTTGAGCAAATATACAATAGTGATAAAGTAAGTAAATTTTATTCAAATCATTTTCACAAAAAAAGCGATATTTGTGACTTCAAAATAACTACAACGATTTCGTAATGGAAGAACGCAACAAAACACTAGGTGAGTTTATCATCGAAAACCAAAATGCTTTTCAATATTCGTCAGGTGAATTATCACGAATTATCAATTCAATCCGTCTGGCTGCTAAGGTGGTCAACTATAAAGTGAACAAAGCTGGATTAGTTGATATCGTTGGTGCTGCCGGGGAACAAAATATTCAAGGAGAAGATCAACAAAAATTGGACGTTTATGCCAATGAAGTTTTTATCCAAACTTTAATCAATAGAGAAATTGTTTGTGGTATCGCTTCCGAAGAAAATGATGATTTTATCACTGTAGAAGGTAGCGATAAAAGCCACAATAATAAATATGTGGTTTTAATGGATCCGCTTGATGGTTCCTCAAATATTGATGTAAATGTATCCGTGGGAACCATATTTTCTGTTTACAGAAGGGTAACTCCAATAGGAACTCCGGTTACAATAGAAGATTTTTTACAACCGGGAATCAATCAGGTGGCAGCTGGATATGTAATTTATGGAACGTCAACAATGTTGGTTTATACTACTGGACATGGGGTAAATGGGTTTACGTTAAACCCGGCAATTGGGACATTTTATTTGTCTCATCCAAATATGCAGTTTTCTAAAGATGGAAATATCTATTCTATCAATGAAGGTAATTATGTTCACTTTCCACAAGGCGTAAAAGATTACATTAAATATTGTCAGCTTGAAGAAGAGGACAGACCTTATACTTCTCGTTATATAGGAAGTTTAGTTTCTGACATTCATAGAAATATGATAAAAGGCGGAATATATATTTATCCAACAAGTTCTAAAGCTCCAAAAGGGAAATTGCGTTTGTTGTACGAGTGTAATCCAATGGCTTTTATTGTGGAACAGGCAGGCGGAAAAGCTTCGGATGGTTTTGGAAGTATCATGGAAATAATGCCAACAGAGTTGCATCAACGAGTTCCTTTTTTCTGTGGAAGTTATAATATGGTAGAAAAAGCGGAAGATTTCATGCTAAAAGCAAAATTAAGCAAGTACTAAAGTAAGAAGTATAAAAAAAGCTTCCGCCAAGGCGGAAGCTTTTTCATTTATGAATGTTTCAACATTTCCGAAACAAAAGTGTCTAAATCTACTTTTTCATCAACCAATATCATTGCTTTCTCAATAATGTAGTCTACATTTTCAGGAGTGAAACCTAACGCTAATCCAATTTTTCTTAGTAATAGATCTTGCGCGTCTCCTAAATGGTGATCTACATGAACCATTCGTGCTAAATCGAACAAACGTTCTATTCTTTGCTCGTGCAAATAAGGAGGATTGATAGGATATTTTAATGGGTTTTCTAATATTTCTGCATATTCTGCAGGAGAAATTTCTAGTCTTAAAGCTAGTTTGTCTAAAAACGCTTTTTCTTCTGGAGCAAATTTTCCATCGGCAAGTGCCACACGGACAATAGCTGAAAAGTGACCTTTATTTCTTTGTTTGAATTCGCTATCAAATAAATCTGAAAATGACATAATTATAATTTTTTATCTTACAAAGATAAATCTATTTTTAAATTTATTGATTTTAATTTTCTTATTAATTTTCTTTTGTCAAATCGTACTTTTTATGGTATGATTTATTTCTTCAAATCGATCATTTTCAAAATTAATCGTAAGTTTACAACCCCAATCTCAATCAAATTATTTACCTATGTCAGAATTTTGGATTTATTTTCAAATAGGATTAAAACATGTTTTGGATATTCATGCTTATGATCATGTTTTGTTTTTAATAGCTTTAGCCGTTCCTTTCTCTTTCAAGGATTGGAAACAAATAGTGTTGCTGGTATCAATGTTCACAATAGGTCACACTTTGGCTTTATTATTATCCATATTTGGAATAATTGCCATAAAAGTTAATGTAGTAGAGCTATTAATTCCCATAACCATTCTGATAACGGCTTTGTTTAATCTATTTACTGCCGGGAAATCAAGTAAAAAAGATAGCGTAAATTTGGTATTTTTTATCACGCTTTTCTTCGGGATAATTCATGGTTTAGGCTTTTCAAATTATTTTAAATCAATTCTGGGCGGAACTCCCAGCTCGAAATTAATACCTTTAGGAGAATTTGCATTAGGAATTGAAGCGGCTCAAGTTGTAGTGGTTTTTGTAGTTTTTGTTCTCTCTTATATTGTACAAACTGTTTTTAGATTTTCTAAAAGAGACTGGACTTTGGTTATGTCAGCATTTATAATAGGAGTAGTTTTACCAATGATTGTAGAAAGTAAAATTTGGATTAGATAAAAAAATGGAAACAATAAAATTAAATAAATATGACAAAGCCTACCTTAGAATTGCAACCGAATGGGGACTTTTATCCTATTGTAAAAGAAAGCAAGTGGGCGCAATCATTGTAAGAGATAGGATGATAATCTCTGACGGCTATAATGGAACTCCATCGGGATTTGAAAACTGTTGTGAAGATGCTGAAGGCTTGACACGTTGGGATGTTTTACATGCTGAAGCAAATGCTATTCTGAAAGTGGCCAGATCGACACAGTCTTGCGAAGGGGCGACGTTGTATATTACGCTTTCGCCTTGCAAAGAATGCAGCAAATTAATTCATCAGTCGGGGATAAAAAGAGTGGTGTATCACAATGGATATCGCGATGATTCGGGAATTCAGTTTTTGATAAAAGCTGGAGTAGAAGTAGAGCATATTCCAATATTAGAAGAATAATAAAATTGGGAGAAACCGCAAAGGGATTGACCAGTTATGAAATATAAAGACACGTAAAAATCGTCGACCGTTCGGTTTAAATAATCTTAAATATAGGATGTGATTTAAATTTTATTTTTTGTTGTTAATAATTAGATAATTAATGAAATTGACTGTGTTCTATTGTTTAATTTTATGGTTTTTAAAGGCCTAATTTGATAAAATATAAGTGCGCATAATACCATTAATTGACAATCTAGCTTAAATGAAAATCGATAATAAATACCTACCTATAATTATTGGTGTGACTCTTGCTTTAGGAGTTGTTCTGGGCGGTACATTAAATTTCCGCAACCAAAATCAGTTTTTTTCAAAAAATAATTCTAAAAATAAACTCAACAAACTTATTGATTTTATCGATAACGAATATGTCGATAATGTAAATACAGATTCAATCGTAAATCTTACCGTAGACAATATTCTGGCAAAACTGGACCCTCATTCTGTATATATTCCGCCAAGTGAACAATCGGAAGTTGTTGAAAGTATGAAAGGAGATTTTGTAGGTATTGGCGTAAATTTTTATATGTACAATGATTCCGTTGCTATAATAAAACCGGTTGAGAATGGCCCTTCGGCAAAAGCGGGAATAAAAGCCGGAGATCGAATTTTGTATGTTGATAAAACAAGATTATACGGGCGAAAATTGCCTAATGACAGTTTGTTTGCTAAATTAAAAGGGACTATAGGATCCGAGATTGAGCTTACTGTTTACAGAAAATCAGAGCGTAAAAAAATTAAATTAAAAGTAAAACGAGATGTTATTCCATTAAAAAGTGTCGATGTTTCGATGCTTTTGAACAATGAAACCGGCTATATAAAGATAAATCGATTTGCCGAAACTACTTATAGTGAATTCAAAGCCGGTCTGTTACGTCTTAAACAACAAGGTGCAAAATCATTAATTATCGATGTTAGGGATAATGGCGGAGGTTATATGGAGGAAGCAACTGCTATCGCCGATGAATTATTGAAAGATAAGCAATTAATTGTTTTTACGAAAAACAAAAAAGGTAAAATAGATAAAACATTTGCAACAGAACGAGGGAGTTTCGAAAATGGAAATGTATTTGTATTGATTAATGAAAATAGTGCATCTGCCAGTGAAATTTTAGCAGGAGCCATTCAGGATAATGACAGAGGAACTATTGTTGGTCGACGCTCTTTTGGAAAAGGATTGGTGCAACGTGAAATGGATTTTGATGATGGTTCCGCAGTTCGATTGACGATTGCCAGATATTATACGCCAACCGGTCGCTCAATTCAAAAACCGTACTCAAAAGGAAATGAAGCTTATTTTAAAGAATCGGATGGGCGATTTGAAAACGGAGAACTGTACAATAAAGACAGTATAAAAGTTTCGGACACTTTGAAGTTTAAAACTAAAAAAGGTAAAATTGTATATGGTGGTGGTGGAATTGTTCCAGATGTTTTTGTGCCGCTTGAAGTAGAACATGGCAGCGAAAGCACAGCTTATTTATTACAGTCAGGTATTGTCGGTCATTTTGTTTTCGAACAATTAGATGAAAATAGAAACGCTTTTAAAGGGTTGACTTTTCAACAATTCATAACTAAAATGAATGCGACCGATTTGTATTTTAATTCCTTTCAAAAATATATTTTTCAAAACGGATTGGATTTGAAATTTGGAAAAAGCAAGTCCTTGGTAAAACGATATCTTACTGCCGAGTTTGCGAGACAATTATATGGAGAAAAATATTATTATGAAATTGTATTGAAAGAAGATGCAATGATCAAAGCAGTTTTTAAAAATGAAAAGTAAATAAATTCACAATTGCTTTTAAGAATGTCATTTAATTCTTAAAGTGATATCTAATTTTCATCATTCCAATCTTTTCTATAGCGAAGAAGTTCTTTATCAATCATGCTTTTAGAGGTGTTCAGTAAATAAGATGCGTCTTCAGAATATATTGGTGGAAAAAAAGTCATTTTGATTTCAGTGGTAGGTTTTCCAAAACATTTTAAAAAATGTGGAATAAAAGTGTCGTTTCCGATAAACGCATCCGTTTTTTCTTTGTAATCAATGGCTATAGGAATAACTGCAGCTTTAATTTTTGTTGCCATCACAAAGGAACCGAAATTGAAGTCTACAGTCGTTGGTAAATCATCTGTGGTGCCTTCGGGAAAATTAATGATAGAATATCCTTTTGCAAGAGCCTGGCGAATTTTTTCGGCTGTTTCTTGCCTACTTATTGAGCATTTTCTGTTTACAAATAACACCCCTGATATTTTGCAGATGTAACCAATAAGTGGCCACAATTCCACTTCTTTTTTTCCTACAGGAAAAGCGTGTATGTAATTAACAATGACGATTGGGTCAAAATAAGAACGGTGATTAGCTACAATTAACCCTTGTACTTTGGGTTTTTCTCCGTATATGATGGTGCGTATGCCTAAAATATAATTAGACA
The DNA here is from genome assembly GCF_042787235.1 of Flavobacterium zhoui. Classification (NCBI taxonomy): domain Bacteria; kingdom Pseudomonadati; phylum Bacteroidota; class Flavobacteriia; order Flavobacteriales; family Flavobacteriaceae; genus Flavobacterium; species Flavobacterium zhoui. The sequence continues at coordinate 238,347 of NZ_JBHZPY010000001.1, forward strand.
CTCTTATCAAAAAATCGCGTAATTCAAGTGCCTTCTTAGAATTTATTTCTTCGTTTCTAAAAAAACTCATGAAATAGAAAATCAAAGAGAAAAAGGAAACAAATACTATAAAAATGATAAGTCTTATCAAGCCTAATAATAGTGATAACATAAAAACAGTTTAATAAAAATGTAAATCTAATGCTATTTTTAGATATTATCCTATGTGATATCTACTATCTAATGCTATCGTGAGCGTGAGTTTGCACTCCGCCATTCCATAAAGTAAGAATGTCTGTAGCGACTGCAGCACCGCTTCCTGCAGCAATTGCTAGTTGGCTTCTCCAACCAGCTAAAGTTCCTATAACATAAATTCCGTCAGCAATTTTATGGTCACTGTTTTTCAGCTGAATTCTGTGTTTTTCGGGAAGTGATTTTTGATGTTGTTCTACATATTGCATCATACCCTTAATTGCAAAGGTATTTGCGGAACCAATGCCTATAATAACAGCTTTTGTTTTATAAGTATTCTTGTTTGTACGAACTGTGAATTCCGGGAACGCTCCGTTAATTTCAAGCACCTTCTCGTCTGGAATCTGTGCAACATGAGGGTAGGTTTCGGAAAGCTGTTGAATACTTTCTGTTAGTAAATCGGATCCTAATGTACCTGGAGCTATTCCGTATGCATTATTAAAAATGGCTTCTTGAAGCGAGGATGTTTTTTGGTGGGTGAAAATGCCTACTTTTTTATCAATGGCAAAAGGTTTGTTCTTGGCGGAGCCTAAAACAAGCGCACATGACATACCAGACACGCCACCGCCGATAATTAAAACGTCAAACATTTAAAATTTGTCATTCATTTTTTCTTCAATTTTTTTAGACATTTTAAAAATCAAAAGAATTAAAACGGCGCATAGTGAAGCTGCAACACCTATAATTGCATAAAGACTATTGCCTTGAAAAGGGTGGCTAAAATCAAGTAAAGTAACATTAAATATGATTAAAGCTAGAGCTAAAAACACTAAGATGTTAGTAAAGATTTTCATGATATTTTTTTTTGTTTTTAATAAAAGCTTTGAGATTATTTATTGAAAATTAATTTCAATAGAAATCAAATATTTATATGCATTGTTGCGTTATGGGGTAAATTTATGAAAATTTATTTTACACAAACAAACCTTTAACATTCGCAGCGAATAATTTAACAGCGATAGCAAGTAGAACTACTCCAAAAGTTTTTCTAATTACTCCAAGTCCGTTTTCGCCCAACAGTTTTTCGATTCTTGCAGATGATTTCAAAACGATGTATACGAGTACAATATTTAGAATTATGGCAACAACAATGTTTATCGTTTGAAATTCCGCTTTCAAGGATAATAAAGTAGTCATTGTCCCGGCTCCGGCAACAAGCGGGAACGCTATTGGAACTATTGATGCAGAGCTGGCCGCTTCATCGCGATACAGTCGGATTCCTAATATCATTTCTAGTGCTAAGAAAAATAAAACAAAAGATCCTGCAACAGCAAAAGAATGAACATCGATTCCGATTAAATTTAAAAATTCCTCCCCTATAAAAAGAAAGACAATCATAATAGCCCCTGAAGCTAATGTTGCTTTTTCTGATTCGATATGTCCAAATTTTGCTCGTAAATCGATGATAATGGGAATAGTACCAATAATGTCAATTACTGCAAAAAGGACCATACTTACGGTTACAATTTCTCTTATATCGAATCCCATCATATCTTTTTTGAGGGTAAAGTTAAACTTTTTGGCAAATTATCAGTTAAAATATAGCGGTATTGCAATATTTTTAGTGTTTTTTTTAAACAAATGAATTATAGTTTTTTGAATTAAAATTTGTTTTGATTCTGATTTTACGGATAGATTATTCAGTATGTGCAGAAGGTTAAAGTTGGTTTTGGCTAAAAGATTACCATATACTTTGACTACCTTTGCACTTTATAATCACAGTACCCCAAAATAATGTTTCAATTAGGAAAAACCATTGTCTCAGAAGACATACTCGGAAAAGATTTTGTTTGCAATTTGTCAGCTTGTAAAGGAGCGTGTTGTGTAGACGGTGATGCCGGTGCTCCGCTGAGTCTTGAAGAAACAAAAATTTTGGAAGAAATATATCCTAAGGTTAAACCTTTTTTGCGCAAGCAGGGAATTGCCGCTATAGAAGCGCAAGGGACTTGGGTAAATGGTACTGATGGTGATCTTGAAACACCATTAATTGATAATAAAGACTGTGCGTATGTTATTTTTGATGGCAAAACTGCCCTTTGCGGTATCGAACAAGCCTATAATCAAGGAATAATTGACTGGAAAAAACCTGTTTCCTGTCATCTGTACCCAATTCGGGTAAAAGACTTTACTGAGTTTGCTGCTGTCAATTATGACAAATGGGATATTTGCGACCCAGCCTGTTCTTTAGGTCAGGAACTCGAGGTGCCAGTGTATAAATTTGTTAAAGAAGCATTGGTTAGAAAATTTGGGGAAGACTGGTATGCAGAGCTTGAAAAAGTCGCTCTCGACATGAAAAAGTAATTTCAAAATAATTAAAAAAGTCCTTGTTTTTTATTTTTATAATCCTATATTTTACGGTACTTTACGTGGTTTTTTATTTTTCAATGTGCTGATATTCAGTTTTTTGAAAAAAGCGTCAAAAATATTCCGATTTATCTCATTTGTTAAAAACTAAAGCCGATTGTGAATAAGTTTGGCTTTTATTAGTCGCAATATTTTACAATCTTTGTAATCCACAGAAAGCACAAAATTTCGTTAAAATCTCAAAAAAAACACACACTTATAATGGCGCAAGTTGAACCAATTTTACAAGAAAATAAAAATCGTTTCGTAATTTTTCCTATCAAACACCATGATATTTGGGAATTTTATAAAAGTATGGAGGCTAGTTTCTGGACTGCTGAAGAAATAGATTTGTCTCAGGATTTGAATGACTGGAATAACAAGCTTTCTGATGATGAGCGTTATTTTGTAAAGCACATTCTTGCTTTTTTTGCTGCCTCTGACGGAATTGTAAATGAAAATTTAGCTGAAAATTTTGTGAATGAAGTGCAATATGCGGAAGCAAAATTCTTCTACGGTTTTCAAATTATGATGGAAAACATTCATAGCGAAACCTATTCATTGTTGATTGATACCTATGTAAAAGATGAAGCGGAGAAAGATGACTTATTCAACGCTTTAGAGGTTTTTCCTGCAATTAAGAAAAAAGCGGACTGGGCTTTGAAATGGATTGAGTCTGATTCGTTTGCTGAGAGATTGATTGCTTTTGCAGCAGTGGAAGGAATCTTCTTTTCGGGAGCATTTTGTTCTATTTATTGGTTGAAAAAACGTGGATTAATGCCAGGATTGACATTTTCTAACGAATTGATTTCTCGTGATGAAGGAGTTCACTGTGATTTTGCGGTGCATTTACACAACCACCACTTGGTGAATAAAGTGCCAAAAGAAAGAATCAGAAGCATTATTGTAGATGCTTTAAATATAGAAAGAGAATTTATTACTGAATCACTTCCGGTGAGTTTGATCGGGATGAATGCGGTTTTGATGACACAATATTTAGAATTTGTTGCTGATAGATTATTGGTTGAATTAGGTTGCGACAGAGAATACAATACCTCGAATCCTTTTGATTTTATGGATATGATTTCATTACAAGGGAAAACAAATTTCTTTGAAAAGAAAGTGGCTGAATATCAAAAAGCTGGGGTTATGAATACCGACGGTGATGCTCAAAAAATATCTTTTGACGCAGATTTTTAAATAATTTTTATTAAATCATTGCCATTTATTTTTTTTGAATGGTTTTGACTTTTTCTGAATTTCTTCATGCTACTGATGCACTAGCCCAGATAGTAATGGAAATCCTTTCTGGTCCTGAACTTGTTTCAGGACCAGAAACAAGTTCAGGACCAGAAAGATTGCAATGTATAGCTGGAAATGGCTCCAAAAAAATAATACAAATAACGAAAAACAGCGAAGGGATTTTCTGTTTTAAAAACCAACAAAAGTATGTACGTAGTAAAAAGAGACGGCCACAAAGAGCCGGTAATGTTCGACAAAATCACGGATAGAATTAAAAAACTATGCTATGGTTTGAATGATTTGGTAGATGCTGTGAAAGTAGCAATGCGGGTAATTGAAGGACTTTATGATGGAGTTTCTACGTCAGAATTAGATAATTTAGCAGCCGAAACTGCGGCTTCGATGACTATTGCGCATCCTGATTATGCACAATTGGCAGCGAGAATTGCAATTTCGAATTTGCATTCCAATACTAAAAAATCATTTTCGGAAACAATGAACGATATGTTTCATTATGTAAACCCGAGAAATGGACAAGATGCGCCTTTATTATCTGAAGAAGTGCATCAAGTGATTATGAAAAATGCTGAATTTTTGGATTCACATGTGATATATAACAGAGATTTTAACTACGATTATTTCGGTTTTAAAACACTGGAACGTTCTTATTTGTTAAAAATTAACGGTAAAATCGTGGAGCGTCCGCAACACATGTTGATGCGTGTTTCGGTTGGAATTCACTTAGATGATTTGGAATCAGTGATTGAGACTTACGACTTAATGTCGAAAAAATTCTTTACACACGCCACTCCAACTTTATTCAACGCCGGTACGCCAAAACCTCAAATGTCTTCTTGTTTCCTTTTGGCGATGCAAGATGATAGTATTGACGGGATTTACGACACGTTGAAACAAACGGCAAAAATTTCGCAATCAGCAGGTGGAATTGGACTTTCTATTCACAATGTTAGAGCGACAGGTTCATACATTCGTGGTACAAACGGAACGTCAAACGGAATTGTTCCTATGTTGAGAGTTTTTAATGATACTGCAAGATATGTAGATCAAGGTGGTGGAAAACGGAAAGGAAGTTTTGCGATTTACATCGAAACTTGGCATGCGGATATTTTTGAATTCCTAGACTTGAAAAAGAACACCGGAAAAGAAGAAATGCGTGCAAGAGATTTATTCTTTGCGATGTGGACTTCGGATTTGTTTATGAAACGTGTGCAGGAAGACAGTTATTGGACCTTGATGTGTCCTAATGAATGTCCGGGATTGTATGATGTATATGGCGAAGAATTTGAGGCGATGTACATTGATTACGAGAAACGCGGAAAAGGTAGAAAAACAATCAAAGCGCATGAATTGTGGGAGAAAATTCTAGAGTCACAAATCGAAACTGGAACGCCTTACATGTTGTATAAAGATGCAGCTAATAGAAAATCAAACCAGAAAAATTTAGGGACCATTCGTTCATCGAATTTGTGTACGGAGATTATGGAATATACGTCGAAAGATGAAATTGCAGTTTGTAACCTGGCTTCTCTTTCCCTGCCAATGTTTGTTGCCAATGGAAAATTTGATCATAAATTGTTGTACACGGTTACAAAACGTGTAACCAGAAACTTGAATAAAGTTATTGACAGGAATTATTATCCGGTAATAGAAGGAGAAAATTCGAATAAACGCCATCGACCAATTGGTCTTGGAGTACAAGGATTAGCTGATGCTTTCATTATGTTGCGTTTGCCTTTTACCAGTGACGAAGCTAAAACGCTGAATCAGGAAATTTTCGAAACCTTATACTTTGCTGCTGTTACTGCATCGATGGAAATGGCAAAAGAAGAAGGACCGTATTCCACTTTTAAAGGTTCTCCAATTTCACAAGGGGAATTTCAATACAACCTTTGGGGATTGAAAGATGAGGAATTATCAGGACGTTGGGACTGGGCTTCATTGAGAAAAGAAGTAATGGAACACGGAGTGAGAAACTCATTATTAGTTGCACCAATGCCAACTGCTTCGACTTCACAAATTTTGGGGAACAACGAAGCATTCGAACCATATACTTCTAATATTTACACCAGAAGAGTGCTTTCGGGAGAATTTATTGTGGTGAACAAACACTTATTACACGATTTAGTGGAACGCGGTTTGTGGAACGAAACATTGAAACAAGAATTAATGCGTAATAACGGTTCGGTTCAAGACCTTAATATTCCGCAAGACTTGAAAGACTTGTACAAAACGGTTTGGGAAATGTCAATGAAGGATATTATTGATATGTCACGTCAACGTGGTTATTTTGTGGATCAATCACAATCATTGAACTTGTTTATGCAAAATGCCAATTATTCTAAATTGACATCGATGCATTTCTACGCTTGGCAATCCGGATTGAAAACTGGAATGTATTATTTAAGAACAAAAGCTGCGGTGGATGCGATTAAATTTACATTGAATAACGATAAAAAAGCAGAACCAATTGAATTAAAAGAACAACCGGTTGCTGTTGAAACCGTTGCGGTGGAAATGTCTGCCGAAGAATACAGAACCATGATTGAACTGGCTAAAAATGCTGGTCCTGACGAATGTGAAATGTGTGGTTCGTAAGAATTTCAGAATAATGATTAACGATTTTTGATTTTTGATCGAAATCCATAATAAATAGTCCTTTGTCATTTCGAAGAAGGAGAAATCTCAAGCAGTTATTGTAATGATAGCTGCTTTTTTTTTGAAGCTATTTCCCGCTTTCCGTTGCAATCTTTCTATTCCTGAACTTGTTTCAGGATCCTGAAACAAGTTCAGGAATAGAAAGGATTTTCACTGCAATCAGGGCTAAAATACAGTCGGTTTTTATAATTCATTTAGAATCTAAAGTAATAAATATGACATCTCAATTAGAAAATATAATGACTTGTGGACTTTTTGTTGAAATAACAACTTCGCAAAGTCGAAATTTTATAATAATTCAGGACCATTGGGTAAAATTTAATGCGGAATTAAAGAGGTACAATTTAAAACAGAATATTGAAAATTGGGAAAAATATGGGATTACCTATAAAATAAATGAAAAGTATTTTTATATGACATCGATTCCTTATTTTGGGCAAATAATACCAAATAACTTTGTTTATAAAGAAATTCCAAAAGGAGAGTATGTCTTTTTTTCTCATACAGGAAAAATGGAGGAAATAAAAAATACCATTTACAATATCTATAAAAAGCTATTACCAAATTTAGGACTGAATATTGAGCACTATTCAATAGTGGGTTTTATTCATTTTGAAAAATACGACTTTCGTTTTCAGTGGAACAAGCCAAACTCAATAGTTGAAATCTATTTGCCTTTAAATATGCTTACTAAATAGTTTGTGCTATTTAGAATAACGTGATTGATAAGCGCGCAATAATGGGGTTTGAAAGTGGTTTTTTGTAAATAATTCACTATATTTGAGAAGGTTGTTACTCATAAAACCTTTTTTATAATAATCAAAAATAATACTATGGAAAATAAAAAATTTACAATTACAGATGATTTATTAGCTTCAAAAGGAGAACGTTTCCTGAATTTCATTATCGATTTATTGATTATTTACATTATTGCAGTATGTATTGTCGCGACGATAAATATTATTGGCGATGTAACCGATAGTTATGGGGTATCGAACTGGGTTAAATCATTGAGTTTAATTGAAAATTTATTCTTTGGACTTATTATCTTGTTTTTTTACTATGCATTTACGGAGATGTATTTCTCCAGAACATTCGCTAAGTATTTTACCAAAACTATGGTGGTAAGAGTCGATGGTTCCAAACCAAATACTAAAAACTTTATGATACGAACCGTATCCCGATTAAATCCTATTGACCCTTTTTCATTTCTGGGTAAAACAGAAAGAGGATTACATGATACTTTATCCGCAACTTACGTGGTGAAAAAACATGAGTTTGTTGAGAAAAAGAAAATGTTTTCTTTGGAATAAGGAAATTAGAAAAGATAAAAAAGCGGTCATTTTAGACCGCTTTTTTTGTTTTTAAACACAACCTTTTCTCTATATTAGCCCATTCTAATTACCAAAAAAAATATGATGAACTGGGAACAACTTTTATCACTAAAACGTCAGGGAGACAAAGGCAAAAGATTACGTATAGAACAAGATGACACCCGCTTGGGTTTTGAGGTTGATTATGATCGTATTATCTTCTCGGCGGCTTTTAGAAGTTTGCAGGATAAAACACAGGTTATTCCGTTATCAAAAACTGATTTTGTTCACACCAGATTAACGCATAGTTTAGAAGTTTCGGTTGTAGGTCGTTCTTTGGGACGATTGGTTGGAAAAAAAATTATTGAAAAATATCCGCATCTAAAAGAAGTTCACGGTTTTCACATGAATGATTTTGGTGCTATTGTTGCTGCTGCATCGTTGGCGCACGATATTGGGAACCCGCCTTTTGGACATTCAGGAGAAAAAGCGATTGGCGAATATTTCTCTATTGGAAACGGACAAAAATATAAAGACCAGCTTTCTGAAAAAGAATGGCAGGATTTAATTGATTTTGAAGGAAATGCAAACGGATTTTCGGTTCTGACGGCTAGTCGTCCTGGGATTGAAGGCGGACTGAGAATCTCCTATGCAACTTTGGGTGCTTTTATGAAATACCCCAAAGAAAGTCTGCCGAAAAAACCAACCAAAAATATTGCTGATAAAAAGTATGGTTTCTTTCAAACGGATAAAACTTTTTTCCAGGAAGTAGCTTCAGATATGGGTTTGATTTCTAATAAATCTGGAAGCGACATTGGTTTTGAAAGACATCCTTTGGCTTATTTAGTTGAAGCAGCTGATGATATTTGTTATACCATTATTGACTTTGAAGATGGAATCAATTTAGGATTAGTTTCCGAAGATTTCGCATTAGAGTATTTAATTAAATTGGTAAAAGATAGTATAGATACTACTAAGTACAAGACATTAGAAACCAAAGAAGACCGGATAAGTTATTTGCGTGCTTTGGCCATTGGGAGTTTAATTAATGATGCCGTAAAGGTTTTTATCGAAAATGAATCGCTTATCATGGAGGGTAAATTCCCGTATGCCATAATGGACAAAAGCAAGTATAAAGCGCAAATGGACGATATTATCAAGATAAGTGTCAATAATATTTACCAAAGCAGGGAAGTGATCGAGAAAGAAATTGTGGGTTATCAGATTATTCAGACTTTGTTGGATAAATTCATTACAGCATTCAACAATAAATTCGAAGGGAATGCATCTAATTATGATTCTTTAATTTTAAAAATGTTGCCAGAAAAGCATCATTTGGAAAAAGATAACCTTTACAGTCGCTTGCTGCATATTTGTCATTTTATTTCGTTACTAACCGATGGTAATGCTTTGCTATTTTATAAAACAATCACAGCAGTCAAAAGTTAAATTACGAACAATTTAATGGTTAATTGTTAAATCAAGTAAAAATAATTAAGTTTGCGGCAATAATTAACCCTGTTTGAATTTAACCACATTTATGAAAAAAATTACCTTGTTAATTTTATTTTTTATCCCTATTATTAGTTTTTCACAATCTAATGCTGAAGCGATTCAAAGATATCTGAATAACAAAACCGCAAAATTGGATGTGTCCAATGCTGATGTTAAAGATTGGATAATTGAAAGTGAAGCAAACTCAACTAGTACGGAGATTAATAATTGCTATGTTTTACAGCGTTATCAAGGGATAGAAGTTTTTAGAGCACTTTCTAATTTTTCCATAAAAGAGGGTCAGGTTATTAATGTAGGAAATCGGTTTGTTGCTAATCTATCTCAAAAAGTAAATGCTACCAAGCCTTCACTTTCTGTAGTCGATGCTTTGGCAAAAACGTATACTAAATTAGATATTACGGCCGCTGCACCATTTGTCATTCTGGAAAAAATAAGTCAGCATAAATTTAAAATTTCAAATGGTCTTTCTATAGAAGAGCCTGTAAGTGCAAATTTAGTATATCATTTAACTAAAGAAAATACTTTAAAATTAGCTTGGGATTTTACTATAAACACATCCGGTCACAATCATATTTGGAGTGTTAGAGTTGATGCTTTGAATGGCGAAATATTGGAAAAAAAGGACTTAAATATTTCTTGTAGTTTTGATGTAAATAGATTTTACCCTGCTGCAAATAAATTTTCTAATAAGCCAATTAAAGCGGGTTATAAACAATTATTTTCTGCGGCACCTATGTATGCGGGAGGTGGTTCATATAATGTCATTCCTTTTAATTATGAAAGTCCGAATCACAGTGCAAGAAGGTTAATATCAAATCCGGCAAATGCTACAGCCTCCCCTTATGGCTGGCATGATATTGATGGCTTTGATGGTGCAGAATATACCGTTACAAGAGGTAATAATGTTTGGGCAAAAGAGGACTTCCTCGGTGATAACATTGTTGTAGGAAATGGTCCTGATGGGGGAGCGGGTTTAGTTTTTGATTTTCCTTATGGTGGTACGGGAGTAGAAGCAGCTTCATACATTAATGCCGCGACAACTAATTTGTTCTATATGAATAATGTGATGCATGACATTTGGTATCAATATGGTTTTAATGAAGCCAGTGGGAATTTTCAAGAGAATAATTATTTTCGTGGAGGAAAGGAAAATGATTTTGTTAATGCGGATGCTCAAGACGGATCTATGGCAGATCCTCGGAGCGTAAACAATGCAAATTTTTCAACGCCTGTAGATGGAGGTAAGCCTAGAATGCAAATGTTTTTATGGAATTCCGGTCCTGAAATCAAGCCTATAATCGTTAATTCTCCGCAAAATATTGCCGGAAGTTACGTGGCTAAGCAAAATTCTTTTAACCCTGGACGAGTTGATTTACCTGTAGTGCCTAATTTTATTCAATCCGATTTAGTTTTGTATTTAGATAGTACAGGAGGGACTAGTGATGCTTGTGTTGCGCCATCTAATGCGGCCGCTATGAATAAGAAAATTGTGGTATTAAGAAGAGGTTCTTGTACTTTTGTAGTAAAAGTGAAAGCCGCTCAAAATGCAGGTGCGGTAGCTGTAATTATAGTTAATAATGCAGACGGTGCAATAACTATGTCAGGAGCTGATGCGTCTATTAAGATTCCTGCTATAAGTGTAACACAGGCAGTTGGAGAATCTCTCATAGCGCAAATGCAAACGCAAAATGTGAATGTCAACTTACAGGTGGAAAACTCTCCGTTTGTAAATTCAGATGGAGACTTTGATAATGGAATAATTGCACATGAATATGGCCATGGGATTTCAACTCGTTTAGCTGGGGGGCGAAATAATTCCAGTTGTCTTCAAAATACAGACCAAATGGGAGAGGGCTGGTCTGACTGGTTTGCTCTTATGTTACAAATTAAGACTGGTGACGTTGGCACATCAAAACGAGGTATAGGAACGTTTGTATCGATGCAATCAACAGATGGATTAGGAATAAGAGATTATCCGTATTCTACAGATAGGGCTATTAATCCGATGACCTATGCACAAACGAACAAATATCAGTACACGGATAAAGATGGAGTAGAGCAGACTGAAATTCACGGTACTGGTTCCGTATGGACAACCTTTTTATGGGATTTGACTTGGGCATATATCAATAAATATGGATATGATGATAATAAGTATACGGGTATTGGTGGGAACAATAAACTAATGCGTATTGTGTTGGATGGTATTAAGTTAATGCCCTGTAGTCCTACTTTTGTTAGTGCAAGAGATGCGATTATAGCAGCTGATCAGGCAATTACCGGTGGTAAAGATTATTGTATGATATGGGGGGTATTTGCGGCTCGAGGTTTAGGCGTAAATGCGTCAGCTGGTGATGGGAATATAGGTAATGATCAGGTAGAAGATTTTGCAACTCCTGCGGCTGGACCAAATTGTGTTCTTATGGTGCAAGATTTTGAAAGCGGTAGAGGAATGAATGTCTATCCTAATCCTTCTACTGGTCAAGTGAATCTTCGTACTGAGCAATATTTGGGGAAAATCACTATTCAAATAATCGATATTAACGGAAGAGTAGTTTTTAAATTAAAAAACGAAGAATTCAATAATCTAAAAACAATTGATTTATCCCGTCTTCAAAAAGGAGTTTATATTTTGAAAGTTAACGGTGATGATCTTGAATTTACTGAAAAAATTATTTTGAATTAAATTTCAAATAAAAAAGTTCGGTAATAATTTCGAAGAATTATAAGGCATTGAATGCATATCAGTTTAATTAAAAAATCCATCAGTTTTAGCGAACTGATGAATTTTTTTATGTTATAATTTCCTTGTTGACTCCCGTTCTTTCAATTTAGTTTTGATTACCACCGTCTCATAAGGCAGATGCTCTTCTTTTGATTCTAATCTTTCGATAAGCAATTTAGCTGCTACTTCGCCAATTTCTATACCGTGCTGGCTAACAGTAGTTAAACTCGGGGACAATCTTCTAGAGGCGAGAATTCCATCAGCAAAGCCTATAATTGAGAGCTCTTCTGGAATTTTATTTCCTTTTTTAAGACCAAATTTCAATGCTGCAACGGAGTCGCTTTCTTCTAAAGCAAAAATTCCGTCAATTGTATCGCTATCAAGAATCTGCTCAATTTTCTCGTTTAAATCATCTTCGGAATCTGTTCTCAAGATTAGATTCGGATTAATGGTTATGTTATTATTCTCTAATGCCTTGAGGTAGCCTTCAGCTCTGAGCTTACCCACACTCAAATTATCTATCGAAGAAAATAATGCAATATTCTTACATCCTAAATCTATTAAACGTTGCGTGGAGTTTAAAGCAGAATCAAAATCATCGACAATAACTTTATCGCAATCTACCCCTTCGGCAATTCGGTCGAACATAACTATAGGAGTGCCATCATTAATAATTTCTTTAAAATGATTGTATTCATGAAGTTTTTGCGCTTCTTCAGAAACCGATAAAATAAATCCATCGATAGTTCCATTACTTAGCATTTCAAGTGTATGGGCTTCTTTTTCTAAAGATTCATTAGAGATACACATTATAACATTATATCCTTTTTCGTCAGCGACTTTTTCTATACCACTAAATACTTTGGCAAAAAAAGAATTTAGAATGTTAGGTATAATTACTCCAATCGTTTTTGTTTTTCTGTTTTTAAGATTCAAACCAATGATGTTTGGCTTATAGTTTTTGAGTTTTGCGTATTCTTTAATTTTGATTTTTGTCATTTCACTAATCTCCGGGCTGTCATTAAGCGCTTTTGAAACAGTAGAAACAGATACATTTAGTTCTTTTGCAATTTGTTTTAATGTTGCTTTGGCTTTCATATGAGGAAATTTATAGGTAATTTAAAATGTGAAAATAAGTACAAGATAGAAATAATTAGAATATTAACGGTATAAATGACAAAAATAGCCATTAAAATATAAAATTCACCCTTGAAAAATGATTAATGTACAATATACTTGAAAAAAAAGGGGATAGCTTAGTTTAATAAGTCTACTATGGAATATTTCTAAATTGAATCCGGGATAATTATTTTAAATATACATTTGATTATCAGAGCAAAAACAAGAAAAAAATAATCATTTAAGGTATTTGTATTTAAAATAATTAATTGTACTTTTGCAACCCCTTTATTGGGGATGGAATGTTTAATTAAAAATATATTATGGACGCATTAAGCTACAAGACACAATCAGCAAGCAAAGCCACCGTTACAAAAGAGTGGATTGTTGTAGATGCTGATGGTCACAACTTAGGTCGTCTTGCTTCAAAAGTCGCTATGATTTTGAGAGGTAAGTACAAGCCAAGTTACACACCACACGTGGACTGCGGAGATAACGTAATCGTTATCAACTCAGAAAAAATTAACCTTACAGGTAACAAAATGGACGAGAAGACTTACATTCGTCACACAGGTTACCCAGGTGGTCAAAGAACTTTAACTGCTAAAGTATTGCAAGCAAAAAACCCTGCATTATTAGTAGAGAAAGCTATTAAAGGGATGTTACCTAAAAATAAATTAGGAGCAGAGCTTTTTAGAAATTTAAATGTTGTTGTAGGATCAGAGCACAAACAAGGCGCTCAAAAACCTAAAACAGTTAACCTTAACGATCTTAAGTAATGGGAGTAATTCACAAAATCGGTAGAAGAAAAACCGCTGTTGCACGTGTATACGTTTCGGAAGGAACAGGAGTAATCGTTGTAAACAAAAAACCATTCGAAACTTATTTCCCTACTGCAACTTTACAGTACAAAGTTTTACAACCTATGTCTATGACAGAAAATGTAAGCAACTTTGACGTAAAAGTGAACGTTTATGGAGGTGGTTCAACTGGTCAAGCAGAAGCTGTAAGAATGGCATTAGCACGCGTTATGTGTGAAGTAAATGCTGAAAACAGAGCTATCTTGAAACCAGAAGGTTTATTGACAAGAGATCCAAGAATGGTTGAACGTAAGAAATTCGGTCAGAAGAAAGCTCGTAAGAGATTCCAATTCTCTAAACGTTAATATTACCTGTCTTGTTCAAATGGGACAAGACATCGTTCATTTATTATTGAATTTAAAAAAACAGTTGTTGTTGCTCTCCTACTGAGGTAGGAAATAGTTTAGCATCTAAATGTATAAAGCCGAGAAATCGCCATTTATTCATTGCTAATCAACAGAACGTAAACTAGAACAAAATGGCAAACAAAGTAGAAGTAAAAGAATTACTAGAAGCAGGTGTTCACTTCGGACACATGACTAGAAAATGGGATCCAAACATGGCTCCTTACATTTATATGGAGCGTAATGGTATTCACATTATCAATCTATATAAAACTGCAGCAAAAATTGAAGAAGCGAATGAAGCTTTGAAAAAAATCGCTGCATCAGGTAGAAAAATATTATTCGTTGCTACCAAAAAACAAGCAAAAGACATCGTTGCTGAAAAAGCAAAAGCTGCAAACATGCCTTATATCACTGAAAGATGGCCTGGTGGAATGCTAACTAACTTCGTAACTATCCGTAAAGCTGTTAAAAAAATGGCTACTATTGATAAAATGAAGAAAGATGGTACATTCATGACCCTTTCTAAGAAAGAGCGTTTGCAAGTTGATCGTCTTCGTGCTAAATTAGAGAAAAATTTAGGTTCAATCGCAGATATGTCTAGACTACCAGCTGCATTGTTCGTAGTTGATATCAAAGCGGAACACATCGCAATAAAAGAAGCTCAAAAATTAAACATTCCAGTTTTCGCTATGGTGGATACTAATTCTGACCCAAGAGAGGTTGAATTCGTAATCCCATCTAACGATGATGCTTCTAAATCAATTGATAAAATTTTATCTTTAGTAACAGCTGCAATTGTTGAAGGACTTTCTGATAGAGGTTCTGACAAAGAAGGTGAAGCTCCAGTTGAAGCAACTACAGAAGTAGTAGCTCCTGCTGAAGTAGCTGAGGTTGCTCCTGCTGTTGAAGCAGCTGCTCCAACTGTAACTGAAGAATAAATAAACATTTAATTCCAAGTTTTAATTCCTCTCCATAAAAAATTAGAAACCTAAAGTTGATAATTTAATAAAATTGGAAACTGGATTTGAAACTTGGAATTTTTTACTTTTAACCTTAAAAAAATATACAATATGGCAACAATTACTGCTGCAGACGTAAATAAATTAAGAACAATCACTGGTGCAGGAATGATGGACTGCAAAAAAGCTTTGGTTGAAGCAGACGGAGATTTTGATTTAGCTATCGAAAACTTACGTAAAAAAGGACAAAAAGTAGCTGCAAACCGTTCAGATAGAGAATCTACTGAAGGTGCTGCAATTGCTGTTGTAAATGCTGACAAAACTGCTGGTGTAGTTATAACATTAAACTGTGAGACTGACTTCGTGGGTATGAATGAAAACTTTGTGAAAATGGCTACTGAAATGGCTAATTCAGCATTGAACTTCAATACTAAAGAAGAATTTTTAGCAAGTGATTTCAACGGAATGACTGTTGCTGATAAATTAATCGAGCAAACTGGAGTTATCGGTGAAAAATTAGAAATTAGAACTTTCGAAAAATTAGAAGGTGCTTTTATCGGTTCTTACATCCACTCTGGAAACAAAATCGCTACTTTAGTTGCTTTATCTGCAAAATTAGATGGTGCTGATGAAGTTGCAAGAAACATTGCTATGCAAGCTGCAGCTATGTCTCCTATCGCTTTAGACGAAACTGGTGTTGATGCTGATACTATCGCTAAAGAAATCGAAATTGCTAAAGATATCCTACGTCAAGAAGGAAAACCTGAAGCAATGTTAGACAATATCGCTAAAGGTAAATTGGCTCGTTTCTTTAAAGACAATACTTTAGTAAATCAAGATTATATCAAAGACAACAAAATGAGCGTTGCTGCTTATGCGAAATCTTTAGATAAAGATCTTATCGTTACAGGTTTCAAAAGAGCTGCTTTAGGATAACCATTCTAAAATCGTTTCAGAATCTCTAAATTTATCTTAGAAGTTTTCTAAACCAAATATAAAATCCCATTTTGTTGTAAAGGCAAGATGGGTTTTTTTTATTATCTAAAAAGAAATTAAAATACTAAATTTGGAAAACTAATAGTTTTTTATGTTCAGATCTAAAAAAGATATTGTGTTTGTAATCCTAGCGGGAATCTTCATTACTAATGCTGTTGTAGCAGAATTAATCGGTGGAAAATTGATACAAGTGGGGCCTTTCGTTATGAGTATCGGAATTTTGCCGTGGCCAGTAGTTTTCCTCACTACTGATTTAATCAATGAATATTTTGGAGAAAAAGGAGTAAAGAAACTATCCTATATTACGGCTTGTTTAATTGCTTATGCTTTTATTATTCTACTTTTAGCCATACTTGTTCCCGCGGCAAAAGGGATTAGTCCTGTAAATGATTCTCAGTTTTATGCCGTATTTGGTCAAAGTATGTGGATTATTGCCGGTAGTATTATCGCATTTTTAGTTTCCCAATTAATAGATGTAACCGTTTTTTGGTTTTTTAAAAACAGGACAGGAGAACGAAAAATATGGCTACGAACAACCGGTTCTACAGTAGTTTCACAATTATTTGATTCCTTTATTGTATTAGGAATTGCATTTTGGCTGCCCGGAAAAATCAACTTTGACACTTTTTTAAGCTCTGCAATAGTTGGTTATACATTCAAATTAGGAATTGCTATTTTATTGACTCCATTAATTTATTTAGGACATCATTTAATAAAAAAATATTTATCAGAAGAAACAGAATAATCATGGAAGAAAAAACTAGATGTAAATGGTGCGTTGGTATTGATATTTATGAAAAATATCACGATGAAGAATGGGGTGTTCCCGTTTATGATGATCAAAAATTATTTGAATTCCTAATCCTAGAAACCTTTCAGGCTGGGTTAAGTTGGATTACAATCCTAAAAAAGAGAGAAAACTTCAAATTAGCTTTTGATGATTTTGACTATAAAAAAGTAGCACTTTATAACGAAGATAAAATTCAGGAATTACTTCAAAACGCAGGTATTATTCGCAATCAATTAAAAATTCGCGCAGCAGTTTCAAATGCGGTTGCCTTTATGAAAGTACAAGATGAATTTGACAGTTTTTCTAAATACATTTGGGAATTTACAGGAGGAAAGCTAATAAATAACAATCGAAAAACGCTAAAAGAAGTTCCTGCCACCACTCCACTTTCTGACGCTATCAGTAAAGATTTAAAAAAACGTGGGTTTAAATTTGTGGGATCTACCGTAGTTTATGCCCATATGCAAGCAACAGGAATGGTCGATGATCACGTAGAAGATTGTTGGAAAAATAAATAATATTCTGGGGACACAATTTGCAGGAATAAAAAACTATTCACTTTTCAATATTTCCATAAAATCGATTCTGTCAATTTCCCTACAGCCCAAGCTTTCGAGATGAGGATTATAAACCTGGCAATCTAACAATTTATAATTGGTAGTCTTTAACTGGTTTACCAATGCGATAAAAGCTACTTTTGAAGCATTCGATACCAAAGAAAACATACTTTCACCACAAAAAACATGACCCAAATCGATTCCATATAAACCACCGACCAATTTCTCATTTTGCCAAACCTCAACCGATTTTGCCATTCCTAATTCATGCAGTGTACAATACGCTTCAATCATGTCGTTAGTGATCCAAGTTCCGTTTTGACCGTCTCGTTTTATATCTTGACAGTTCAAAATTACATCTCTGAAGTTTTGATTGAAAGTGACAGTAAAGACATTTCTATTGAGAATGTTCCGCATACTTTTGGAAATTACCAATTCATCCAAAAACAAAACCATTCTTGGATTCGGTGACCACCAGGTTATCGGTTCACCATCTTCGAACCAAGGGAAAATGCCACTATTATAAGCGAGGTGCAGTCGTTCAGGCGATAAATCACCGCCAAGAGCAAGAATACCTTTCGAATTGGTCAGCGTGACGGGAGGAAAAAACAGTTCTGCAGTTAAATAATACATCTTTTATAGTACAATAAAACCCGACAATTAGTTAAATAGCTGTCGGGTTTGTTTTATAAAATCAATTAAGATCAAATGATTAAAATGGCAAATCGTCTGCTTCTTCTTCGTTTAAGTTTGTTGCTGGTGCAAATGCTTCAGCAGCTGGCATTGGAGCTACTTGAGCGTTAGGAGCATCAGCGGCAACTCTTTCTACTCTCCAACCTTGGATTGCATTGAAATATTTAGTTACGCCTTGTGGATCTACCCATTCGCGTCCTCTTAAATTAATAGAAACTTTTACCGCTTCACCTACTTTAAAACTATTCAATAAATCACATTTGTCCTGTACAAATTCCACTAAAATATGTTGTGGATATTGTTCCTCTGTCGTTACAACTAGTTCTCTTTTTAAGAAACTTCCATTTCCTACATTTTTAGCTTCTCCAAGCATTTTAATTTTTCCTGTAACTTCCATCTTCGTTATTTTTTGTTATTGTTTTGAATTAATTTTTTTTAGCTAAAAGCACTTTCCAAGCTGATAAAACATCTTTTTCATTTAAGTATTTTTTAGCTTCGATATGGACTTTTTCCTGATCATCTGAGCTTAAAACTCCTTTTACAGCAAAATTCTGTTTTACAAATATACTAACTTCTTCTAAAGTAGGCAAGGCCTCAATATTACCCAACATCCCCAAATCATTTCCATCAAAAATAGCACTTTCTTTTATAAAATCAGGTATGGCATCAACTCCGATTCCCAATGTTGTCAGTGGTTTTGGGACTTCAAAAAGTCCCTGATTTGACCTGGAATACCAGTTGCCTCCTAATCTTGAAACTAAGTCTATTTTATATTGGTCAATAGACCCATTTTCATCTAAAATACATTCGTCAATATGAATTCGCAACACTTCACAAAGAATTAAATTGCCTGCTCCACCTTCAGTTCCTAAAGGGATAATTTGAGTTACTTTACATTCAAATTGAACTGGCGATTCTTTTACTCTAAAGGGTTTCACTACCTCTGAAGGAATTGGTGTAAACCCGGCTTTTAGAAACTCATTTACGCCCTCAGCATATTCTGTACTTGCAAGAGACGTTTGTTGCACCATATCATAATTCACCACATTTATGACCACTTCTCCAGTAGATTCAGCATTAATTAAAGTATGTTTTATCGAATTATCTCGCACACGCCTAGCAGGTGAGAAAATAAGAATTGGCGGATTAGCACTAAACACGTTAAAGAAACTAAAAGGAGATAAATTTGGATTCCCTTTAGTGTCAATAGTACTGGCAAATGCTATAGGTCTTGGCCCCACGGAACTTTGTAAGTAGCCCTGTAGCTTTGCAGTTTCAATACTTTTTGGATCAATAGTAATCATGATGACGTAGTTTATAATGAGTGGGGTTTGCTAACAGGCAAAAGTAAGTAAATGGTTTAAATTTATAAAGGACGAATGCCGATTTAAGGTTAAATAAATATTTTGTTTTTTATCAAAAAAAGCTCTTAATATGAAAACTAAAATAATAGTGCGACTATTTCGTTATATTTATACCTCAAAATTTAATTTATGCAGTTTTCTGATAAAAAAAACACAACCCGCTGGGTCATCATTTTTGCTTCATTCTTTATCATTTCTCTAATTCTGTGGAACACCTATACCTTTTTTCAAATCTTCAAAAATGAAGAGCGTCTTAAAATGAACCTTTGGGCAAATGCACAAAAGACATTAAAAAATGCTGATGAAAATACAGATGTAGAGCTTCCTCTTCAAATATTCAGTAACAACACTTCTATTCCTATTATTCTTACTGAGAATGACAGCATCATAAATACCGTTAATATCGATGAAGAAATCGTAAAAGATAAAATTAGGGCCAAGGCTTTTTTATCTGATTTACGAAATGAAAACGAACCCATTGTAATCGAATACGTACCAAAAAAGTTTCAAAAACTATATTATGGGAACTCAGCCTTACTTAACAAACTAAAATATTATCCTATTGCTTTGATGTTAATCATAGTGCTATTTGGTGGTGTAGTTTACAATTTTTACCGAAGTAACAAAATGGCCACTCAAAACAAACTTTGGGCAGGAATGGCGAAGGAAACAGCGCATCAAATAGGCACACCACTTTCTTCCTTAATTGGTTGGGTGGAACTATTGAAATCTGAAAATGTAGAGGAGAGTACTACATTTGAGATAGAGAAAGATATTGAACGATTACAAACAATTACGGATCGTTTTTCAAAAATAGGCTCCGAGCCAAAACTAGAAATCAAAGACATTATAGAAGAAACGCTGCAATCCTATGATTATCTGCAGTCGCGTTTTTCAAAGCAAATTGAATTTTCTTTTAAAGCGCCTAAATCCCCAATAATGGTGTCATTAAACCCTACTTTACACAGTTGGACTATCGAAAATTTGGTAAAAAATGCTATTGATGCGATGAAAGGGAGAGGAAAATTGTCGTTAGAAATAGAACAAGACGCTGGACATGTGAAAATAAATGTTACAGATACAGGAGGTGGGATTCAAAAAAAACAATTCAAATCCATTTTTGAACCGGGATTTACCACCAAAAAAAGAGGCTGGGGCTTGGGACTTTCTTTAACCAGAAGAATTGTAGAGGAATACCATAAAGGAACTATAAAAGTCCTGAATTCTGAGATAGGAAAAGGAACGACGATGCAAGTCAGTTTTAAAAAGGCATCTTAATTTAGCTTAATCAGTACCAAGTTATTTTGGTAAACATTCCTTTTCTGACCATATTATTTTTGCTTAAATAATTTTGGACAAAAATTAAATGCTCCTCGGTTTGCGCCAAAGCATTATTAATTGATTTTTTTAACGACGCTAAATTTGATGAATTTCCGCTTCCAACGTAACCCATATCATAAAGGGCATTTTGGCATTCAATTAATTTTTGTTTTGGTGTGGTAACCATATTTTTAATTTCGTTATCTGGCAGAGTAGGACTGAATCTTTTGTTTCTGTAATTAATAAAGTCATTTAACAAGCTGATAGCCTGATTGCAATTGTTAGTAATTATATTCAATTTTTCGACATTTGTTTTTTGACGTAGATAACTTATGTTTTTGTCTTTATTTTTTAGTCGTTCTAAAATTAGATTATTTTCTACTCCATTCTTTTCTATTCTTTCAGCAGAGTCGTATAATCTATCGATTTCTGATGATGATTCGTATCTTGCAATTTCATTTTCAAAATCGAAGTATTTCTTTGATTTATTAATTTGAGTTTTGCCCTGGTAAAACTCTTGGTTTGTGATTGGATAATTCAGAAATTGCCATAAATAATCAAAAGGAATGTGGGAAGAGATCGATTGTGAAGGACTAACTTTAAAATAAGAATTATCTAATTTTTTGAAGAAACGACCGTTATTTGAAAAACCTGAACCCCAGGTTGGATCAAATAAATACCATTTGTTGTTTATTTTTGCAGCACACCAAGCATGAGAAATTGTATCAATTACCCCATTTTGTTTGCTATATCCGCTTATGATTACTGATTTTATACCCACTTTACTCGCTAAATCATTAAAAATTTCTGTGTAATCACTACAAACTCCCTTTCTGGTTTGGAGAATGTTTTTTATTTTATTTTCAGAAGTTACTCTGCTATTTAAAGTAAACCTATTCCCCATATCATAGCTTATATTGGAGGCTGTCCAATAAAAAATCGCTCGAATTTTGTCGTTGTCTGTTTTAAAATTTGAATTGATGTAATTGGCAATATCTTTAGTTGAAAAAGTGGCGCTAGTAGGGATTTTAGAGATTTGTACATCAACTAACATATAGTCTGTTTGGCTTTGGCCAAAACTTAAAATGGATAAAAATAAAGAGAGAAGTATATAAATATTTTTCAACATGCAATCTGGCTCAAAATTAGAAAGGGAATAAGTTTTCACCTATTCCCTTTCTAAACGAAAATCGTACCAATTTATTTTATTTGTAAAAACATTATAAATTGGCTTTAATACGTAGTGCCATTGCTTCAAATTGTTCTTTTGAAAGTGATACTTTATTTTGAAAACGCATTTCGTCCATTTCATTCAAAGGAATAAGGTGAACGTGAGCATGAGGAACTTCAAGTCCTATAACCGCCATTCCTATTCTTTTACAAGGAACTGCTTTTTCTAGTGCAACAGCAATTTTTTTGGAAAACTGCATCAGCCCAATATACAAGTCATCTTCGATATCAAAAATCTTATCAATTTCCAGTTTTGGAATGCAAAGTGTATGTCCTTTGGCGTTTGGATTCACATCCAAAAAAGCCAAAAAATTATCGTCTTCAGCAATTTTATAACAAGGAATTTCTCCTTTTATAATTTTTGTAAATATACTTGACATTATAGAATTGGTTAATTGTTGAATGGGTTAATCGGTTAAACAATTAACCGATCAAACCTTTAACTATTTAGTCGCGTGAAATTTCTAAAATCTCAAATTTCAAAACTCCGTTTGGGACTGTTATTTCTGCAAATTCTCCTACTGATTTCCCCAATAAACCTTTACCAATTGGTGAGGTTACAGATATTTTTCCTGTTTTCAAATCAGCTTCACTTTCGGCAACTAATGTATAAGTCATTTCCATTCCGTTGGTTTGGTTTTTGATTTTTACGTTAGATAAAACCAATACTTTAGAAAGATCTAAATGAGACTCGTCAATTAATCTGGCATTAGAATGTACTTCTTCCATCTTAGCAATACGCATTTCGAGCATTCCTTGTGCTTCTTTGGCTGCATCATACTCGGCATTTTCAGACAAGTCACCTTTGTCTCTTGCCTCAGCTATATCTGCGGATGCTTTTGGACGCATTACACTTTTTAAATAATCTAATTCTTCTCTTAATTTTTTTAATCCTTCTGCCGTGTAATAAGATACTGTACTCATAACTTGATCGTTTATATAAATAGAAAAAATCCCATCAGGACGGGATTTCTTTCCACAAAGATACTATTAATTTTTTTAGCCTATAAATATATGTTAATCATATATAATTCAAAGTTAAATAAATTAAATTTGTTTCACTAATTCTTTTACAAAATTTTAGAAAATGAAAAAATTCATTCTACTATTGACTTTTTTATCCATATTCTTTTCCTGCAGTGACAATGGTTTTACCAATAAAAATCCTTACCTGCCTAATTATACTTTTACCATAGATCTCAATATGAATTTGCCCGCCTATTCTAGTCTTCAGTATCCCAGCAATGCTATTTATTATTCTGGTGTTGGAGCCAAAGGAATATTTGTATTCAATACCGGAAGCGGATATAATGCTTTTGATGCTGCCTGTCCCAATCAAGCATTGAGCTCTTGTTCTACGATGACTCTTAAAGGAATAAACATAATTTGCGCTTGTGACAGCAAAGAATACAGTTTGTTTACGGGTCAAGCCCAAGGCGGGGCGCAATATCCTTTGAAACAATATCGTGTAGAAGTAAATGGAAATGTACTCCGGGTTTATAATTAAAACTAAAAAAATCCTGACAGTCCAAATCAGACCGTCAGGATTTCTAAAATTTTAGTTGATATTTTTCTAAAACTTCAATGTCAAACCAGCCAAGAAGTTGATTCCGGCTTGTGGATAATAATACGGATAAACGTCGTACATATACCCATTTGAGACGTATTTCTTATCAAGAATGTTATTAACCAAACCTGTAATTACAATTGATTTGAAAACTGATTTCGGTTTGATTTCATAAGCGATATTCAAATCATTCACAAAATAATTAGCCAACTTTGCTGCAGGCAATTCAATGTTATTCATGTATTGTTCGCCTACAAATTTTTGTAACCATGAAATTTGAAGGTTTTCTAAAGGTTTATAAACAATAATATTTCCCACTATAACTGATGGCGAATAAGCAATATCAGTAGTTCCATAATTCTCTCCTTCTACAGCTAAATCAATATTTTTATTACTGCTTAAAGTAAAATTTGGACGAATAATAAATTGTTTTGATAAAGCAATCGTAGCGTCAACCTCTAATCCTAAACGGTAACTTTTTTCGCTGTTAGAGCGAATCGGACTTCCTACGTCATCTAGTTTTCCAGTTAAAATCAACTGGTCTTTATAAGCCATATAATACACATTCGAATTGAATTGTACTTTATCAGCATCATATCGCCAACCCATTTCAAAGTCATTCAACTTTTCTGGTTTCGCATTTCCGCCTTCATAATCCGTTCTGTTAGGTTCCCGATTAGCTCTTGCATAGGAAAAATACAGCTTATTATTAGTATTAATATCGTAATTCAAACCTGCCTTCGGGTTGAAGAAATTAAAGGTGTCATTTACCAGGCCTGTTTCATAACGATTGACTTTATAGTGCACGTTTCTAAGCTGTAAATCTCCAAATAGGCTTATTTTTGCTGCGATTTGATAATTTGCTTTTGCAAAAATATTTCCATCGGTTTTAACCGCAAAATCATCATAATAATGATCTCCCAATTCACTTTGTGAAGCATATCTTGCCCAAATTACTTTCCCAAAATGGTTTCCTTCATATTTGTTATAACCACCACCAAAAATGACGTCCAGTTTATCACTCTTATAATTCGCAGAAAATGTGGTTCCGTAGAAATCATTATCCAACCATTTTTGACGGATTAAATCGGTTGTGTTTATTGTTGCCCCATTAATAACGATTGGAGTCAAACCATAACTTGAAAACTTCGCATCTTCTTTATAATTCTCATAATATCCTTTTCCTTTAGTATAATGAAAAGCTAAGTTCGTACTCCAATTATTGGAAACTTTTTCGTTCCAATGTAATTGATAGTGGTCTTGTTGGTAATTATCGGTTTCATTATCATAAAACCTTGTTTTTCCAAATTCGTCTGTAGAAATGCCAGATGAATTAAAGGTTCTGTCACTGTTTAAAGTTGCTTCGTCAATTCCGTTCCAGGATTGGTAGGTTTTTTCTTTTCCGCCAAAAGCCAAAGCTTTAATTAAAGTCGTTTTACCAACATACGTTCCCTGAAGGAAATAAGATTTTAAATCTGATGCCGCTCTGTCAATATAACCATCCGATTTCAACGCAGACAAACGTCCCGCCAATTCAAAATGATCATTAATCAATCCCGTACTGAATTTCACAGTATGCTTTTGAGTATTAAAACTTCCAAAAGAGTTTGAAATTTCTCCCGTTGCTTTATCAGAATAGGAATCAGTCAACATGTTTAAACTCGCACCAAAAGCACCAGCTCCATTTGTCGAGGTTCCTACACCGCGTTGCAATTGCAAACTCTCCACCGAAGAAGCGAAATCTGGCATATTCACCCAATAGGTTCCGTGACTTTCAGAGTCATTGTAAGGAATTCCGTTAATGGTTACATTTACTCTCGTCGCATCGCTACCACGAACACGTATTCCAGTATATCCGACACCGTTTCCAGCATCAGAAGTCGTCACAACTGAAGGTAAATAATTCATCAGAATGGAAATATCTTGTCCTAAATTCCGGAACTTGATTTCTTTTTTGTCCAAATTGCTAAAACTTACTGGAGTTTTTGAAGTAACTCGAACTGCCGAAACCAAGACTTCATCGAGTTGGTTGACTTTAGTGGTGTCTTTGACTTGTGAAAAGGAATAAAAGGATAATAGAGAAAAGATAATAGACAGCAATAATCTCGAACTTTGTGTCTTTGTGCCTTTGCGGCCAATAAAATAAAATAGAGTATTCATCCGTAAAAAGATTACGAATAAAAGGGGGAATTATTCTTTTGTTAAATTAAAATGATTGTTTCCTATGACAAATCGATAGTGTGCACGCTATTTTTTTTGTCATTTTTTCCCTTAACAGCATTACCTGTTCAGGTTCGTTGGGTATAATCTCAGCTCGTTATTTAGAGCACCCCTTTGAGACGGTGCAAATTTAGAAAAGATTTTTAGATTTTTAGATTGTTTGACCCTTAGATTTTGAAAAATAATTAGAACCCAAAAAACGAAATTAATTTAAATCTGGTTTTCTCCGATTTTTCTTGACTTCAGAAATATTTTTTTTATACTTGATTCGCTTTCTAATAACAGATTTTGGAATTTTAGTGGCTCTTCTTTCTTTGGGGACAAGTAATCCATTTTTTATGATTTCCAAAAAGCGTTTTATTACAATTTCTTTATTCTTCAATTGACTTCGATCTTCATCACAGTTCAAAATCAAAACTAAAACTGTTGTTAGCCGTGAGGATAATTTAGTTTCCAGACGTAATTTTTCCTCTTCGGTCAATGCTTGTGAGTTTTTCAAATCAAAAGTCAAAACCACTTTAGAGGAAACCTTGTTTACATTTTGTCCGCCAGCACCACTACTTCGAACGGCTTTCAACGTTAATTCTGATATGATTTTTTCTTTTTCCAATTTTATTGAGGCTGGTGTGCCGATTTTAATAAATCATTTACGCTTTTTACTGGATTAAAGGTAATTAAAGGTACTTGAACAAATATGGTAATCCAATTTGCCATAGCACCATTCCATAAACCAGGCAATTCATATGCTTTGATTTGTGTATTTGAGGTATTTTTCTCAACAATGAAACCACTATTGTGGTCGACAAACTTCGTTAAATCAAATTTTTCGTTTTTATAATTTTTAATTCCGCAAACTAAGTCAACAGGATTAAAATGAGTGGCATCTGCTAAAATAGTAACTTGACTTTCATTGTTTAAGTCAACTTGCGACGATTCTACTATTTGTAATGAAACCGCGTCATTTTCATCTCTGACCCAAAACGGACCTCCTCCAGGTTCGCCCTCATTTTTAACCATCCCGCATACCCGAATAGGTCTGTTTAATTTGTCTTTAATTATACTGATTTTATTTTCTAAGCTTAATGCATCCGCTTCATTTGCTGTTTCTACATTTAATTTTTCTTTGAGGAATTTTAAAATTTCTTCAATTTCTATGATTCCAACCTTTTTTAGTTCAATAAGAGTCAAATAACTAAAAATTTGTTGCTGAAGTTCAATCAATGTTCCAGCCAGAGCTTTTTTATAGAAGGCTATTTTTTCATTATTATTTTGAATGACATTATCGATGTTTTTGATAAAAATAATATCTGCATTTAATACATTTAGGTTTTCAATTAGAGCACCATGACCTCCTGGTCTAAATAGTAATTCACCTGTGTTAGTTCTGAATGGATTGTTCGTTGTGTCAACAGCAAGAGTGTCAGTGCTTTTGTTTTGGCAAGAAAAACTTATGTTTATTGCTGTTTTCGATTCTTTTTCTACTGTGTTTTTCGTAAGATTTATTATGTTTTCAAATTGCTCTTGATGCGTTTCGGATACTGTAAAATGTAAAAGAGAGTTTCCGTTGGAGCTGCTATAATAGCCGCACTCATACAAATGCTCTTCAATAGGTGTCGCTATCCCTGTCGAGTATTTGTGGAATGGTAAAATTCCTTTTGGTTTATTGGCAAAATCAAAATAGTCAGAAGATAACAATAACTTTATAAAGTAATAATTCTTATAATCTCTTTCTAGAGAATCAAAACCCGTAAATGCTTCTTTTAATTTTTTATCTATTTCTTTGAAAAAAGGAAATTTTTCCATGCCGATAATAAAAATAGATAGCTCTGCATCTTTTTTTCTGTTTACATAAGCATTGATACTTTCGTTTTCGAAATCAAACTCATTCAAAAAAGTGTTTAAAAATTTAAACATTCTGCTTGCGGCACCAGATGCCGGCACGAATTTCAGTAGATTTAAATTAGATTTATGGATGTCAAAATAAGCGGCCTTTTGTTTAAATTCATTTTCGGAAAGTTTTAAAATTCCGTTTGATAAAGTTGCAGGTTCAACTAAGACGGTTTTTGGGATACCCTTTTTGAAAACTTGCAATTGTTTTTGAATATTTTGAATTGGAATTCCATGTTCATATATTTGGATAAAATCAAGAGAGGAAAGTCCCATGTTTTTTATGATTGTCAAGTCATCAATAATTGCAATTGCTTTTTGCAAACGTGAATCTTTGTCTCCTGATAGCGGAATAAATGGTTTTTTATTATCGATCAACGTCTGTTTAAAAACGGCAAAAACAGATTCTCTACCATCGGCTTTATCTCTTAAGTCATCTTTTTCCCATGGAACATCAATGTCCGTGAGAAAAAACAAATCATATTCGTGTTCTAGTGCTGCTTTGTTTAGTAAAGGGTCGCAATAATTATAATAAACTTCTGAAAAAACTTTGGTTACCAGTAGATTAGTGTCGCAAAAAAGATATTTATTGGCAACGGTTGCTCCTTCATTTTCTAAATAAGTTTGGCCGTATGCAATAGGTAGCATATCATTACTTTCGCAAATTCGTTTTTCATTATCCCATTTTTGCTGCAGGTAGTCACGTGCAAACTCAGCTACCCAAACCGTTTTGTAGTGTTCAGCCAGTTGTTTTGCTAATGTTGTTTTGCCGGTACTTTCAGGTCCGAAGAGCGCAATTTTTAAGATTGCAGTTTCTTGCTGTTTAAGATTTTTCTCCATTCTAAATACGCTAAAATAGCTAAAATTGTAAAAATTAAATATTGCAAAGCTAAGATCCCAAGTCCGCGATAAGCATATAAAGGTGTAACAATTAGATCTCCAATAATCCAAAGAGTCCAATTTTCAATTTTTTTGTTGGCCATATACCACATCCCCGTGAAAAATATTCCTGAGGAAATAATATCTATATAATTATCACTATGAATTGTATAGTCAAATAGATTATATATCCCGAAAACTACAAAAATTGTGATAAAAAACAATAAAATTCCAATTATTTTTTCATTTTTATTCGTTCTTGTTATTGGTAAGTTATCATTGTCTTTTGTTTTTCTGGTCCATTTGTACCATCCATAAATACTCATAATTGAAAAATAGCCGTTGATTAACATATCTCCTATGTAGCCTGCAAGAAATAGTAAATAGACCGTAATAATTGTTGCGATAAGTCCCGTGGGGTAAACTAAAATATTTTCTTTTCGTGCGTACCAAACGCTTAGAATTCCAAATACGAAAGCTATGAATTCTAGTAGAATTTGAGTTGTGGTAGCCTCTTTGTAGGCATTTAAAAAAAAATCTATCATTTCTATTTTAAAATTTAGTCTTTTGAATATACAGCTGAAGACAATGCGATATCAAAAAAATTAATATCGTTTTCAAACGCAGTCCCAATCACCACTATATCAGCGCCTGAATCATAGGCTTGTTCAATTCCGTGCAAATCTATGATTCCGCCGCCAACAATTAGAGGAATTTGGGTGTTTTTTGATACTATTTGTATCATTTCTAGAGGCACAGCTTGTTTTGCTCCGCTTCCTGCTTCCAGATATATTAATTTATTGCCTAACATTTCACCAGCTTGTGCTGTTGCCAATGCTAAATCTAGATTATTTCTGTCTAAAGGTTTTGTTTTACTAATTCGTTCTACGGCAGTTTCACTACCGCTTTCAACCAAAATATAACCTGTAGAAATAATTTCGAGTTGGGTCTGTTTTAAATAGGGTGCTGCTTTTACCTGATGTGTAATTAAAAAGTCAGAATTGCGACCAGAAATCAAAGACAAAAATAAAATGGCATCGGCTTTATCTGAAATCTGCGACGGGTTTCCTGGGAATAGAACTACCGGTAAATTACAGTTTTGTCTGATTATTGTAATTAACTCATCAAGAATATTAGTTTTGACCTGGCTTCCGCCAATGAAAATGTGGGTTGCAGGAGACTGATTGATTTTAGAAATTAAAACAACCAGATTTTCTAAAACTACTTTATCAGGATCCAGAAGAATAGCAAGCAATTTTTTACTTTCGCTTTTAAATTTTAAAATATCGTTGTAAATCTTAGTCATAGTTTTTACTGCTAATTCGCAAATTTGGATGTTTTTTTAATTTTCAAAGGCGTAAACCAAAGTAAAATCCTCTAATTCTTCAAAATGAATATTGAAATATTTAATTAATTTATTAAAATGGAGAGCAGCTTTATTTTGTTTAGCGTTTAATTCAAATTCATAAACATTTATATGATTTTTAAAACTAATTCCTTTTTCATTTCGGATTTTAAAAATGGCTTCTTTGGCTCCCCAAATTACGGTCAATTTCCGAATGTAATTTTGTTTTTTTTCAGTCTCAAAGCTTGGCGATAAGAATTGAAATTCTGAGTCACAGAATTTATCTGCGATTCGGATGATTTTGTCTCTTTGCAATTCGATGTCGATACCTACGGTTTCGTGACTGATAATAATTGCCGAAAAATTATGGGAATGTGTTATCGAAATATGCTTCTCTCCATGAAGATGCGGTTTGCCGAATTCGTCATAATACAAATCTAAATCGGTGTGGCCTGTTTCCTGTAACAACTTGCGAACACTAAGAAAAGCGCGCCGGTGCATTTCGGATTTCATTCCGTCAAGGCGCATGCGATTGCTATCATTTAAGACGACTTGTTCAAATAGTTCTGTAAAGGATTCAGTTACTTTCCAAACGAGAATTTGGGTCGTGGAATTGAAGTTTATGGTTTTGAAAAGCGGCATCGTTTTTTTAGTTTCGTTTTTTAGCCCCGGTAGCAGCGGCATCCTTTTTTCAGGCTTTTTTGCGTGGAAAAAGATATAGCGAATAACGGGAAATAGCTCCAGAAACTGAAACAAGTCCAACTTAATGAAATTATTTAGTTAATGTTCAAAAGATTAGCGAATTAAACAATTCATAAATCTTTTAGAAAACAGTTAAATTCTAAAGTTATTCCGTAAATTTGCAAAAAAATTTTACGCCCGAGCCTAAAGGCGAACGGACGAAGTAATTACAAATATACTATAAATGAGTACTACAACTATGCCTTTTGTGGCTTTCAAAGTTAAAGACATTTCTCTAGCGGCTTGGGGAAGAAAAGAAATTGAACTAGCAGAAGCTGAAATGCCAGGTTTAATGGCGCTTCGTGCTGAATACAAAAACGAACAACCACTTGCTGGTGCTCGTATTGCTGGATGTTTGCACATGACAATCCAAACTGCGGTTTTGATTGAAACTTTAATTGCTCTTGGTGCTGAAGTGACTTGGAGTTCTTGTAACATTTTCTCTACTCAAGATCAAGCTGCTGCTGCAATTGCTGCTGCAGGAATTCAAGTTTATGCTTGGAAAGGTTTGAACGAAGTTGATTTTGACTGGTGTATTGAGCAAACATTATTCTTTGGTGAAGACAGAAAACCATTGAACATGATTCTTGATGACGGTGGAGATTTGACGAATATGGTTATTGACCGTTTCCCGGAATTGGTTGCTGGAATTAAAGGACTATCTGAAGAAACTACAACTGGAGTTCACAGATTGTACGAAAGAGTAAAAGCAGGAACATTGCCAATGCCTGCAATCAACGTGAATGACTCGGTTACTAAATCGAAATTTGATAACAAATACGGTTGTAAAGAATCTGCAGTTGATGCGGTTCGTCGTGCAACTGATATTATGCTTGCTGCAAAAAGAGTAATCGTTTGTGGTTACGGTGACGTAGGTAAAGGAACTGCAGCTTCTTTTAGAGGTGCTGGTTCTATTGTTACCGTTACTGAAATTGACCCAATTTGTGCTTTACAAGCGGCAATGGACGGTTTTGAAGTTAAAAAATTAGACACTGTTGTTGGTAATGCTGATATTATCATCACTACTACTGGAAATAAAGATATCGTTTTGGGTACTCATTTCGAAAAAATGAAAGACAAAACTATCGTTTGTAACATCGGGCATTTTGATAACGAAATTGATATGGCTTGGTTGAACGAAAACCACGGTGCATCAAAAATTGAAATCAAACCACAAGTTGACAAATATACTATTGCTGGAAAAGATATTCTTATTCTTGCTGAAGGTCGTTTGGTAAACCTTGGTTGTGCTACAGGTCACCCAAGTTTTGTAATGAGTAACTCATTTACAAATCAAACTTTAGCACAAATCGAATTGTGGAAAAACAGCGCGGCATACAACAATGACGTGTATATGTTACCAAAACATTTAGATGAAAAAGTTGCAATGTTGCACTTAGCTAAATTAGGTGTTGAATTAGAGACTTTACGTGTTGATCAGGCTGATTATATTGGAGTTCCAGTTGAAGGACCGTTTAAACCAGAATATTACAGATACTAGTCTAAAATTAGATTTTTAGATTATTGAATTATTTAGAACCCTTGCAGTCCCGAAGTTTCGGGAGCGAGGGTTTTTTTTGTTTTTCAATCTGAAAGACAATGATATATAAAAAATTATTAAGAGATGTAACTTCTTCAAACCACATACCATGTACAAAATTATACTATATTTGCCTGTCAATTAACATTTTTTAAGAAGCAAAATACTACTCCTATTTTTAAATATTAAATACTACTACTTTTGGAAAAAATAGCTTATCTATTCGTCTTATTAATTTCTTTATCGCTTAGTGAAATTGTTTCCGCCCAGGGGAAAAAACCTAAAGTGGTTTTGGTGTTAAGTGGTGGTGGCGCCAAAGGAATAGCGCATATCCCACTCTTACAAGCTTTAGACTCCTTGCACATTGTTCCTGACCTTATTGTAGGAAACAGTATGGGAAGTGTTATTGGAGGAATGTATGCAATGGGATATTCTGGTGACAGTATTCAAAAAATAGCCAAAAATATCGATTGGGACAAACTACTAGGACGAGATATGTCTTTAAAAAGTGTCAGTGTGGAAGAAAAAAGCGAGTTTGAGAGATATTTGGTTGGAATAGGAATTAAGGATGGTAAACCGACAAGTGTGAGTTCTTTATTAAATGATCAATATTTAAGAGAATTTCTTACAGAGCTGACTTTTCCTGTTTATAATGTAAAAGACTTTGATAAGTTAGCTATTCCATTTAGAGCAATGGCTACAGATGTTGTATATGGTAAGGAAGTAATTCTCAGCAAAGGAAATTTAGCTTTTGCTATGCGATCGAGTATGTCATTACCCGTGGTTTTTAAAACCATGCCTTACGAAAAAACTCTTTTGGTTGACGGTGGCGTAATGAATAATTTTCCAACGGATATTGCTAAAAAAATGGGTGCAGACATTATAATTGGCAGTGACGTGGGTGGGGGAATGGAACCTATAGATAAATTAGACAACTTTGTGGCTGTACTGATGCAAACTAGCATGTTTCCCAGTAACATCAAAGATCCGGAAAATCGTAAACTATGTGACATCTTAATAGATCACTTGCCTAACTTGAGATTTTCTACATCTGATTTTGCAAAAAGCAACGAAATCTACAAAGATGGTAAAATTGCAACCAATCTTAATCTAGGCACATTAGTAGCATTAGCAGAAAAATTAAAAGGATTCAAACAACGAACTCACAAACTGCCAAAGGTTTCCAGCGAATTTGTCATCGACACGATCGTTTATAAAAACATCAGCAAGGAAAATCTTCCTCTTGTTATTGCTCGAACAAATATCAAAACACATACAAAGTATAATACTAAAGATTTAACAGCATGTATAAATGGTGCCATGGGCACAAATCTTTTTAACCAAATTACCTATAGTTATTTCGTTTACGACGAAGACAAATTAGGATTGCTGATAAACGGGTTAGAATTTTCTAAAAACCAAGTTAATGCCTCCCTGCATTATGACACTTATAGAGGAGTTGGGCTAATTTTTAACTATAATGCAAGAAACGTTCTAGCTGAATCTTCCCGCCTTCTTTTTACTGCAGATATAGCAGAACAACCAAAAGTAAGAATTGATTTTCAGAAAAATTTTGGAAAAAAGAAAGACTGGTGGTGGGGAACGGAACTCTATGGTGCATTCCTACAACAGGAAATCTTCGTTGATGGAAAATCAGTAGATAATATGCTGTACAAAGCTGTCGAATTCAATAATGAAGTAAATCGAAATTTGAATTCACTGAACAGTTATCTTGGATTTGGATTAAATTATAGTTACACCGTGGTGAAGCCTAAACATGATCCCGATATAAATGATAATGTACTATCTCTTAAGAACTATAATTTTAGCAACTTAGAAGTAAGCGCACATTATTCACGAAATGGGATGGATAAAGTTTTTTTTGCAACAAATGGAACAATTTTAAAAGCAAATATAAATCGATCGCTTCACAATGGCATTAATATAGCTTTTACGGAAGCGGATTCAACCGATTTTTCGGGGTCAACAAATAACTTCACTAAAGTAGGATTCGCATTTGAAAAAAGACTTCAAATTAAAAAGAAGATTACTGGTATAATAGGATTTGATGCTAATTTTATTTTTCAAGACAAGGTAAAAGATAATGCAGGCTCTTTTTCTAATTATGGCTATGCTGCAAAATATTTCCTTGGAGGTTTTATTCCAAGTTCCGGCAGTAATCGTTTCGTTTTTCCTGGGCTTCATGAGGACGAGCTGAGTGTTACTCAATTTATGTCTATTAAACTTGGCGTACAATTGAATCCCTTGGGTAAATTTTACCTGACTCCACATTTCAATATTGCATCCATTGGCTATGGCAACTTTAACGAATACATAACTGACGTCTCTTATACAAAGGCAAATTGGGACGACAATAAAGAAACCAGTTTGTTGATGTCAGGAGGAGCAGCGATTTCCTATCAATCGATTTTAGGGCCTATTCATTTTGACACTTCATGGATAAATAATATTGACAAAGTGAGATTGTTTTTTAGCGTGGGATTTTCATTTAACCCGTCTAATTAGAGTATGAAACTATATTACAGATGCTAGTGTGAAATTAGATTTTTAGATTTATATAACCTTGGTAAAAATGCCATGTTTTTTTGGCTTGACCCTTCGTAAAAACTACGGGTCGGGCTATTCGTTGCAATCTTTTATTTCGCTGCGCTGCATAAAAGAATTTTCACTGCTATCGCTTACGCAAAGCTCGCAGCGTTCAAAGGCTAAGAGCTTTTTTAATCTAAAAATAAAAATCATCAATTTCGTCTCTCTTTCCTTCTTAGAGTCCCGAGACTTTAGGGTGGGAGAGGAGACAAAAAAACCCGTTTCTCACGAAACGGGTTTTTAAATAATTGAGAAAATCAATTATGCTTCAACTTCGAATGGAAGTATAGAAACATACGATTTGTTATCTCTTTTCTTCTGGAAGAAAACAACTCCATCTACTCTTGCGTGTAGTGTGTGATCTTTACTGATGTAAACGTTTTCACCTGGATTATGTTTTGAACCTCTTTGTCTTACGATGATGTTCCCAGCAATAGCAGCTTGACCACCAAATATCTTAACGCCTAAACGTTTTGATTCTGATTCTCTACCATTCTTAGAACTACCGACACCTTTCTTGTGAGCCATGACGTATTAGTTTTATTTTGTTATTATTCTTTTGTGTCTTCTTTTTTAGCTTTAGCTACCTTTTTCTTAGGAGCTTCAACTTCTTCTGTAGTTGCTTCAACTGCTGCTTTTTTAGGAGCTGCTTTCTTTGCACCAACACCAGTAATACCTTCAATTACAATTTGAGTAAGATACTGTCTGTGACCGTTTCTCTTTTTGTATCCTTTTCTTCTTTTCTTTTTGAAAACGATAACTTTATCTCCTTTTAAGTGTTGTAACACTTTAGCTTCTACTGAAGCACCTTCTATAGCTGGGGCGCCTAAAGTGATTGCTCCGTTATCATCTAATAAAAGAACTTTGTCAAAAGAAACTTTTGAACCTTCTTCATTAGTCAAACGGTTAACATAAACCTTTAAGTCTTTGCTTACTTTGAACTGTTGCCCTGCTATCTCTACGATTGCATACATACTGAATTGTTTTAATAATTTTTAAGGTTGCAAATATACAATTAAATATTTATCCCGCAATCTCTTAAACAAAAAAATAATGTTCCTATTCTATACTTTGTTTTTCAGTCGGTTATCTCCTTTGGAACTATATTAATCTCCTGTGAAATTTGTTAAAATTAATTGAAAATTAAAATGATCTGACAATCGTCATTAAAAAAAGGTATTTTTGAAGTAGAATTATTTTCGTTTTTATCTATTGCAAATAGAAATGTATTAATCCCTATGAATAAAGTAATAATAATGTTAAGTACTGCACTTATGCTTGGAGGAATAGCTTCGGCTCAAAAAATAGCTTTCGAAGAATACGATTTAGATAATGGCTTGCACGTCATATTACATAACGATCCATCGGCACCAGTTGTTGTAACGTCTGTTATGTATCATGTGGGTTCTAAGGATGAAACGCCGGACAGAACAGGATTTGCCCATTTTTTCGAACATTTATTATTCGAAGGAACAGAAAATATAAAAAGAGGCGAGTGGTTTAAAATCGTTACGTCCAATGGCGGAGTAAATAACGCCAATACCTCAGATGATCGTACTTATTATTACGAAGTGTTTCCATCGAACAATTTAGAATTGGCACTTTGGATGGAATCCGAAAGATTAATGCATCCGGTAATCAATAAAATTGGTGTTGACACGCAAAACGGGGTAATAAAAGAAGAGAAAAGAAGTCGTTATGATAATCAGCCTTATGGAAATATTATTGGAGCTGTAAAAGAAAATATGTTCAAGAATCATCCTTATCGTTGGACTACAATTGGCTCGATGGAGCATTTAGATGCTGCGACTTTAGAAGAATTTCAAGCTTTTAATAAAAAGTTTTATGTTCCAAATAATGCCGTACTGGTTGTTGCAGGAGATTTCGAAAATGCCAAAGCCAAGGAATGGATTGAGAAATATTTTGGATCAATCCAAAGGGGAAAAGACATAAAAAAACAAACTTTTGTCGAAGAACCGATTACGCAAACTATAAGAGCGAAATACGAGGATCATAATATTCAGATTCCAATGGTTGTGGCCACTTACAGAACTCCGTCAATGAAAACGAGAGATGCCAGAGTATTGGATTTGATTTCGTCTTATTTAAGTGACGGGAAAAGTTCTAAACTTTACAAAAAAATAGTTGATGAGAAAAAAATGGCGTTACAAATTGACGCTGTTGGTTTTAGTCAGGAAGATTACGGAATGTATATTTTGTATGGATTGCCGATGGGAACGCATACTTCTGAGGATTTAATAAAAGAAGTTGATGAAGAGATTGTAAAAATGCAAACCGAATTGATTTCGACGAAAGATTTCCAGAAATTGAAAAATACATTTGATAATCGTTTTGTAAACAAGAATGGGAATCTGGAAGGAATCGCCGAAAATTTAGCGACTTATTATTTGCTTTATGGTGATGTCAATTTAATAAATTCAGAGATTGATCTATTGCACTCTATAACGAGAGAAGAAATTAGAGATGTAGCCAAGAAATATTTAAATCCAAATCAAAGACTTATTTTGGATTATGTTCCTTCAAAAGCGAAGTCTCAAAATTAAGACGCTTTCAATCATGAAAAAAACAACTATTCTATTATTCATTTTGTTCATAACAGGAATCATGCAGGCACAAAATCGTCCACAACCTAAACCAGGAGTTTCTCCGGTAGTAAATATAAAAAAACCGCAAACTTTTACCTTAGATAATGGTCTAAAAGTAATGGTTGTTGAAAATCACAAATTACCGCGAGTAACTTTTAATCTTGCGCTAGACAATGAACCTTTTGTCGAAGGAATTAAAAAGGGTGTGGATGAATTATGCAATAACATGATTGGAAATGGAAGCGTAAAAATTGCAAAAGATGCCTTCAATGAAGAAATTGATTTTTTAGGTGCTAATATAAATTTTGGTTCTAAAGGGGCATATGCCAATTCTCTTTCTAAATATTCAGGAAGAATTTTAGAACTCATGGCAAATGGATCGCTACACCCGAATTTTACACAAGAAGAATTCGATAAAGAGAAAGCAAAACTATTAGAAGGTCTTAAAGCGGAAGAAAAAAGCGTTCCTGCAATAGCTAATCGAGTGGTTGAAGCACTTACTTTTGGAAAAAATCACCCTTCGGGCGAATATATGACCGAAGAAACACTGCAAAACGTAACACTTGAAGATATTAAGACCAATTATGAAACCTATTTTGTACCGGAAAATGCTTATTTAGTTATCATTGGAGATGTGAAATATAACGAAGTAAAGCCAATTGTAGAAAATCTTTTTGGCTCGTGGAAAAAAAGAAGCACTCCGAAACTGACCTATCCCGCTCCCCAGAATGTTCCGTTTACCCAAATAAATTTTGTAGATGTTCCCAATGCTGTTCAATCCGAAATTTCATTGGTAAACACCCTGAATTTGAAGATGAGCGACAAAGACTTCTTCCCGGCAGTCATTGCCACTTATATCCTGGGCGGAGATTACAGCAGTTATTTAAACATGAATTTAAGAGAAAAACATGGTTGGACTTACGGTGCAAATTCAATTATTGGCTCTGGTAAATACGTTGCAAAATTAAAATCGACGTCGGCAATACGAAGTTCCGCTACCGATAGCGCCGTGGTAGAATTTATCAAAGAAATTAAAAAAATCAGAACTGAAAAAGTATCAGTTGATTTACTTAACAACGTAAAAGCGGGTTATATAGGAAGATTTGTAATGCAAGTGCAAAAACCACAGTCAATTGCCCGATATGCTTTAAATATAAAGACAGAAGAACTTCCCGATGATTTTTATGAAAATTATATTAATACCATAAACGCTGTAACTCCTGATGATGTGATGCGCGCGGCTAGTAAATATTTCCTTTTAGATAATACGCGAATAATTATTGCTGGGAAGGGATCGGAAGTGATTCCTGGGTTAGAAAAACTAAATATTCCAATATTTTATTTTGACAATTACGGTAATCCTGTGGGAAAGCCGGTGTACAAATAATAGTTTATATTTCTACCTAAACAAAAGAGGCTGCCTTTTTCGGACAGCCTCTTTTGTTTAGGTAGAAATATCTGAAAACTACTTCTTCGCTGATAAATAAACGCCGATCAGAACAATAAACGCCCCGAAAAATTGAACTGATGTTAGCATTTCATTGTCTAATAATCCCCAGAAGAAAGCAACTATTGGAATCAAATACGTTACCGATGTAGCAAAAACAGGAGATGACATTTGGATCAGTTTAAAGAAAAGAATATTCGCGATTCCGGTTCCTACGACTCCTAAAATCATAATGAACAAAATCGAATGTTGCACTTTGGCCACATGAACTACTTCGAAAAAGCCCGAAAAAGATAAAATGAGAAAAGTGGGGATAACTAAAAAAGCAAAATTTCCCGTGGTAATACTCAACGGACTCAAATCATGTAAATATTTTTTTAGTAAATTGACATTAATGGCATAACAGATAGAAGCAATTATAACCAAAATCGCATAGTAATAGTTTTGTTCAGGATGATTTATAGCTCCATTAAAAACCAAAAGCATACTTCCTACGAGTCCTATAAAAACTCCCCAAACCTGACTTCTTTTGAAATTTATCCCAAAAGCCATCGCTCCCAAAATTAACGTGTTTAATGGGGTCAAGGAATTAAGAATGGCGGTTATGGAGCTGTCTATTTCTGTTTCCGCAATAGCGAAAAGATAGGCCGGGATGAATGTCCCAAACAGTGAAGTAAGTGCGATATATTTCCATTTTTCTTTTGGGATTTTTGTTAAACTTTTAAAGCCTATCAATAACAGAAAAATGGCTGCAAATAGGATTCGCAACGAACCCAACTGCAAAGCGCTTAATCCTACCAATCCTTTTTTTATTAATATAAATGAACTTCCCCAAATCAAGGCAAGAATCATCAGGTAAACCCATTTCAATTGTCGTGCATTCATAAATCTAAATTTGCCCCAAAATTGTAATAATTTTATGAATTACGGTTCCTTTTTTTTCATTAATTTTGCAAATGATTATTAGGTAATTAATTTAAATCTCATAAAATGAATTTCACAAAATCAATAGCGGCGGTAGTAATTGCAAGTCTTTTGTTTATAAGCTGTAAAAATAATTCAGAACCTACTAAAACGGGTATAGCCACAACAGAAACTACTGCGCCTAAAGTTAAAAAAGAAATTGCAGCTGCTAATTTGCAAACAGCAAGTTTTAAAGTAGAAGGTATGACTTGTGCTATTGGTTGTGCCAAAACTATACAAGAAGAATTAACGGAACTTGATGGCGTGCAAACAGCAACAGTAGATTTTGATAAAAAAAGGGCTACTGTAACCTTTGATAAAACGGTTCAAAATCCTGAAAGCCTGACTAAAGTAGTTCAAGCTACGGGCGACGGTAAAACATACAAAGTGTCGAATATGAAGTCGTAATCCGGCTTGTTTTTTTAATTCGCTATTACTGGAAATTGTAACTCATACCTCACTTTAAGTCCATTACGTTCAGCAGGAGTCCATTTTGGGCATTTTTTTATCGCTTTTATCAATCGTTTTTCCGATCCGTCCTTTACATTGCCTAAAATTTTTATATCCGTCACGCTACCGTCAATATCAATGACAAAATTCACATATAAACGGTTAAGCGGACCTTCAATTTTCGGAACTGGTAAATCTCTACCTATAGCTATATAAAATGCATAAAGCCCACCTGGATATTCCGGCTTTTTATCTATCTCTTGAACACTCAGATTATTATTTGAAACATTTGTATTATCCTGACAAAAAGCAAATTGGATTGAAAAAAAAGTAATTATTAATAATAGAACCTTCTTCATAAAGCCTAATTTTAGATTAAATATTTAAACATTTATATTTTTTTTATCCTGTAAACCAAAGCAATCATCTGACAATCTAATGCTATATTATAACAATATAGCAAAGTCACTTATACTGTTGGCACTATTTCAGAAATTCCTTTACTATCGTTCTCAAGTCCATAAATCCTTCTCGAATTGATGGTTGCATTATTCGAAATGATTCCGCAAATTAACCACTAAAAGACCCTATCCACAATACCCACTTTTAGTGATATTTACTCTTTATTCAAAAATTGATCACTTAACAGCAATTACTTCCATTTCAATGTTTCCATCAGTCTTTGCATGTCATTTCTAACGTAGCTTGCTGCTGGCATAATAGAATCAAAGTTGGGTTTTGCATAGAAATAAACGGAGCCTGTTACAAAATGTTTCGTACTGTCTGTCACATAGAATTGGGAGTTGGTAGCTGCATTTCCATCAACCTGATAAAACATTCCGTACACTTTTTTAGTAGGATTCAAATACGGTTGTTCTAATATATCATCTGCTTTTATTACGTGCTCGTAGGTCAATTTTTGAGCGTCTTTCAATAATTTTGCGATGTTGTTGTTCACGGGTTTATAAGTCAAATAAATCGTGGCTTTCATTTTTGGATACGTGATAGTAAAACCGCAATCTTTCTCTCCTTTTATAACAGCTTCTGAATTCATTTCGAAAGCAAATGGGCATTCATTTTCAAAACCAACATATTTTGCTTCGGGATAATCCAATCGTAAATAACTTGCTGGTTTGGGTATAATATCGTCTTTACAGCTAAAACTTAAGAATGATACCAATGCTATTGTTGAAAAAGTGATTATTTTTTTAAACATTTTTAATTATTCAATCGTTACTTTTATTTGTTTTATGCGTTTTTTGTCTACCGCTTCTACCGTAAACTGGCAATTTTCGAATGAAATTTTTTGATCTTTTTTTGGAAAATTTCCTAAAATCTCTAGAATAAATCCGGCTAATGTTTCGGCTTCTCCTTTTTTTATTTCGAATAATTCTTCGTCAACTTCAATAATTCTATAGAAATCTTTTAGATTTATTTTTCCTTCAAAAAGATAATTTTTATCATCAATTTGAGAAAAATTGAGACTTTTATCATCAAATTCATCACTGATGTCCCCCACAATTTCCTCGATTACATCCTCCAAAGAAACCAAACCGGAAGTTCCTCCATATTCATCAACAACAATAGCCAAATGGCTTTTCATGCTTTGAAAGTCTTTTAGCAAATTATCCAGTTTTTTATTTTCCGGAACAAAAAATGGTTCTCTTAATAAGGTTTTCCAGTCAAATTCACTGGTGTTTATATGAGGCAATAAATCTTTGACAAACAAAACGCCTTCAATCTGGTCAATATTGTCTCGGTAAACAGGAATCCTTGAATATCCTTTTTCTATAATTTTTGGACAAATAACTGAAAAAGATTCTTCTATTTCTAAAGCAAAAATATCTATTCTGGGGCTCATTACTTGCTTGGTGTCCGTATTTCCAAAACTGACAATTCCTTCTAATATTTTTTGCTCTTCCGATGAGGTTTCGTCAGAGTCGGTAAGTTCTAATGCTTGTGATAATTGATTGACAGAGAAATTGGTCTTTTGTTTTCCTAATTTATTATGCAAATATATAGTTGCTGCTCGCATTGGCAAACTCAAAGGTGAAAGCAATTTGTCAAGTGCTGCAATAGGATAAGCAATCAACTTGGCAAACTTGATATTATTTCGGCTGGCGTATACTTTTGGTAAAACCTCTCCAAATAACAATAATAAAAAGGTAACTACGATTACTTCCAGAATAAATTTTAAAACGGGTGAAGTCACAGCGGCAAATAAATTTTTTCCAATAAATGAAAACAGGATTACTACGCCAATGTTGATGAAGTTGTTCGCTACAAGGAGCGTGGCTAACAGTTTTTTTGGTTTTTCTAAAAGTTCTGATATGATTTTTCCTTTAGAAACATTTTCTTGTATTGTTTCGTCGATGTCTTTTTGTGACAATGAAAATAAGGCTACTTCTGCTCCTGAAACTAAAGCAGAACAAAATAATAAGGCGAATATCCCAATAAAACCGAATACTAAATCAGTATCAATGGTATAGGAAAAGAATAAACTGGGCTCTGGGTCCAAATTAAATAAGATTAGTTAAACAATCAAAACGGTAAATCATTGATAGGGAAATCGTTTTTTTCTGGGTCAAAGTTAGTGTTTTTTGTGGATTCCGAACTTTGAATTTGTTTGTTGCTGTCGTTATCCTTCTTTGTAGACAAAAAAGTAAACTCCGTCACTTGAATTTCGGTCGTGTATTTAGTAGATCCATCCTCAGCTTGCCACTGACGGGATTTTAATCGTCCTTCAACATATATTTTGTCACCCTTGGAAAGGTATTTTTCACAAAGTTCAGCCGCTTTATTGCGTACCACTAAATTATGCCACTCTGTAGAAGTGATTTTTTCGTTGGTGGTTTTATTGATGTAAACTTCATTGGTGGCTAATTGAAACCTACCGATACAGTTGCCTCCGTCAAAATAATGCATTTTGACTTCGTCACCCAAATGCCCTATTAGCATAACCTTATTTAAAGTTCCATTCATGATATTCAAATCCTATTTCAATCAAAGATACATTATTTTTGCAATGCTATTTATTCCTTTTCTATAAAATTATAAATCACAATGGGGAATGGGAATGTTCTTAAAACGCTGTTGTTTATTCCGTTTTCAATGCTTCCGTTTAGGTTGACTTTCCAAAATTTGATATGCAAATGTTGATGTGATAATTTATGGATTATACTTTTGTCGTTATCTTCTAATATGCTTATAACGTTATTGTCCATAAAATAATCAGTTTGTATTTGCTCGGAGATAAAATCGAAATTCTCTTCCTTTTCTGTTTCTATCAAAGGGAATTCATATAAGTTATGCCAAATCCCTTTGGCAGTTCGTTTTTGAATTATCGTATTTTCCTTTTCATCTGCAACAACAAGATAATTAAAGTATCGATTGCGAACTTTTAACTTTTTAGACTTCACCGGCAATTGGTCTACTTTCTTTTTTTGTAAAGCAGCGCAACTTTCGTTAAAAACACAGATGCTACAATTCGGGCTTTTAGGAACGCATTGCAAAGCGCCAAACTCCATAATGGCCTGATTGAATGTTGCAGGGTTGTCTTTTGGCATTAATTCGAAAGCCAAGGCGGCAAATTCTTTTTTGGCGGAAGCCTGCACAATATCCGTTTCAATATCAAAATAACGGGACAAAACCCGAAATACATTTCCGTCAACAACAGGAACCGCTTCATTGTAAGAAAAAGAGGCGATTGCGGCGGCAGTATATTCTCCAACTCCTTTTAGTTTCAGTAAATCGGAATAATTGCCTGGGAATATTCCGGCTAAATCAAAAGCGATGTATTGAGCAGTTTTGTGTAGATTTCGGGCACGGGAATAATAACCCAATCCCTGCCAAAGTTTTAATACTTCCTCTTCATTGGCTGTAGCCAAATCAAAAACCGTTGGAAAAGCAGTAGTGAAAGATAAAAAATAAGGCATTCCTTGTGCTACTCGCGTCTGTTGCAACATGATTTCGGAGAGCCAAATTGGGTATGGATTGGTGGTATTTCTCCATGGTAAATCACGTTTATTTTGTAAATACCATTTTATCAATACGTTAGAAAAATTCATCTTTAAATATTAGAATGCAAAAGTAAAAGTTTATGTGATTAAAAT
Organism: Flavobacterium zhoui; assembly: GCF_042787235.1. NCBI lineage: Bacteria > Pseudomonadati > Bacteroidota > Flavobacteriia > Flavobacteriales > Flavobacteriaceae > Flavobacterium > Flavobacterium zhoui. Next base: position 282,991 of record NZ_JBHZPY010000001.1, read on the forward strand.
TTAATGAATTAGCTTGAATATTTGTTTTTTAAATTCCTATATTTGCAAACTCAAAAAAATAGTACAACATAATAAAATAGGAAAGAAAATGACGAAAGCAGATATCGTAGCAAAAATTTCAGAAAAATTAGGTCTTGAAAAAGGAGATGTTCAGGCAACTGTAGAGACTTTTATGAATGAAGTAAAAAATTCATTAGAAACTGGAGACAATGTTTATTTAAGAGGTTTTGGAAGTTTTATTGTAAAAACTAGAGCAGAAAAAACAGGTAGAAATATCTCAAAAAATACAACAATAAAAATTCCTGCACATAACATTCCTGCATTTAAACCGGCAAAAGTTTTTGTTGAAGGAGTAAAAATAAATAACGAAGCAAAATAACATAATTAATTAATCATAAAATCTTCAAGATATGCCAAGCGGTAAAAAAAGAAAGAGACATAAGGTAGCGACTCACAAACGTAAAAAAAGAGCGAGAGCTAACCGTCACAAAAAGAAAAAGTAGTTTTAAACTACTTTTTTCTTTTTAAAAGTTCATTGAAATCGAAAGTTAGTAATCAGTATTCAGGTTTTAGTATGCAGTTAACTGCAAACTCAACACTGCAAGCTGCCAGCTAATTTTCCCCGGGTACAATACCTGTTAAAATATTGTTTAATCCATTTGTTCGCTTTGGCGAATAGATAAAAAATTTACAGCGTGAATAAAGAATTAATCATCCGATCCAGTTCTGAAGCCGTAGATTTTGCCTTATTAAAAGATGGAAAACTAATTGAATTACACAAACAGGAAGAAAAAAGCAACTTTCAAGTAGGCGATATTTTTATTGCCAAAATACGAAAACCAGTTGCCGGACTTAACGCTGCTTTTGTAAATGTTGGCTTCGAAAAAGATGCCTTTTTACATTATCATGATTTAGGACCAAATTTAGCTTCCCAATTGAAATTCATAAAACTTGTAAGCGCAGGTAAATTAAAAGATTTCTCCCTAAAAAACTTTCAGTTTGAAAAAGAAATAGACAAAGATGGTACTATTACTGATGTATTAAGTGCCAATCAATCTGTTTTAGTACAAGTCGTCAAAGAACCAATATCTACCAAAGGACCTAGAATTAGCGCTGAGCTTTCTCTTGCCGGACGTTTTATTGTTCTGGTTCCCTTTTCTGACCGTGTTTCTATTTCACAAAAAATAGAAGACAAAAAAGAAAAAGACCGTTTGAAACGATTAGTACAATCCATCAAACCAAAAGGATTTGGTGTTATTGTTCGCACAGTAGCCGAAGGCAAAAATACAGCCGAATTAGAAAAAGATTTGCAGAACCTGCTTAGCAGATGGACTGCAATGTGTAAAAAATTACCGACTGCTCATCATCCGTCAAAAGTATTAGGAGAACTCAATAGAGCCTCTTCGATATTAAGAGACGTATTTAATGATACCTTTAGTGGTATTCAAATTGATGATGAAGAGTTGTACAACCAAACGAAGGATTATTTGCAAGAAATTGCACCTTCAAAACAATCAATTGTTAAGTTTTATCAATCAAACGATACACCTATTTTTGAGAAATACAACATAGAGAGACAAATCAAAACATCCTTTGGGAAAACAGTTTCCATGAGTAAAGGGGCTTATCTTATTATCGAACACACTGAAGCTTTACACGTTATAGACGTAAACAGCGGAAACCGTTCTAATAAGGCCACTAATCAGGAAGACACCGCAATGGAAGTGAATATGATTGCCGCTGCCGAAATCGCCAGACAATTACGTCTTCGTGATATGGGTGGTATCATTGTAGTTGATTTTATCGATATGTCTAATCCAGAAAATCGTAAAGTTTTGTTCGAGTTCCTAAGGGAAGAAATGAGCGATGATAAAGCAAAACATAAAATCTTACCTCCGAGCAAATTTGGATTAGTCCAAATTACAAGACAAAGAGTAAGACCAGAAGTAAACATTAAAACTAGAGAAGAAGATCCAAACAATATTGAAGGCGAAATTGAAGCGCCAATTCAAATCATTGATAAAATTGCTTCCGATTTAGAAAGAGTTTTAAAAAACCACAAAGAAGTGGTACTTAATGTACATCCATTTGTGGCCGCATACCTTACCAAAGGTTTTCCATCATTACGTTCAAAATGGTTTCTTGAACATAAAAAGTGGGTGAAAATCATACCTCGTGACGCTTACACGTACTTAGAATATCATTTTTACGATAAAAAGGAAAATGCTATTATTGAATAAATCAAAACCGCCTTTCGCAAGATTGGCGGTTTTTTTATGTCTTTTTTTTTTAGGAGCTATTTCCAGCTATTCGCTATATCTTTTACAAAGCTTCCAGCCTTCAAAAGGCTGGAAGCTTTGTAAAAGGATGCCGCTTCTATCCGGGCTAGGGAATTTGTGTAAGCAGAACTATTTTCTTTTCGCAGCAAAAAACCGCTTCATCAACTCCAAAGCTTCTTCAGCTAAAACTCCACTAACAACAGTAGTTTTAGGATGCAGTTGCGTACCCATTTTTGTAAACCCGCGATTTTCATCTGTTGCACCAAAAACAATTTTTGAAATCTGGCTCCAATACAAAGCGCCGGCACACATTTGGCAAGGTTCCAGTGTGACGTACAGCGTACAACCTATTAAATATTTTCCTCCAAGATAATTAGCTGCGGCAGTGATGGATTGCATTTCGGCATGAGCCGTAACATCGTGGAGTAATTCAGTTAAATTATGACTTCTGGCAATAACTTTATTATCAATTACGATTATGGCACCAACAGGAATTTCATCTTTGTCAAAAGCCATTTCGGCTTCCTGCAAAGCTTTTTTCATAAAATATTCGTCAGTGAAAGGGTTTATCATAACTGCAAAAATAAGAATTCAATTCGTACATTTGCTTTATGTCAGATAATTTACTTTCAAACATAAATAACCCAACCGATTTACGCCAGCTTGACGAAGCCCAACTTCCTCAAGTAGCTCAGGAATTACGTAATTTTATTATAGATATTGTATCTGTAAAAGAAGGACATCTCGGCGCAAGTCTTGGAGTTGTAGAATTGACCATTGCTTTGCATTATGTTTTTGACACACCAAACGATTTATTGATTTGGGACGTAGGACATCAAGCGTACGGACATAAAATACTCACGGGCAGAAAAGAAATTTTTCATACTAACAGGCAACTCGGTGGTATTTCAGGTTTCCCTAAAAGAAGCGAAAGTATTTACGATGCTTTTGGTGTAGGACATTCCTCGACTTCTATTTCGGCAGCATTGGGAATGGCAATTGCTTCTAATTTGAAAGGCGATTACGATAAACAACATATTGCGGTGATTGGAGATTCCTCTATCGCATCAGGAATGGCTTTTGAAGGATTAAATCATGCCGGAGTTACAGATGCTAATTTATTGGTCATTCTTAACGATAACGCCATCGGTATTGATCCAAGCGTTGGTGCATTAAAAAAGTATCTTACTGCCGTAAAAGAAGGAAAAAACCCAAGGCAGAATAATATGATCAAATCATTGAATTTTGATTATTCGGGTCCTATCAACGGTCATGACATCTTTGCCGTTATCAAAGAACTGAAACGTTTGCAAAAAGTAAAAGGACCAAAATTTCTTCATATCATTACCACCAAAGGCAAAGGACTACAACAAGCCGAAGAAAATCAGGTTAAATATCATGCTCCAGGGAAATTTGACGCAATTACGGGTGAAATTCATATAAAATCCGACGAGAATTTACCTCCAAAATACCAGGATGTTTTTGGTTTGACCGTATTGGATTTGGCTAAAAAAAATAAAAAAATTATAGGAATCACACCTGCAATGCCTTCGGGAAGTTCTCTCAAATTCATGATGGACGCACTACCGAAACGCGCTTTTGATGTGGGAATTGCAGAACAACACGCCGTTACATTAGCCGCAGGAATGGCGACGCAAGGCATGGTTGTTTTTTGTAATATCTATTCCACTTTTTTGCAAAGAGCCTACGACCAAGTCATACACGATGTAGCTTTGCAAAATTTACCCGTTATTTTTTGTTTGGATAGGGCAGGATTAGTGGGAGAAGATGGTGCAACGCATCACGGGGTTTTTGATTTAGCTTATTTGCGCTGCATTCCAAATATTATTATTTATTCCCCGTTGAATGAAATTGGATTGCAAAATATTTTATATACCGCACAATTAGGATTAAATAACCCTATTTCTATTAGATATCCTCGTGGTCGTGGTGTGGTTGCCGATTGGCAGTCTAAAAATTTTGGAAAATATGACAAAATAGAAATTGGCAAGGCTATTTGTCTCCAGAAAGGATCGAAAGTAGCTGTTCTATCTAATGGGACTATTGGGAATAATGTTACTTTGGCAATAGCCAAGATGCAGCATCCAGAAACAATTGCGCACTACGATTTTTCTTTTGTCAAACCATTAGATGAAAGTTTGTTACCTGTTATTTTTGCAAAATTCGAAACTGTAATCACAATAGAGGACGGTGTTATTAAAGGTGGGTTTGGTGGTGCTATTGTGGAGTTTGCTTGTTCACATAATTACACTTCAAAAATAATAATATTGGGTATTCCGGATGAATTTATCGAACAAGGAACTGTTGATGAACTACAACAATACTGCAAAATTGACGTTAAAAGTCTAGAAATACTTTTTTCAAATTATTAAAATAATTATTTTGCACCCTTAAATTTAACCGCCTTATAATGAAATTACTGCCCTATACTCTTCTTTTATTTATATTCTCAATCGCCACAAATAGTTTTTCCCAAGAGACAATAATACTGGAACTTATGCCTGTAACAACGCTTGTAAAAGTAACTGCACATGAACCATTAACAGTGGCATTAGATATACAACCAACAAGATCATTTATTCCTTTATCTCATTGGATAAAAAAAAACACTTTAGGCTTTTATATCTCTGAAATTGCCTTTGTTAATTGGAGTGCGGGTGGTACAAGTTCTATATCAGGTTTGGTAAAAGGAGATTTTTCAAAAGTATATACAAGAGAAAATTATAAATGGTCAAATGAACTTATTGTTCGCTATGGCCTAAATAAACAAGACGGAATTGAAGTCAGAAAAACAGATGATGCCTTACAATTTAATTCTACATTTGGCTACAGACAAGATACCCTTTCCAATTGGTATCATTCGGCTAAGTTTAATTTTAACTCTCAGTTTACAAATGGTTACTCGTATCCAAATACAGAAATTGCCATATCAAAACCATTTGCACCTGCATATATTTTCTTAGGAGTAGGAGCTGAAAATATAAATAAGGAAAAGAAGAGAACGTTTTATATTTCGCCTTTTACATTTAAGAAAACCTTAGTTTTAGATCAAAGACTGGCTAATCAAGGGGCTTTTGGTGTTACTAAAGCCGTTTATGATGCAAATGGCGTTTTAATTACGAAAGGGAAAAGAACTAAAACGGAACTTGGTTTTTTGATGACCAGTTTTTATAAGAAGGAAATTTTTAAAAATATCAATCTGGAAAACCGATTAAGTTTATATTCTGATTACATCAATAATTTTGGGAATATCGATGTGGACTGCGAATTATTATTAGATTTGGTTGTAAACCAATATGTAAAAGCAAATATTGGCACCCGTATCGTTTATGATGACGATATAAAATCTAAAAAAGAAGTGGATGGCACTCAGGTTACCCAAGGGCCCAAAGCACAACTAAAACAAATGTTAGGGGTTGGAATTGTGTATGTTTTTTAAATATTGAATTATCCTAAAACAAGTTGGCTATAGAGTTAAGCTTGTTTTAGGACGTTACAATACTCAAATATTAATGCGCTTCCAGCCAATCTTTTCCCGCTCCTAAATCGACATCCAAAGGTACATCAAGCTTAAAGGCATTTTCCATTTCGTGTTTTATCATTGGTTTTATTTTTTCTAATTCACTATTGTGAACATCAAAAACAAGCTCATCATGAACTTGCAAAAGCATTTTACTTTTCCAATTACCCGAAATTAATTTTTCATGAATATTGATCATCGCAATTTTGATGATATCCGCTGCGCTTCCCTGAATTGGCGCATTTGTAGCGTTTCGTTCCGCACCTCCTCGAACGATTGCATTCTGGGAATTTATGTCTTTTAAATAACGACGACGTCCAAGAATAGTTTGAACATAGCCATTCTCTCTTGCAAATTCTACTTGCTCGTGTATGTATGATTTTAGTCTTGGATACGTTTTGTAATAAGCGTCAATTAAATCTTTACTTTCAGAACGTGAAAGTGAGGTTTGATTACTAAGTCCGAAAGCAGAAACTCCGTATATGATTCCAAAATTCACTGTTTTCGCATGACTACGTTGTTCTCGTGTTACTTCTTCCAAAGGAACATTGAACACTTTTGAAGCCGTGGATTTATGAATATCTTCATGATTCTGAAACGCTTTGATCATATTTTCTTCACCGCTTAAAGCCGCAATAATTCGGAGCTCTATTTGGGAATAATCGGCAGAAACGATTGTGTAGTTTTCATCTCGGGCTACAAATGCTTTTCTAATTTGTCTTCCTCTTTCCGTACGAATTGGAATATTCTGCAAATTCGGATTATTGGAACTCAAACGTCCGGTTGCGGCTACGGTTTGCATATAATCAGTATGAATGCGATTCGTAATCTTATCTACTTGATTGGGTAAAGCCTCCACATAGGTGTTTTGTAACTTAACCAATTGTCGCCAATCCAGAATATCTTTTACAATAGGATTTTCAGCTGCTAAATAACTTAATATTTCTTCGCCTGTAGCATATTGACCTGTTTTGGTTTTCTTTTGTTTAAGTCCTCCAATTTTTAATTTATCAAACAAAATGTCACCGAGCTGTTTTGGCGAAGCCAAATTAAATGTCTCGCCAGCAGTTTCAAATATGTTTGCTTCTAATATTTTAATATCGTCATCTAGTGTTTTGGAAAGGGATTTTAGGAAGTCAACGTCAACCCGAATTCCTTCTTTTTCCATATCAGCCAAAACTTTCACTAATGGAATTTCAATGTCTTCAAATAGTTTTTTGGTGCCCGTTTTATCTAATTCCAGGGTGAATATTTCCTTGAGCTGCAAAGTGACATCGGCATCTTCAACGGCATATTCTTTGATTTCTTCCAGTTCAATATCTCGCATTGATTTCTGGTTCTTTCCTTTTTTTCCAATTAAGGCTTCAATAGATTGAGGAGAATATTTTAAATATGTCTCGGATAAAATATCCATATTATGACGCATATCCGGATTGATCAGGTAATGCGCAATCATAGTGTCAAATAGTTTTCCTTTTACGGTAACATTGTAGTTAGAAAGAATTTTCAAATCATATTTTAAATTCTGTCCAATTTTCTCGATGTTTTCATTTTCAAAAAACGGAATAAATTTCTCAATTAAAGTTTGTGCTTCTGCTTGATTTTCTGGAAACGGAACATAGAATCCTTTTCCTTTTTCATAGGAAAATGAAATTCCAACTAGTTCGGCATGCAAGGCATCAAGTCCAGTTGTTTCCGTATCAAAACAAACGGATGATTGGCTTAGCAAATTTTGAAGGAGTAATTTGGTTCCTAAATCACCTTGAATTATCTGATAGGAATGCTCCGTGTTTTCTAATGTATTATAATATTGATGACGTGTTTCTTCTGAAGTGTCATCCGGAATAGTACTGCCAAAAAGATCGAATTGATCCTCGTTTTTTGGTTGAGGCTTTTTATATAATTTTGCATCGTCCACAGTGCCACTTGTTGTTGCTGTTCCACCCTTTTTAAATATAGCGTCAAATTGTTCTGCCATTCTTCGGAATTCCAGTTCATTAAAAAGTGCATCTGTTTTTTCTACATCAGGAGTTGATAATTCATAATCTGTTTCATCAAAAACTACAGGACAATCCAGTAATATAGTTGCCAAAGTTTTAGATAGTAAGCCTTTCTCTTTATTGGCTTCAATATTTTCTTTCATTTTTCCTTTTAGCTTGTCTGTATTAGCTAAAAGGTTTTCCATGGTGCCAAATTCCTTTAGTAATTTTTTAGCGGTAACTTCGCCTACGCCAGGCAATCCGGGAATATTATCTGCTGTATCGCCCATCATCCCAAGAAAATCAATTACTTGATCAGGTCTTTCGATTTCAAATTTTGCCAATACTTCCGGTATACCCCATATTTCAATTCCATTACCCATTCTTGCGGGTTTGTACATAAATATGTTTTCAGAAACCAATTGTGCAAAATCTTTGTCGGGGGTTACCATAAAAACTTTGTAGTTCTGCTTTTCCGCCTGTTTTGCAATGGTTCCAATTAGATCATCGGCTTCATAACCTTTAACTTCTATAATAGGAATGTGCATCGCTTTTAATAGATCTTGTATATACGGAATAGCAATTTTTATTGCCTCTGGCGTTGCATCACGATGGGCCTTGTATTCAGGGAATATGTCATTTCGTAGTTGGCTTCCTCCATTATCAAAAGCAACTGCTAAATGATCTGGTTGCTCTCTTTTTATTACATCCATCAATGAATTCATAAATCCCATAATGGCGGATGTATCCATTCCTTTCGAGTTAATTCGAGGGTTTTTTATAAAAGCATAATAACCGCGGAAGATTAAAGCATAAGCATCAAGAAGGAAAAGGCGTTTTTGTTGTGACATGATTGTGATTTTGTAAAGTTTTCAAAAGTACAAAACTTGTCAGATATAGAAGTAACAGATTGAAATATTTCTTCCTTATTCTTGTCTTGCAGTTACTTTTTTAAACACGACTATTGCAAAAAAGCAGATCTAAATAAATTTAAAATTATTGATGTTGTTTATTTATAAGAAAAATATCAATAAATGATTTAGTGTATAAATTAGTAATTCTTATTTGTAGGAAATTAATAATATTTTGTAAAATAATATGTAGTTAATCGGTAAAATAAGTATTTAACCGATGTAATTCTTATTTTTGTAGAACAATTTTGAATGCCGATTACGGTTCTTTTATTTAATCTTTTATTCGTTTTTTATGAAAAAAAATTACTCTGCTAAAAAGGTATTGCAAGCCTGTCTCTTATTTTTCATGATAATAACGACAAATATGTTTGCTCAAGTGGGTATCGGAACAACTACTCCAAATGCGAGTTCGATTCTAGACTTAACATCTTCAACTCAGGGACTTCTAATGCCTAGGATGACTACTGTGCAAAGAATGGCTATCGTGTCTCCAGCGGACGGATTGATGGTGTATGACACAAATTTGAAATCATTTTTTCATTATGACACGAGTCTTTCGACTTGGGATAAACTTAATAGTGATGCTAACTACGGAAGGATGAAATTTAAACGTATAAAATCTACTGATGTTTTGGCAACTGTTTTGGCAGCAGAAAAAACTGCAGGAGGTGGAAGTAAATATCTTTTGGATACTGGTACATTGTATGAAATTAACGGGACAATTAATCTTGATTTTCCAATAGAATTAAATAATGCGTATCTTATTGGTCAGGATAGTAGTGAGGACAAGTTAGTTAAAGCGTCTGGGGATCTTTTTGTAGGTACAACTGGCGGATCAGTAAGAGTGCTGACTTTAACAGCCACAGCAGGAAAAGTGTTTAATATTACAGGAGGAGGTACTCAAAACTTAATTTTTAGAGATGCGATTGTGGCTAGTTCTTCGAATGTTGGTGTAATTGACAATTTCTCCCTAGTTTTTATTAGCATTGTTCAATTTGTTGGAAACACAACAACTGGAATTATTTATAAAGATATTAGTAAATTATTATTGAGCAATATCGGTTGGTTCGGAAATAACGGTGGTACCTATGAAACATTACAGGGGAGTTTTGGTTTAATTCAAAAAGCAGGAGGTTTTACAGAAGTAAATGGAACTAGTATTGGATTAGACGTTTCTTCTAACCCTACAATCACTGGAGATGCGGTAATGGAATCAGTTGTTTTTACAGGAACCCCTACAACGGGTCTATATATAAAAGGATACACTGTCGGTAGTTACACAGGATATAATTTTAATGATAGGTGGACTGTTAGATCAGCGGGAGTATCTAATGAAGGTGATGCTGTTGCTACAGGAGACATGAATTTTGATTATGCAGTTGGTGCAGGGGCTCAAACAATTTTTAATAATTCAAATCCGACTAATGCTACAAAATTGCTGGGGACATCTACATCAAGTAATTTATATAGATTTTCAAGAAACTCGACTGATAATCGTCTTCAATATTTGGGAAAGAAAAAAAGATTTTTTCAACTTACAGGATCCGTTTCCTTTCAAGTGAGTAATGTTGGGACATACATTATTTATATAGCAAAGAATGGAACTCCCATTACTCAATATAAAATCTACGGCAAAGGATTAGCTGCAAATGATATTTTAGTTCTTCCGTTAATTGCTTCAACAGAGTTAGCAACTAATGATTTTCTTGAAGTTTACGTACAAAGATATTCCGGCGGGACTAGTGATTATATTATAACTCCAAATTTAAATATAGTTGTTAAGTAATATTATCGACTTTACAACTGCAAAGTAATTTGTTTAAAAAAGGTTACCTTAATTATTTTACGGTAACCTTTTTTTTATTTAAAATCTTAATAATAAGTTAAATTTTTCTACGAACGTAAATCTTCATTTTATCTTCATTTAGCACTACTACATTTGATCTATAAATAACAAATTATTAATATTAAATTTAGAAATCATGAAAAAAGTATTGATGTTAGTTGCAGTATTATTTGGTACAAGTGTTATGGTAAATGCTAGAACAATTCCAACAAAAACCGTTCCGGTTAAAGAAGTGAAATTGGCAAAACATCCAAAACACAAAAAAATCAAAGCATCGAAAAAGGTAGCGGCTCCAGCCATGGAGAGTTCTAAAGAAAAAAAATAACTGATGTTTCTATTTTGCTTTCAAAAGAAGTAATAAAGGTTTATGTCTAAGTCTGCAAAACAGAATGGTTAATTATGAAAAAGCTGGTAAAATTATTTATCAGTTTTTTTTTATACCAATTTTGAGTTTTTTTTAAAATTATTAGAACAGTTTTATTAGTATTATTTTGTTACTTTGAATAGTTTTATACCACAATTGTTTATGAATATTCTTATTGTTGAAGACAATCCCGAATTAGCCATTGAATTGAAAGATTATCTTTCGATTAGCGGTTATGTTTGTAGAATTTCTAAAAATTGCGAAGCAGCATTAGAAGAAATTAGCAGCAACGACTATGATATTATGTTGTTAGATTTAGGTTTGCCAGATGGTAGTGGCTTTGATGTGTTAAAATCTGTTCGTAAAATACCATCGAAGATGGCAGTTGTTATCATTACCGCTCGTGGCGAACTAGATGATAGAATAAATGGTTTGCAACTTGGGGCGGATGATTATCTCACAAAACCTTTTGCTCTGACAGAATTAGGTGCTCGTTTATTTGCGATTATTAGGCGTATTCATGGTTTTACAGTTAACGATCTCGACATTCATGGTTTCAGTTTGCAGTTGCAAGATTACAAATTGCATTATGGTGGAATTCCAATTAAACTTACTAAAAAGGAGTTTGATATTTTTCAATATTTGGTATTAAATAAAAACCGAGTTATTACCAGATTACAGTTAACTGAACATATTTGGGGAGATATTTTAGAAGTTAATTCTGATTCAAATTTCATCGATGTTCATGTCCGTAACCTTAGGAAAAAATTAGACAAACACGCGGTCATAGAATGGTTTGAGACTGTTAGAAGCGTTGGTTATAGAATAAACGCTTAAATTATTTAGGAGTGAAAATTAAACACCAGTTAACTATATTCAATGCTATAACCCGATCATTAGTAATTCTGATCTTATGGTTAATGCTTCCTGTTTTAGTAGAACGAGTAGTTTACAAGCACATCAATAAAAGTTTAGTGGAAAAAAAGCAAAAATTTATTGAACATTTAGATAAGGAAGAAATTAACGATTTTATCATTAGAAAAGATACTACTGAAACGTATGCTAGTTTTTCCACATTACACAGTGAATTTCTGCAATTATCCAGATTGCCTAAAAATTCTGAACTAGATAAGACGGTTTTTATTAATGAGTCCAGAATTATTGAGGGAGAGAAAGATGATTATAGGATTTTGCAATATCAATTTCTTTACGGCAAAATGCGATATCAACTTGAAATAGGGAGTAGTTTAAGTGAAATCGAGGAACTGACTTTTATCATTAAGCTTTTTGTTTTAATTGTACTAATGATTACGATGATTGTTACATTTTTGATAGATACATTCTACATAGAATATCTCTTGAAACCATTTTATAAAATTATTGACACAAAAATTCGTCGTGTAAATGAACCCGATACTTTTGATCATACTCCTATCAATTCGCATTCTGCAGATTTTCAAGAGTTAGATGTGGTTTTAAACCAAATGATGAATAGAATCAGTGACCTTTTTAAAAAAGAAAAACAGTTCATTGCCAATGTTTCTCACGAGCTTTTGACACCAATAGCTTTGCTTAAAAATAAATTTGAAAACCTCCTACAAAATGATTCATTAGATGATAACGCAGTTGATAAAATCGCGGGCTCTTTGAAAACACTTGACATGCTGAAGAAAGTAATTAATAATTTATTACTCATCTCAAGAATAGAGAACCATCAGTACGAGTCTAATGAGGTTGTAAATTTGCAAGAAATAGTTAACGATTTGCATGAGGATTTGCAAGATCGTATTGATGAAAAAGGAATAATTGTAAATATCGATATCCATCATAACTATGAGTTCATTGGGAATAAAACGCTAATTCATATTCTTCTCTATAATTTAATGGTAAACGCTACTAAATACAATACAAACAATGGAATTATTACTGTTGTAGATGGGTTTTCTCATTCTAATTATTTCTTATCTATTTCGGATACTGGAATTGGAATGACTGAGAGTCAGATTGAGCAAATATTTAATCGTTTTACAAGGATTAATTCTACTGAGGATGGACACGGTTTAGGGCTTGCCATTGCTGAAAGTATTGCACTTTTTCACCATATAATTATAGAAGTTACTTCAGAGCCAAACGAAGGAACAACATTCCTGTTGCGATTCGGAAATAAGGAAAAACTTAATAAATAGTTAAAGTTTTTTGCACTACTAAATCTTCATTCAATCTTCATTTAGTGACACTACATTTGATCTATAAATAAAAACAAATTAGTAATAAAAAAATCACAATCATGAAAAAAGTATTGATGTTAGTTGCAATGGTTTTAGGAACAACAGTTATGGTAAATGCTCAAACGGCGCCTGCAAAAACAACTCCTGCGAAAGAAGTTAGAGCAGCAAAAAAAGCAGAGAAAGCAGCTAAAATTACTAAAGCGGAACCGGCTAAAATGGAAGCTACAAAAGCAAAAAAATAATTAAAACTTTTGTTCCACTAACGTAAACTGAAAAAGTAAATAGTTAGAAAAACAATAGTTTTAATTTAAGGAAAGCTGATAAAGTAATTTATCAGCTTTTTTTATAAAAAAAGTCGTTTTATATTGATTTGGCGTAATTTTAGTTAAATTTAGATTAATAAAAACGCAAAGTGTTTTCTTAATTTGTTATTTTGTCTAAAATTTTATAGAAATGATTCTTCGAATACTTTTATTATGTATTGTCCTCCTCGTTATTGAGCTTTATGCATTTCAGGCATTACGAACTTTAATAAAATTGAAATGGGTTTTGGTCTCTTATCAAATTATTAGTTTTCTGCTTTTTATATTTATTATTTATTCGTTCATGCAATTTGACCGTTCAGTCGGTCAGACGAAGCAAACCATGTTTACTATGGGTTTGGTGCTTCTAGTATATGTGCCTAAAATGGTTTTGGCTCTTGTGTTACTTGGGGAAGATATTTTTAGAGTGGGAGCGGGTTCAATCAACTATTTTATCGAGAATAATGATAAGGCAACTTTTTTTGCTTCAAGAAGAAAATTTGTGAGTCAGGTAGGATTAGGGCTGGCGGCAGTTCCTTTTTTGTCTTTAATTTATGGAGTGACGGTAGGTAAATATAATTATAAGGTCATTAAACAGCGTATATTTTTTCCGGATCTGCCGGATGCTTTTGATGGTTTTACCATTACTCAAATATCAGATGTTCACAGCGGAAGTTTTGACAATCCCGAGAAGATAAATTATGCTATAGATTTAGTTAACGAACAGAATTCGGATATGATTTTGTTTACCGGTGATATTGTCAACACAGATGCGAAGGAAATGCATCCTTGGATAGAAACTTTTAACCGAATCAAAAAACATGAGTATGGTAAATATTCGGTTTTAGGGAATCATGATTATGGCGAATATGTGACGTGGCCTTCAGAGGCAGCCAAAGAGAAAAATTTTCAAGACATAAAAAATCTTTACGGACAAATTGGTTTCAAATTAATGTTGAATGAACATGCTTTTATTGAAAAAGGATCCGATAAAATTGCATTAGTTGGAGTCGAGAATTGGGGACAAAATTTTAAAAAAGCGGGTGATATTAATAAAGCTTCTGAGCAATTAAATAAAGAGGATTTTAAAATTTTAATGAGTCACGATCCAAGCCATTGGGATTATGAAATCAAAAATCACGATAAGAACTTCCATCTTACCTTATCCGGACATACACACGGAATGCAATTTGGAATAGAAATTCCAGGTTATTTCAAATGGAGTCTGGCGCAATACGTTTATACGCAATGGGCCGGTTTGTATGAGAATGTAGGAAGATATGTTTATGTAAATAGAGGGTTTGGCTTTCATGCGTATCCTGGAAGAGTAGGAATTATGCCTGAAATTACCGTAATTGAACTAAAAAAGGGTAAGGCGATAGCTTAATTCGTTAAAATTGTTACATTTGTATAATAATTATCTCTTTTTAGTAAATTTAGAAAATTAAATTTTTGGTTTTATGTCAAAATTTGGAGAACTTATAAACGCACAAATACCTGTGTTGATTGACTTTTATACGGATTGGAATGAATCATCAGTTTCGATGCACCCTGTAATCAGAGATGTTGCGGCCGCTCTTGGCGATAAAGCAAAGGTCATAAAAATTGATGTGGATAAAAATCAGGAATTAGCCGAAGCTTTACGTATAAAAGGACTTCCTACGTTGATGATTTATAAAGAAGGCTTAATGATCTGGAGACAATCTGGGGAGTTAGATGCCAATACGATCATTAATCTTGTTCAAGAGCAGTTGTAGTTCTTTGTTACGGCTATTTTATAACTTCACAGACAAAATTATTTTCTTTTAAGTATACTAAGGTTTTGGGTAGTACATATTCAAGGTTCTTGAAGGCTTTTATGCTGTCATGAAAAACAATTATACTTCCAGATCTTACATTGGAAAGTACATTTTCTAAGCATTTTTCGCGAGATAAAGCGGAATCAAAATCTACACTTAGAACATCCCACATTATTATTTTATAACCTAATTGTTGTATCGTTTTTGCTTGTGATCTTTTTATCTTGCCATATGGTGGACGAAATATTTTACAAATCAGATCGTTGATTGCAAATTTTCGAATAGTGTCCTCGCATCGTTGGAAATTTTCGATGTACGATTCGGTTATTGTTTTCCAACCATTCAAATGATTGAAAGTGTGATTTCCAATAGTATGCCCTTCACCAATTACTTTTTTGAATATTTCGGGATGTTTCTCGATATTATCTCCAATACAGAAAAAAGTTGCTTTAACCTTGTGTTTTTTTAATTCTTCTAAAACCCATTCGGTAATTTCAGGTATGGGCCCATCGTCAAACGTTAGGTATATTTTATTTGCAGTATTGGGTATATTCCAAACATAGCTTGAAAACAATTTCTTTATAATCCAATTCGTTTTTACCCAAAGAAAGTTCATCTTTTTTATTTTAAAAGTAAAAAAAAATAGCGACATTTTTCAATATCGCTATAATTTATAATTATGGTATTTACTTGAATTTACTCTTTCTCACGACCAAAACGTTCGAACATTTTAATATAGGTATTGAAAGAGGTTCTGTTCTGATTGTAAAATGCGGTGTCTCCACTTTCTTTCATTACTTGTAGCAAACCTCTATAGCGTTCGATATCAGTTATAATGTCAATTGCAATACTTGTTTGCTCGGATGCGCTCAAGTTGCCGTAGTAATTAAGATTTTCTTTGTATTTCGATATTAATTTTTCGAGAAGTTGTTGCGCTTTTGCTTTTTCGCCAATAGCATAATATCCTTTCGGAAATGGTTCAACTAGTGAATAATATCCAAATTTATCCAATGGCATTTTGGTCATGGCTAAATTGATGATGTTTTTAGCTTTGTCTTTCTTTCCTTCGGCAATTAACTGATCCATCAATCGGGCAAGATTCATTCTATAAGTGATACTGTTTCTTCTAGTTTCAGGATCATGATATATGGTGGGGCTGTCACTATTTCCCCAATCCCATTTCATAACATTGGCGTACATTTTATCCGAGTCAATTTGACCCATGTCCATTTGTCCATCGTCTTTTTTTAGTTTCGTTCTAATAGGAACTAATTTATAAACCATTCCGTCTAGCTGAAGATATTCTTTCATCCATATGTAATCTTCGTTGTCAAATGCTCCACCGCTGAAATAGATAGGTCTTTTCCAATTATTATTAGCAACAATATCAAGCATCATTAACCTGTTTTTATACAATGCATTTCCTTTTATGTCAATATCTATGTAAGGAACGATAGAATCATTGTATTTTGCTGAAACAACTTTGTTCTGGATAATCATATTTTTATCGACAGGAATTCTAATTTTATTTGTTGGATAAAAATGGATTGTCTGTCCATTCTGCATTTCAACAGTAGATTTCGGATTTTTAATAAACTCGATAAAATCCTTTATCTCCCATCTGCTTTCCACTTTTGGGATATGAGCTACATAGTCCAGTTTGTCGCCCACATATTGGTCGTGCGTAAAGGAAATAGGTAAGGGATCGGATTCATACGTTTTAGTTTTCATTTGATCAATATACCAATCCGTCATGAAAAGACTCGTGTTTACGATTTTTACGTCCGTTCTTATCTTTTCTATTTCTTGGGCATACCATAAAGGGAAGGTATCATTATCGCCAATAGTAAATAATATGGCATCCTTATCGCAAGACTTTAAATAGGCTTTTGCCATTGCTACAGCAGTATATTTGCCTGAACGGTCGTGGTCATCCCAGTTTTGAGAGGCCATCAAGACGGGAGCTGCTAATAAACTCGCTGCAATAAGTAAGGGACCAGCAATTTTAGGTGCTAAGTATTTCTGGGCACTTTCGTAGAGCGCATAGACGCCAAATCCTATCCATATGGCAAATACATAGAACGATCCGACTAAGGCATAATCTCTTTCACGAGGTTCGAAAGGTCTTTCGTTCAAATATATTTTTAACGCAATTCCAGTAAATAGGAACAGTGCAAGTAAAACATAAAAGCTCTTTAAATCTTTATTGGCATGATACATCAAACCTATTAGCCCAAGTATAAATGGTAAAAAGAAATATACATTTCGACCTTTATTATTTAGTACATCTGATGGTAAATTATCTTGCGAACCTACATGTAAGTTATCAATAAATTTAATTCCACTGATCCAATTTCCGTCTAAATTATCGTATTTTCCTTGCACATCACTTTGACGTCCAACAAAATTCCACATCAAATATCTCCAATACATATACCCAAATTGATATTCGAACATGAAGCTTAAATTATCAACAGTTGTTGGTTTTTCAATAATTAAATAATCTCCGTAACTTTTTAGAAAAGAAACATAACCGTCATTGTCAATTTGTTTTTGGGCATACGCTTGTCTGAATTCATTTACCGTTTTTTCAACTTCATTTTTTAACTGTGCAATGGCCTTATTGTATTCCTCTTCAGTTAATTTGCTTGGATCAATACCATATTTTGATAAATCATCCTCATAAGGATAGTCCGGATTAATTTTGAATACAGGAGGACTGGTGAAATTCATGTAATTCGCTACATGCTCGGTACTCCACATTCGAGGTAAAATAGTTTTTTGGTGGTCGTCACTATTTTGCTCGGCATTTTTAAAATTATTTGTAATAATGTATTTACCGGTTTTTAAATCTCTTTCGTAGTTAGGTGCTTTGTCTAAGTAAGGATGTTCTTTGTCAAGGCCAGTAAAGGTTTCCGTGTATTGAGGCCCGTAAAACAATGGATTTACACCATATTGTTCTCTGTTGTAATACGCCAGAACTTCTGCTGCATCCGATGGTTTATTTTCGTTAATTACGGTATTGGCATTTGCTCTGATTGGTAACATCATCCAAGTGGAGAACCCAATTAAAATAAACAAAATACAAAGAATAATAGTGTTGTAAAAGATCAAACCTTTTTGCTTGGTATATTTTAAACCAAAGTAAAAGAAAGCGATAAAAAGTAGTGCCACAAAAATACTTCCGGAATTAAATGGCATTCCTAATTCATTCACCATGAAAACTTCTGTCTTTGCAAAGAAAGCCATAGTCAACGGGAGCAATAACTTGAAGATAAATAATAAGATGGCAATAACGACAATATTGGCAATTATAAAATTTTTGACAGTAACTTCTTTATAATGTTTAAAAAAATAAAGAAAACCTATAGCAGGTATAGTTAATAAAGCCATAAAGTGAACTCCAAACGAAAGTCCAACAACTAGAGAAATGATTAGTAACCATTTATTTCCTCTTGGCGTATCCATGTCCTGTTCCCAACGCAATCCCAACCAAAAAAGTAAGGAAATAAATAAAGAAGCCATAGCATAAACTTCGGCTTCTACTGCGTTAAACCAAAAACTATCGGAGAATGTATAGGCTAACGCTCCTACAAATGAACTTCCAAGAATAACTATCGCATTGTCTTTGTTTATTTCAGAAAATCTAGCAATTAGCTTTTTCAAAACCATTGTGGAAGACCAATACATAAATAAGATGGTAAAGGCACTTGAAAAAACGGACATCATGTTGACCATTAATGCAATATGTTTATCATCCGTTGCAAACATGGCGAAAAAGGCTCCAATCATTTGGAATAAAGGAGCTCCCGGTGGATGTCCTACCTCTAGTTTGGCGGCAGTTGCAATATATTCTCCACAATCCCAAAAACTCATGGTAGGCTCAACAGTAAGTGTATAAGTTACTAATGCTATTACAAATGTAAACCAACCTATAATCGTATTCCATTTATTGAAATTGAATGTTACCATATTTTAGACTAAAATTTTAGTTAAATTTTTTGAGTTACAAAGAAAATGTTTTTTTGTCGAATGATGCGAGCATTAACAAAATTTTCAAAAAAAAAATGAAGTTTGGTAACCGATTGGTTTTTAGTTGTTTTTAAAATAATATTCGATTGGAGTTGAAGAGAATGAAAATTTTTTGAAAAAAACGCATTAAAAAATTTGTGTAGCTTAAAATTTGTATTAAATTTGCACTCGCTTAACAGCACTGGAATTGGTCTATGGTGTAATGGTAACACAACTGTTTTTGGTGCAGTCGTTCAAGGTTCGAGTCCTTGTAGACCAACAAGTATTTTTAAAAAACCCCGTAAACATTAACGTTTACGGGGTTTTCTTTTTTGGTGCGTAGTAAATCACGTAGTAATTTTTTATTTCCCACTAATTAATATTTAGTTGAAACTTCAATATTTGTGGAGTATTTTTGTACTAATCAGATATGTTAGCGATTTTATAGGGTTTAAATCGAGTACTAAGATTGTTGAGGTCGCCTTTTGGCAAATAAAAAAAACTCTAAAAAAATACCTTTTCTTTTAAATGAATAAAGAAATTCTTACATCTAGGGATGTGATGGCAATGTTATCTATTTGCGAAAACACATTATTAAAGATGGAAGCCGAAGGAAGCATTAATATTGATTTTCGAATCAGTAACAGAAAACGTTATCAACTAAAAAACGTTTTGGCTTCAATAAGTCGGCTTCAAGTAAAAAGATAATGAGAGTAATGTAATCTTTTATCTGTCTGGCAAACTATAACCATAATACATTGTTGGTTATGTTCGTGCCTATACCCATTTTTTTTTTTTTTTTTTTTGACTATTGGAATCTGATTGATTTTAATAGTAACAATAAATTTTACGGCCAGAGGACTTTTTCCTAAAGCCGTGATATTTATTATAAAATAAGTAATCTATCAAGGACTCAAGTACAGTTCCTAAGAGATTAGTAGTATAAACAAGTTAAGAATATGAATGAAAAAGAGTATCTATCTGTTAAAGATATTAGTGAATTAACCTTGCAATCGGCAAGAAATGTTAGAAGAATAATTAAGGCTTTAAATGGCACCGTAAGTATTACGCAATTGCATATGTGTGCCGCAACAGGGCACTGGAGAGTACATAACTTGTTGTTAAGTAGTTTTAAGCCTCAAAGAATAAGAAGGGATAATTACTATGCTCTAAGTGTAGACCCTTGTAGTAACTATTCGGAGAGCGATATAGATGAGATTATGAAGTTTGTGTATGAGCAAATGAATAATAGTAAGCTTGAAATAAATTACGTGGTTGAGCAAAAAAAAGCAAATAATCGAAATCATTTACATTGTTACATAAAGTGTAGTAACAAAAAGAAGCTTCTCCAGTTTATTAAATTGGGCTTTACAAATGTTAGCTATCACCAGAGCCCAATATTTGATTTGGAGATTTGGATACATTATATGACGAAGGACGGAAATCCAATAAAAACATTAAAAAATTAATAGTTATGAAAAAAGAAGAATTTAACATTGAAGACTACAAACACTATGTGCAACCTTACGATTATGAAAGGTACAGAGCGGTAAACCCAAAGCTAACAAAAAAGATGTATGAATTTTTGAGGGGTAATGGTTCTGAATGGAAAATATTATGCGGGGTATACGTAAAAATACAATGGACCAATGAAGTTTTAGAAGAAGTGTGGTATCTGAATTGTAGTGGACATTATAAAAATGGTGAGATTTATAAAAACAGATATTTACCAGAAAAATATTTAGCGTTAACCACTTGGTAAGCATGAATACTATACAAGATAAAATACAGATTGTCCAAATGGAAATAAATGTAGAATCTGACCCAGAGCGAAAAAAAGAGATGCAAAAGCAATTACAAAAATTACAATTGCGGAAGGAAATCGAAACAATTAGAAAAAAAATAGAACAATTACGATGACCCTTCCGTCTCTCCGTCCTGGTAAGTAATATATTTAATTACTAGTTACCTATAACAGTATAGGCATTTAATGTAATTGATAAATAGGGTATCATGAGGTTCGAAAAATTTTACCCAAAAATTTTCAAACAAAAAAACATCCGTTTTGTACGTAGCGTAGCCCGCTTTTATTATTGAATGTTTTTTTTAAAATAGTGTTTTAAGTATTAGAATCGCCATAAGCAATGATGGTGTTCGTAAGTGTTTTATTAAATTGGAATGGGTCGTGCGTAGCACGATCCATTTTAATTTATACTAGTTAGTAACCTTTGAATTTTTTGTGCTGTCCCAAGACTGCAACCACCAATTTTTGAAGCACGTCTTAGAGATTCTCCATTTTTAAGCTCTTTTGCAACCGCTTTATATTTTGTTAGGAAATCTGCATCGCTTATTTTTGAACCATATAGGCGACCACTATAAGAACCTTTGGCCTTGGCTAATTCGATTCCTTGGCGTTGGCGTTCTAGCATGTTTGAGCGTTCCATTTCGGCTACGTTACCAAGAACACTTATAATCATTTTAAAGCTCGGATTTGGCTTGTTATCGATTAATGAAAACATCCCGATGTTTTCTACAAATAGTTTGATTGATTTTTGATTGAAAAATTCGACCATCGTTAATATGTCGATTATAGAACGGCCCAAGCGGTCGATTGATGAAATGTGAATTTCAGATACTACGCCAGTTTCGATGTCGGCCAAAAGTTTCGATGCTTCTTTTCTATCGATGAACTTAATCGACCCAGAAACTTTATCAATATAAATTTTTGAAAATTCTTTAGCGTTTACTTCTTGACGACCAGTATTTTGTTCCTCGCTCGATACTCTGATATATTTTACTTTTGACATGGCTTATATTTTTTATCCTTGAACAAATATAGTGTATATATTTAGGATGGCAAAATTATACACCTAAAAACCAGGTATTTAGCTAAAAATAATGTACCATTTCGAAGCATGCCCTAAAATGAACAGATAAAGTAAAATATTAAGTTGCTATATTTATAAAAAATTAATTATGAATGAAGAATGGCGTACCGATATTATTAGATGGAATAAAATTTCTTTAGAGACAGCAGAATTATATCTTGGCTTAGCGGAGAAACGTTTAGATGAAACGGTTGAGACAGCTAAAAATATTAGTGATAAAAACGAGAAACTTTTAACATTATGTATTTCGTTAATTACTCTAATATTAAGTTACATTTCTGTTTCGAGTTGGAAATTGGTTGGTGTAGATTATTTTATAACAACTCTGGTTGTGATGATTTCTTTTTTGCTAGTACAACTTTGGTTTTTGGTCAGAAACATTATGGTATTTAAGATTGGTACAAAGGGAGAGGAACCAAAATATATTTTGACTGAAAATTTTGTTGGCAAACAGAAAAAAAATGAACAATATTTAAACTTGGTTTTACATGTCTGTGAAATATACCAAAATAAAATAAACTGCAATCATACGGTTAACGCTAAAAGAAATAATCGTTTAGTGATTGCAATTTATTTATTCATAGGATTACCTATTTCTTTTCTTTTGGCTTTGGGTTGTCGTTTATTATGACTGTTTTGAATTTTGGTATTTCGCTAGTACCTCTAATTTCATAAGAAGTCTCATTAGTGGTTGTTCTGGGTGGAATAGGTTTTTTGTCTTTATCGCTCATTTTATTTGTTTTAAGTTTTATATTTTGATTTTATCTATTTCCTTCATAATCCTATCCGTTTCGTTAAGTGCCACCACCATTTTCTGATAATGTAATATATCATCATAATTTAGTTCACGACCCTTACGGTCTTTTAGCCATTTTTGAGCGGGTTGATAGCCACCGATGTAGAAGTTCCAAGCTACTTCTGGAACGTTCGCAAAATGTTGGTCATCGTTAATATAAACGTTACCATTTTTATAAATTGGTTTGGTCACAATGTTGTCACCGTCTTCTGGATATTTGGTAATGTATTTTTCGACAGTAGGACTTTCCAGTAAATGAATTTGGCGTAACTCACCACCTAATTTAACCAATTGCATGAATTCCACACGATCCAGCGGAGCTGGAACGCGTGGGAATTCTATCTTTAAAAATTCTTTGTATTTCTCACGATATGATGGAGAATGTAAAACCGCATAAATATAATCTAGCAAATCAATTGGAGCGAAACTCTGTCTAAACTCTGGACGGACCTCATCGCTATTAGCAAAACAAACATTACTTTCTGTTTGCTTTTCGTTGGTGAACGTCATGCCCAAACCATCAGCGATTTGTTTTATCATTGTTGGGTTAATATTTGGTACTCTGGTATTGTTGCCTTCTAATGTTTGTTGTATGTTTGATTCTGGGTAGAGGTATAATGGGAATAACATTCCACCACCTCTGTAATACATATTAAAGTCAGTTATTGAATTTGTAATAAAAGATAAATTCCAAGGCATTGAACCAACGACTTGTCCTTGTCTGCCGATAATCAAACCCAAATTTTCTCTTTTAATAAAATGTTGCATTACTTTTTCTCTTGTTCTTTCAACAATTTTAGTGTCATAATAAATGTACTTATTATCAAAAGGACGGTATGAAATTTTTTCTATAAGATTTCTATTAACTTCTATTTCATAATGATTTTCAACATTTGTAATTAAATTTTTATTAGTTTCATTTATTAATACCGCATCTTTAGCGGTAACAATCCCAACATTATTTACAGGGAATAATTCATTTATAGAAAACCCTTGGTTATATTCTTCTGTTAAATCCAAATCTTTACTAACAAAAAAGTAATTGGGAGCAACATTCGGTAGTTCTTTATAAGGGATAGATTTAATTGAATTTTCAGAAAGAAAGTCATATTTATAATCTCGTTTTCCAAACAAATCATAATGAAAAATTTTACCTAAATTTTCTTTCTTCTTTTTCCCAGTTTTTACAAATAAATTAATAGAAACACCTTGCATAATATCAAACACGTTTTGGTCTGTCGTACCATCCAAAGCAGTTTCTTTTTTCTTACTGTTTCCGTGCAAATCGATTGTGTATATTTTGTCGTAAGTTTTAAGTAAATTCCAACGCATACCTCTAAAAGTTGGATTATCTAAAAAGCCATGTGGGTTGATAAATGCCAAAATTCCTTCACCATTTTTATCAATAAAATGTTGACCAAAACGCATAAACTTTACATAATCATCATTTATCCATTTTGGATTTCGCTCTTTTAACTTTTCTTTTCCACCTGGTTCTTTCTTGTAATCTTCCATCAGTTTCATAATCCATTCCCCTTTGTTGGAACTTTCGCCACTATATGGTGGATTACCCATAACAACCATTACGGGTGCATCACGTTTTATAGCATTGGCTTGGTCGGCTTCATCAGAGAGCCACGAACTAAAAAGGGTGTTAGTGTCGGGATGGGCTTCTTCAAGTGAGTTAGTTAAGAAAATACGGAAACGTTGGTCGTCTGTGGGTTTATATCCTGTTTCGGTTAACAGCATATCCATTTTGAGGTGGGCCATTGCATAACTCGCCATTAATAGTTCAAAACCATTCAATCTAGGGATTAGGTCTTTGGTTACATACTTGCTCCAAATACCTTGTTGGCCTTCAAATTTTTTATGGATATGTTTCACCACCTCAGCGAGAAATGTTCCCGTTCCTGTGGCTGGGTCCAATATCTGAACTTTGTGTACTTCGTGTTCTACCTCAACTTCTTTTATTACAGCATTTTTTTTGGAAGCCGTTTGGGTTATTGCTTTTTTCTTAATTTTTATTTTACTGGTGTCGGCCAAACCTTGTGGCAAATCGAATTCAGTTTTTAGAATGTCATCAACCGCTCGAACTATAAAATTAACGACTGGTTGCGGTGTGTACCAAACACCACGTGCTTTTCGCAAAGCGGGATTATATTCACCCAAAAATGTTTCGTAAAAGTGAACCACAGGGTCTTCCTGTTTGGTACTTTTACCAAAGTTTTTCATAATGAGTGCCACATCCGAAGCTAGGAAAATGTTGACCAACTCATCAACTATCCAAGTTAGCCTTGTATCTAAATCAAACCCCGCTATATCTTGAAATAACTTACGCAAAAACGGGTTGCTTTTAGGGATTAACTCTGCGGCTTCCATGCGAGAGAATGTCGGTAAAGTTGGGTCATGGTAGCGGGCCGCAAACATACCATAAGCGATGGTTTGAGAATAGATGTCAGCAAATGATTTGTTGTCAATGTCGTGAATCAACATTTGTTGAAAGGACAACATTTGTGATTTGATGGTGGAGCGTTTTCCTTCTTGGTCGTCATAATTTAATGATTTCTCAATAACGTCTGCCATTAACTTTGCTTTTCCCGCCATCATTTGAGCCAACTTAGTTGGTGACTTGATAGTTTGCGAAATGGTTTCGGCAAAATTCTTTATTAGTTGTGTGAACTGGTCAAAGTTTTCTGGTTGAGGTACAATCGTACCATTTTCCAACTTAGCTATTGCAATTTTCGTGGTTAGTTCACCATCCTTATAAAAGTGAAAATCCATATAATCGGTAAATACCAAATTTGACAGACCCGATTTATAGCGGTCAAACTGCTCTTTTAGGGTTTTGCTTCCTAAGTCTACTCCAATATCTTTTGCTTCAATATAGCCAACAGGAACGTCTTTACGGGTCAGTACATAATCGGGTGCACCGCAAGCCACCCTTGCGGGTTCATTCGTCACCAAGATGTTTGGTAAAATTGCCATGATGAGGTTTTGTAAGTCACCACGATAGGAATGTTCA
The DNA here is from genome assembly GCF_042787235.1 of Flavobacterium zhoui. Lineage (NCBI taxonomy): Bacteria > Pseudomonadati > Bacteroidota > Flavobacteriia > Flavobacteriales > Flavobacteriaceae > Flavobacterium > Flavobacterium zhoui. The sequence continues at coordinate 308,960 of NZ_JBHZPY010000001.1, forward strand.
CGTGCGTTTCCTGTAATGTATAAGGTGTTTATTTTGGCTAGATATTGTTGAATTGTCATTATTAGGGTAGTCAGATTTATTTTACTAATGTAGGATATTTTATTAATATTTGAAAAGGGGTGATTTTTTAGAGTTTAGCATCGTTATCAAGTTGACTGCTTTACTCAACATTGTTGTTTTGTCATACACTTGTATGATTGAAGTGTACTTGTGTTTAGGGTGCGTTATCGGTTCAATTTCTTCATCGTGAATCCCTAAGTCTTTTAGATTCGATATAAAAGTGCTACGACAGTCGTGCGGGCTAAATATATCACAAAGTTTTTCTTTTGAGATAACAACGTTGTCAATAGTGTAATAATATTTTTTAATTTCAATAATATTCTCAAATTTTAAATGCTTAAGGAGTTTTGTTATGTCTTTTCTTATGTTAGTTTGTGATGGGAATTTTGGAAACTTGTTATTGTTTAATTTGAGTAAATCCTTAACAGGTTTAAGTAGTGGTATTGTGGTTATTAGTTCGTCTTTGTTTTCCTGTGATTTTCTAATTCGAGTTGTAAAGCAATGGTATTGTTTTAAATTGTGGGTCTGTACTTCGGGTTCGAGTTCGTGTAAGCAAGTCATGTCGCCAATTCTTAACCCTGTAAATGATGAAAGTATGAGGTAGTTTTTGGCGTGTGTGAATTCTCTGGAATGGCTTACATCGGTTTTTATGATAGTTGATAATTGTGTTTGAGTTAAGAACAGTTCATTTTCGATATTACGTTTCCGTATTAAATATTCTTGTTTCTTGTGGTTAAAACCAATCTCGATTTCATCCTCAACTGCACAATTTAAGATTGCCCTAAAGTGTTTGTTTTCTTTTGATATTGTGTTATGAGCGTAGAATTCCCCTGTTTCTTTTTTATTTATTTCGTTTATTACTTTAAAAAAATCCATGAAAATGTCGCCTGTTAGTTCTCCAAAAGTTAAAACCACGTCTTTTTTAGTTTCATAATTTTTGATGTGATTCTTTAAGTTTGTGTATTGTTTTCCTGTAGCTACAGACCATCTTTTGGTTGATGTTATATTTACAGTTGTTCTTTCATTTACTTGTGCTTCTATGTAATCGGTAATGGTCACGTCACCGCCAATTTTTGGTATCCTACCTAGTTTTTCAAAAACTAATTTTTTTAATTCTTCATTGGTAGGGTCTTTCTCAAAGGTGTTTCTGAAAAATGAAAGTTGCTCGTAGGATATTCTTTCAATTTTATCCAGTACGTTATTTAGGTCTTTGCCATATTTTCTAACAAAGGATTGATTTGCTCTATATGTTGGTTTGTCAATCCAGTATTCCTTATTGATGTTCCATTTGGTTGAAATTCTTAAAGGCTCATATTTAAAATTATTTGATTTTGAATTATAAGTTTTAAAGCCATAAGACAAATTAAATAAAATCAGTTGCTCTCCAGATTTGGTTTTTTTGGCTTCTAAATTAAAATAATGGGTAGCTTGTTTCATAGTTCTAATTTTATCACGTAGTAAATCACGTAGTAAAAGTATACTATTAGTTGATGTTTTACAATGTTTTTTGAGGTGTTGTAAAAAACTAAATTTTAAAAAGCCTTTATTTACAGGGGCTTTAGGGGTCGTTTGTGATTTGATGAGGTGTTAGGAGAATTGTCCTTGTAGACCAACAAAAGCCTCTCATTTTTTGAGAGGCTTTTTTATTGTATAGGTATTTTAGGTTTTTCTTTTTTTTGAAAAAAAACTAAATTTTGAAGGTGATTACGGGTTTGACAGTATGATTTACTAAATCTTCACTAATGCTGCCGTTGAAAAAGTGCGCCAATCCAGTTCTTCCATGTGTGCAGAGCCCGACTAAATCAGCATTCATAGAATTAGCAAAATTGAGTATTCCTTTTTCAATATTTGCATCGTTGAAAATGTGCATAGAGTAGTTTTTTATGTCAAAATCTTTGGTAAAATCATTCATGATTTTTTCTGCGGCAATAGTAGTTTTGAAGCTATTAGGGGTGCATATCATTACTAAAAATAGATTTGCATCAAAATTCTTGGTAAATTCAATCATTTTTTTAAAAGGTTTTTTTATTTCCTGAGAGAAGTCAGAGGCAAAGACGAAATTCTTAGCTTCAAATTTTCCGGGATCTTTTTTAATGACTAAAACAGGAATCTCAGAAAGGCGTACCACTTTTTCGGTATTGGAGCCAATGAGTATTTCTTCAACTCCTGAAGATCCATGGGAGCCCATGATAATCAAATCGATTTTGTTTTTTTTGCTGAATGATAATATACCGTGTGAAGCTCTTTCAAATTGAACCGTTTCAGTTACCGAAATCCCGTCCAATAATGTGCTTTCCTTGATTTTTTGTAGCGTTTCGTTTGCTTTTTTGATAAACAGCATAACTTCGGGGATACCACTACCGCCTGAAATTGCATCGCTCATTTGACCAGGTAATTCCAACATGTGCAATAAGAAAATTTCACATTTGGTTTTTTTTGCGATTTGGGCTGCTAGCTTTAAAGCATCTTCTGCGTGTTTGGAAAAATCAGTTGGTACTAAAATTCGTTTCATAAGTAAAATGTTTAAATTATCGGAAAAAAACTATTATTTTATGACTTAATAAAGATAAGAAATATTTTAACAGCAATTGATTATTTATTTTTATAAAAAAAAACACTATATTTGCACCGTTATTTATTAAAATCTAGATAATGAGGGGACTAAGTGTCCCCTCTTTTTATAAAAAATATGACATTTAAAGAAAAAGTAAATACAGTGCTGGCGGAAGCCCTTTTAGAGAAGCCTTCGGTTTTTCTAGTTGACTTAATTATTACAGATGCTTTTAAGGTAATTGTGACCATAGATGGCGATAATGGAGTAGTTTTGCAAGATTGTATAGACCTTAGTCGTGCAATAGAGAGTAATATTGATAGGGAAGAACAAGATTTTTCTTTAGAAGTAGCTTCGGTAGGAGTTGGTTCGGCTCTGAAATTTGTACGTCAGTACAAGAAGAATATTGGTAGAACATTGATTGTTAAGACTGGGTCAGAAATTATTGAGGCAGAATTAGTAGAAGCTAATGATGATTTTGTAATTTTGTCGTGGAAAGCGAGAGAACCGAAAAAGTTAGGAAAAGGGAAAGAAACGGTTCAAAAAGAACTTAAATTACCTTACGCAGATATAAAAGAAGCAATTGTTACAGTAACATTTTAATTAAAGAATTCGCATGGAAAATTTAGCATTAATCGATTCATTCTCAGAGTTTAAAGATGATAAACTTATTGATCGTGTAACGCTTATGGCAATTTTGGAAGATGTATTTAGAAATGCATTGAAGAAAAAATACGGTTCAGATGATAATTTCGATATTATTATAAATCCTGATAAAGGAGATATGGAAATTTGGAGAAGAAGAGTAATCGTTGCTGACGAGGATCTAGATTTTGAAAACGAAGAGATTACTTTGACTGAAGCAAGAAAAATTGAAGCGGATTTTGAAATTGGCGAAGAAGTTTCTGAAGAGGTAAAATTAATTGATTTGGGAAGAAGAGCTATTTTAGCTTTGCGCCAAAACTTAATTTCAAAAATTCACGAACACGATAATACGAATCTTTACAAGCAATTTAAAGATTTAATTGGAGATATTTATACAGCGGAAGTGCATCATGTACGTCCAAGAGTTGTAATTTTGGTTGATGATGAAGGAAACGAAATCATTTTGCCAAAAGAAAAACAAATACCTTCAGATTTTTTCCGCAAAGGAGATAATGTTCGTGGTATAATTGAAAGTGTTGAATTGAAAGGGAATAAGCCTCAAATTATTATGTCTAGAACTTCTGAGAAGTTTTTAGAAAAATTATTTGAACAGGAAATTCCTGAGGTTTTTGACGGATTAATTATGGTTAAAAAGGTGGTAAGAATTCCAGGTGAAAAAGCAAAAGTAGCCGTAGATTCTTATGATGACAGAATTGATCCAGTAGGAGCATGTGTAGGTATGAAAGGTTCTCGTATTCACGGTATCGTTCGTGAATTAGGAAATGAAAATATTGATGTTATCAATTATACCAGTAATATTCAATTGTTTATAACGAGAGCGTTAAGTCCGGCTAAAGTTTCTTCTATCAAAATTAATGAAGAAACAAAAAGAGCAGAAGTGTTCTTAAAACTGGAAGAAGTTTCTAAAGCAATTGGTAGAGGTGGGCATAACATAAAGTTAGCTGGTTTGTTAACTGGATATGAATTAGATGTTATCAGAGAAGGTGATGTTGCTGGTGCGGCCACTGATGATGATGATGTTGAATTAACAGAGTTTTCAGATGAAATTGAAAGCTGGGTTATTGAAGAATTTGCAAAAATTGGTTTAGATACTGCAAAAAGTATTTTGAAACAAGATGTGGAAGATTTAGTAAGAAGAACAGATCTTGAAGAGGAAACAATTCAGGAAGTAATGAGAATATTGAAAGAAGAATTCGAGAGTTAATCTTGAATTCTTTTAAAAAATAAATCTTGATTTTATTTTCCCTATAAGCAGTTAGGGTTCAGTCAAGAAACACAACAAAAGGTAATAATAAAAAGGTTTTATGTCTGAAGAGAGAATTATTAGAATAAACAAAGTTTTAAGGGAATTGAATATTTCTTTAGAAAGAGCTGTGGATTATCTAAAAGATAAGGGAATTGCCATTGAAGCAAATCCAAACACAAAAATTTCTGATGATGTATACAATGTCTTGTGCGGTCAGTTTGCTGGTGACAAAGGGAATAAAGAGGCTTCGAAAGAAGTAGGGGAAGAGAAAAGAAAAGAAAAGGAAGCTTTACGTGTGGAGCGAGAAAAAGAAATCGAAGACAAGCGTAAGCAGGAAGAAGAACGATTGAAACAACAAGAGGTAATAAAAGCGAGAGCTGTTATAAGTGGACCTGTGCAAGTTGGGAAAATTGATCTTAATCCAAAAAAACCTGTTGCAGTACCAACTCCGAAAGCGGTAGAGAAGATTGAAGTTCCTGTTGTAAAAGTTACAGATGAAAAACCTGTTGTAGCGGAGGCTATTGAAAAAGCACCTGCTCCAAAAGAACCGTTGCAAGAAAAACCTGTTTCAGACAAAAAAGAAGTTAAGCCTGTTGTTGGAATAAAAGAAGTGAAGAAAGAACCTGTGAAAGAGGTTGTTTCGGAACCTGCAAAAGTTGAAAAAGTGGATGAAGCGCCAGTTGATGAAACCATCACAACGCAATATCAAAAACTTTCTGGGACTACTTTGACGGGACAAATAATTGATTTGTCTCAATTCAACAAACCCAAAAAGAAAAAAGAAGAACCTAAAATCACTCCGAATAAACCGGGTGCTCCAGGTTCGGCTGCAGCTAATGCAAATAAAAACAAGCGTAAAAGGATTGCTCCTAAACCAGGTGCTCCAAGACCGCCTGCAACACCGGGAGTTCCCGGCGCTCCAAATCCTAACAAGATTACACCTAATGTAGGTGGTGGAGGTTTCAATGCAAACAGAAGCGCAAGGCCTGGTTTTGTAAAAGGAAACAGACCTGCAATTGTTGCAAAAGTGGAGCCTACAGAGGAGGAAGTTAAAAATCAGATTAGAGAGACTTTAGAAAAACTACAAGGAAAAGGAGGTAAATCTAAAGCGGCTAAATATAGAAGAGACAAAAGAGATACGCACCGTCAGAAATCTGATGATGAGCAAAGAGCTATTGACGAAGGAAGTAAAACTATTAAGGTTACTGAGTTTGTTACAGTAGGTGAAATTGCAATCATGATGGATGTGCCAATTACCAAAGTTATTGGAACTTGTATGTCGCTTGGAATCATGGTTACCATGAATCAACGTCTTGATGCAGAAACATTGACTATTGTAGCTGATGAATTTGGCTACGAAGTTGAGTTTATCACTGTTGATATCGAAGAAGCGATTCAAGTAGTTGCTGATAAAGAAGAAGATTTAGTCTTTAGAGCACCTATCGTTACTGTAATGGGTCACGTCGATCACGGTAAAACATCTTTACTGGATTATATTCGTAAAGAAAACGTAATCGCAGGTGAGTCTGGAGGAATTACACAACATATTGGTGCCTATGGAGTAACATTGGATAACGGACAAAAAATAGCATTTTTGGATACACCAGGTCACGAAGCGTTTACTGCGATGCGTGCGCGTGGTGCTCAAGTTACAGATATTGCTATTATTGTAATTGCAGCTGATGATGACATCATGCCGCAAACCAAAGAAGCAATTAGTCATGCTCAGGCAGCTGGCGTTCCTATCATATTTGCTATCAATAAAATTGATAAGCCAAATGCTAATCCTGAAAAAGTAAAAGAAAGATTAGCAAGTATGAATTTACTTGTTGAAGACTGGGGTGGAAAAATTCAATCACACGATATTTCTGCAAAAGTAGGAACAGGTGTCAAAGAATTATTAGAAAAAGTATTGTTAGAGGCGGAACTTTTAGATTTAAAATCAAATCCAAATAAAGCGGCTCAAGGTACAGTGGTTGAGGCATTCCTTGATAAAGGAAAAGGATATGTTTCTACCATATTAGTACAGCACGGAACGTTACGAGTTGGTGATTATATGTTAGCAGGGAAGCATCATGGTAAGATAAAAGCCATGCATGATGAAAGAGGGAACATAGTAACTGTTGCGGGTCCTTCGACTCCGGTTTCAGTTCTTGGTCTTGATGGAGCAGCAACTGCGGGGGATAAATTCAATATTTTTGAAGACGAAAAAGAAGCGAAACAAATCGCATCAAAACGTTCTCAATTAATGCGTGAACAATCCGTACGTACACAACGTCATATTACGTTAGATGAAATTGGACGTAGAATTGCATTGGGTCAATTTAAAGAATTGAATATTATTCTTAAAGGAGATGTGGATGGTTCTGTGGAGGCATTATCAGATTCATTCTCTAAATTATCTACTGAAGAAATTCAAATCAATATTATCCATAAAGGTGTTGGGGCAATTACAGAGACTGATGTTATGTTGGCTTCTGCTTCTGATGCAATCATTATCGGATTTAATGTTCGTCCTGCTGGAAATGCAAGACAATTGGCAGACAAAGAAGAAATTGATATCCGTTACTATTCTATTATTTATGCAGCTATCGATGATTTGAAAGATGCAATGGAAGGAATGCTTGCGCCAGAAATGAAAGAAGAAATTCTGGGAACTGCTGAAATTAGAGAGATATTCAAGATTTCTAAAGTTGGTTCTATTGCTGGAAGTATGGTTATGGATGGTAAAATTGTTAAAAACGCCAAAATGAGAATCATCAGAGAAGGTGTAGTTGTGTTTACAGGTGAACTGTTAGCGTTGAAACGATTTAAAGATGATGTAAGAGAAGTGGCTAAAGGATACGATTGTGGAATCCAAGTAAAAGGTTATAACGACATTGAAGAAAGAGATGTTATTGAATCTTACCATGAAGTAGCAGTTAAAAAGAAATTGAAATAAAATTTCAATATATTAAAAATTAAAATCCCGAGCAATCGGGATTTTTTAGTTTTATAGTATTTCTGAATATCACTTCGAGATTGTTGTTTGTGTTTATTTGGGCGTGCCACCATCTATAAAAAAGGGCTAGCAATTTATAGGTCATTGCCCTTTTTTCTAGATGCTGTCGGGCTATCAGCGCTACAGGGTAGCTCGCTTCTATCCCTCACGCAGGATTGCAATAGGAATGGCATTTATCTATTTCAATAAAAATTGTAAGAAAAATTTAATATATTTGAGAAATTATAAAAACGAAACAAACTTTCGCCAATCCATCCAAATACGATACGCTTTGCGAAAGTTTGTTGCGGGCTATATGAAAGTTACCTGCTATTTTATCAGAAAACTCAACAAACAAAAGATTTAAAATAAATTATGATTAATGATTGAATAAGAAAAATGAAAAATATTTTATTACTATTTATTTTAACTCTGTTAAGTTGCAGTACCAAAAAAGATGAAGATTTAATACGCCGGATAGAATCTATTAATATTATTCAAACTTTAATTGAACAAAAAGGATTAGAGATGCTAAGAGATTTTTCCACTGAAAAGGAACTTTTAATTTGTTTAAATTTAAAAAAAGTTAGTGTCAAAACTAAATGTTTCGAAGAAACGAAAGCTAATGATAAAATAATAGTAATAAAATTTCCTGAAAAATCCTTTACAAACAAAGGTGAAGTTTGTATAGAAAAAATCTATAAATCAAAGCCAATTAATGACTCATTTTTTTTAAAAAACGATTCTCTTAATATTGTTAATCAAAATGAAACTTTTAAAACATTCAAAATTCCAACAAGTATTACTCAAAAGTTTAAAACTGTAGAGTTAACTAAAAATTCAAAAATAACCGAAAAATATATCCAGTTTTCTATTCCAATATTTTCAAAAGATAATACTAAAGCATATTTAAAGTTTGATCATTACTCCAATAATGAAAACAGCTACGGCAATTCAATATATTTAGAAAAAACAAATGGAAAATGGAAAATAAAATATATAGAAAGAAATTGGGCAATTTAAAAAAAATAGCAAGTATCAGTTAGAGTTTCGTTGCGTGCGTAGCACGAACAATGAAACTCCGGTTGAACTGAACCTGTCCCCACTCGCGTTCGTTTGTCATCAGTTCTGGCGCTTGCCTGCGGCGAGTACCTACTTACAATCAAGAAATATATAGAGCGTTTGCAACGCGATTCAGATGTTTTGGATATGTCTCGGCAACGATTGCGCTTAAATTCTTCTCGCGCTCCTAAGTCTTCTTCGGGAATGTTGCGCAAACGTTTCTGGCTATGTCTATGTAACGATGTTTAAAAAAAACAAAAAAGCAACTCTGTTCGGGTTGCTTTTTTTACTTGTTGTTTATTTGTGATTTCCTTTGAATGTTGCAATTTAAAAGATAGATAAATTTTATTTGCTTGGTTTTATCAGAAGTACATTTTTATATTTCTTTCTAATGTCAATCAAATTTCGTTCCGCTTCAATGCGGGTTTTAAAATTGCCAACCCAAACTTTATAATTAGGCGTGTTAAATACTATAGTTCCATCAATGTCAATAAATTCTTGCTTAAAGCTTCTTAATGTCTTTTTTGCATTTTCGCTGTCCCCGCTAAAAATTTGGATTTTATAACGGTCATTCACAGAGGTTGAAATATTTAATTTTCGCTTGTCATTCAGCAATTGCTCAAATTTAGGGTCTTGACTTACTCTAACTTTTGCGTCTTGAGCATGTACGAAGGATGAAGTAATTATTAAACATAGAGTGTAAAAAATAACTTGTTTGGGAGCTAAAATTCTCATAATGTGATTGTTTTTATGCAAAAATAGTATTTATAGAATGAAACATAATATTAAATATTATTTAGAATTAATATAAATTGAATTTAAGACTATTTTAAGGTTTTGTGAATAGTTCTTAAGTCGTATTTTTGTGCAAGTTTTAAAGAATGTATTAGTTTTTTCTAAAAGTATTAATAGAAAAAACCGTACCAATTTTAGTAGATAATCATTATACTATATGAAAAAGGTGGGTAACCATAATTCGATCACAAGAAAATTATATTTAAGCTTAGGGCTTACTTTAGTTTTCTCCTTAACATCAATTGCACAAGTTGCGGCTCCGGAAGCAGCAACACCAGTTCCAGCAGATGCTGTTGCTGCGTCAGGTGGAGACCCTGTAAAGGGAAAAGAACTTTTTAATGCAAATTGCGCAGCATGTCATAAATTGGATGCTAAAGCAACAGGGCCTATGTTGAGAGGTATATCTGCAAAGCATGAAATGGCTTGGATTTACAAGTGGGTTCACAATAGCTCTGATATGATAAAATCAGGAGATGCTGCCGCTGTAAAAGTATTTGAAGAAAACAATAAGTCTGTCATGACGGCTTTTCCTCAATTATCAAATGCTGATATAGACAATATTATTGCTTATACTTCAGAGCCAAAAGTGGAAGCTACTGCTCCGCCTACGGGAACTGCTGGAGTTCCGGGAACTGCTGCTCCAGAAAATGCTATTTCAAACAATGTCATTCTTGGTGCATTAGGATTAGTTATGGCTATGTTAGTTGTGATGTTGTTCTTAGTGAATAAAGTATTGTCGAAAGTAGCAAAAGCAAATGGAATAGTGGTTGCTCCAAAAGAGCCTACTATGCCAATTTGGAGAGCATTCGCAAAAAATCAATTTTTAGTTTTGGTGTCTTCAATATTTTTGCTGTTAACTGGAGCTTATCTGGTATATGGTTTCTTGATGCAGGTTGGGGTTGATCAAGATTACGAGCCAATACAGCCAATTCATTATTCTCACAGAATACATGCTGGCAGCAACGGAATAAGTTGTAAGTATTGTCACTCTTCTGCTAGAGTTAGTAAGCATTCGGGAATACCTTCCTTAAATGTTTGTATGAATTGTCATAAAAACATTGCAGAGGTTTCTGATACAACTGCAACTCCAGATCATTCTAAAGCTTTTTATGATGGTGAGATCCAAAAATTATATAAAGCAGTAGGTTGGGATCAATCTACTCAAAAATATACTGGAAAAACGGAACCTGTAAAATGGATTCGTATTCACAATCTACCAGATTTCGTTTACTTTAATCACTCACAGCACGTAACTGTTGCGGGTATTGAATGTCAGACTTGTCATGGTCCCGTTCAGACTTATGAAGTGATGAAACAGTTTTCTCCTCTTACAATGGGTTGGTGTATTAATTGTCACAGAAAAACGGAAGTTAAAATGGAAGGCAATGAATATTATGCCAAAATTCATGAAGAACTTTCTAAAAAATACGGTGTAGACAAATTGACTGCAGCGCAAATGGGAGGTTTAGAATGTGGTAAATGCCACTATTAATCAAATTATTAAGATTTTAATATTTATATATGTCATCAAACAAAAAATACTGGAAAAGTGTTGAAGAACTAGACGAAAATAGTTCTATTGTTGAGGCGCTTAAAAATAACGAATTTGTTGAAGAAATTCCTACTGATGAATTTTTAGGAAATAATGATGCTTTGTCATCTTCATCAACATCACGTCGTGACTTTTTAAAGTACGTTGGGTTTAGTACTGCAGCAGCTACGCTAGCAGCTTGTGAAGGGCCGGTACACAAGTCAATTCCTTATGTACTACAACCAGAGCAAATCATTCCTGGAGTAGCTGATTATTACGCGACTTCTGTTTTTGATGGTTTCGATTTTGCTAATTTATTGGTAAAAACACGTGAAGGGCGTCCTATTAAAATAGATAATAACACTATTACGGGAGCAAAATTTGCTGCCAATGCTAGAATTCATGCATCGATATTGTCACTATATGACAGTATGCGTTTGAAAGAACCAAAAATTGATGGTAAAAATTCAACTTGGTCCGCTGTTGATTCTGCATTAAAATCTAGTATTGCTGATGCGAAAGCAAAAGGTGGTCAAGTGGTATTGTTGACTAATACATTGGCAAGTCCTTCTACAGAGGAGTTAATTGCGCAATTTATTGGTAGAAACCCAAATGCTAAGCACGTTGTTTACGATGCGGTTTCTTCATCAGAAGCATTAGATGCTTTTGAAACTGTTTATGGAGAAAGAGCTTTGGTTGATTATGATTTCTCGAAAGCTTCACTTATCGTTTCGGCAGGAGCTGATTTTCTTGGAGATTGGCAAGGTGGTGGTTATGATTCAGGTTATGCTAAAGGCAGAATACCGAAAGCAGGAAAAATGTCTCGCCATTTTCAGTTAGAATCAAATATGACTTTATCTGGTGCTGCTGCTGACAAGCGCTTCGCAATGTCAACTGCAAATCAAAAGCAAGCATTAGTACTTATTTACAATATTATTACTGGTTCATCTGTAAGTGTAAGTTTAGATGATAAATTTAAAGCTGAAGTAACTAAAGCAGCTCAACAGTTAAAAGCTGCAGGATCTAAAGGAGTTTTGGTTTCTGGGATTCAAGATAAAAATGCTCAGTTATTAGTTTTGGCTATCAATCAAGTTTTGGCTAGTGAAGCTTTCACTACTTCAGGGACAAGACAAATTAGAAAAGGTTCTAACGAAAAAGTTGCTCAGTTAATCAATGATATGAAAGCGGGAAGTGTTCATACTTTAATTATGAGTGGTGTTAATCCTGTTTATACTTTATCAGATAGTAAAATATTTGTTGAGGCACTTAAAAAAGTAAAAACATCGGTTGCTTTCTCTTTGAAAGAGGACGAGACTGCTTTACTTTCTACAATTGCAGCTCCGGCTCCACATTATTTAGAGTCTTGGGGTGATTTGAGTTTAACAAAAGGTTCTTATAGTATTACTCAGCCAACAATTCGTCCTTTATTTAACACTAAGCAATTTCAAGAGGTTCTAATGTCTTTGAATGGACTTACTGGTTCTTACTACGATTTTGTAAAAGCAAATGCTTCAACAATTGTTTCAGGGTCTACTTGGAATAAAGTGTTGCATGATGGTGTTTATGTTGGTGTGGCATCAACAGTATCCGGTGGTTCTGCGGATTATTCTGCTGCTGCTAATGCATTGGCTCAAGCAAAACCTGCACAGGCTTTTGAATTAGTATTGTATACTAAAACAGGTTTGGGTGATGGACAACAAGCGAATAACCCTTGGTTACAAGAGTTACCGGATCCAATCACAAGAGTTTCTTGGGATAATTATGTTACAGTTTCGAATGCAGATGCTAAGAAATTAGGATTGTCTAATGAAATCGTTGCTAATGGTGGTTTGAATGGTAGTTATGCTACTATTACAACTGCAGATGGTTTGAAGCTCGAAAATGTTCCGGTTATTGTTCAGCCAGGACAAGCTGTAGGAACTGTAGGTTTAGCTTTAGGTTATGGACGTAAGGCAGCTTTAAAAGAAGAAATGCAAGTAGGTTTAAATGCTTACTCATTATATAAAGGCTTTAATGATGTCCAATCGATATCTTTAGCTAAAGCGGATGGAGAACATGAATTTGCTTGTGTTCAAGGTCAAAAAACATTAATGGGAAGAGGGGATATCATTAAAGAAACTACTTTAGAGATATTCAATACAAAAGATGCTGAATTTTGGAACGAACAACCAATGGTATCTTTAGATCATAAAGAAGTAGCTGCTACATCAGTAGATTTATGGGATTCATTTGATCGTTCTACAGGACATCACTTTAATCTTTCTATTGATTTAAATGCTTGTACTGGATGTGGTGCTTGTGTAATTGCTTGTCATGCTGAAAACAACGTTCCAGTTGTTGGTAAAGCAGAAGTTAGAAGAAGTCGTGATATGCACTGGTTGCGTATTGACAGATATTATTCTTCTGAGAGTACATTTGCAGGAGATAACGAAAGAAAAGAAAATATTGCTGGTTTATCAAGTTCATTATCTACATTTAATGAAATGGAAAAAGCGGGAGATAATCCTCAGGTTTCTTTCCAACCGGTAATGTGTCAGCATTGTAATCATGCGCCTTGTGAAACTGTTTGTCCAGTCGCTGCAACATCTCATGGACGTCAAGGTCAAAATCAAATGGCTTACAATAGATGTGTTGGTACTCGTTACTGTGCTAACAACTGTCCTTATAAAGTACGTCGTTTCAACTGGTTCTTGTACAACAAAAACAGTGAATTCGATTATCATATGAATGACGATTTAGGACGTATGGTATTAAACCCAGATGTTAATGTTCGTTCTCGCGGAGTTATGGAAAAATGTTCTATGTGTATTCAAATGACACAGGCAACAATTTTAAATGCAAAAAGAGAAGGAAGAGTAATCGTAGATGGAGAATTCCAAACCGCTTGTTCAAATGCTTGTTCTACCGGGGCAATGAAATTTGGAGATGTAAATGATAAAGAAGCCGAAGTAACTAAATTAGCTGCTGACGATAGAATGTATCATTTATTGGAGCATGTTGGAACAAAACCAAATGTGATTTATCATGTTAAAGTTAGAAATACCTAGTACAAAAAATAATTAATTAAGAATCAATATAAAGGATTATGTCGTCTCACTACGAAGCAACCATTAGAAAACCCTTAGTTATAGGTGATAAATCTTATCACGATGTAACTGTAGATGTAGCCGCACCTGTTGAAGGTAAAGCAAATAAACATTGGTGGATTGTATTTTCAATTGCATTAATAGCCTTCCTTTGGGGATTAGGTTGTATCATTTACACTGTATCTACGGGTATTGGAACATGGGGATTAAATAAAACTGTAGGTTGGGCTTGGGATATTACCAACTTCGTTTGGTGGGTAGGTATCGGTCACGCAGGAACATTAATTTCAGCCGTATTATTGCTTTTCCGTCAAAGATGGCGAATGGCAATTAACCGTTCTGCGGAGGCAATGACCATATTTTCTGTAATACAAGCGGGTTTATTTCCAATTATCCACATGGGACGTCCATGGTTAGCGTATTGGGTTTTACCAATTCCGAATCAATTTGGTTCGTTATGGGTGAATTTTAACTCTCCTTTACTTTGGGATGTATTTGCAATCTCTACTTATCTTTCTGTTTCATTAGTTTTCTGGTGGACTGGTTTGTTGCCTGATTTTGCGATGTTGAGAGATAGAGCGATTACGCCTTTTAACAAAAGAGTTTATTCTATATTGAGTTTTGGTTGGAGCGGTAGAGCTAAAGACTGGCAACGTTTTGAAGAAGTTTCTTTGGTTCTTGCAGGTTTGGCAACTCCACTTGTACTTTCTGTACACACGATTGTATCGATGGACTTTGCTACTTCAGTAATACCAGGATGGCATACTACCATTTTTCCTCCTTACTTTGTTGCTGGAGCCGTTTTCTCTGGATTTGCGATGGTGAACACCTTGCTTATCATCATGAGAAAAGTTTCTAATCTTGAAGCGTATATTACTATTCAACATATAGAGTTAATGAACATTGTAATTATGATTACGGGTTCTATTGTTGGTGTTGCCTATATTACTGAGCTTTTCATAGCTTGGTACTCCGGAGTAGAATATGAGCAATATGCATTCTTAAACAGAGCAACCGGACCTTACTGGTGGGCATATTGGTCAATGATGACTTGTAATGTTTTCTCTCCACAATTTATGTGGTTCAAAAAACTAAGAACAAGTATTATGTTCTCTTTTATTATTTCAATTGTAGTAAATATTGGAATGTGGTTCGAAAGATTTGTAATTATCGTAACTTCGTTACATAGAGATTATCTTCCATCATCTTGGACAATGTTCTCCCCTACATTTGTAGATATTGGAATTTTCATTGGAACTATAGGTTTCTTCTTTGTGTTATTTTTGTTGTATTCTAGAACATTCCCTGTTATAGCACAAGCGGAAGTTAAAACAATATTGAAGGGAACCGGAGATAATTACAAAAGAGAAAGAGAAGCAAATAAAGATTTACATCATGAGTAATAAAGTAATATACGCCATTTATAATGACGATGATATTTTGATGGATGCGGTTAAAAAAACCAGAGCAGCTCATCATCATATTGAAGAAGTTTTTACTCCATTTCCGGTTCACGGATTGGATAAAGCAATGGGACTTGCTCCTACAAGATTAGCCATTTGTGCTTTTATCTATGGATTGTTAGGGTTGTCATTTGGAACTTGGATGATGAACTATATAATGATTCAGGATTGGCCTCAAGATATTGGTGGTAAACCAAGTTTTAGCTATATTGATAACATGCCGGCTTTCGTGCCAATTATGTTTGAAGAAACTGTATTTTTTGCTGCTCACTTAATGGTTATTACTTTTTACATGAGAAGTAAATTATGGCCTTTTAAAGTTGCTGAAAACCCAGATGTTAGAACTACGGATGACCATTTTTTGATGGAAGTTGCTGTAAATGATAATGAGGAGGAATTAATTTCCTTTTTTGAAAGTACAGGAGCGGTAGAAGTTAAAGTAATTGTAAAGAATTAATTGTCGATATGAAAAGTCTATATAAAATAACATTTTTAATTTGTATTACTATTTTAGTTTCGTCTTGTCATAATAATTCGAGACCTAATTACCAATACATGCCTAATATGTATGAGCCAGTAAGTTATGAAACTTATGAGGAATCTAGTGCATTTAAGAACGGTAAGGAAGGTCAACTTCCTCCGGCAGGGACAATAAATAGAGGTTTTGAACCTTATGAATATGAAAATTCTACTGCAGGGTATGATTTAGCTAAATTAAATTTAAAATCGCCTCTTGATACTATATCTGAAAAAGATGTAGAAAAATCTAAGGAGTTATATGATATTTATTGTGCTATATGTCATGGTGCCGGAGGTGATGGTAAAGGAAAATTGGTAACACAAGGTAAATATCTTGGTGTTCCTAGCTATAAAGATAGAGTGATAACTGAAGGAAGTGTTTTTCATGTTCAAACTTACGGTTTAAATTCAATGGGATCATATGCGAACCAATTGAATTCTCATGAACGTTGGTTGGTAGCATCTTATGTTATTAATCTGAAAGCTAAATTATAATTGTTGAACAAACTGATCGTAATAGATATGTATACATTTTCAAGTAAATTAAAAACATTTTCTTTTGTCTTAATGGCTGTTGGTCTATTAGGAATTGGATATGGTTTTTTAACTGCACCCAAAGATATTCAAGAAGTGGAACAAATTCTTGCGGCCGAAAGTCATGGTGGTCATGGTGAAGCTAAGCATGAAGCGACTACTTCTGCCGTACCCTCACATGAAGCTGCTGCTAACCATAGTGAAGCTGCCGAAGAGAAAAAAATGGAAGGATCTCATGAAGCTGTTGCTTCTGCGGATGATACTACTAAAGTTAGTGAAGCAGCAGTACATACTGAACCAGTTCACGTTCAAGAAGCTTCTAATAAGGAAGTACATGATGTCGCTGAAGCTGCTGAGCATAAAGAGCATGCCGAGCATGTTTTGCACCAATTGCAAAATAAACCTTGGGCTTCTTTATATGTTGCTTGTATTTTCTTTATGCTGCTTTCAATGGGAGTTTTGGCTTTTTATGCCATACAACAAGTAGCGCAAGCTGGTTGGTCTCCTGTTCTGTTTAGAGTTATGCAAGGAATAACAGCATATTTGCCTGTAGGCTCTGTTATATTTTTTATAATACTTGTTGTTTGTGGATTAAATATTTTTCACTCAAACAGCTTATTTATTTGGTTAGATCCGGAAGTTGTTGCACATGATAAAATCATTGCTAATAAATCAGGATATTTGAATTTTCCTTTTTGGATCATTAGAGCGGCAATCTTTTTAGTTGGTTGGAATTTATATCGTTATTTTTCAGCTAAAAATTGTTTGGCGCAAGATCAAGCTTCTGATGATCTTAACTATAAAAAGAATTTCAAAATGTCAGCGGCATTTTTAGTTTTCTTTATTGTTACTGAATCTATTATGTCTTGGGATTGGATTATGTCAATAGACCCTCATTGGTCTAGTACGCTATTCGGGTGGTATGTTTTTGCCAGTTTCTTTGTTAGTGGGATTACAACGATAGCTTTAGTATCTTTATATTTGAAGTCAAAAGGATATTTAGAATACGTTAATACAAGTCATATTCATGATTTAGCTAAATTCATGTTTGGATTCAGTGTTTTCTGGACTTATTTATGGTTTTCACAATTTATGCTGATCTGGTACGCTAATATTCCTGAAGAGATTACTTATTTTGTAACTAGAATTCAATTATACAATCTTCCGTTTTTTGGGGCAGTAGTTATGAATTTCCTTTTTCCAATTTTGATTTTAATCAATACTGATTTCAAAAGAATTACATGGATTTTAGTAATGGCTGGTACAGTAATTTTGTTGGGACATTATATAGATTTCTTTAATATGATTATGCCTGGAACAGTTGGAGACAGATGGTTCATTGGTATCTCAGAAATTGCATCCGTTCTTTTCTTCCTTGGATTGTTTATTTATGTTGTTTTCACAGCATTAACTAAAGCTCCTTTGTTACCAAAAAGAAACCCATTTATAGAAGAGAGTAAACATTTTCATTATTAATATTTAAAATAAGTAAACAGATGACAAGTTTGTTGGTAATTATAGTTTTAGTTTTATTAGCCGTTGCTTTATGGCAATTGACGAAAATATTTGATCTTACTCAAGTAGGGGCAAATTCGGACAGTTCTCAGGTAGCTTCTGATAATGATAATAATGTTCAGGGTTATTTAATGTTTGGTTTCCTTGCATTCTTATATATATTCACGATTTATGGTTTGTTTAAGTGGGGTCCATTAGTTCTTCATACACCTGCTTCGGAACATGGTTCTTTAGTTGATAGTTTGATGAATATTTCTTGGGTTCTTTTGTTTGTAGTTCAGGCTATAACTCAGGTTTTATTGCATTATTTTTCTTTTAAATACAGAGGTAAAAAAGAGCAAAAAGCATTGTATTTTGCTGATAATAATAGATTAGAAGCTCTTTGGAGTGTAATTCCAGCAGTTGTTCTTGCAGGTTTAATTCTTTACGGTCTTTATGCTTGGACAAATATTATGTTCATCGATGAGGAAGAAGATACTGTAGTTATTGAATTGTATGCACAACAATTTAAATGGACTGCCAGATATGCAGGTCCTGATAAGGTTTTAGGTAAAGCTAATGTTAGATTAATAGAAGGTGTTAATACACTTGGTGTTGATTTATCTGATCCTTATGCACAGGATGATATTGTAATTAGTGAATTGCATATACCGAAAGGGAAAAAAATACATTTCAAAATGCGTTCTCAAGATGTTTTGCACTCAGCTTACATGCCTTATTTTAGAGCGCAGATGAACTGTGTTCCTGGGATGGTTACTGAATTTGCTTTTACACCTATTTATACTACTGATGAGTATAGAGAATTGCCTTATATGGTAGAGAAAGTAGCAAATATAAATGCTATTAGAACTAAGAAAAGTATTGAACTTGTTGCAAAAGGACAAACAGCGTTAGATCCTTATAGTTTTGATTATTTATTGCTTTGTAATAAAATATGCGGTGCTTCTCATTACAACATGCAAATGAAAGTAATTGTTGACACTCCTGAAGATTATAAAAAGTGGTTACAAGATAAGCCTACAATAGTGCAAGAAGTAAAAACAGCCAAAACTCCTGCTGCTCCAGTTGATGGCACTAAAGGATTGGATTCTACTAAAGGTATGGATACTGCAGCAGCAGCTGTTGTTAAAATAGCAATGAAATAATTATTAAGAAAATTTAAAGTAAACGTATATGTCAGCAGAAGCTCACGATCACGGACACGATCTAGAACACGAACACCATCATAAAGAGACTTTTATTACTAAATATATTTTTAGTATAGATCATAAAATGATTTCCAAACAATACCTTATTACTGGTATTATAATGGGTGTTATTGGTGTGAGTATGTCAATGCTTTTTAGAATGCAATTAGCTTGGCCTGAAGAGTCTTTTAAAATATTTAATGTATTATTAGGTGATAAATTTGCTCCAGACGGAGTAATGGCAAATGATATTTATTTAGCATTGGTAACCATTCATGGAACTATTATGGTCTTCTTTGTGTTGACCGCAGGTTTAAGTGGTACCTTTAGTAATTTATTAATTCCGCTTCAAATTGGCGCAAGAGATATGGCTTCTGGATTCATGAATATGATATCTTATTGGTTGTTCTTTGTGTCGGCTGTAATTATGCTTTGTTCTTTATTCGTTGAAGCTGGTCCTGCATCAGCGGGATGGACGATTTATCCGCCTTTAAGTGCTTTGCCGCAAGCTATTCCGGGTTCGGGTATGGGAATGACACTTTGGTTGGTTTCTATGGCGATATTTATTGCATCTTCTTTAATGGGGTCATTAAATTATATCGTTACGGTTATCAATCTCAGAACAAAAGGTATGACAATGACTAGATTGCCATTAACCATTTGGACGTTCTTCGTAACGGCTATTATTGGGGTTATTTCATTTCCTGTATTGTTGTCAGCTGCTTTATTATTGATCTTTGATAGAAGTTTTGGTACTTCTTTCTTCTTGTCTGATATTTATATTGCCGGAGAAGTTTTGCATTATCAAGGTGGTTCACCGGTATTGTTTGAACATTTATTTTGGTTCTTAGGTCACCCTGAAGTTTATATCGTTATTTTACCTGCAATGGGTATTGTCTCTGAAGTTATGGCGACAAATTCACGTAAACCAATTTTTGGTTACAGAGCGATGATTATGTCAGTTTTGGCTATTGCATTTCTATCGACAATTGTTTGGGGTCACCATATGTTTATTTCAGGAATGAATCCGTTTTTAGGTTCTGTATTTACTTTTACTACTTTATTGATTGCGATTCCTTCTGCAGTAAAAGCATTTAACTGGATTACAACGCTATGGAAAGGTAACTTGCAATTGAATCCTGCAATGTTATTTTCAATTGGTATGGTTTCTACTTTTATTACTGGTGGATTGACAGGAATTATTCTTGGAGACAGTACATTAGATATCAACGTGCATGATACTTATTTTGTTGTAGCTCACTTTCACTTAGTAATGGGGATTTCTGCACTTTATGGTATGTTTGCTGGGGTATACCACTGGTTCCCTAGATTATACGGAAGAATGCTAAATAAAAATTTAGGATATGTTCACTTTTGGGTTTCTGCTATTTGTGCTTACGGAGTGTTTTTTCCAATGCACTTCATTGGTTTAGCTGGATTGCCAAGACGTTATTATACAAATACGAACTTTCCATTATTTGACGATTTACAAAACGTAAACGTTCTTATAACGACATTCGCTTTAATAGGTGGTGTTTTCCAATTGGTTTTTTTATATAATTTTTTCAGTAGTATTTTCTACGGTAAAAAAGCGGTTCAGAATCCTTGGAAATCTAACACTCTTGAATGGACAGCACCAGTAGAACATATTCATGGTAACTGGCCTGGTGAGATTCCTGAAGTACACCGTTGGCCTTATGACTACAGTAATCCTGCACACGATGTAGATTTTGTACCTCAAAACGTTCCAATGAAAGAAGGAGAAGAAGTTTTACACCACTAAAACATTATGATAAGCCTCTGCGAAAGTAGAGGCTTTTTTATGCTTTTTATTTTGTTTACCAAAGCACTATCCTTTCACACATCTACTTTTTAATTCTTATTGCATTTAAAATTTAAAATATATAATTCAAAATTCCTTTGCTATCTTTGTTAGATGAATGAAAATTTAGATCCAACGACTAATGGTTATAATTCTGAAGAAATTGATCTGGAGAAAAGGTTAAGACCGCTCTCTTTTGATGATTTTGCCGGTCAAGACCAAATATTAGAAAACTTAAAAGTTTTTGTTCAGGCTGCTAACCAAAGGAATGAAGCGCTTGACCATACACTTTTTCATGGTCCTCCGGGTTTGGGAAAAACAACATTGGCTAATATTCTTGCCAATGAATTAAATGTGGGAATTAAAATTACTTCTGGACCTGTATTAGACAAGCCTGGAGATTTAGCTGGTTTGCTTACTAATCTTGAAGAGAGAGATGTATTGTTTATAGATGAGATCCATCGTCTAAGTCCTATTGTTGAGGAATATTTATATTCGGCGATGGAGGATTTTAAGATTGATATAATGATAGAATCGGGACCGAATGCTAGAACTGTTCAAATTAATCTAAATCCCTTTACCTTAATTGGAGCAACAACTCGATCCGGTTTATTAACGGCTCCTATGCGAGCTCGTTTCGGGATTGCTTCCCGTCTACAATACTATACAACTGAATTATTGACATCCATTGTGGAAAGAAGCGCCAGTATATTCAAAATGCCAATATCGATGGAGGCGGCTATCGAAATTGCGGGCAGGAGTAGGGGAACTCCGCGTATAGCTAACGCTTTGTTACGTAGAGTGCGCGATTTTGCTCAAATTAAAGGAAATGGCACAATTGATATTGAAATTGCTCGTTATGCCTTAAAAGCGCTGAATGTTGACGCTCACGGTTTAGATGAAATGGACAATAAAATACTGTTAACAATCATTGATAAATTTAAAGGTGGGCCGGTTGGCTTATCAACTTTGGCTACAGCCGTATCCGAAAGCAGCGAAACTATTGAGGAAGTCTATGAGCCTTTCTTAATACAAGAAGGTTTCATTATGAGAACACCACGAGGAAGGGAAGTCACAGATAAAGCGTATAAGCATTTAGGAAAAATAAACACCAATATTCAAGGAGGTTTATTCTAGTTTTTGCTGCTATTTCCTGCTATCCGCTAAAGCTTTTTTTCAAAAAGCAAGATAGGATATCGCTTCAAACGAAGTTCACTTAACACATATAAAAATAGAAGTTAAGACAAGTAATTAGTCCTAGTAAGTAGAGTGACAACTTAATTTTTTTATTATAATTCATAAATCTAAATATACAGAATTTATTAAATCCGAAGCAAAGCGCCTTGGTTTTCTATCTTGTGGTATCTCCAAAGCTGAGTTTTTAGTACAGGAAGCGCCCAGGTTAGAAAATTGGTTAAACAAGAATCGAAATGGTGAAATGTCATACATGGAAAATCATTTCGATAAAAGGTTAGACCCGACGTTACTTGTTGATGATGCTAGGAGTGTGATTTCACTGTTACTGAATTATTATCCTGATACATTGCAATCACAAATCGTTGCGACAGATGCTTATAAAATCTCAAAGTATGCTTACGGGCATGATTATCATTTTGTCATCAAGGAAAAGTTGAAAGAATTACTTTTTGCGATCCAGTCCTCTATCGGTGATGTTTCCGGGCGCGCATTTGTAGACTCGGCGCCAGTGCTGGACAAAGCATGGGCTGCGAAAAGTGGTTTAGGATGGATAGGTAAAAACAGTAATTTGTTAACGCAAAAAGTAGGGTCCTTTTACTTCATTGCGGAACTAATTGTTGATTTAAATTTAGAACATGATAATGCTACTACAGATCATTGTGGAACTTGTATGGCATGTATAGACGCTTGTCCTACACAAGCAATAGTAGCGCCATACATTGTTGACGGAAGCAAGTGTATTTCTTATTTTACTATTGAACTTAAAGAAAATATCCCTCAGGAGATGAAAGGAAAGTTTGATGATTGGGCTTTTGGATGTGATGTTTGTCAAGATGTTTGCCCATGGAATAAATTTTCAAAAGCGAATAACGAACCTTTATTTAACCCAAATCCTGAACTGCTTTCTATGACCAAAAAAGATTGGAAAGAAATTACAGAAGAAACTTTTAAGGTGGTTTTTAAAGATTCTCCTTTAAAAAGAGCAAAATTTAAAGGATTGAAAAGGAATATTGATTTTTTGCAATAATAGAGTAGATACTTCTTGTGTGAATCTGAATTTGTTTATAAAGAAATTAATAAAGATTATCGTCTAACCGTAGATTCTCTGATTATATTACGAGTTTGTAGCTCAACAGTTCTTGGCGTATAGTGTAAACCTTCTTTATGACAAATCATTTCTTCCAATAGCAAAGTGAATGATTGAACTCCCATTTCGTGGCTGGGTTGTTCTACACTGCTTAATTTTGGTGTAAGAACTTGAGACATAAACCAGTTACTGAAACCGATTATGGCTACTTGTTCAGGAATTTTAATGTCGTTATCGTTAAAATAAGTTAAAACACCAACGGCTACTAAATCTGTAATTGCAAAGATTCCGTCCACATCAGGATGTTCCTTTATTATCTGTCTTGCAAAAGCGAACCCTTCTTCAAAAGTTACTTTTTCGCAAGTATAAACCAATTTAGCATCAAAAGGAATATGATTTTTTTCTAATGCTTTTTTATAGCCAATATATCGGTCAATTGAATTTTGAGGGTTTAAGGGACCTCGGATATGAACGATTCTTTTACAACCTGTATCTATTAAGTGTTGAACCGCATTAAAAGCCGCCTTTTGGTCATCAATTATTACTTTTGAGCAGGTAGTAAGTTTATTGATTTTGTCAAACATAACAAAAGGAATGTTCCTGCTGATTATTTCCTTGATATGGTCATCATTATTCGATTCGTTTGAAAGGGACATGATGATGCCATCAACGCGCTTATTAATAAGTAATTCAACCTGTTTTTTCTCAAGTTCTAAAGACTCATTGGATTGCAGAATGATGACTAGATAACCGTTTTTTTCAGCTTCATCAATAATTGCGTTAACTACATTCGAAAAAAAATGGTGTACCACCTCAGGAATAATTAAACCAATTGTTTTTGATTCTTTAGTTCTTAAATTTACAGCAAAACTATTGGGAGTGTAATGTAGCGTTTGCGCAAGATCAATTACTGCTTTTTTTGTTTTGGCACTGACATCTGGATAGTTTTTCAAAGCTTTTGAAACTGTGGTAATCGAAATTCCCAATTTAGTTGCAATTTCTTTAAGGGTAATATCTTTCATGAATCTATTTTGTACTTATTTTAGTTTAGAAAAATATTTTTCAGCAAAATCATTCTACCTCAATCCTATAGATATATATCTTACTTTATGTCGATGGGGAAGATAACAACATAAAATATTCCTTACCAAGATATTAATTTTAATCTAATTTCTTATGTTTTTAGCAAAATAAACAAATTAATAATGATTCGTTATATTAAATAAATAGCAGATTAGGTTGTTGTTATGTTGACTGTCTTTCGATTATACTTGTTTCTAGTTCAATTGATTGAAAAACTATAGGTAGATTATTTTTTTTTGAATAGATTTCATCAAATAAAATTGCTGCTGCTGTTCTTCCGATTTCAAACCCGGGTTGGTCAACTGTACTGAGTTTTGGGGTAATAAGGGAAGACATAAACCAATTACTAAAGCCGAAAATGGCAATCTGTTGTGGGATTTTGATACCCATTTCGTTAAAATATTTGATTGCGCCAATTGCAACCAAATCTGTCACTGCAAAAACAGCATCAATCTCCGGCTGCACGGCCATTGCTTTTCTGGCATTTTCATATCCATCTTCGAAATCCGTGTTGTTATCGCATACAAAAACTAATGACGAATCATAGCTGATATCGTGGTCTTCGAGTGCTTTTTTATAACCTAAAAAACGATCGATGGAGTTTTGCGGCATATACGAACCTCTAAAATGCGCAATTTTCTTATATCCTTTTTTTATAAGATAAGTGACAGCATCATAAGCCGCTTTTTTATCATTTATGCTAACTTTTGAACAGTTGACTATTTTTGCAATTTTATCAAAAAGTACTAAGGGAGTATTGTGTTCAAAAATAGGTTTCAGGTGATGAAATTCCCCCGTTTCGTTAGATAAGGACAGTAATATGCCATCGACTCTTTTACTTAATAGTAAATCAATTTGTTTTTTTTCAAGTTCATATTTTTCATTAGATTGTAAAATAATAACCAGATAATTTCTTTTTTCTGCTTCTTCAAGAATTCCATCGATCACGTTTGAAAAAAAATCGTGCAAAACAGTTGGGAGTATTAAACCTATAGTTTTAGATTCTTTGGTTCTTAAATTAACGGCAAAACTATTAGGAGTGTAGTGCAAAGCTATCGCTAAATCTTTAACGGCTTTTTTAGTAGATTCACTTACATCAGGATAATTTTTTAACGCCTTTGAAACTGTTGTAATAGAAATTCCAAGTTCTGTGGCAATTTGCTTAAGAGTGGTTTCTTTCATGATTGCCCAAATTTTAAATAAAAAATAACTGTTTCGTGAAAACAAACTTACAATTTTAATTATTGTAAATCAATTTTCAAAAAACAGTTTAGCTTTAAATATTATATGTCTTGTGAGTTACATTCTTTTTTTACTATTTAAATATAGTAAGGTCGTTATTTAAGTTCTATTATTTGCGCCTCATAGGGTTGCAATATATTCGCTTTTATACCTTTCCAGCTTTTATAATTACCTAAAATAATTTTTGACTTAAGGGTTGAAAATCCAATATTATAAGGGGCATCCGTATCAGAAAAATTCAATAGAACAATAAATTTTTTGCCATCTAATTCTCTGGCATAGGCATACACATTCGGATTGTCTTTATCTAATAATGTATATTTTCCATAAACTAATACAGGATTGTTTTTGCGTAATTTGACCATCTTCCTAAAGTAATTCAACACTGAATTTGGATCTTTTTCTTGCGCCGCTTCATTTAAAGTTTTGTAGTTTTTATTAACATTCAACCATGGTGCTGCCTTTGAAAAGCCCGCGTTTTTAGTTGCATCCCATTGAAAAGGTGTTCTTCCATTGTCTCTTGCACCACCCGTTTTTTGATCTTCAATAAATTGTTTTAAATCACCGCCGGTGTTTTTTAGTCTTTGATATTCTGCCAATGTTTCAATATCGCGGTAATCTTCAATTTTATCAAATTTAGCATTGACCATTCCTATTTCATCACCATTATAGTAATAGGGTGTTCCTTTCATGGAAAGTAAAAAAGTGGTAAGCATTTTTGATGATAATTCTCTAAATTGCGGCGAGTCATTTCCCCAACGTGAAGTCATTCTTGGTTGGTCGTGGTTTCCTAAATAGACAGTTCCCCAGCCTTTTTCGTCATATACAGCATCCCAATCCGAATAGATTTTTTTAAAATCAACTAAACTCCACTTTGGGTTCATTTTTTTGAAATATCCCGGAAGATAGCCTAGGCTCACGCCGTCAAAATGATAGCCCATATTCAATTCTTTTCTGTCAGCATCAACAAAATTCAAAGCAGTTGCTTTAGTCATTCCAGCTCCTTCTGCAACTGACATGACATCATATTTACTCAAAACTTCTTTGTTCATTTCTTGTAAATAACTATGCAAATTTTTTCCGCTGGCAAAGTAAATATCCCATCTGCCTTCGTATTTTTTATCTAATTCCTCCTGAGTAATAACTGGAAAAGAGGTGTCTTTACCAATAAATGGAATCACATCCATTCTAAAACCATCAATCCCTTTCTTAAACCACCAGTTCATCATGCTGTAGATCTCTTGACGTAGTTTTGGATTTTCCCAATTTAAGTCGGGTTGTTTATAGCTGAAATAATGTAGATAATAGGCATCTGTTGTTTTGTCATAACGCCATCCGCTTCCATCCGCTTCAAAAGAACCCGGGCGGAAAGCTGGTTTTCCTTGTTCGGCTGGCCACCAATGATAATAATCTCTATATGGATTGTCTCTGGATTTTCTGCTTTCCTGAAACCATTTATGTTCGTCACTACTGTGATTTACCACTAAATCCATGACTAATTTAAGGCCTCTTTTATGCATTCCTTTAAGCAAAGCATCAAAATCTTGCATGGTGCCAAATTCCTTCATAATGGCTTGATAATCGGAAATGTCATATCCATTGTCGGCATTTGGAGAGTCGTAAATAGGGTTGAGCCAAACAACATCTATCCCCAAACTTTTGATGTAATCGAGCTTGGAAATAATTCCTTTTAAATCACCTACACCATCTCCATCAGAGTCTTTAAAACTGTGAGGGTAAATTTGGTAAACAACTGCTTCTTTCCACCATTTTTTTTCTACAGGCATTTTCTTTTCTTGTGCTATTAGAGTATTGTGGGACAAGAAACCTAAAAACAGCAGAAGGCCTAATGACCTGATTTTTTTTATTTCTATTTTCATAATTGTATTAGTATGGTACATGCGATTTATACGTGTGAAGGATTTATAAATTGTTTTATCTTTTTTTCTGGTATTTTTGGGTTTGCACCTTCGTTAGTAGCCACTAAAGCACCCATTGCGCAGGCAAAATTGATTGCCTCCTGTGGATTATTTTCTTTTAATAGCTTGCTTAACAAAGCGGCTAGAAAAGAGTCGCCAGACCCTACAGTATCTATTACTTTAATTTTAAAGCCACTATTGTAAAACATCTTTCCGTTGTGGTATAAAACAGCACCGTGATCGCCTTTAGTAACGCAAATTTGACTCGTGTTAGTTTGTTCAGCAATAAAAATAATGTTTTGTTCTAGTGAATGATACGGTGAATGAAGGAAAGCGCAAATTTCAAACAACTCATCGTCATTAAATTTTATAAAATCAGACTGTAGCATTAATCTAATTAGTATTTTTTTTTTGTAAAACGGAGCGCGTAAATTGACGTCAAATATTTTGTAGGTCGCATAATTTATTAACTCTAACAAGGTGTTACAAGAAGTTACATCTCTACAAACAAGACTGCCGAAGACAAATGCATCCGCTCTTTTTACAGCATTTTCTATTTCGGGATTGCATCGTATTTTATCCCACGCGACCGGATATTTAATGGTATAGGAAGCAGATCCTTTATCGTTTAATTTTACGATTACCTGCCCGGTTTCTAAATGAGGATCAATTTGGATGAAAATAGGATTAATTCCATTTTTTTGAACGTAAGTTAGTAATTCCGTACCAATTTCATCATTTCCAATTCTGCTTATTATTTGAGCGTTTATGCCAAGTGAAGAAAGTCGTAATGCTACATTCAATGGTGCGCCACCGATTTTTTTATGTGTCGGAAAAACATCAAACAATACTTCGCCAAAACAGATAACGCTTATTTCATTTTTTAGATTATTCATTTTTTAGCATTTTATGTTCTACTTCTTCAAGTGTTAATCCTTTGGTTTCTGGCATCATAAATAGAACAAAGATCAATTGCAAAACCATCATAAAGGCAAAGAAGGCAAATATTGGCCAAGGATTTTCTTTGAATAGATCAATCACTACAGGTCCTGCTAAAGTGATCAGAGCAGCAAAAATCCAATGAATTCCTGTGCCAAAGGATTGCCCGTTGGCTCTAACGTTATTTGGAAATATTTCTGAAATAAAAACCCAAATTACAGCGCCTTGCCCTATAGCGTGCGATGCGATAAATAGCATTATAGAGGCCATTAAAATAATAGATCCTAGATTATTGTAAAATGCTAAAGCGACCATCGCTAAACTAACAATATATCCAATTGACCCAATGAGCATCAGTTGCTTTCTTCCTAAAACATCGATTAATCGCATACCGGCAATGGTGAAAATTAGGTTTGTAGCTCCAATTAATATAGAATTCATCAGCGATTCTTTAGATCCTAAACCAGCCATTTCCAATATCTCCGGGGCATAATATAAAATAAAATTGATTCCTGACAATTGGTTGAAAAAAGCTAATAAAAAAGCTAAGATTACAGGCAATTTGTATTTGTTTGAAAAAATGGTTTCTTTAACAGTGGAGTCAACTAAATCTTTTTTAATTTCATGAAAATTTTCTAGCGCTTCTTCTTTATTGTAGATCATTTCAAGGACTTTTATGCCGGCAGCGTCATCTCTCTTTTTTAAGATTAACCAGCGGGGACTATCCGGAATTTGTAATACAATAATGCTATAAATCAAAGCAGGCAAAGCTACAATACCTATCATCCATCGCCAGTCGTTATCGCCTGCAAAGCCTTGGAATAAATAATTAGAGAAGAAGGCAATTAGGATACCAAAAACAATATTAAATTGAAAAAGCGTGCCCAGTTTTCCTCTATTCTCAGGAGTGGAAATTTCTGAAATATAAATTGGTGCCGCTACAGATGATGCACCAACCCCGATACCACCAATAAAACGGAAAAAAGAAAATACATAGGGATTTGGCGCTAATGCCGAACCTAAGGCGGAAACTAAAAACAAGATTCCAATCCAAAATAATGTTTTCTTTCTACCCCATTTATCGCAGGGAATACCTCCTAATAAAGAGCCTAATACTGTTCCCCACAATGCCATCGACATTATAAAAATACCATGGAACAATGGCGTTGTATGCCATAATTCCTTGATAGGTAAATTAGCTCCCGATATAACTACCGTATCAAAGCCAAATAGGAAACCTGCAACAGCGACAGTAAGTGACCAGTTTCGAACATTATTCATTTTTATTTTATTTTTTGGTTATTAATTTTGGTTTTATATTTTTTAAAGCGAGGCTTAATTTTTCCAGATTCGCCTTATTTTGCTTAGGCTTAAATTTTTTAGTTCAAGGTTTTCTCCAGATTGAAAGCTTAATTTTGTATACGGTTTTTTAGGGAAAATTTGCTCTGTAAAGCTATAAATTCCGCCATTTATGAAAATTTCTATCGAAGACCAGTCAATAATTATTTGGTAGTCAATTGTTTTTGAAATTATATTGGGCGTTGAATTTTTGTGGATTTCTTTAGCAAAATTCTCTTCAAAATCTACAATTCCCGAATGACGTCTATCAATCGAGAACGTTTTTTCTTTAACGTTATAATCAAGTACCAAAGAATCATTTACTATATTAGAAAAGATCAATTTTAGGTTCTTTGCCGGTGCTGTAAATCTTATTTGGGATTGGTTTAAATTGTCGTAATTTATAGTTGTAGGATGATTAGGCGTTAAACTCAAAGTCTCTCTGAAAAATTCAACTTTTAGTTGTTTTTTAAGTTGCGTTACAGGAGTGTTTTTCAGAACATAATCATTGTTGATTTTTTCTAAAGTAAGTTCTCTAGGAATTGTCATCGCGCTTCTCCAGTTTTTTGTTGGGGTATTTCGGGCATATTGCCAATTACTCATCCAACCTATAAAGATTCGTTTGTGATCTGGGGCGTCATTATAAGTAACTCCTGCATAATTATCCGTTCCATAGTCAATCCATTTGGTTTCTTTTTGTGTAGTTTTGAAACTATTTCCATCAAAATCACCTATGAAATACTGTGTTGATGAGCCGCCATTAGGGCCGCCAGGATTGATGCTTATGAGTAAAACCCATTTTTCTTCATTTGAATTTTTGACTTTAATTTTAAAAATATCAGGACATTCCCAAACGCCGCCATGTGCCCCATTTTTTTTTCCAAATTCACTTTTAAGTTCCCAATTAATTAGATTTTTGGAAGTATAAAATTTAGCATGGTCTCCCGCAACTAAAACTAAATTCCAAAGCTTGGTGTCAGAGTTCCAAAAAACCTTCGGGTCTCTAAAGTCTTTCAAATCGGTATTTCCTATAATTGGGTTTCCTTTATATTTTAACCAAGTATTGCCTTCGTCTAGACTATAAGCGAGTCCTTGCGTTTGAAAATTTGTTTTTCCTGCTTTTTCGCCATCCATATTATGATAAGTAAAAATAGCAACCATAGCTGGATTCTCTTTAGTCCCCAATCCAGATGTGTTTTTTAAATCTACAACGGCACTTCCAGAAAATATAAGCCCTAGTTTATCAGGAAATAATGCAATTTTTTTTGGCGTCCAATGGATTAAATCACTACTTGTTGCATGGCCCCAGTGCATCGGTCCCCAAACAATGTCGTTTGGATAATATTGGTAAAATAAATGATAGGTGCCTTTATAATATACCATTCCGTTAGGGTCATTCATCCATTTTTTTTCTGGTGAAAAATGAAATTGTGGTCGAAAAGGTTCTTTATATAGTATTGAAGAATTGCTTTCTATTTTATTACTAGTATTTATTGAAATATCCTCAGTTTCTGAATTTCCTTTACAAGAAAGTAATAATAATAGACTTCCAATTAAGATATATTTTGATGATGAATTCCCTATAAATTTCATTTGCAAAGTGTTTTTTGTTAAAATTAATTTATAAAAATATAATTCATTTTTAAAATAAGCAATTACAAAAAATCGAAAACGTTTTCGATATTCCGAAAACGTTGTCGGTATTAAATTGTTGGTAGTTAATAGGATAAAATATATTTTTAATAAATAAATTACATAAGTTTGGGTGAATTATTAAAAAATATACGATTATGATTTCAAATTTTAAGAGTGTCTTGTTTTTGTTTTTTGTCAGTCCAATTGTTTTTGGTCAAACAAAGTCAGACGAATGGCATTTGTATGCAAACTCGAGAGAAAATTATTATGGGGTTGCTATGGCGAATGGTCAAATAGGAATAGTTACAGATGATACACCTCTAAAAACAAAAGAGATAATATTAAACGGCGTGTATGATGGTTCTCCTGAAAATGGCATCAGTAGAATTGTGCGAGGGATTGAATTCCTTAATCTCCATTTGTCTATTAATAATCAGGAAATAAAATCTGATAATATCGATAATTGGAGTCAGGTCGTTTCCATGAAAGAAGGAACAAGTACTACTTCATTTTCATTCAAAGATTTTGCAAGTATTAATTATACAATTTTAGCCAATAGAGCAGTTCCTTATTCAGCGATGGCAATAGTCGAAATTACTCCGAATAAGGATATCGAAATAAATGCTAACAATTATATGACGGTTCCTGATGAATTGAAAGGGGCAAAAAGTCAATTCCGAGTTTTGAAAGACAATCAATACTTGATGCCAGTTTTTGGAACAATTGCAAAAACATTAACAGGTAAGTACACTGTCTCAGCATCCACAACTTTTCTTTTTGACGGGCAAAGTGAAGTGTTAAAACAAACGGGGAATGAGGTTGGTTTTTCAAAAAAACTCGTAAAAGGTAAAAAATACAGATTTGCTATTGCGGGCGGAATTTGTACATCCAAAGATATAACTGATCCTTTGAATGAATCTGAAAGGCAACCAATATATGCCTTACAACAAGGAATCGATAATTTATTAAATAGACATAAGCAAGCTTGGGCTGAATTATGGAATACGGGGGATATTCAAATTGAAGGTGATTTAGACGCGCAACAAAGGGTTCGTTTTGCGTTGTATAATTTATATTCTTTTATCCGCCCTGAAACAAGACAGAGTATCGCGCCAATGGGATTGTCTTCGCAAGGGTATAATGGTCATATTTTTTGGGATAGCGAACTTTGGATGGTTCCAACGCTTTTGGCTTTGCAACCTGATATGGCAAAATCCTGCTTGGATTATCGTTCTGACCGTTTGCAAAAAGCAAAACAAAAAGCTACTATATATGGGTATAAGGGAGCAATGTATCCTTGGGAATCAGATGATACAGGTGAGGAAGCTACCCCAACATGGGCATTAACCGGAATTTTTGAACAACATATTACTGCAGATGTTTCTATTGCATTTTGGAATTATTATGCTTTAACTCAAGACAAAACATGGCTGCAAAAAGAATGGGCTGTCTTGAAAGAAACAGCTGATTTTTGGGTGAGCCGTGTAGTTAAGAATCAAGACGGAAGTTTTTCTATATTGAATGTTGTAGGTGCTGATGAGTATGCGCAACATGTGGATGATAATGCGTTTACAAACGCTTCAGCCATTGAGTCTTTGAAAAACACCATTAAGGCGGCTACAATTCTAAATGAACCAATTAATCCAAAATGGATAGCCGTCTCTGAAAAATTAGTAATTCATACTGAGAACGGAATTACACAGAATTACAAAGGGTATAAAGGACAGATTATAAAACAAGCCGATGTGAATTTATTAGCTTATCCTTTGCATGTCATTACTGATAAAGCGCAAATCGAAAAGGACTTAGAATATTATGCAGCAAAGATTGATCCTAAAGATGGCCCTGCAATGGCATCAGGGGTTTTATCTGTTTTATACGCACGATTGGGCGATAAAGAAAAAGCATATAACTATTTTGTAAAATCCTACTTGCCTAATAGTCGTCCGCCATTTGGTGTTTTTTCCGAATCAGCAAATAGTAGTAACCCTTATTTTGCTACAGGAGCTGGTGCGATGCTTCAAGCAGTCATTTATGGTTTTGGTGGGGTTGAGCAAACGGATCACGGATTGAAATATAATAAAGGGCTATTGCCAAAAAAATGGAAATCTTTAAAAATTATCGGTATTGGAGTTGATAACAAAACTATTACAATAAAGTAGTAAAAGGACATTTTAAGCCATCCATTCTAGATTTTAATCAAATAGTTATGATTAAAATCTTGAATGGATGGCTTTTTTTATTGGAAAAACTCCAAATTTATGCAACTGTAACTTTTTTGTCAAGAAATGTTAAATCAAGACTTATCCTCAGATATTTAACGAAAATTCATTTTACATCTTAAATTTAAGGATTATATATTTATTGTTAAATGTTTATTAAAAACGGGTGTACGTTGAATATTATTCAATGGTTTTTGTCAGATTTCATTTTTTTTAGTAAATATTCAAGTATTGCAATGTGCTATGTAATGCAAAAATGAAGAATAAATATTTTTTATTGGTTTTTTTTATGTTATTTATAACTTTAGTAT
The DNA here is from genome assembly GCF_042787235.1 of Flavobacterium zhoui. Classification (NCBI taxonomy): domain Bacteria; kingdom Pseudomonadati; phylum Bacteroidota; class Flavobacteriia; order Flavobacteriales; family Flavobacteriaceae; genus Flavobacterium; species Flavobacterium zhoui. The sequence goes on from NZ_JBHZPY010000001.1 coordinate 342,950, forward strand.
TAATATTTTGAGGTATTTGTTTTTAAAATCGAAAACGTTTTCGATATAACGAAAACGTTATAGTTAATAATATTCATAAAATTATCATAAATTTATAACTAAGTTTGACTCAATATTAAAACAAACCAATTAAACAAATTATTAACCAACTTATTTATTACGTATGAAAAATAGTCTATTAAAAGGCTTGATGGTGTTTCTAACGATGCTTTGTACAAGTTTGACATATTCTCAAGATGTGTCCGGTACAGTATCTGATTCTAGCGGTCCGCTTCCAGGGGCTTCTGTATTAGTAAAAGGAACAACAAACGGAGCACAAACAGATCTCGATGGAAAATTTACTGTCAGAAACGTTGGGTCAAACGCAGTTTTAGTTTTCAGTTACATAGGTCTTAAAACACAAGAAGTAAATGTAGCAGGAAAAAGTTCAGTGAAAGTAATCTTAAAAGAAGATGCAGCTGAATTAAAGGAAGTAGTCGTGATTGGTTACGGAACTGTTAAAAAGAAAGATGCTACAGGTGCAGTTGACCAAATTGGAGCAAAAGACTTTGATAACGTGGCAGCTCCTTCGCCAGCACAATTACTTAGAGGTAAAGTAGCGGGTGTACAAGTTACACAATCCAGTGGGGAGCCAGGAGCTGGCGTTGCTATTAGAGTTCGTGGGAATTCTTCCATTCGTTCTGGGAACGGTCCATTAATTGTAATTGATGGTGTTCCTTTAGATGGAGGAAATGTTTCTGCTGGCGGGGATAACTTGCTAGGTGCTTCGTCTGCAAAGAATCCATTAAACTTTGTAAACCAAAATGACATTGAAAGTATTAGTGTATTAAAAGATGCATCTTCTACGGCTATCTATGGTTCTCGTGGTGCCAACGGTGTAATTGTAATTACAACCAAAAAAGGAAAATCTAAAGAACCACAATTATCATACAGCTCATCAGTTCAATTCAGTAAAATGTCAGGTAAATTTGGCGTGATGAGCGCAGATGAATTTGTAGCAGCAGGTGGAGATGACAAGGGTTCAAGATCTTACAATTGGAAAGATGCGGTTTTGCGTAGTGGCTTTTCAATGAACCATGATTTGTCTTTTAGTAAAACAACTGAAAATTCAAATACAAGAGTCTCTTTTGGAGCTTCTAATACTGATGGTATTGTAAAAAATACAGGATTAGATAAATATTCGGCTTCTTTTTACAATTCTAACGATTTCTTTGGTGGTGCTTTAAAAGTGGAGTCAAGAGTTATCTATGCTTCATTAAAAGATGAAACTACTATTTTATCTAATGACGCAGGTTTTATTGGAAATATAATTGGTACTGCTTTATATTGGAACCCTACATTGCCTATTTATAAAGCTAATGGTTCTTATAATTCGATAAGTAATACTTATTTAAATCCAGTAGAATTATTAAATTCTTATAAAGATTATACCAACACAAATAAATTGTTAGGGAGTATTAATACGACGTGGAAAATCAACAGTAAATTTAAATACCAATTTCTATTTGGTATAGAAAGTTCTACATCGACTAGAAAAAGTCAGTTATTGCCAACAATGCGTATTTTGGATGTAGCAACTGCTGCTGTTCCTGGATCTACAGATGTGAAGTATGGTCAAGCTAATATCGCTAGCCAAAATAAGTTTAACAAAACTTTCGAGCACACTTTGAATTACAACAATGATTTTGGTGATAATTTTAATTTAGACGCATTAGTTGGTTATTCCTATTATGATTACACTGCTGATGGAAGTGGTGCGAGAGGAAAGGGATATGATAATGCACAAACTAATTTAATTGATAACATCGAAGGTGGTCTTCAAAATGAATTTAGAGTTTCTTCTTATAGAAACAGAGTGGAATTACAATCTTATTTTGGAAGAGTAAATGCTACTTTGTACAAAAAATTAATTCTTACTGGTACCTTACGTTCTGATGGTTCTACAAAATTAGGGGTGAACAACAAATACGATTATTTTCCTTCTGTAGGTGTCGCTTACAAAGTAGTAGATGAGAAAGAAGGTTTAGTGAATAGTTTCAAAATTAGAGGAAACTACGGTATTACTGGAAATCAAGAATTCGCGCCAAACTCTGCGATTGCTAGAGCATCTTATGGTAACAATGGAACTTTAGGAGTTGATAGTAATGCTAATGCTGATTTAAAATGGGAAACTACTAAGTCATATGGTGTTGGAACAGATTTTGAGTTGTTCAATAATAAATTGACTGGATCTTTGGACTATTTTCAAAGAGATACAAAAGATTTAATTTTCCCGGTACCTGCAGCTGCTACGCAACCTGGTCCACCTTCTCCACGTTTTAAAAACTTACCTGGTAACTTAATTAATAAAGGTATTGAGGTTTCTTTGAACTACAAAGTGATTGATACAGAAGACTTAACTTGGGATATCTCAGGGAATGCCTCTTTCTTGGAAAATAAAATGACAAATTTTGCAGGATTTATATCTACTGGAGGTTTAAATGGTCAAGGATTGTCAGGTGCTTATGCACAAGTGATTACTAATGATAAACCAATTTACTCTTATTATATGTATGAGTGGAGAGGATATGACTCTACTGGAAATTCTATCTATGCTGACGCAGCAGGAAATGATACTGGTTTAGGTACAGCGGCTAAAAAGATATTAGACAAACAACCCTTACCAAAAATTAATGTAGGTTTCAATACAAACTTTACATATAAAAATTTCGACTTAGGAGCTTCATTCTATGGTGCTTTTGGACATTATATTTACAACAATACGACCAATGCTTATTTCTTTAAAGGTGCTTTCCTCGGAGGCAGAAACGTAACTAATGAAGCTGCAACTTCCCCTCAAGCGCAAGGTGATCCGAATTCACCATCTACTAAATACCTTGAAAAAGGCGATTTCTTAAGAATGGGGAATTTAACTTTTGGTTATACAGTAAAAGGAGCCATTTTAGAAAGATTTAAAATTAAATCAGCTCGTTTTTATGTAAATGGTTCTAATTTATTTGTAATTACAAATTATTCAGGGTCCGATCCTGAAGTTGATACTGATAAATCATTAAATGGTGTGCCATCTGCGGGTATGGAATATTTATCTTATCCAAGAGAGAAAAGTGTAGCTGTTGGACTTAACGTAACATTTTAATTAAAGAACAATGAAAAGAAATAATATTATAAAAAGCATCTTATTCGCTAGTACAATCGTGCTAGGGGTAAGTTGTACCAATCTAGATGAGGAAGTATTAGATGGTGTGGTTATTGGTAATTCAGCAGGCGGAACAGTTAATAGTGCGTCTCTGTTGACTAAAGCTTACGAAGGGTTAAGAGAATTTCAAGGGCAAGGTCAAATGTTCGCTTTAGACGAAATGTCTACAGATGCATTAGTAGGGCCTACTCGTGGTGGTGACTGGGATGATAATGCGACATGGAGACAAATCCATACGCATACATGGGCGCCAGATCATAATGAAGTTAGAGGTGCGTGGAACTCTTTGTTGTCAAATGTTTATAATTGTAATTTAGTTGTAGAAAACGGGACGGCTTCAGAAGTGGCACAAGCGCGTTTTTTAAGAGCATTTTACTATTATAATGTGGTTGATTTGTTTGGTCAGGCACCATATAGAGAAGCTGGCTCTTCATTAGAAACTGATCCTAAAGTTTGGACAAGACAAGAAGCAACAGCTTTTGTAATTACTGAATTAGAGGCTATTGTTGGGTCTTTACCTGCTCGTGTAGCTGGTGATGCAAGTATAGCAAACAAAGATGCTGCGAATTTCTTATTGGCCAAAATCTACTTAAACAAAGGAGTATTTAATGCCGCCAATCCAGCAGGTCCTTATGTTTTTGATGCTGCTGATATGACTAAAGTAATAACTTATGTAAATGCAATAAGCAGTTCTTTGGCAACAGATTATTGGGATAATTTTAAACCTGCTAATAATACTTCTCCGGAAATACTATTTTCATCTAAGAATTTAAGAGGTGGACAAGGTGGAAATATTCAATCAAGATGGAGAATGGGAATGCATTACAATCAAACACCTGATGGATGGAATGGTTTCGCTACCGTTGCTGAATATTATAACAAATTTGATCCAACTGACAAACGTATTTTAAATGCAGATCCAGCTATTATAGCTGCTTTTGGTAATCCAGTTGGCTTCCAAAAAGGTCAAATGTTCAAACCAGGAGGGGTGACTCCATTACAAGACAGAAATGGTCATCCATTAGTTTTTACCGCTGCTTTAACTTTAATTACAAGTGGTGCTACTTTAGAAACTGCAGGTATTAGAGGTCAAAAATACGTTCCGGACGCTGCTAATTTAGGTACGCCAGAAAATGATTATGAATTCATGCGTTATTCTGATGCTTTATTAATGAAAGCTGAAGCTATTGCTAGAGGTGGTGCTGGAACCTTAGGTACTATTATGGCTGATATTGCCGTAAGAACAGGAAAAGCTGCTTCACCTTCTACTTTAGATGGAATTTATGCAGAAAGAACCAAAGAATTATGGTGGGAAGGTTGGAGAAGAAATGATATGATTCGTTTTGGTAAATTCTTGGCAGCAAGAGAACTGAAGCCATATGTGTCTGCTGATAGATATGCCTTATACCCTATTCCAGCGGATGCTTTGTTCAATGCAAATTTAAAACAAAACCCAGGTTACTAAGAATAGTTTACAATTAATTATGTTTTGAGTTAGTTATAAAGAGGGTATTTATTACCCTCTTTATTTTTTATATAATACACCAAAATGCGTTTTAATTTAATCTTGAGTTCTTAATCAGTGTTAAGTCTTAGTCTTCAAGTAATTATAGAAATAAGAAGCTTTTTTTTTAACTGTTAAAGCTTCTATTTAATCTATTTTTAATTTTTTTATATAATGTTTATTATATAAATTAGGCACTTCTAATTACCTAATCAAATAGTTTGTAAATATGTTTAATCGTATTTTTTTATTTATCCTTTTTATAATTATTTTTTCTAACTGTTCTAAAGAAAACTCAGGAAACAACGACACTTTATTCTCTAAATTAGAGGCTTCACAAACAGGAATTAACTTTGTTAATGAAGTGAAGAATGGCGTGGATATGAACATATTCAAGTACAGAAATTTCTACAATGGCGGAGGCGTTGCAATAGGAGATATCAATAACGACGGATTGTCTGATGTGTACTTTACTTCTAATCTTGGTACCAATAAGCTTTATCTAAACAAGGGGAATTTTAAATTTGAAGATATTTCTAAAAAAGCTGGTATCGAAGGAACCAAATCCTGGTCGACAGGTGTGGTAATGGTGGATATAAATGCAGATGGCTTTCTTGATATTTATGTATGTAATGCAGGAAATACTAAAGGGGACAACCAGAAGAATGAACTTTTTGTCAATAATAGGAATGGTACTTTTACTGAAAAAGCTGAGGGGTATAATCTTGCCGATACTGGAATAACAACTCATGCCGCATTTTTTGATTATGATAAAGATGGAGACCTTGATTGTTATATTTTGAATAATAGTTTTATACCGGTGAGTAGCTTAAATTATTCTAATAAAAGAGAATTACGCGATAAAGACTGGGATGTTGCAGATATTTTAAAAGGAGGAGGAGATAAATTACTCCGTAATGATAACGGTAAATTCGTTGATGTAAGCCAAGAATCAGGTATTTACGGGAGCTTAATAGGTTTTGGGCTTGGTGTAACGGTAGGCGATGTTAATGGAGATTTATATCCGGATATTTATATCTCAAATGATTTTTACGAAAAAGATTATTTATATATAAATAATAAGAACGGAACCTTTACGGAACAAATTCAGGTTTGGACTTCTCATATTAGTCAATCATCGATGGGGGCTGATATGGCCGATATTAATAATGACGGAAAAGCTGATATTTTTGTAACAGATATGTTGCCTGAAGAGGATGAGCGTCTAAAAACAACAACTAATTTTGAAAACTATGATTTATATCTTAGGAAGTTAAATCTGGATTTTTTTAATCAATACATGCAAAACACTTTGCAACTCAATAATGGAAATAATCAATTTCTTGAAATAGCAAATTATGCTGGCGTTGCTAAAACGGATTGGAGTTGGGGAGCCTTATTATTTGACATGGATAATGATGGTTATAAAGATATATATGTTTGTAACGGGATTTACCACGATTTAACTAATCAGGATTTTGTTGACTTTTTTGCTAATGAATTCATGCAAAAAATGATTGTTACTGGCAAGAAAGAGCAGATTGAAACTATAATCAATAAAATGCCAAGTACCCCTATACCAAACTATGCATTCAAAAATAATAGAAATCTAACTTTTACTAATGAAGCTCAAAATTGGGGATTAGACACGCCAAGTTTTTCCAATGGAGCAGCTTATGGTGACTTGGATAATGATGGTGATTTGGATTTGATTGTCAATAACGTAAATATGGAAGCTTTTGTTTATCAAAATAATTCTGATAAAAATAAAAAGAACCATTATGTAAAAGTGAAATTAAAGGGAGATGACCTAAATAAATTTGGAGTAGGAAGTGTCGTTGAATTATTTTCGGGGAAAGAAATTTTAAGACAAGAGTTAATTCCCTCAAGGGGTTTTCAATCTTCGATAGATTACGTAATGACTTTTGGAATCGGTACAAAAAAAATTGATTCGATTCAAGTAATTTGGCCAAATAGTAAATTTCAAACCATTAAGAAAATAAGAAATAATTGTACAATTAATTTGAATATTGCTGACGCCAAATCAATTTATATTCCTAAAATTAATAAGCCGAAACAGTTATTCTCTGAGAAAACAAACACTTTTTTGATAAATAAAGAGAATGATTATATCGATTTTGATTATGAAGGCTTAATCTCAAAAGAACTGTCAAAAGAAGGACCTTCGTTAGCAGTTGCCGATATTAACGGAGACGGGAATGATGATGTTTTTATAGGCGGAGCCAAAGGAATTCCAGGTAAAATGTATCTAAGCAACGGAAATGATAATTTTACCATTACAACTCAGAAAGATATAGATAACGATGCTAATTATGAAGATACTGCCGCTAGTTTCTTTGATGCTGATAATGATGGAGATCAAGATTTACTTGTAGGTTCAGGTGGAAATGAAAAAGCAGATCAAGCGAATTATAAAAATCGATTGTATTTAAATAATGGAAAAGGAGTTTTTTCAAAAAGCAAAACGAATATTCCAACTACCAATAATAACGTGTCAGTTGTAGCTGTAAATGATTTTGATAATGACGGGGATATTGACGTTTTTATAGGAAGTAGAAGTGTTCCCGGCGTTTATGGAATCGATCCAAAGCAATTATTGTTGGAGAATGACGGCAAGGGAAATTTTACAAATGCAACGGATAAAAAAGCATTCAAACTGAATGAAGTGGGGATGATAACGGATGCTCTTTGGGAGGATATTGATAATGATGGCAAAAAAGATCTAATTATCGTTGGAGATTGGATGGCTCCAAAAATTTTTAAAAATACAGGAAGACGACTCGTAGAATTCAAATCAAATCTTACTTATTATCATGGTTTTTGGAACGCTGTTAGTTGTGTAGATTTGAATAATGACGGTAAAAAGGATTTGATTCTTGGCAATAAAGGAACAAATACTTCTTATAAAGCATCAAATACAAATCCGATGAAATTATTTGTAAATGATTTTGATAATAACGGTACTATTGAGCAAATTGCAACTCGAACAATCAATAATAAAGATATACCAGTCCATTTAAAGCAAGAATTAGCGAAACAAATTCCATTGATAAAAAAGAAAAATTTGAGCTACGCAGATTATTCTAAGAAATCATTTCAGGAATTATTTGCGCAAGAAATCGTTGATAATTCTATCCAAAAAATGGTAAATATTCAAGAAAGCGTAATTGCCATTAATAAAGGAAACGGAAAATTTGAAGTAAAAGCATTACCAAAAGAAGTACAGTTTTCCTGTGTAAACACGATAATTACAATGGATGTTAATAAGGATGGAATTTTGGATTTGATTTTAGGAGGTAATCAATACGAATTCAAACCACAATTTTCAAGATTAGATGTTAATTATGGAAGCGTACTTCTAGGAAGTAAAAATGGAAATTTCACATGGCTACCCTACAGTAGCTCCGGGTTTTTTGTAAAAGGAGAAGTAAAGCATATTAAATCAATCAAGAACAAGAATAATACTAATTTGATTATTGCTGTTGTTAATAATAGCACACCTAAAATATTTAAAAGCAATGAATAATTTTTTTAGAATAGGACTAGCTTCATTGCTGATTGCTGGTTGTTCAAAAAAACAAGATCAATTATTTGAAAAACTATCGCCTGAAAAGAGCAATATTACATTCAATAATCAGTTAGATCCGTCAAAAAACATATCTATTTTAGATTATCTCTACTATTACAATGGAGGAGGAGTTGCTTTAGGAGATATAAATAATGATGGATTAGTTGATGTGTATTTTACTTCAAATCAAGGTAAAAATAAATTGTATCTGAATAAAGGAGAAAATAAGTTTCAAGATATTACTGCAAAAGCCGGTGTTGAAGGACAAAACGATTGGAAAGCAGGAACAGTCATGGCTGATGTAAATGGGGATGGATTCTTAGACATTTATGTTTGTGCTGTCGTAGGAATTAATGGTTTTGAAGGCCATAATGAATTGTTTATTAATAACAAGGACAACACTTTTACAGAGAGTGGCGCTGAATATGGATTGGATCTTGATAATTATAGTTCTTCGGCCTCTTTCTTTGATTATGATTTGGATGGTGATTTAGATATGTATTTGCTAAATCATGCCGTACATTCTGAAGCGTCCTATGGAAATGCTCAAATTAGAAATAACAGAAGTTATGAATGTGGAGATAAATTATTTAGAAACGACAATGGTAAATTTGTTGATGTAAGTGATAAAGCAGGGATTTTTGGTGGGGCCAATGGATATGGTTTAGGATTGGCAGTTTCTGATTTTAATTTAGACGGTTATCCTGATATTTATGTATGTAATGATTTTCATGAAGATGATTATTACTATTTGAATAATGGTGACGGAACTTTTACGGAAAGTTTGAAAAAACATTTTGGACATACCAGCAGATTTTCAATGGGTGTTGATGTCGCGGATATTAACCATGATGGTTTCCCGGATATTATGACTTTAGACATGCTTCCTGAGGATGAAAAAGTTTTGAAATCCTCTTTAGGAGACGACAATGTACAAATGCTGAAAATGAGGACCGAAAAATTAGGCTACCATTATCAGTATACCAGAAATATGTTGCAACTGAATCAAGCAGGGAATAATTTCACAGAAACGGCATTACTAAGTGGTGTAGCGGCTACAGACTGGAGTTGGAGCTCTTTATTTGCAGATTATGATCAGGACGGTGAGCAAGATATATTTGTATGTAATGGAATTCCAAAGCGCCCTAATGATTTAGATTATGTGAAATATTATTCTAATGATCAGATAAAAAGTAAAATTAGCACCACTAAATTATTAGATAAAGAGGCGTTGAAAAAAATGCCAAAAGGCAATGTAACAAATTATGTTTTTCAAGGGTCAAAGGATTTAATGTTTAAAAATAGATCGAATGAGTGGATTGAAAATGATTCAATAATTTCAAATGGAAGCGGTTATGCTGATATTGATAATGATGGAGATTTAGATGTAATCACAAATAATTTAAACAGTGTGGCGTCAATTTACATAAACCAAACCAACAAGAATTCTAACTATTTAAAGTTGAAATTACGGTTTTTAGGTAAAAATACTTTCGGAATTGGGGCAAAAGTTATTTCTTATGTGAAAGGGCAAAAACAATTCATGGAACTGCAAACAACAAGAGGATTCCAGTCTTCATCTGAGCCAATGATTCACTTTGGATACGGCAAAATAAAAACGGTCGATTCATTAGTAGTTATTTGGCCGGACAGAACATATCAAACCTTTAAGAATATTAAAACTTGTCAAACACTAACTGTTAAACCCAATAAAAACAGGAAACTCTTTGATTACAGAAAATTACATCCTAGTGTTTTGCCTATTTTCAAAAAAGTAGAAACTAATTTAGGTATTGACTTCACACATCAGGAAAATGACTTTATTGATATTTTAACACAAAAATTAATTCCTTATCAACGTTCTGATCGAGGACCTGCCACAGCCGTTGGGGATTTGAATGGAGATGGAAAGGAGGATATTTTCTTTGGAGGATCAAAAGGAAAAAAAGCAGCTGTTTTTCTTCAAAATCCTCAAGGTTTTTCTAAGAAAATATATAGAGCAATTGAAAGTGATTCTGTTTTTGAAGATGCTTCGGCTGTAATTGGAGATTTTGATAATGATAAAATAAATGATTTGTATGTAGCCTCTGGCGGAGGAGAAAATGCATCTAATCTACAAGATAGATTATACCTTGCTAAAAATGGAGAATTAATTAAAACTATTTTGCCAAAACTTGCCCAAAACGCATCAGTTGTCAAAACATTCGATTACGATAAAGATGGGGATTTAGATATTTTTGTTGGTAATAACTCTGTGAGTAATAGATTCGGCAGTATGCCGGATTGCTATTTATTGAACAATAATAAAGGGGTATTTACAATTGTTCAGAATAAAACATTTGAAGGAATTGGGATGGCTACAGATGCTGTTTTTACTGATTTTAACAAAGATGGTAAAATCGATATTATAGTAATAGGCGAGTGGATGAAGCCAACTTTTTTCGCAAATATGAATGGTAAATTCAAGAATGTCACCGAAACTATTTTTCCTGAAAAAAGCAATGGATTATGGCAATCTATAATTCCTTTCGATATTGATAATGATGGAGATGAAGATTATTTGGTTGGAAACTGGGGAATGAATTCTAAATTTAAAGCCAGTATAGATTTTCCTATGAAAATGTATTATGATGATTTTGACGCCAATGGTAGTTTTGAAACTATAGTTGCAATAGAAAAAAACGGTCAGTATTATACGACGGCAGGACTAGACGAATTAGCAGAACAGTTTAGTGGTTTATTAAAAAAGAAATTTAACAGTTATAAATCATTTGCCGGAAAAACACTTGACGAGGTTTTTGATCCAAAAATGCTAGAAAAAGCGAAATTATTTGAAGTTCATAATTTGAAATCGGGTTATTTAAGAAATGACAATGGGAAATTTACCTTTGTATCTTTTTCGAATAAACTGCAAGTCTCCCCTATTACGTGTTTCGTCAAAGGAAATTTTGATGCGGATAAAAAGGTAGAAGTTTTTGCAGCAGGAAATTATTTTGGGGTGTCACCGTATCACAGCAGATTTGATGGGTTTTCAGGAGCATTAATAAAGAGTGAAAAAACAATCTATTTAGGAAATCAAATTGGAATAGATTTAACTCAGAAGGCCATAAGACATTTGGACCTTATCAATTTAAATGGGAAGAAATATTTATTAGTAACAATAAATAATAAGCCAGCTGAAGTTTACGAACTGGCAATGACAAAAAATTAATTTATAATAATGAGCTGTTACGAGAATTCTATACCGTTCCTTGCTTTTAACAGATAATAAATACAAAACAATGAAAACACATTTTTTAACACTGGCTGTAATGATCTTTCTTTTTGTTTCGTGCAAAAAAGAAAAATCTATTGTTGTAACACCGAGTGACTACTCCGCTTCAATTGACAATGTAACTCAAATTTTGATTCACGATATTTTTTCACCACCAGTAGCGAGCAGGATTTACACGTATCCTAATATTGCTGCCTTTGAAATAATTGCGCAAAACAGTAAAAGGTATTCCAGTTTGCAAGGTCAATTAAACGGATTAGATTCTATCCCAGCTTTAGATCCAAAAAGTGGTGTAAATAAAAATATAGCTGCTCTTATCGCGCACATGGAAGTGAGCAAAGCATTAGTGTTTTCTGAAGAATTGGTTGAAAAATTTAGAGATAGTTTGTACCAGAAATGGGGAAATGAAAACGAAAATGAATTTGAAGTTTCAAAAGAATACGGGCTTAAAGTGGCGGAGAGGATTAAAAAATGGATGGGAAAAGATAATTACAAACAAACAAGAACAATGTCTAAATTTTCTGTTTATGCTAATCAACCCGGAAGATGGCAGCCTACTCCACCAGCGTATATGGATGCTGTAGAACCACATTGGGGTGAGATTAGAACATTGGTTTTAGACTCGGCTTCCCAATTCAAACCAGTTCCCGCTTTACCATTTTCGTTAGACAAAAAATCTCCTTTTTTTAAGCAAGTTCAAGAAGTGTATGATATTAGTCAGCAAATGATAAAAAAAGGGGATTCATCTGAAGAAATAAAAATGGCTCAATTTTGGGACTGTAATCCTTATGTCACGGTTAATCAAGGCCACATGATGTTTGCTAAAAAGAAAATAACTCCTGGAGGTCATTGGATGGGAATTGTTAAAATTGCCTGCAAAAAGTCAAATGCTGATTTCGAGAAAACGGTATATGCATACACCCAAACTTCAATTGGGCTTTTTGATGCCTTTATCAGTTGTTGGGATGAAAAATTCAGAAGTAATGTTGTAAGACCAGAAACTGTGATCAATCAAAATATAGATGAAAATTGGAGACCATTATTACAAACACCGCCATTTCCTGAATATTGCAGTGGACATTCAGTAGCTTCTGCCTGTTCAGCCGCTATATTGACATCAGTTTTTGGGGATAATTTTGCCTATCTTGATAATACAGAGTTGCCATATGGTTTGCCAAATAGGAGTTTTAAATCGTTTAACGATGCAGCTAAAGAAGCTGCAATGAGTCGATTTTATGGCGGAATACATTATAAAGCAGCGATTGTAAACGGCATAACGCAAGGAGAAAATTTAGGTAGTTTTATTGTTGGAAAATTAAAAATGACAAAATAAATGTTAAGCAGAAAAAAAATCGCATTACTACTGACTCTTCTAATTTCATTGTTTTTAGTTTGGTATTTATTTCTTAAAAAGAGTGATTACTGTATTTCATTTAAAGTTAAAGCTGCTACTGGTACAATTTTTCAAGGCGTTCAAGAATGGTCTTTCGCTCAATCTGTAAGCCAAAAAGAAACCTACGTCACTCTTGAAAAGAAAAATTTCGATTTTATTAAGCAAGAAATGAATAAAGGTAATACTCGTATGGAATATACTTGGGAAATGAAATCTATAAATGATTCAGTCACATCAATCAACGTTTCAATAAAGGATTTTAACAACAGTATTTACAACAGACTTACTGCTCCTTTTTTTAGCACTAGTTTTAAAGTGGAGCAAATAAAGAAAATTACGAGTTTCAAAGATGCTTTGGAGAATCATATCAAAAATTTTAAAGTTAAAATTGAAGGAGAGGGTTCGTCTGAAGATACCTATGTAGCTTACATTAAGTTAAAAAGTGTGATGCAAGAAAAGGCACAGACAATGATTCGTAATGATGAAATTATTACAGGGTATTTGCAACAAAACAAGATTAAAATTATTGGCAGTCCTTACGTAGAAATTGTAAATTGGAATCAAGATACGGAAACGCTAAATTTTAACTATTGTTTTCCAATTGAAAAGGACGCTGCAATTGTAAAAAGTGAGGTGGTGCATTTCAAAACGATACCAGCTCTTAAAGGCTTAAAAGCTACTTATTACGGAAATTTCAGAACATCAGACAGAGCTTGGTTTACATTGCTTGATTATGCAAAGAAAAATGACATTAAATTAGATAATAAACCCCTGGAGCACTTTCTCGCAAATCCTTTTAATGGAGGAAATGAGTTAGAATGGGAAACTAAAATTATTATTCCATATGCCAGTAAATAAGTAGTTTTTTCTATTGTAATTTTAACACTTCGAAAACGTTTTCGGTTATTCCGAAAACGTTTTTGTTTTATTTCTTTATTCATTTGGGAATTTTAAAATTAAATTTAGAAAAAATTAACATATCAGGGAATGGGAATTAAAATAAAATTAAGTTTTTGGCAGATTATCAATATGAATGTTGGTTTTCTGGGTATTCAATATAGTTTTGGTTTACAGCAAAGTGCAGTAAATCCCATTTATGATTTTCTTGGTGCCAGTCCAGACCAGTTGCCATTACTTAATCTTGCAGGACCATTGACGGGATTATTGATCCAACCAATAATTGGAGCATTAAGTGATAAAACTTGGTCTCCAAAATTTGGAGGAAGAAGAAAACCTTTTTTTCTAATAGGGGCGTTAGTCTGCAGTATTGCATTATTCCTATTCCCGTTTAGTAGTTCGCTTTGGATGGCAGCGGGATTATTATGGATTTTAGATGCTGGGAATAATACCGCAATGGAACCGTATCGTGCCTTTATCGCAGACAAATTAGATGTGTCTCAACAGCCTGTCGGTTTTCAGGCTCAGAGCTTCTTCACCGGTTTTGGACAAACATTGGCAAACATATCGTTGTTTATATTTCCCATGATCTTTATCGGTACAACTGGAAAATTACCCACTTGGGTATATGCCTCTTTTTTTCTAGGTGCAGTGTGTTCAATAGCGTCCGTTTTGTGGAGTTCACACACTACAAAGGAAATTCCGCCTACAGAGGAAGAGTTGCAAAAGATACAAGAGGAGCCTTTAAATGTTTATACTCCATTCATAGATATTTTTAGTGCCGTAAAACACATGCCTAAGGTAATGTGGCAACTGGCTTTGGTGTATCTATTTCAATGGTACGCTTTGTTTTGTTATTGGCAAAATTCATCGAAAAGTATTGCTCTCTCAGTTTGGCATACCACACCTCAAAAAGACATGAAATTATATTCCGAAGCGGTAGGATGGACTGGATTAGTAAATGGATGGTATAATATTGTTACCTTTTTATGTGCCTTTTCATTAGTGTATTTTGCTAAAAAGTATTCGGCAAAATTTGTTCATTTTACTTGTTTGATGTTGGCAGCAATTGGCTTTTTAATTTTTCCTCATATAGAAAACAAATATTTATTATTTCCAGCCATAACTGGTTTTGGAATTGGATGGGCTAGTATGATGGGAATTCCTTATTTAATGGTCGTAAACGACATTCCAAAGGAACGTTATGGAGTTTATATGGGAATTATAAATATGATGATTGTAATTCCGATGTTTATTCAAACGATAACTTTTGGTTATATTTTAAAACATTTTTTGAATAATGACCCTAGATTAGCAATAACTTTTGCAGGAGTATTGTTGATAATTGGCGCAGTGTGCACCTTATTTATTAAAACTAAGAAAGTAGAATTAAGTGAATGATTTAAATTACAGTAAAGCAATTGAATTGCTACAGAGTGCTTCCTCAACCGAAGGTTTTTTAGCAAGTGCTCAAGATGTTTCTAATTATAAAAGAGTATGGGCCAGGGATGGTGTAATCTGTGGATTGGCTGCATTGGCTTCAGGAAATGAGGAATTGATTGAAATTTTTCGAAGAACATTAGAAACTTTAGCCAATAATCAACACCATAATGGGACGATTCCTTCAAATGTAAGGACCAATGAGGATGTCATTGAAGTGAGTTACGGAGGTTTGGCGGGAAGAGTTGATGCAGTGACTTGGTTTATTATAGGTATCTGTCAATATTCATTTTATACAAATGATTCCACTTTCGTGAAAAAATACGAAGGTAATATTCAAAAGTGTTTGCAGCTTTTGGAAGCTTGGGAGTTTAATAATAAGCATTTATTGTATGTGCCGCTTTCAGGAAACTGGGCTGATGAATACATTACAGATGGTTATGTTTTATCCGATCAATTGCTTCGAATATGGGCATTAAAGAGTTACAATCATTTTACAAAAGACAACTCGATTACCAATAAAATTGAAAAAATTACGGAGCAAATCGAAATTAATTTTACCCCAAATTCGGTTGGTGAGAAATACCATGAGCGAGCATACAATGAAGTGAATTTTCAAAGATATATGCCTTGTTCTTTTTCTCCAGCAGGATACAAAATGCAATTTGATGCCTTCGGAAATTCGTTGGCGCTGTTCTTAAATATTGGTTCCACAGATTTTCAAAATAGTATTTTAGAGTACTCATTAGAACTTAAAAATGAAATGTCTTTACAATTATTGCCCGCTTTTTGGCCTGCTATAAAAGACAGTGATTTGGACTGGAACTTGCTTAAAAGTAATTGTAAATACGAATTTAGGAATCACCCTAATGAGTTTCACAACGGGGGGACTTGGTCGATGGTGAACGGATTTTATGGTTTGGCTTTATTAGCCAAAGAAAAACGATTGGAGGCAAACCTTCTTTTAGATTCGATAAATGAAATGAATGCCGTGGAGGATTTTAGTTTTTATGAGAATTTTAACAGCAAGACTAAAGTACCAAATGGTGTTCCTTTTTGTGCGTGGAGTGCAGCAGCATCGGTTATGTTGCATCAAAGTATAAATACTAACTTTAAATTTTTAGTGTAAAGTGGAAAAAATAATAGATATAATATGTGCTGGCGAAGTACTGATTGATTTTATAGGACATGAAGTAAATACGTCCATCAATAGAACAAAAGATTACCATCGTTTTCTTGGTGGATCGCCAACTAATGTAGCTGTGAATGCTTCACGATTAGGTTTGAAATCGGCATTAATTGCCACTTGTGGTCAGGATGGTTTGGGAGAATATATCGTTCGTAAATTAAAGGAGAATAATGTGAGTACCACTCAGGTAAAGAAATTGGAAGGGGTTCCTACCTCAATCATTCTTGTTTCAAAATCCTCGGGAACACCAGATTTTATTCCATACCGTGAGGCGGATTATCAGATTGAACAAAATCAGATTACAGATGAACTGCTAGAAAGTGCAAAAATATTTCATACCACTTGCTTTGCATTGAGCAAAGATCCGGCGCGAACTACTATTTTAGAGGGTGCTAAAAGAGCAAAGAAATTAGGATTATTAACGAGCATCGACATTAATTTTTCGGAAAGAATCTGGCCTGATCGAGAAGAAGCAAAAGTTGTCTTAAAAGAATATTTATCTACTAATCCTCTAGTAAAACTTAGTGAGGACGACTGTTATAGACTCTTCGCCGAATCTAAAACGGAAGACTTTATTTTTGAATATTTTCATGGATTAGGTGCTTCAACTATTTGTTTGACAAAAGGAAAAGATGGAGTTGTATTGTCAAATAGTGATTTTGGTATGTTTCATCAAAAAGCTTTGCCAATAGAAGACATAAAAGACACTACCGGTGCAGGGGATGCTTTTTGGACTGGTTTTTTATATGCACAATTAGAAAATAAAAATCTGGAAGAATCTATTACAATAGCCCAAAAATTAGCGGTGCTAAAACTTCAAAACGTGGGAAGGTTACCGGAGGGAATAAATTTTAAAGACTATTTGAATATCGAATCGTAATTTTTGTTAAACCAAAACCAAATATATATTAAATGAGAAAAAGTACTATAAAAATTGCAATGTATTTGAATTATTTTGTGTTTGCTATACTGCTAAATAGTGTTGGGATAGTAATATTAAAAGCACAAAAAAATTATGGCGTAGATGAATTACAGGCGAGTATTCTAGAGGCTTTTAAGGATTTGCCTATAGCAATAGTTTCTTTTTTAATTGCTTCTTTTTTGCCAAGAATCGGATATAAAAGAGCTATGCTTATTGGATTGGCATTAGTTTCTGTAGCCTGTGTGAGTATGTATTTTGGAAATTCGTTTGGCACCGCAAAATTGCTTTTTGCTACCGTGGGTGTTTCTTTTGCATTAATAAAAGTGTCAGTTTATTCTCTTATTGGAACCGTTACGGATAATCAACAGGAACATAATAGCTTGATGAGTAGTATTGAAGGCGTTTTTATGATAGGGATTGCAGTAGCTTACTTTTTATTTCCCGCTTTCAATTCTGAAGTGGATCCCGACGCCTGGTTAAATGTATATTGGTTGTTAGCAGCAATTTCATTAGTGTCTTTTGGATTTTTATTTTTTGCCAAATTTGAAAATAAAACTGAAATACCTGGAGTTGACTTAGCGGATGATTTTAAACAAATGTTTAAATTATTTGCAAAGCTATTAACAATTGTTTTTGTAATAAGTGCTTTCTTGTTTGTGATGATTGAACAAGGAATAATGTCCTGGTTGCCTACTTTTAATAGTAAAGTATTACATCTACCAGAGAATATCAGCATTATGATGGCGAGTATTTTGGCAATTTCATTAGCAGTTGGTAGACTGTTGGCCGGTGTGATAACTAAAAAAGTAAATTGGATTTGGGTACTCAGTTCCTGTATTGTAATAGCGATGTTAATTGTCGTTTTTGTACTTCCAAAAACAGTTGGTTTAGATGTAAAACAGATTAATTCGCTAAGCGATATTCCATTAATCGGTTTCGCATTCCCATTGGTAGGACTTTTTATTGCTCCAATTTATCCACTTTTGAATTCGGTAGTTTTAAGTGCGCTGCCTAAAAAAATGCACAGCTCCATGACGGGATTAATTGTGGTTTTCTCGGCACTTGGTGGCACTCTCGGCTCTAGAATTATTGGGTATTTATTCAAAAATGAAGGTCCTGAAAATGCATTCTATTATACTTTAATTCCAATGTCTTTATTGCTAGCTTCTTTCTTTATATTAAAAAAACTTACTTCAAAAAAAAATGAAATTCTTACTTAACATAGACAAGGTATTCCAAGAACTGCTGCTTCAGGAAGATACAGATAATGACAAAAAAATCACCAAAGACGATGAGGGTCCTAAGAAATTTGTTTTAAGTGATGAAAAAACAAAGCAGCAACAAGTAATTGAGGGAACGTATCATTTATCTAACTTACTTCAGGAATTGGCGAAGCTGAAAGAAAGTAATATTCAAGTTGGAGAGGTAGATTTAAATCGAATTCAAGAAAATCCTGTAGAACGTATTTCGAGAAAAATCAAAGAAGATTATTGGGACGAACTTACGCGTACAATTGATAAAAAGGGGCTAACCCAAATCATGGAAGACGAAAAGACGTCCAATAAAGTGCCTACGCTCTATGTTTCTGCGAAAGATAAACAAGGGGTAGTTTATTTTAAAGAATTAGAAAAGGAGCTTAGAAATTTTAAACTCGAAATCTTACCTGAAAATTATTCGGTTGAATATGTTGATACTTTAAATACAAAACCAGGAATTCTTGCCTTGGCGCTAGAACAAAAGTTATATAGTTTACAAGGTGTTCCTTTTGTAGTGCCTGGAGGAAGGTTTAATGAAATGTATGGTTGGGACAGTTATTTCATTGGAGTTGGGTTGTTAGTTGACAACCAACTGGAAAAAGCAATGGCTATAGCCGAAAACTTCAAGTATCAGATTGTACATTATGGAAAAATCCTAAATGCGAATAGAAGTTATTACCTAACAAGAACACAACCTCCGTTGTATTCATCGCTAATAATTGATATTATTAAATATAAATTGCCAAGTTTAGAGTGGTTGCGAAGTCATCTTGAGACCGTAATTCTGGAATATAGCACGGTTTGGATGGTACAAGGAAATCGATTGACTGAAACGGGGTTAAATAGATATAAAGCTGAAGGT
The DNA here is from genome assembly GCF_042787235.1 of Flavobacterium zhoui. NCBI lineage: Bacteria > Pseudomonadati > Bacteroidota > Flavobacteriia > Flavobacteriales > Flavobacteriaceae > Flavobacterium > Flavobacterium zhoui. Next base: position 362,472 of record NZ_JBHZPY010000001.1, read on the forward strand.
GTGGGCATGCCTTTTGAGGTTGAACCAGGACATTTTGACGATGTTTTAGAACCTTACGCAAAAAAATATAAATTACCAATTCGAGAATTCGAGAAAAAATATCTGGAAAGAACATTGGTTGATGCGGAGCTCGATCTATATTTTGTACATGATCGAAGTATGAGAGAAAGTGGTCATGATACAACGAACAGGTTGATAAATACTTGTGCCAATTTGAACTCAGTTGATGTAAATAGCTTCCTTTATAAATATGAAAAAGATATTGCTTATCTGATAAAAGAGTATTTTCATGATTCTTTTCAAATTGAAGAGGTGATCTATACTTCAGAAGAATGGGAACAAAAGGCTCTTTCAAGAAAAGATAAAATCAATGAATTATGCTGGAATGAAGAATTAAGTATGTATTTTGATTATGATTTTGTGAATAATAAACAATTTCCATTTGAAGCAGCCACAACTTTTTTCCCTTTGTGGGCTAAATTATGCAGTGAACATCAGGCTAAAAAATTAGTAGAAATAGCTTTGCCTCAATTTATAAAGTCGGGCGGAATTACAGGAAGTACCGGGGCAAGTATCGCTAATTTTCCAAAAGATGGGCCACAGCGACAATGGGATTATCCATTTGGTTGGGCACCACATCAAATGTTATTATGGGAAGGATTAATTAATTATAACTATCTGGATAAAGCGCAAGAGATGGTTTATCGCTGGCTGTGGCTAATCACAAAAAATGCGGTCGAGTATAACGGAACTATTCCTGAGAAGTTTGATTTAGAAATTAGTTCTCATAAAGTTTTTGCGGAGTATGGCAATGTAGGAACTGAATTTGATTATATCGCAAAAGAAGGATTTGGGTGGGTAAATGCTTCCTATCAATATGGTTTACGAATATTGAATGATAATTTGAAACAGGAACTAAACAAATTGACTGCTCCGGACGAACTGTTTTAAAAATAAAAATAATTTTTTTTGTCATTTGTATGTTATTTTTTCTAACTTTATAATTCAATAAATTTATTCAAGATGACTGTAAATCAAATATTAAGCACAAAAGGAAAAGAAGTATATTCAATAGTCTCTACTATTACTGTATATGAGGCTTTAAAAGTGATGGGAGAAAAGAATATTGGAGCAGTATTGATAATTGAAGATAATGTATTAAAAGGCGTTTTATCTGAAAGAGATTATGCTAGAAAAATTGTTCTTAAAGACAAATCTTCAAAGAAAACTCATGTGAATGAAATAATGGAAAAGGAAGTTTTTACTGTAAAACCATCTGACAATCTAGACTACTGTATGGAATTGATGAGTACAAAAAGAATCCGGCATTTACCGGTTATTGAAAATGATCAAACTATAGGGATTATTTCGATGGGAGACGTTGTAAAAGCGATTATTGAAGTTCAAAAAAATACAATCGAACATTTAGATTCTTATATCAGCGGAAGCAAGATGTAAAAAGAATAAATTATAAATTAAAATAGCTGCAAATTTTTGCAGCTATTTTAATTTATACATAATGACTTAGGCTCTTTTTTGTAAAAGAATAAGATAATAGCTTACTTTTTGGGCCAAGTGGTATATCTTTGTAAACTAGGATAAAATCTAAAAAATGGACAAAAACAGCAAAAGAAGAGAGGCATTATTATACCACGCAAAGCCTACTCCAGGTAAAATTCAAGTAGTTCCAACTAAGAAATATGCAACGCAAAGAGATTTGTCTTTGGCCTATTCGCCAGGTGTAGCAGAACCTTGTTTGGAAATTGCAAAAGATATAAATAATGTATATAAATATACAGCAAAAGGAAATCTTGTTGCTGTAATTACAAACGGAACTGCAGTTTTAGGACTTGGTGATATTGGTCCGGAAGCATCAAAACCGGTAATGGAAGGTAAAGGTTTATTGTTTAAAATTTTTGCAGATATAGATGTATTTGATATTGAAATAGGGACTAAGGACATTGAAGAATTTATTCAAACTGTCAAAAATATTGCACCAACTTTTGGTGGGATAAATCTGGAAGATATCAAAGCTCCTGAATCTTTTGAAATAGAAAGACGATTAGTTGAAGAATTAAATATTCCTGTGATGCACGATGATCAACATGGTACTGCAATTATATCATCTGCGGCTTTGTTGAATGCATTGGAGTTAGCAAATAAAAAATCAGAAGACGTAAAATTAGTAGTTTCTGGAGCAGGCTCTGCAGCTCTTGCTTGTGCTGATTTATATGTTTTACTTGGAGTGAAAATAGAAAACATATTGATGTTTAACAGTAAAGGAGTCTTGACAAAAGACAATAAATCTCTTTCTGATTTACAGCAAAAATATGCAAAGGATGTTGAGCCAATGAGTCTGGAAGAAGCATTAGTTGGAGCTGATGTTTTCTTAGGATTATCAACAGGAGATATTATGACGGCTCAAATGTTATTGGGGATGGCAGAAAATCCGATCGTTTTTGCGATGGCAAATCCAGATCCTGAAATAGATTATAACCTCGCAATTGCAACTCGTAAAGATGTTATTATGGCAACTGGTCGTTCTGACCATCCTAATCAGGTAAATAATGTTCTTGGATTTCCATATATTTTTAGAGGTGCACTAGATGTTAGAGCTACCAAAATAAATGAGGCTATGAAAATGGCAGCGGTAAGAGCACTTGCATTATTGGCTAAAGAATCCGTTCCGGAGCAAGTAAATGTTGCTTATGGAGCAACTAAGTTAATTTTTGGAAGAGATTATATTATTCCAAAACCATTTGATCCGAGATTGATTACAATTGTTGCCCCAGCTGTTGCTAAAGCAGCTATGGACTCAGGAGTAGCGTTGAATCCAATATTAGACTGGAAAAAGTATGAAGAAGAGCTTTTAGATCGATTGGGGAATGACAACAAAATGGTTCGATTGATTACCAATAGAGCCAAAACGGATCCTAAAAAAATCGTTTTTGCAGAAGCAGACCATTTAGATGTTCTTAAAGCGGCTCAAATTGTATTAGAAGAAGGAATCGGTTTCCCAATTTTGCTTGGAAATAAAGAAATTATTTTGGAATTAAAAGAAGAGCTAGGTTTTGATGCTGATGTTCAGATTATTGATCCAAAAGAAAAAGTGGAGGAATTTAGAAGAAATAAGTTTGCGACCACCTATTGGTCTTCCAGACAAAGGCGCGGTATATCATTATTGGATGCTCAAAAATTAATGCGAGAAAGAAACTATTTTGCTGCTATGATGGTCAATGAGGGAGAAGCCGACGCATTAGTTACAGGACATTCCAGAAGTTATCCTTCTGTGGTAAAACCAATGTTACAACTTATCGATAAAGCGCATGGAGCGTCACTAGTTGCTACTACAAATATGATGATGACAGCTCGTGGGCCAATGTTCTTATCTGATACTGCAATAAACATTAATCCTTCAGCAGACGATTTAGCGAAAATTGCCATAATGACTGCTAAAACGGCCAGAATGTTTGGTGTAGAACCGGTTATTGCGATGATTTCTTATTCTAATTTTGGATCTTCAACGAATGAAAGTGCTTCAAAAGTGAGAGAGGCAGTGGCTTATCTGCATAAAAATCATCCAGAGATGGTTATTGATGGCGAACTTCAAGCTGATTTTGCTTTAAATCCAGAAATGTTAAAAGCAAAGTTTCCGTTTTCTAAACTAGCAGGTAAAAAAGTAAATACTTTAATTTTTCCAAATCTTGAATCGGCTAATATTACTTATAAACTATTGAAAGAATTAAATAAAGTGGACTCAATAGGACCTATTATGTTAGGAATGGGTAAACCTGTTCATATATTTCAATTAGGTGCAAGCGTAGAAGAAATGGTAAATATGGCAGCTATTGCTGTGATTGACGCACAAGAAAAGCAAAAGAAAAAACAACTATAATAAGTTGTTTTTTGGCAATAAAAATAGTTATAAAGATAAATTTAGTAAGATAATTTGCTAATTTTGTTATATTTGGCGACATATAATAATAACTATGATAGCACATTTACAAGGAAAATTAGTAGAAAAGTCACCAACACAGGTAGTTATTGATTGCGGAGGTGTTGGGTACCATGTAAATATTTCTTTGCATACCTACTCGTTGCTTCCTAATACTGACTTTATAAAATTGTATACGCATCTTCAAATAAAAGAAGATGCGCATACTTTATTTGGTTTTGTAGAAAAATCGGAAAGGGAGATTTTTAAATTATTATTGTCAGTTTCTGGTATTGGGGCTAGCATTGCCAGAACGATGTTGTCTTCCTTAGATCCCAAACAAATTACGAATGCAATTGCATCAGGTGATGTAGTTGCTATTCAATCGATAAAAGGAATTGGTAGTAAAACGGCCCAAAGAGTGATACTTGATTTGAAAGAAAAAGTACTGAAATTGTATGATTTAGACGAAGTTTCTTTATCACATAACAATACAAATCGAGATGAAGCGTTATCTGCTTTGGAGGTATTAGGTTTTGTTCGAAAAACTTCAGAACGAATCGTAGAAAAAATTGTAAAAGAGGATCCAGAGGCGTCTGTTGAATCGATTATTAAAAAAGCTTTAAAAAACTTATAAAAGAGACTCAAAAAACGGATTATATGCATAAAATTTCTATTTTTTTGCTAGTCATATTTTGTGGTTTTGTATCGCAAGCCCAGATAACACCAGCTGCTCAGGATACAGTTAAAACTGGTTTTTCTACAGGGAAAGTCCAACTTAAAAACCCTCAAAGTATTCTTTCGGCTTATACCTACGATCCTGTCACAGATAGATATGTTTATACCAATTCTGTCGACGGTTTTTCTATTGACTATCCAATTATTTTAACTCCAAAAGAATATGAAAACTTGGTTTTGAAAGAATCCATGCGGGATTATTTCCAGAAAAAAGTTGATGCGATAGATGGAAAAAAAGAGGGGAGTGAAGCCGCTAAAAAAGATTTACTGCCAAGATATTACGTAAAATCTGGTCTTTTTGAATCCATTTTTGGAAGCAATACCATTGATGTGAAACCGACCGGATCTGTAGAAATGGATTTAGGGATGCGTTACACAAAACAAGACAATCCTTCCTTTTCACCGAGGAACAGATCAAATCTTTCTTTTGATTTCAATCAAAGGATAAGTATGAGCTTGATGGGAAAAGTAGGGACGCGACTTAATGTAAATGCTAACTATGACACGCAGTCTACTTTTGCCTTTCAAAATTTAATAAAGTTAGAATACGCCCCTTCTGAAGATGATATTATTCAAAAAATTGAGGTAGGAAACGTAAGTATGCCATTAAACAGTTCCTTGATTAGAGGGGCTCAAAGTTTATTTGGTGTGAAAACACAATTGCAATTTGGTAAAACTACAGTAACAGGTGTGTTTTCAGAACAAAAATCGCAAACCAAAAGTATCGTTGCTCAAGGAGGTGGAACAATTCAGGATTTTGATATTTACGGATTAGATTATGATAATGACAGGCATTTTTTCTTGTCACAATATTTCAGAAATAAGTACGATGCTTCCTTAAAAAACTATCCTTTTATTGATAGTAGAGTTCAAATTTCAAGATTAGAAATCTGGGTTACCAATAAACAAAACAGAGTAACTACAACCAATAACAATCTCCGAAATATTATTGCGCTTCAGGATTTAGGGGAAGGGCAATTATCTGGTTTAGTGGATAATGAGGTGGTTGTGTTAGACCCTTCTGCCGGAATTTTTAATAATCCAATCGATTCTCCTTCAGACAATTCAAATAATGATTTTGATCCTGCGCAAATAGCAGCCGGAAGTGGTTTGTTAAACAATAACATTCGCGAAATAGTAACCTCAAGTTCAGGTTTTAATGCTACTGTAAGTGAAGGACAGGATTATTCTAAGCTCGAAAATGCCAGAAAGCTGAATCCTAATGAATATACATTTAATGCTCAATTAGGATATATTTCGTTACAACAACGATTAGCCAATGATGAGGTTTTAGCCGTTGCTTATCAATATACGATTGGTGACAAAGTTTACCAAGTAGGGGAGTTTGGAAGCGACGGGGTAGATGCGACCGTTGTAACAGGTACTAATCAATCAAATCAGGCAATTATTACGCAGAGTCTGATATTGAAAATGCTGAAAAGTAATTTGACCAATGTCAAAAATCCGGTTTGGAACCTGATGATGAAAAATATCTATCAAATTCCGGGTGCATATCAAGTAAAACAAGAAGATTTTAGATTTAATATTCTTTATACTGATCCTTCGGCTTTAAATTATATTACAGAGGTGTCTGGAAGTCCTTTTCCTGCAAATCCGTTGCCAGAAAATAAAGTAGCTGAAACCCCTTTACTTAAAGTGTTCAATTTAGATAAACTGAATTACAATAATGATCCACAAACAGGAGGAGATGGTTTTTTTGATTTCATGCAAGGCTTAACTATCGATGCTCAAAACGGGAGAATTATTTTTACAACTAAAGAGCCATTTGGAGAATTATTATTTTCTAAATTATCGAACACTGGTTCAGCAGAAAATTATAACAATGAAAGTAGTTATAACGCGAATCAAAAGAAATACGTGTTTAAAAGCATGTATCGAAACACGCAATCGGGGGCCTTACAAGACAGTGATAAAAACAAATTTTTATTAAGAGGTAAGTACAAATCTACTGGTGGTGACGGAATTCCCATTGGGGCTTTTAATGTTCCAAGAGGATCAGTTGTTGTGACGGCAGGAGGAAGGATTTTAGTTGAGGGGATAGATTATAGTGTCAATTATCAATTGGGACGAGTTCAAATTCTGGATCCATCTCTTCAAGCATCAAATACGCCAATAAATGTTTCTTTGGAGAATAATTCAATTTTTGGACAACAAACCAGAAGGTTTATGGGCGTTAATGTGGAACATAAAATTTCGGATAATTTTTTAGTGGGTGCTACATTTTTAAAAATGTCCGAAAGACCATTTACACAAAAATCAAGCTTCGGCCAAGAATCAGTGAATAACACGATTTTCGGATTCAATTCTAATTTTTCCACAGAGGTTCCTTTTTTAACCAGATTAGTAAATAAGTTACCAAATATTGATACGGATGTTCCTTCGAATCTTTCCATAAGAGGCGAAATTGCATTTTTGAAACCGGATTCACCAAAAGCGGATCGTTTTCAAGGAGAATCTACTATTTATGTTGATGATTTTGAAGGTTCTCAGTCAACAATTGATATGCGATCCCCGTATGCATGGAGTTTATCGTCTACACCGGAAAGAAATGCCAGAAGTACGTATGATTTTAATGCCAATTCTAATGATTTGAGTTATGGTTTTAAAAGAGCAAAATTAGCTTGGTATTCAATTGACCCTGTATTTTACACTCAAAAACCAGCTGGAATCTCAAATGCAGATTTGTCTTTCAATACTACCCGAAGAATTTATAGCGAGGAGTTGTATCCTTTGACGGATATTGCACAAGGTCAATCTCAAGTTGTCAATACATTGGATTTAAGTTATTATCCTTCTGAAAGAGGGCCTTATAATAATAGTTCGAATTATAATACAAACCCAACGTCAAATTATGGGGGGATAATGAGATCATTGAATTCAACTAATTTCGAACAAGGAAATGTAGAATATATTCAATTTTGGGTATTAGATCCGTATGTTGGAAGTGGGCAAATTCCTCAAACTAATACAGGTAAAATTTATTTCAATTTAGGAGAGGTCTCTGAGGATGTTCTTAAAGACGGAAGAAAACAATATGAAAATGGTCTTGGTCCAGATCAAATTTTATCAAATCCGCCATCTGTATGGGGAGATGTGCCTGCTTCGCAATCTTTAATTTATGCGTTTGATACCAATGCTGATAATAGAAAAAATCAGGATGTCGGTTTAGATGGTTTGGCAAATGTCAAGGAAGCTACTGTTTACAATAATTTCGCATCAGAGCCGGATCCTGCAGCGGATGATTATACGTATTACTTGAATGCCTCTGGAAATGTTTCAGACCGATATAAAAATTATAATGGAGTAGATGGAAACTCCGCCGTTGATATTAATGACCCTAACAGAGGTGCCTCCACGGTTCCAGATGTGGAGGATATTAACAGAGACAATACCATGAATACTATCAATGCGTATTATGAATATAGTATTGATGTCAAGCCAAATATGAGTATAGGACAAAATTACATTACTGATATTAGAAATACCCAAGTCACTATGGCAAATGGTTCCGTAACTGATGCAAGATGGATTCAGTTTAAAGTGCCAGTTTCACAACCTGAAAATACGATTGGAAATATTTCCGATTTTAGATCGATACGTTTCATGAGAATGTTTATGACTGGTTTTAATGATAAGGTGACAGTTCGTTTTGGAGCCTTAGATTTAGTAAGGGGCGAATGGAGACGGTATACAAATACACTTGATTTTAATGACACCAATGTACTTGATGACAAAACTGACTTAGATGTATTAGCCGTTAATGTCCAAGAAAACAATGAGAGATGTCCAGTAAATTACATTACTCCGCCGGGGGTTGTAAGAGAGCAACTGTACAATAATAATACGGTTATTAATCAAAACGAGCAATCATTATCGCTAAGAGTTTCTGGAGATGGGTTGGAACCAAACGATTCGAGAGCTGTTTTTAAAAATGTGAGTATCGACATGCGTCAGTTCAAAAAACTGAAAATGTTCTTGCATGCGGAATCTTTGCCAAATGAAATTGCACTTCAGGATGATCAAATGGTAGGTTTTATACGTTTTGGAAATGACTTTACCCAAAATTTCTACCAAATAGAAATTCCCTTAAAAATAACGAAGCCTTCTTCTTCGTCAACTTCTGATTGCTCTGCTTTAAGTGCCGATGCGGTTTGGCCAGCGGATAATGAAATTGATTTGTCTTTGGCTTTATTGACCAAATTGAAGATTTTGGCGATGAGTGTAAATCCAAATGATTTGCCATTAGACGGAATTTATTATAAATATGAAGATGATGATAAACTGGATCCATCATTATCCAATAAACCTAATAAATTGAGATTAGGGATAAAAGGGAACCCTAATTTTGGTCAAGTTAGAACTTTAATGGTTGGTGTTAAGAGTAATGAAACGCATCAGGATATTAAAGGGGAGGTTTGGTTCAATGAATTGCGTATAGCCGATATGGATAATCAAGGCGGTATGGCTGCAGTGCTGAATGTAGATTCAAATCTTGCAGATTTTGCTACAGTTTCTGCCACAGGTAAAATGAGTACAATTGGTTTTGGGGCGTTAGAACAAGGGCCAAATGAAAGAAGCCGTGAAGATACAAAGCAATACAACATCGTTACAAATTTAAATCTTGGAAAATTATTACCAATAAAATGGGGCGTGAATTTACCTTTTAATTATGCTGTTGGCGAAGAAATGATTACCCCAGAATATGATCCCTTCAATCAAGATATTAAACTAAAACAGTTGTTAGATAATACAGATAATCAAGCAGAAAGAGATAATATTAAAAGCAGAGCAACGGATTACACAAAACGAACAAGTATTAATTTTATAGGAGTTCGAAAAGAAAGAAGGCCAGAGCAAAAACAACATGTATATGATGCAGAAAACTTCACCTTTTCGCAATCTATTAATGAAGTGGAGCGACATGATTTTGAAATCGAAGATTATATCGAACAACATGTAAGCTCATCAGTTGATTACGGCTTTAGTTTTCAGCCTAAACCAGTTGAGCCTTTTAAGAAAACCGCTTTCATGAAAAAGAGTGGTTATTGGAAATTGTTAAGTGATTTTAATTTTAATTATTTGCCATCTAATATTTCATTTAACTCTAATATCAACAGACAATATAACCGCCAGCAATTTAGACAAGTTGATGTGGAGGGAATAGGACTTGATCCTTTGTACCGAAGAAATTTTGCGTTTAATTATCAATATGGGTTTAATTTTAATTTGACAAAATCTTTAAAATTAAATTATACAGCTTCGTCTAGTAATATTGTCAAAAATTATTTGAATGAGAACAATGAACCTATTGATTCTTTTACAATTTGGGATAGTTACTGGGATATTGGAGATCCTAACCAACATATGCAACAATTGGTACTAAATTATGAACTACCAATTAATAAAATTCCACTTTTTAGTTTTATAAAAGCTAATTATACCTATACCGGAGACTATAGCTGGCAGCGTGCTTCTAATGCATTGTCGCAAATAGAAATTGATGGGAATAATTATAATTTGGGTAATACGATTCAAAACGCTAGTTCAAATAATTTGAATGCTGCGCTCAACATGGATTTATTATATAAGTATTTAGGATTGTCAAAAAATACAAATAAGTCAGTCGCTAAACCTAAAGCCGCTATTCCGAAGCCTGGTGAAAAAGTGGTGAATACAAACGCCCAACAACCTGCTAAAAATAATGAATTTGTGGACGGCTTGATTGGGGTATTAACCAGTGTCAAAAATATTCAAATGAATTACACGGAGAATAGCGGTACAGTATTACCGGGATATACTCCAGGGATTGGGTTTTTAGGGTCATCAAGACCTTCATTAGGTTTTATTTTTGGTAGCCAAGATGACGTGCGATATGAAGCGGCCAGAAATGGATGGCTGACCAATTATCAAGAATTCAATCAGAATTTTACCCAAGTAAAAAATAGAATATTTAAGGCAACAGCAAATGTGGATTTATTTCCGGACTTAAAAATTGATTTGTCATTGGATAGAGCTTATTCTAGAAATTCCTCGGAACAATATAGAGTTGATATTCAAGAAGGTTACATACCTCAATCGCCTTATAGTTACGGTCTTTTTTCTATATCGACTGTTCTAATAAAAACAGCATTTTCGACGAGTGATGAGAATGGATCTGCAGCTTTTGATGATTTTAGAATTAATAGACTCACTGTTGCGAATCGATTAGCTTCACAACGTGGGATAGACGTAAATAACCCGGCTAATCTCGATGCTGAAGGTTATCCATTAGGATATGGTAAAAATAATCAAGCGGTATTATTACCTGCTTTTTTAGCCTCTTATTCTGGTTCTAATGCTTCAGATGTTTCTCTTGGGATTTTCAGAAGTTTTCCGATACCAAACTGGGCTGTGAAATATAATGGATTGATGCGTTATAGTTTTTTCAAAGAAAATTTCAAGCGTTTTTCTATGCAGCATGGTTACCGAGCTTCTTATACAATTAATGCATTTAGGTCTAATTTTGAATATGATAAAAACCCGGATGGAGTGGATGCAAGCGGAAATTTTTTCAATAAGACAATTATGTCTAATATCAATTTAGTGGAGCAATTCAGTCCGCTTATTAGAATGGATTTTGAATTAAAAAATTCGTTAAAAATACTTACTGAAATAAAGAAAGACAGAGCTTTATCCATGAGTTTTGATAATAATTTATTGACCGAGGTTAAAGGAATAGAATACGTTGTTGGACTAGGGTATCGATTTAAGGATGTAATTTTTTCTTCCAGGTTGGCTGATAATCCTACGGGGATAATAAAAAGTGATATTAACATAAAGGGGGATTTGTCATACCGTAATAATCAAACAATTGTTCGTTATTTGGATTATGATAATAATCAATTAGCCGGAGGGCAAAATATTTGGTCAGTAAAATTTACTGCTGATTATGCTTTCAGTAAAAACTTGACTGCAATTTTCTACTATGATCATTCCTTTTCGAAAGCCGTAATATCAACTTCATTTCCATTAACCAATATTCGATCTGGATTTACAATGCGATATAATTTTGGCAATTAATTTTCTTAAAATCTAAAGGTGATTTGAATTGAGATTGTTACATTTGTGGCATAAAATTTCAATTATTAAATAGTAATTATCAATAAATATTTTTATGAATATACCAGCAAATTTAAAGTACACAAAAGATCACGAATGGGTTAGTTTAGAAGGTGATATTGCAACAGTAGGAATTACTCATTTTGCACAAAAAGAATTAGGAGATATCGTATATGTTGAGGTGGAAACTTTAGACCAAACTTTAGAAAAAGATGAGGTTTTTGGTACAGTTGAAGCGGTTAAGACAGTTTCTGATTTGTTTCTTCCTTTATCAGGAGAAATTATTGCTTTTAATGACTCATTAGAAAGTACGCCGGAAGTTGTTAATTCAGATCCTTATGGTGCCGGGTGGATGATAAAGATTAAAGTTGCTAAAATGGATGAAGTTGATTCATTGCTTTCAAGTGAATCATACAAAGAACTTATTGGTGCCTAAATTACTGTACTTTTGGATAGCTTTATCTTGGACAGGAGTTATAGCCTATTTTTGCTTAACGGCTTCAAGTAATCTTCCAAGTGTAAGTATACTCTATTTAGATAAATTTGTACATGCAAGCTTTCATTTTGTATTTACGGTATTTTGGTTTTTGTTTTTTAAAAAACAGTTAGGTTCAAACGTTCTTAAGCCTTTAGGTATTTCATTTGTTTTTTCTGTTTTTTTTGGAATAGGAATAGAAATATTGCAAGGGTGCTGTACGACAACCAGAAGAGCAGATTTTATTGATGTTCTGGCAAATATGGCAGGAGCAATTTTGGCAGTTTGCATCGTTTTAATATTTAATAAGTATCGTAGTTTAGATAAAATTTAGCAGATAATATAATCCCACTTAGGTGGGATTTTTTATACCTGAACATTTCGTTGTTAATAATGGATGTGTTAAAAGGGTTAGTAAGTTCAAAAAGTAAATGTTTATATTAAAAATATGTGAATTTAAAATGTATTTTTGCTCATTAGACCTTATATCATTATAAAACCAAAAGAACAATGAATATTAAACAATATCTGGACGCAACCTATTTAAAAACGGCAACTCAAGCTGGGCTTAGTGAAGTTGAGAATGCTATGGTAGTCAAAAACAATATTCAGGAAGCTATTGAGGAACAATTTAAACTCATAATGATTCGTCCGAATATGGTTTTATTGGCCAATAAAATGATTACAGCTGCTAATTCAAGCGTGCAAATAGGAACTGTGATTGATTTCCCTGAAGGAAGGTCAAGTGCTGAAGAAAAGCTGGAAGAAGCGATTCAAGCTATTGAAGATGGAGCGGATGATTTAGATTTTGTTTGCAATTACGAAGCATTCAAACGCGGTGAATTAGATTTAGTGAAGGATGAAATTTTAAAATGCACACTATTAGGTTTAGATAATGGGAAAGTAGTAAAATGGATTATAGAAGTAGCTGCACTTGATGACAAACAAATCATTCAATTGTCAGCTTTTATTAAAAACATTGTTGTTTCAAATTTTAAACAAGAATCATTTCCTAATGTTTTTGTAAAATCATCCACTGGCTTTTATAAAACAGAAAACAATTTGCCTAATGGCGCTACGATTCCGTCTATTATTATGATGCTTGAAAATGCCTCACCACTACCTGTTAAAGCAGCAGGTGGAGTAAGGACATATGAGGAGGCGGTTGAAATGATTCGACTGGGTGTAAAAAGAATAGGCACCTCCGGTGCAAAATCAATTGCTAATGGACAAAATTCTAGCTCGGAATACTGAATTCACAAAAAAAAGTCAACATGAAAAAAGGTTTGTCAACTGTATTTTTATTATTTTACTCGTTTTTTATTTATTCACAAGAAGTAAATAATAGTTCGTTACAATCAGATCCTTCTGCTGAGCGTTTTCCTGTTTTTTCAAATTGCGAAAATTTGCAATCCACGGAATTAAAAAACTGTTTTTACAATAAAGTATTGGATTTTATTTTTCAAAATTTTGAAGTCCCGGAAAATTTAAAACAAACCAATTATCACGGCAATGTCAAGGTTCTTTTTGAAGTAGACAGTAATGGCTCTTTTAAAGTAATTTATACGGATGCTGTCGATGAAAGTTTAATAAATGAAACGAAAAGAGTTTTTGCGAAGTTTCCCAAAATTAAACCGTCAACATATAACGGTAAGCCAACTTACTCTAAATATACCATTACAATTGCAATACCCTTAAAAAGTCCGGAACAGTTGGCTTCTGAAGCACTTGTTCGCGCAGAAGTTATAAAGTACGATACGAAACAATTGACTGAATTAGATAGTATCGTTTATAAAAAATTTAGAAGCCCTGAGTTTGAAAGCCATCTGAACGTTCCTTTTTCCCATAGTTATTATTCTCAGTTTGATGCTTCTTTAAATCGAGTGGGCAGCAATAATCATACTGCATCTAAACCGTATACTTATGTGGAGGTTTCAAAATATTATGATCTTAAGGCAGTTAATGAAAAGCTAAAAAAAAATACTTCTGGCTGGTGGTCTAGAAAATTATGGAACGAAAGTACGGTAGAAATTCAAGGGGAGGGTTATTGGTTTACATTAAATCCGATATTGGATTTACAAGTTGGTAAAGCATCGCAGACCAAAGCAAATTATACATATATAAACACACGAGGGATAAATTTTCGCGGTGGTATTGGGAAGCAAATTAATTTTACAACTACGGTTTTTGAAAGTCAGGGTCGATTTGCTGATTATTACAATCGCTATGCTGAATCTATAAAGCCAGCGGGAGGAAATCCTGCAATTATTCCGGGTATGGGAATTTCTAAAAATTTCAAAACGGATGCGTATGATTTTCCTTTGGCGGAAGCCAATATAACTTTTGCACCCAGTAAACATTTTGATCTGCAATTGGGTTACGGGAGAAATTTTATTGGAGATGGATACCGCTCATTATTAGAAAGTGATGGAGCGAGTCCGTATCCGTATTTCAAAATCAATACAAATTTTTGGAAAATAAAATATACAAATACGTATATGTGGCTCAAAGATGTTCGCCCGGCGGTGACTCTTGAAAGAACATACGCCACAAAATTCATGGCAAATCATTATTTGAGTTGGAATGTAACGAATAAATTAAATATTGGTTTATTTGAATCGGTAATTTGGACCAATACGAATGATAGAGGATTTGATGTCAATTTTGTAAATCCAATTATATTTTATCGTTCGGTTGAATTTGCTTCTTCGGCAAGAAGTGGAAATGCAGTTTTAGGATTGACCTATAAGTATAAATGGGATAATCAGATAAACGCCTACGGACAATTCATTCTGGATGAATTTTCTCTTGGCGATATTAAAAAAGCGGATAATAGCTGGAAAAATAAATTTGGATACCAGTTAGGTGTTAAATATTACAATGCTTTTCAGGTTGATAATTTAGTATTGCAGTTGGAATACAATCATGTTCGTCCTTATGTGTATTCTCACAGTAATCCTATTACAAATTACGGACACAACAATCAAAGTATTGGACATCAATGGGGCGGAAATTTCAAAGAGTTTTTGGCGATAGCACGTTATCATAAAGGAAGGTATTTTGGTGATGCTAAATTTACAATAGGAACTCGAGGATTGGATTTTGATACGGTTGATGACAGTTATAATTATGGAGGAAATATTTATAAAGATTATGATGAAAACAGGCCTTTCGATTCTGGAGTGAAAGTCGGTCAAGGTAATAAAACCGCCGTTTTTATAGCAGATCTTCAAGGAGGATATTTAATAAATCCATCTACTAATTTAAAACTTTTCGGAAGTTATATTTACAGAAGTTTTGATCCTGAAATGAATACGGCAACTACTTTTAATCAAAGTACCAATTGGTTTACATTGGGTATACGTTCGGATGTTTTTAATTGGTATTTTGATTACTAGGTATAATAATATTTCTAAAAAATCTTTTTTATGAATTGTTTTTTGTCAAATCCCTTTTGATGAACTACTTTTGCAAAAGTTTTTACAAAGAAAATAACCACTAGCATTGAACGCAACACAAAATACCCTTTCATTAAAGTCTGTTTACATTGATTTCCGCGAGATAACTAAGGCGCGTCTCGCTGTTAGCGTAGTGTTTTCGTCAATTGCAGGATTTATGCTTGGCATTAATGATATTCATTCTTTTAATTGGATGGTGTTGCTGAAACTTGCCGTAGGCGGATATTGTATGGTAGGGGCTTCTAATGCTTTTAATCAGGTTATTGAAAAAGATTTAGATGCTTTGATGGATCGAACAAAAAATCGGCCGGTTCCAGCTGGCAGAATGTCATCTAACACGGCATTGATTATTGCAACTCTTCTCACTATTATTGGGATTATTTTGTTGTATACTATCAATTCTAAAACTGCCATGTTTGGTGCGATTTCAATATTTCTATACACAAGTGTATATACGCCTTTGAAGACAATGACTTCATTGTCAGTTTTCGTAGGAGCTTTTCCCGGAGCAATTCCTTTTATGTTGGGATGGGTTGCGGCAACAGGAGAATTTGGTATAGAAGCAGGGACTTTATTTTTGATTCAGTTTTTCTGGCAATTCCCTCATTTTTGGGCCATCGGATGGTTTTTGTATGAGGATTATGAAAAAGCGGGTTTCTTTATGTTGCCAACCGGGAAAAAGGATAAATCAACGGCTTTGCAGATTATTTTATATACGGTTTGGCTTATAATAGCTTCGCTTTTACCAGCGTTGGGTTACACTGGTCAGTTGTTTATTACGCCGGTAGCTGCCGGTTTGGTATTTTTATTGGGTCTTTGGATGCTTTATTATGGAGTGCGGTTGTATAAAAAACGAACTGCTAAAGCGGCAAGAACTTTGATGCTGGTAAGTGTTTCGTATATTACGTTGTTACAGTTAGTTTATATATTTGATAAATTTTTAAGATAGTTATGGAAATCACAATGACAACCGAAGAAGACCACAAATCTAGAACGGCAAGATCGTACAAGTTACTGTTGCTTTTTGCTATGGTGAGCATGATAATGATGTTTGCAGGGCTTACAAGTGCTTATGTAGTTAGTAAATCAAGAACCGATTGGTTGAAGGACTTTCAGTTACCGACAGCGTTTTATTTTAGCACATTAGTAATTATTGGTTGCAGTGTTACTTTTCATTTGGCAAAAAAAGCGATTCGAAAAGACAACCAAAGTGCCACTACTAAGTTTCTTTTGTCTACTTTAGTATTGGGAATATTGTTTGTTATTTTACAGTTTGTAGGTTTCGGACAAATAGTGGAAAACGGGTATTATTTTACCGGAAGTGAAAGTTCAATAACGACAACATTTCTATATGTTGTTACCGTTGTACACTTGATTCACCTTGCTGGTGGGGTAATTTCTCTCCTTATTATAATTTATAATCATTTTAAACAAAAATATAATTCATCTCAAACCCTTGGAATTGAACTGGGTGCAATGTACTGGCACTTTCTTGATTTATTGTGGGTTTATTTGTTTTTGTTTTTATATTTCTTTAAATAAGAAAAAAACGTAAATTTGGGAACTTTTTAACGAATAACTTTTATGGAAGCGACAGTTACTACTGCAAATAGTGAAGAGAAAACTTGGGGAGGCGGCAATGAGCCAATGAAAGCAAGTTATGGTAAATTAATGATGTGGTTTTTTATCGTATCAGATGCCTTAACGTTTTCTGGATTTCTAGCGGCTTACGGATTTTCTAGATTCAAATTTATTGAAACTTGGCCATTGGCCGATGAAGTGTTTACACACTTTCCATTTATGCATGGAGTATCTGCTCCGATGTATTATGTGGCATTGATGACTTTTATTTTGATTTTTTCATCAGTAACAATGGTTTTAGCCGTTGATGCTGGTCATCAAATGAAAAAAGATAAAGTTGTTATTTATATGTTTTTAACCATTATTGGAGGTATGATTTTCGTGGGATCTCAAGCCTGGGAATGGAAAAATTTTATAAAAGGAGAATATGGTGCGATCGAAACAAAAGGGGGGAGTTTACTTCAGTTTGTGGATAAAGAAGGGCATCGAGTAGCTCTTGCTGATTTTGCTGCAACATTGCCTGAGGAAAGAGAGCAGTTGACAAGAAGTAAAGGAAAATGGTTCATGTCAGAATCATCATTGCCTTCTTATTCTGTTGCCGAAGTTCAAGCAGGATTTAAAGCGCACCCTGATCTTTTGATAAGAACAGAGGTAATCACTAAAGAAAAGCATAAAACAATTCTTTCCAGAAAAGATTCTGAATTGAGATTAACTCAAGCCAGTTTAGTTGTTGAAGGGGCTAATTTAACCCACAATGAATATGGAAGTAAACTATTTGCTGACTTCTTTTTCTTTATCACTGGATTTCACGGTTTTCACGTATTCTCGGGGATTATTATAAATATTATAATATTTTTTAATGTACTTGTAGGTACGTATGAAAAAAGAAGAAGTTACGAAATGGTTGAGAAAGTTGGTTTATACTGGCACTTTGTCGATTTAGTTTGGGTATTTGTATTTACATTTTTCTACTTAGTTTAATTTTAGATTTATCATTATGTCACACGAACATGTTTCTAATACAAAAAGAATTTGGACCGTTTTTGCTCTTTTGTCAGTAATAACGATTGTAGAGGTAATTTTTGGAATTATTAAGCCAGACTTTCTTCACATGAATAGTTTTATGGCAATGAGTTTGCTAAACTGGTTGTTTATAATCTTAACACTTGTAAAAGCATATTTTATTGTATGGGCCTTTATGCACATGGAAGGCGAAAAAAGTACCTTAAAAAACGCGGTTGTTTTACCAGTAATTTTTCTAGTATTATATTTGCTTTTCATTCTTTTGACTGAAGGGAATTATATTTATGAGGTTTTTAAGAATTCTACTATCAAATGGAATTTTTAACAAGATATTAATTCAATAAAAGGGTGCGCATTGCGTGCCTTTTTTTATTTTTGTACTTTAAATATTTTCAAAAAAATGAAAAAAAATATCGTTCTTTTTGTGCTTTTTATTTTGCCTATTGTAGCTTATCTTTTTTTCGCGTCAGGAATAAATAGTTTTACGAAGCTACCTGTAATTACTCCTAAAGTTGCTGATTTCGGACAATGGAAATCTCTAAATGGAGAGAAAGTCAGCTTGAATAAGAAAATAACTATTTTAGGATTTTCTGGGACCGAGCTTTTAAAAAATAGGGGTAATTTTTTTAATTTAAACGAAAAAATTTATCAAAGATATCATGATTTTGCAGACTTACAATTTGTTGTTATTTGTCCTTTAGGAACGGAAAATGAAGCAAGAAAAATCATAGATGCTTTAGATGATTTTACTGATGTTTCGCAATGGCATTTTCTTTTTACTTCGCCTCAGGAAATTACTGCTTATTATAACCAGTTGCAATTAGTCGGGAAATTGGATAAAAACTTTGGAACTCCAAATGTGTATATATTGGATAAAGAAAGAAATCTTAGAGGGAGGAAAGAAAAGAAAGATTACAAAGAAGGATACAATACATTCCATTTAGCCGAGTTGAGTAATGAAATGTTAGATGATTTTAAAGTTATTTTATATGAATATCGCGCTGCGCTTAAAAAAAATCATAATGCCACTAAAGAACTTTAATTCATAGAAACGATGCTTAAAAACAAATCATATATAGGGATTTCATTTATCATCCTACTTTTTGGAATATATGCTGTTCCAAGAATAGTCAACAGAATTCAAAATAACGATGTCGTAAAGGGAGATCGTTTGGATAAGATTGGTTCTGTGTCCAAGAATGATCAAAAATTGGTAAAAATTGGTCCGGCTCCAAAATTTGAGTTGGTGAATCAAGACAATAAGAAAATCAGTAATGAAACGTACAAAGGTAAAGTATATGTTCTTGAGTTTTTCTTTACAACTTGCCCTTCAATTTGTCCAAAAATGAATCTGAGCATGTTGGCTATTGAAAATAAATTTTTCGGTAATCCAAATTTCGGAATTGTTTCTATTACTATAGATCCTTCGCATGATACTCCAGAAGTTTTGAAAGCGCATGCAAAATTACTTGGGGTTAAATCATCTAATTGGAATTTCTTGACAGGCGACAGAGCTTATATCTTTAATTTAGCGAACAAGGGTTTTAATCTTTATGCCGGTGAGAACAGTAAGGTAAATGGTGGTTTTGAGCATTCTGGTTTGTTTGCGTTAGTAGATAAAAACGGAGATATTCGTTGTAGAAAAGATGATTTTGGGAATCCAATTTTATATTATGACGGTTTAGATAAAAAAGGAGTTAGAGATATTCAACAAGACATTAATATTTTATTAAAAGATTAAGATGGAAGAGAATTCGATTGAACAAAAATATAATAAATGGATCATTATCCTTTCTGTAGTAATTCCTGTAGCGGTTGCTATACTTTTTAAGGTGAAACTTAAAGATTTTGGTATTCATGTTACCCCTTTACATTTTTTACCTTCCATATATGCTACTATTAATGGTGTTACTGCTGTCTTATTAGTTTCGGCGGTGATCGCTATCAAAAATGAAAAACGAAAGCTTCATGAGAATTTAATGAAAGCAGCAATTGGTTGCTCTATTGCTTTTTTAGTGTTGTATGTTGCGTATCACATGACAGCCGACTCCACTATATTTGGAGATGTAAATCATAATGGCGAATTAGATGCAGCTGAAAAATTGAATGTGGGAAACTTAAGATTAGTTTATTTTTTAATTTTAATCACACACATAATTTTATCAATTGCGATTATTCCGCTAGTTTTAGTAACCTATGTACGTGCTTTGGCGACTAAATTTGACAAGCATAAAAAGATTGCCAAAATTACGTTTCCAATATGGTTGTATGTCGCCGTTACCGGTGTAATAGTCTATTTAATGATTTCCCCTTATTATGCTTAATACAAAAACAATGCACAAGACACAAGGAAATTTTTTTTTAAGAAAAAAGGTTGTATTATTCTTTCTTCTTGTCTCTTTCCTTTTTCCTATAAATTCACAAGCGCAATGTGCCATGTGTCGTGCTGCATTAAACAGTGAGGGAAATAAAACGAAAGCGGCTGCCGTAAATGACGGAATTGTTTATCTAATGGTGATTCCTTACTTACTTGTTGGCGGTATTGGTTATGCGGTTTATCGAATGAGAAAGAATAAAAAATAACCTTCTTTGGGTTACAGTTAATTATTTGTAATCTTCATCTACTTTAGGCCATTTACGGATACATTTACAGTTCCTTTTACTTTTATAAAGGCGATGATAGCTTGGTTGGTTAATTCGATTTTTTGGAATTGAATGTCTTCCATTTTTCCGTTTACATAAACACCTGGCATGGGCGAATAATTTTGTAGATAATTCATCATACTTTGTTTTCCTTCTTCTAAATTTGGTTTTATAGAATAGCGGCAGCTCTGTTGAATTTTTCTTAAAACTAATCCTTGAGTAAGCCAGTTTGCAGTGCGCATTAATTTGTTTTTAGTGTCAAGAGCGTAATCCAATTGATCAAAAAATACTTCTTTGGTTTTTTCATTATATTGAGGGAAACCTGCTAAATAAATGGTTCCGTTGACAGATCCCGTAACATCTAAAGCAATTATCATTTTACCTTTTTTTTGCCAAATGGCTACATTTTGAATTTTTATTTTATTGCTGCCAGAGCCAAATTCCTGTCCAGAAAAATTCTTGGTCATTATTTTTGAAGCTTCTTCATAAGTTGAAACAGCCACAATATTAGCGGTTATTTCTTGCGGGATTTTAATTACTGATTTCAAAATGATTTTTGTTGCATCAAATTTAGATTCAGGTTTACCTCCTATCAAAGTTTCCATATTGCATTTCATTCCCATGTCCAGCAGGAAAGTGTCGTTTTTTAGTGTGGCGTTTGTAGAGTAAATTTCGATTGGAACAATTCGAAGCCAACTTTGATAAGCGTCACTCATTTGAAAAGGGGTGGAAATTTTTTCCAAAGCTGCCAGAACATTAGGTTTAAAATCCATTGATTTTTCAATCGCACTATCAATCTTCTTTTCAATTTTTGATTTAAAAAGTTTAACGGCTGGATTAATTAGATAAGTTACGGGTGCATTTTTACCAAAAACGGTCATCGTAGGGCTTTCATTCCAGTCTAATGATTTTAATTCTGTTATAGTGTTTAGTTTCCAATTGGTTAAACTAACATCGCTCAGCAAAGTCACTACTCCGTTTAGATTGAATTCTCTAGTATCATAAAGTGAAATGCCAAGTTTTTTTGTGCCAATTCTATATTTTACGATAGCTTTTAATGGCAGAATTGTTTTTATCTTTTGACCCGAACTCCCATGATTGTTCACGATAGTAATGGGGGCCAGTTTCCAAATTTTCATTTCAATGTCATCATCTTCAATGTTGTTGTCTTCGTAAATCAAACCATTTAATAATGCGTTAGTTTGGTTCTCAATATCCTTCAGTTTTACACTAATGGGTAAATTAATAAAAGACGGAACATTTTCGTAAACCAAAGGAATGGCATCGTCAGGTTCCGGTTTTAGAGTCGCTATCTTTTGGGAAGTTGAACAACCAGAAATCGATACAATAAATAGAATGACAAGTAAGATCGAAAAGAATTTTAGCATTTTGTTTTTGTTTGAAGGAACAAAATTAAGAAAACAATTATATTTTGAAGTTAAACTGTAACATTTTGATAGCTATTATGTCTTATTGGTATATTATCAGGAAAACTAGCCTTTTTAGTAGTAGAATTCATTTTGATAATTTTGAATAATTCGCAGCATTAGTATTAAATTTGAAAATTAAATTATAGTTTTTTTAAATAAAAGTTAAAAATTATTGTCTAAAGAAGTAATCGATTAATAGATAAATCGGAGCTAGAAAAAACAAATAGTTTTTAAAAAATGTTAAATTGGTACAGTGTTTTTGCTGTATTTTTATCAAATGAATATGAAAAAAAAGAGTTGTATAAGTTTCGTTTTTATTGTTCTATTTGGGCTATCAGTTCAGGCGCAATCTAAAAAGTGGACCTTGGAAGAATGTGTAAATTATGCGGTACAAAATAACATTTCGATCAAGCAAACCGAATTAGATTCTAAAACGGCTGCAATTGATAAAAAAGGCGCAATAGGGAATTTCCTTCCTTCGTTAAATGCTAATGCGTCTCACTCTTGGAATATTGGTTTGAATCAGGATATTACAACAGGACTTTTACAAAATAAAACAACTCAGTTTACCTCTGCAGGAGCAAATATTGGAATTGATATTTATAAAGGCTTACAAAATCAAAATACACTTCGCAGAGCCAATCTTTCGATAGTAGCAGCGAAATATCAATTGCAAAAAATGCAGGAAGATGTAGCACTAAATGTTGCTAATGCTTTTTTACAGATTCTTTTTAATAAAGAGAATTTAAAAGTGCAACAGGAACAATTAGCGATCAATCAAAAACAGTATTCTCGTTCAGAAGAATTAGTTAATGCAGGATCGATTCCTCGTGGAGATTTGTTAGATATAAAAGCAACTGTTGCATCTAATAACCAAACGGTTATTGCTGCGGATAATGCGCTGTTGATTTCTAAATTAAGTTTAGCTCAATTATTGCAATTAAAAGACTTCGAAAATTTTGATGTAATTGATAATACTTTAGTTAAAGACGAAAATAATATTTTAGCGCAAACACCAGCGGCAATCTACGACAAAGCAAAAGAACATAAAATCGAATTGAAAATTGCCAAAACCAATTTGGAGATAGCAGAAAAAAATGTTGCAATCGCTAAAGGGGCTTTTCAACCTACTCTTCAAGGATTCTATAGTTTTAGTTCCAGGGTTGCTTATAGTGACAGAATTGCAGGTGTTCAGCCTAATACGTCAAATCCTACATCTATAGTTGGGTATGTACAAGGGACAAATCAAAATGTTTTGCAAAATAATTTTTCTCCAGTATTAGGAAATGCATTGCCGTTTTGGGATCAATTTGGCAATAATAAAGGACAGTCATTCGGAGCACAATTGTCCGTTCCAATTTTTAATGGGTTTTCAGTAAGAAATAATGTAGAACGTTCAAAAGTAAGTTTAGAAAAATCAAAAATCGCATTAGAACAACAGGATTTAGATTTGCAAAGAAACGTTTTTACTGCATTTACAGATGCAAAAGGCGCTTTAAACGCACATGAATCTTCTATTGTAGCATTAGAATCAAGACAAGAAGCCTATAATTATGCCAAAGAAAAATATGCTGTAGGTTTGATGAATTCATTTGATTTTAACCAATCACAAACCTTATTGTCAAATGCACAATCTGAAGTTACTAGAACCAAATACGATTATATTTTTAAAATTAAAATACTGGAATTCTATTTTGGGATTCCAATTATCAAAAACTAATTTAACATGTCAAAAAAAACAATTTATATCTTAATTGGTAGCGTAGTAGCAATTATAGCTTTATTGGTAATACTTTCAAAAACGGGAGTTATTGGTAATAAAGATAAAGGAAAAGAAGTAGAGATAACTACCGTAAATGCATCCACAATCATAGAAACTGTTTCTGCCACTGGGAAAATTCAACCTGAAATAGAAGTAAAAATATCTTCAATGGTTTCTGGAGAAGTTATTGCATTGCCTGTAAAAGAAGGACAAGTAGTTAAAAAAGGAGATCTACTAGTAAAAATCAATCCAGATTTATATACCTCCGGTTTAAATAGAACGGTTGCCAATTTATCAGGTACAAAAGCGGGATTAAGTCAGGCGGACGCCTCTTTTAAAGAAGCTAAATCAAGTTACGACAGAAACAAAACGTTATTTGAAAAGGGAATTATATCCAAATCAGATTGGGACAAAGCAGTCGCTTCTTTTGAAGTAGCAAAAGCAACAAAGCAAACAGCTTATTATAATGTTCAAAGTGCGTCTGCTTCAGTAAATGAAGCCAAAGACAATCTTGGCCGTACCATTATTTATGCTCCGGCAGATGGTACAATTTCGATGCTTAATGTGGAGTTAGGAGAACGTGTTTTGGGAACGCAACAAATGGCTGGAACCGAAATAATGAGAGTCGCTAACTTGAACAATATGGAAGTAGAAGTAGATGTAAATGAAAATGATATTGTAAAAATAAAAGTGGGCGACGAAGCTAAAGTCGAAGTTGATGCTTATTTGAAAAAACAGTTTAAAGGAATCGTTACGAGTATTTCTAATTCGGCAAGTTCTTCTTTAACGGCTGATCAAGTAACTAATTTTAAAGTGAAAGTAAGAATACTTAAAGAATCATACCAAGATTTACTAGAAGGAAGGCCAGCAACGTATTCTCCTTTTAGACCAGGAATGACAGCGACGGTTGATATAATTACCAAAACTAAAAATAATGTTTTGTCCGTGCCGATAAGTTCAGTAGTGGTAAAATCTGATACTACGGCTGTGGTTGTTGGCAAGATGCCAGATTCTAAAACAGAGGTTAAAGAAGCAGCTCCTAAAAGCGATAAAAAATTTGAATGTGTTTTTGTGAAAGTAGCAGGCAAAGCAAAAATCAGAATAATAAAAACGGGGATTCAAGACGATACGAATATTGAAGTTTTAACCGGTCTTAAAAAAGGAGATATTGTCATAACAGGTCCTTATACAACGGTGTCAAAGGATCTGAATTCTGGGGATAAAGTGACACTAAAAACAGATAAAGAAAAAGAGAAGAAATAATTTTTTTAAAATTTCAAAAGCAAATCTAAAATTCCAAGTTTTATAACGAGATTTGTAGTGTGATTGTGTTTTATCAATAAATTAGTCACTCAAGTTTTGTCATTCCGACGAAGGAGAAATCATTTGAGATTCCTCCTTCGTCTGAATGACAAGTTTTGGGAAAATTAAAAATAAATAAATTAATGAATTTATGATTCAGTAATCCTAAATCTAAAATTCTTAACCTAAAATAAAATTGGAATACATTCTAAACATCGAAACCGCTACTAAAAACTGTTCTGTTGCTCTTGCAAAAGAAGGAAAAACAATTCTATGCAAAGAAATTGCTGAAGAAGGTTATTCCCATGCCGAACGCTTGCATGTTTTTATTGAAGAAATCATAACAGAAGCAGAGATTACGGTCAATGATTTAGCAGCGATCGCAGTAAGTCAAGGTCCAGGTTCTTATACTGGATTGAGAATAGGAGTTTCTGCAGCCAAAGGATTAAGCTATGCTTTAGACATTCCATTAATTGCAGTTGATACATTAAAAACGTTAGCTTCCCAAGTTGTTGTTACAGATGGGTTAATTGTTCCAATGATTGATGCCAGAAGAATGGAAGTATACAGTGCCATATTCACTCCAAATTTAGAAAGCAAACGAGAAATTATAGCTGAAATAATCACAGAAGGTTCCTTTAGTGATTTAGAGGAAACAATTTATTTTGTGGGTGATTGTTCAGAAAAATGTAAAGCGGTTTTGAATAGGGAAAATTTTATTTTCTTAGATGAAATCAAATATCCATCTGCAAAGGATATGAGTTTGTTGAGTTTTGAGAAATACAAAACTGGTGACACGGTAGATGTCGCTTATTTTGAGCCCTATTATTTAAAAGATTTTTTGATTACCACTTCAAAAAAATAAGGTATTTAAATTAAGAATTAACTTTGGACGATTCTCTTACATAAGGTTGAACAACAATTCCAGCCGCATCAAATGCCAGCTTACAGCTTTCCAGAGTCTCAGAGAAAACGGCACCAAAATCTTCATTATTTGCCCATGGTCGCACCGCAAGTTGGATCGCGTTATCCGTTAAGTTTTTTACGGAAACTTCAGCAGTAGGTGTTTTAAGTATTTTAGGGTTATTATCTAAAACGATTGTAATGATGTCTTTTGCTTTTTTAATATCAGTATCGTAAGAAATTGCTATTGTCAAATCGGCCCTTCTGAATCCTTGTAAGGAGTAATTGATGATAGTGCCGTTTGATAAAGATCCGTTTGGGACAAAAATAGTTTGGTTGTTGGCATTAATTAATTTGGTAACAAATATTTGAATTTCGCTTACTGTTCCGACGACTCCTTGCGCCTCTATTGTATGACCAACTTTAAATGGTTTAAAGAGAATAATCAGCATTCCTCCCGCAAAATTTGATAATGACCCTTGAAGTGATAAACCTACGGCAAGCCCCATTGCTCCTAGGATAGCGACAAAGGAAGAGGTTTCTATTCCCAGATTTGAGATAAAAGTTATAAATAATAAAACCCTTAAAACCCAAAGTAAAATATCTGAAAGAAACCTAGTTAGTGTAGGGTCTAAATCTCTTTTTATCATCATGCTTCTAATAAATCTATTGATAATCCGAATGGTATAAAGTCCTGCAAATAGAATTAGGAAAGCAGATATCAATTTTGGCGAATAATCTATCAATACTTTAACAAAAGTACTGGCGTAATCAGTAAGTTGATTAGGGTCTAAGTTCATCTTTTTAATAATAAAAAACCTTCTCATAGGAGAAGGTTAAGTTTGAATGGCGAAAATACAAATTAATTATTTTTTAAAATCTAATCTGCGTCTTCTTCTATTTTATTTATATTTTTTTTGGCTATTTCTTCCGCTTCTGAATTGGTATCATTTGCAAATTTGCTTGTTTTTTCAGAAATAGTTTCAGCAGTTTCTGAAGCAATAGTTTTAGATTCATCTACAGCATCTACAGCTTTGTCTTTTGTGACTTCCACATTTTCCGCAACAATTGTTTTAGACTTATCTACTATATCTTCAACTTTTTCTTCTACTACTTTAGCAGTTTCTTTTGAACTTCCCGTCATTTTTGCAAAAGCATCTTCGGCTTTGTCAGAATATTCGCTTACTACTTCCTTTGCTTTTGTAGTATATTCTTCTGTGTTCTCTATAAGTGGTGCTGCTGTTTCTTTTACTTTTTCTATTGTTTCATTAGTAAATGATTCAGCTTTTTCAAAATAAGGTGTTGCAGTTTCTTTTGCTTTATCAAAAGTTTCCTCTGTAAAAGTTTCTGCTTTTTCAATATAAGGCGCTGCTTTTTCTTTTACTTGGTCAAAAGTCGTTTCGGCTTTGTCAGCCAATTCATTTGCTGATTCTTTGGCTGAGCCAAACAAATTCTTTAAAAATGATAATACTCCCATGATATATTTATTTGATTAGTCTTACAATATTAAGCATTTATTTTTAAAATTGTTCCAACGTATCGTTAATAGTTTGCTGAAAATCAGTGTTTGGTGTTAAATATGGCTTGTTTTTGTGTGAGTAAAATGATGTTTTTTTATCTTTAAAATGTATAGTTAAAAAAGACGAATTTTATTTTTCGTTGGCTTCCGCCAATGAATTAGCATTTCAGAATTTCTATTGAGGATTGTTGAGATGTTGTATTGATAAGGAGTAGTTTTTGAAAGGAGGTTTTTATTTTTAGCCCCGATAGTAGAGGAAATCCTTTCTAGTCCTTAACTTATTTCAGAATCCTGAAATAAGTTAAGGACTAGAAAGATTGAAACGGATAGCGGGAATTGCTCCTAAAAAGAAATTACAAAAAAAAGCGTCTCGAATGAAACGCCTAAATTTTATTATTAAAATTAATCTATTCAAGTTCAAATGTTAATTTTAAATTTACTCTATATTCTGTAATCTTACCATCTTTTACGGCTGCACTGTGGTCTTTAATATATGCAGATCGTATGTTTTTTAACGATGTAGCCGCCTTGGCAACTCCTTTTCGAGCTGCATCTTCCCAACTAATTTCTGAATTGGAAAGTACTTCAATTACTTTTAATACTGACATAGTTTCTAGGTGTTAAATTAGATATTAAATGTACCAAATTTTTTAAAATTTTAATTTAAAATTCAGTATTTTTTAATGTAATATTAACATTGTCAACATGTTGTGTTTTTAAGCGTTGACTGCTTCTACTTTAATGTTATCATCGTTAAGCATGCTTTTTAACATGTTTTCTATACCGCTTTTTAATGTAAATGTCGAAGAAGGGCAACCACTGCAAGCACCTTGAAGGATTACTTTTACGGTTTTATCAGTTTCGTTATAGGAATCGAATGCGATATTTCCGCCGTCAGCTTGTACGGCAGGTTTTACATACTCTTCTAGTATGTTGATGATTTGTTGTGAGGTCACATCCAGATTATCAAACTCTTTTGCTTTGGTGTCTTCTTTTGCTGTGACTGCTTGAATGAAATTTTCATCTAGAACTGTTCCTCCGTTCTCAATATATTGTTTAATGAAACTTCTTAATTCTAATGTTATTTCCTGCCAGTCATTGATTTCATATTTAGTTACCGAGATGTAATTTTCGTCGATAAAAACTTCTTTCACATAGGGGAATTTGAATAATTCTTTTGCAAGTGGTGATGCACCTGTTTGATCAATGTTTTTGAATTCGATAGCGTTTTTTGTTAACATTTTGCTAACCACAAATTTTAAAGCTGCTGGATTAGGAGTTGTTTCTCCGTAAACAGTTACGGGTTGTTTTTTTGTTTTATTTTCGTCAACATTGATGATTGTGCCACCATTGCTTACAAATGTCTCTATTTGTTCCGCAACGGCATCCTTAACGTCGTCCCATTCTACAATGCTGTACTTCTCGATTGCCATAAAATTCCCCGAGATGTAAATTGTTTTTACAAATGGCAGGTAAAATAATTGTTGTGCAAGGGGAGATGCTTTAGCTTCATCTATGTTTTTGAATTCAAAACTCTCGTTCTGAGTTATAAAATCTGGGAATTCAAATTTGAGTATGGTTGGGTTTTGTGTTTCTTTTATACTAATTTTTGTCATGATCTTTGTAAATTTCTACAAATTTAGTAAAGATATTTTCCACGAATCGCTATATTTGAATATTAATAAAATAAATTAACAAAAATTTAGTTATACAACTGGTTATTGTAATTTTTTTGGTTTCACACTCATCTTATATAATTGTATTACAATGTATAACAAAATTAGACTCATAGCCTTTCTTTTTTTTATATCTCACTGTTCCTTTGCACAAGAGGGAGTTGCCGTTTATTCGGATTATTTATCAGATAATTATTATTTGATTCACCCATCAATGGCTGGTGCTGCAAATTGTGCTAAAATTAGGCTTACTGCACGTAAACAATGGTTTGGTCAGGAAGATGCGCCAGAACTTCAAACACTGAGCTTTAATGGAAGAGTAGGGGAAAAGGCAGGGGCTGGAATTATTCTATTTAATGATAAAAATGGGTACCATTCCCAGAAAGGGGTAAAGTTTACATATGCCTATCATCTTATGTTTTCTAGAGATGAAATTGATTTGAATCAGTTGTCTTTTGGGATTAGCGGAGGTTTAATCCAAAGCCAATTAGACGAAACGGAGTTTAGACAGTCTGGTGATTTTGATCCCATTATTGATGGCACAATTGTACAAAAAGATTCTTATTTCAACATTGATTTTGGCGCTTCCTATAACTATTTAGACCTTTATGTTCATGGTACGGTTAAAAATGCTATTGAAACCAGAAGAGATATTTACACGGAATATGAAAGTGATAATTTGAGAAAATACTTGTTGAGTTCGGGTTATGTTTTTGGCGATAAGGATAGAATATTGTGGGAACCATCAATTTTATTTCAACTGGTAGACAAGACTAAAGAGAAATCAATAGACCTTAATATGAAAGCATACAAAGATTTTGATTTTGGAAAACTATGGGGAGGTTTGTCATATCGTAGAAGTTTTGATAGCGCTGAATATACCAATGGTTCTGGAGTTTCTAAGCAGAGACTTCAATATTTCACGCCCATTGTTGGGGTTAATTTCAATAATTTCATGTTTGCCTATACTTATTCGCATGTATCAGGAGCTATGAAATTTGATAATGGTGGTTATCACCAAATTACTTTGGGAATCAATTTATTTTGCAAACCTGAAAAATACGAATGCAATTGTCCTGCAATAAATTAATTTTACCTTATATCCATGTTAATTAAGTCTGTAAACGGAAAATCTCCTTCTATACCGGAGGATTGTTATGTAGCCGAGAATGCTACTATTGTTGGTGATGTTAGTTTTGGCTCTTCTTGTAGTGTTTGGTTTAATACTGTAATTAGAGGAGATGTGAATTTCATCAAAATAGGGGATAAAGTAAATATTCAAGATGGTGCGATTATTCATTGTACCTATAAAAAACATCCAACAATTATAGGGAATAATGTTTCAATTGGCCATAATGCCATTGTACATGGTTGCACAGTTCATGACAATGTATTGATTGGAATGGGAGCAATCGTTATGGATAATTGTATTATTGAAAGTAATTCTATTGTTGCAGCCGGAGCTGTTATTACGCAAAATACGGTTGTAGGTTCTGGATCGATTTGGGCTGGTGTTCCTGCCAAAAAGGTGAAAGATATTGACCAATCTGATTTTGCTGGTGAAATTGAACGTATATCTAATAATTACGTAATGTATTCCAGTTGGTTCAAGGAGGAATAAACTGAATTTCTTAAAATTCGATTTTTTCCACGGTATATTTATTCTCTAAAATTTCAGATAATACTTTTGAATCAGTATTAGTATAGAAAATTGGTTTGCTTTTTTCGGCTGAAGAAAGACCTATTTTTTCTTTTAATATTTTTTGAGTTTGTTTAGCAACAGCTTCCCCAGAATCAATGATGTGAATATGTTCTGGAAGTATCTTTTTTATTTGAGGAATCAAATAAGGATAATGACTGCATCCCAAGACCAGATAATCGATGTTAGCCTCAATCATAGGTGCGAGATAGGAGGTAAGTAATTGGGTCATTTCTGGCGAATTGATATCTCCATTTTCAATCAGCTGCACTAATCCATGACCTACTTGTTCAATTATTTTGGTATCTTGATATTTCTCTGTAGTTTTATTAAAAAGCTCGCTGTTCAGTGTTCCTTGTGTAGCAAGTATGCCTATGATTTGCGTCTTAGAATGTGTTGCGGCAGGTTTTATAGCCGGTTCAATGCCTATGAAAGAAACGTCATACTTTTCGCGTAATTCACGAATAGCATTAGTAGTTGCAGTGTTGCAAGCGACTACTATCAATTTGCAGTTCATCTCAAGTAGCAGTTCCGTATTTTTCATGCTTAAAGCAATAATCTCCTCTTTTGATTTCTGGCCATAAGGAGCATTTTTACTGTCGGCTAGGTATATTGTTTTTTCATTTGGAAGTAATTGATGTATCTCTTTCCAAATGGAGGTTCCGCCAATGCCGGAGTCGAAAATTCCTATAGGTTGATCGTTGTGCATAGAAACAAAGTTAAGGGCTAGGATTTAGATATCCTAAAAATTATTTTCAAAAAAAAACTGCTCATTCCCAAATTTTGGGTGAGCAGTTTTATAAGCTAATTGTGTGTTTTTTAAAATCCTAAATCTTTTTTCACATCAGCAGTCAAGTTTGGACCGTCAGCTAATAAAAGTGTAGAACCATCTAAAACATATTGAAATCCTTTTGCTTTACCTACTTTTTGGATAGAAGTTCTTACTTTGTCCATCAATGGTTTAACAATATCAGATTCTTTTTGTTGCAATTCTTTTTGAGCATTGTCTCTAAAATCAACAATTCTTTTTTGCATATCTTGAACTTCTTTTGAACGTTCTCCATTTACTGCCTCAGTTACCGTTGCTGATTCTGAATCGTATTTTTTTAATTTTGTTTGGTATTCTTCAACCATTTTTTTATAATTTGCATCATAAGTACCACTCAATTTTTCCAATTGTTTTTGAGCGTCTATCATAGCTGGCATTTTTGCCATAATTTCACTTACATCAACATGTGCTGTTTTTGCTTGTGCATTAATTGTTTGATTTGCGCCAAAGAATAGTATAGCGGCAATTAGTAAAGTTTTAATTTGTTTCATCGTTTTTAAAATATTTAATATTAATTTTTGTTTGTATTTTCTTTTAATTTTTCAGCTTTGGCTTTTTTCAGCGCTTCTCTTTCTTCCAGTATTTTTTTCTTTTTGTCTTCTAAGGCTTTTTTACGATCTTCGATTACTTTTTTACGCTCTTCTAAAGTTGTTGCTCTGTCTGCGGCTTGCTTGATTTTAGCGTCCTCAATAACTTTTTTTGAGGCTAATTTAGAGGAATCGTTTACAACTGCCGTTGATTTTGTTTCCTCTGTTTTAGATGAGGCAGAAACCGTGCCATTTTTTTTAGATTCTCTTTCGGATAAAAGTTGTTTTCTTCTGTCGTCATATTCTTTTTTCTTTTGTTCTTGAAGTAATTTTCTATCAGCAATAACCTGATCTCTTGCCGCTTTTTTTTCGTCTAATACTTTTTTTCTATCCGCTAAAACTGGATTTTCATCAACTGCATCTTCTTTGCTCTCCTTCGTTTCTTGATCTTTAAGTTGTTTTTTTGTCAACTGCTCTCTTTTTTCAGTACGATTCAGTACGCGTAAAACCTGTTCGCTAATGTCAAATCTTTTTGCAGTAAAAAGCATAGTCAAATCTGAGGATTTGTCAAAGATAAAATCATATTTCTTTGCTTCTGCTATGTCTTGAATGGCAGTAAATACCTGGTCTTGAATTGGCTTTGCCAAAACTATTTTTTGTTGTATTAAATCACCGTTTGGACCAAATCTTTTTTGCTGATAATCTATTATTTCGCCTTCAAGAAACTTGATCTCTGTTTCTCTTTCATCGATTAGTTGTTTCGTTAATAAAGCTTTTTCAGCTTTTAAGGCATCTTTAAGTTTATTGACCTCTATTTTTTTTATCTCAATTTCCTGCTTCCATTTTTGGGCTTTTTGATCTAATTGACTCTTGGCTTCAGTATAGTCGGTAACATTTTGTAAAATGTACTCCATGTCAATGTAGCCTATTTTAGTGCCTCTCGTTTGCCCATTCATCGTACCTAGTATGATAAATGCTAAAAATAGAAATAAAAATTGTTTTCTCATAACGTTATAGTATTAGAAAATTTTATGTCATTTTTTTAAAATTGTTGTCCAATGATAAAGTGAGTTTCCCACCCGTTAGGTTTTGATGTTCCTGGTAAAGCATCAAAGCCATATCCAAAATCAATACCTAATAATCCAAACGCCGGCATAAATACACGTAATCCAGCTCCAGCGGAACGACTTAACGCAAACGGATTATAGCTTTTGAAATCTTTATATGACGAACCTGCTTCCAAGAAAGTCAAAGCATAAATAGATGCAGATGATTTCAATGTAATAGGATAACGCATTTCTAATGAAAATTTATTATACACAGTTGCTCCAATTTGTTCTCCTTTGCTGTTTACAGGTGTCAATGAATTGTTTGGATAACCTCTTAACTGGATCGTTTCTCTACCATCCATCGAGTAATTAGCTAATCCATCACCACCTACATAGAATCTTTCGAATGGTACAACACCCCTGTCTTGATTGTATGCTCCTAGGAATCCAAATTCAGTCAATGTTCGTAGTACTAATTTACCATAAATTTTTGTGTACCAGTCCGCTTTGAACTTTATTTTGTAATATTCTAACCAATTAAATTTCTTTTGATCAACTAATGCAGCGTCCGGTGCAGCATCTTGATAGCTGAATACTTTATTTCCAGCTGCATCTATGTAGTCACCTATTTTAACGGTATTTCCGTTTGCATCTGGTGTATTTGATCTGTCAACAGTGTTTTTTAATTTATACTCTTCTTTAGCTCCTAATGTAGCATAATCAGTTCCATTCAATAACGAATAAGGAGGTGTCACTTTCGCCGAAATACTAAACTCTGATCCATAAGTAGGGAATATAGGATTTACTCCTTTATTACTTCTTGTTAGTCCTATAGTATAAGCTAAGTTTCTTGATGTTCCATTTCCAAAAGTAAATAATCCTGTATTGTAATTATTCAAATCATAATGTTGGTAACTTACAGATTGTGACAATACAAAGAAATCATCTGGTACAGTCAATCTTTTTGCTAATCCTACGGATAAGGTTAATATATTAAAGCTTTTAGTTTTATCAACTCTTTGTGTAATATAATTATTTAAAAACTGTTTGCTATAAGATAGTGAGGTGCTGAATTGTACGGGCTTTTTTTGCCCAAACCATGGTTCAGAGAATGATACACTATACGTTTGGAAATAAGTACTTCCCTGTAATCGTAAGGATACCTTCTGTCCGTCACCCATTGGTAATGGTTTGTACGCTTCTTTATTCAAAAGATTACGCGCTGAGAAATTGTTAAATGACAAACCTAAAGTGCCTATGAAACCTCCACCCCCATAACCTCCTTGAAGTTCTATTTGACTTGAACCTTTTTCTACAAGGTTATATTCAATATCAACTGTTCCAGCACCTGAATCTACGTTTTTGAATTTAGGATCAATTGCTTCCGGATCAAAGAATCCTAATTGTCCAATCTCACGAATGGTTCTTACTAATTCTTCTTTGCTGTATTTGTCTCCTGGTTTTGTTCTTAATTCTCTATAAATTACACGGTCATTTGTTTTGTCATTTCCTACAACCGTAATTTTATTAAAATAAGCTAATGGACCTTCAGTAACTCTAATTTCAAAATCGATAGTGTCGTTTGCCGTTTTTACCTCTACTGCATTTATATTAGAAAACAAATACCCATTGTTTTGATATAAATTGGTAATGTCTTCACTGTCTGGTTTTGATTTATCCGCAATACGTTTCTCAAGTAAGACTCCGTTATAGGTTTCTCCTTTTTTTACGCCCAGTATTCTACTTAACAACTGATCAGAATATACCGTATTTCCTAGAAATTTAATATTTCCAAAATAGTATTTATTTCCCTCTTCAACATTTATTTTAATCGCTAATGCATTTTTATTCTTGTTATAAGTAACAGAATCCGAAAGTATTCTGGCATCACGATATCCTTTTTCTTTATAAGCGGCGATTACTTTTTCTAAGTCTGTTTTGTATTTTGCCTGTATAAATTTGGATGCTTTTAAAATACGTAGCGGGTTTTTTTGTTTTGTATCTTTCATTGCATTTCGCAATGTCTTATCAGATAATTTGTCGTTCCCAACAAAATCAATACTTTGTATTTTTACTTTATCTCCTTTATCAATTGTAACAAGCATATTTACTTGATTTACACTTGATGTGTCTTTTATAGTAGTAATATTTACTTTAGTATTGTAATAACCTTCTTTTTTGTATTTACTTTCGATGTAGTTTTTAGTGGTAGTAATTAAATTTTCATTTACTACTTTGCCTTTTGTAAGACTGTTGTCTTTAATTAGACCTTCAGTTTTATTTTTCTTAATTCCTACAAATTTCACCTCGTTTAACTTAGGCAATTCTACCAGGTTTAAATCAAGATAAATACTGTCATTTTGTATTTTATTTACATAAAACGAAATTTCATCAAAAAGGCCTAATTTTCCAAGTTTTTTAATAGCACCGCTGATTTCTTCACCTGGAATTGTTATTTCTTGTCCTTTTTGAAGTCCTGCAAAAGTTATTACTGTTTGATTATTAAAACTTATTTTACCAACAACTGCAACATCTGCTAGGATATATTTTTTTCCTTGGTCAAAGGGTACTCGATCTTGAGCTTTAATTTGGGTAAAACTTCCAAAAATTAATAAGGTAAGGGCTATTCCTATTTTTTGATTTAACACTAAAAAATTATTTAATTTGTTCACTTGTTTTTCCAAATCTACGTTCTCTTTTTTGATAACTAATAATAGCCTCATATAAATCTTCTTCTTTAAAGTCTGGCCACAATATATCAGTAAAATACAATTCTGCATAGGCAATTTGCCATAGCAAAAAATTACTTATTCTATGTTCTCCACTTGTTCGTATTAATAAATCTACATCTGGTAAATTTTGCGTGTAAAGATGCTCATTTATAATTGAATCATCAATAGTGTCTATTGAAATTATATTATTTTTAACTTTCCTACAAATGTTTTTTACAGCACTGACTAATTCTTCCCTAGAACCATAGCTTAAAGCTAGGGTTAGAGTCATTTTAGTGTTGTCTTTTGTTTTATTTATTACATCAAGAAGTTCCTTTTGAGCCGATTTTGGTAATTTTTCCAAATTACCAATAGCATTCAGTTTGATGTTATTTTTTTGCAGTGTTACAAGTTCTTTTTTTAATGAATTAATTAGAACTTTCATTAATGTTTCGACCTCTAGTTTTGGTCTGTTCCAGTTTTCTGACGAAAAAGCGTATAGCGTAAGAAATTCAATTCCCAATCTAGCACTGGCTTCGATTATTACTTTGACTGATTTTGTTCCACTTTGATGTCCCAAAGATCTCAAAAGTCCTTGTTGTTTTGCCCAACGTCCATTACCATCCATGATGATGGCTAAATGTTTGGGTAAGTTAGTTGCGTCAATTTTATTTAATATTTCCATTTCTTTAATCTGCACAATAGCAAGGTTTGTTACCAAAAGTATAAGTTAAGGTTAATCCAGAGAAAACATACCAATCATTATTATTTATGTTACCAAATTGTAAAAATTTTAGATTTTCATTCTTTGGATTGCTTCCGTCAATATCATCAGCGAAGGTATATCTGGCTGCAACTTCTATTCCTAAAACAAAATTAGGTGTAATATTTGATTTTACACCCAAAATCATGGGTATTGCGATAGTTCCGTGATTTGTATCTGATCTAGTTCTTCCATCTACAAAAAATAAACCTTCGTACTGCACATAACTTAAACCGGAGTAGACGTAAGGTGTAATTTTGGTTCTTAATTCATGCAGATTAAAATCAAAAAAATTAAATTCGAGCCCAGCAGAGAATTCTTTAACGCTGTTTTCAAAACGATACCCTCTTTGATTTCTACCTGCTTCCTCAGAATTTAGATCGTTTGCAGTAATTTTTGATTGTGTGTAGGAAAATCGATAGGAATGTCTTGGACTTTTGTTCCATTTATATAATAATCCAATTGCGGGTTCATTTGGAGATATATAAGTTGTAGAACCTACATCGCCTATGAAGTTACTGCCACCAACAAAAACACCAATCTCATGAATTTGAGCTTGTATTGCCATGAAAGGGAATAGGAATATAAAAAAGTTTAGAATACGGTTCATTTAATTAAAAATTGCGTGCAAATATAATAATTATCGATATAATTCGACACCTATTTAGTTAATTGTATGTTTTTTCTAAAAACAAGTATAATTTGGTATTTGTTTATGAAAACGTAAAAAAGAGGTTGAATCGTATAGTATTCGTTATAAATGCTTTAATTCCTTTTGTCTTCTCCCCAAAGTAATTTAGTGCGAAGCGTTTTTAAAAATGTTTCTTCAGGAATTTCTACCATGTTTATTTGAAAGGGCGTTTTTTTAATCGTCAGAATCGATTCGTTTTTTACAGAAGTAATTCTGGAATCTAAGGAAACGAGATAGTTTTCCTCTCTGCCAGAAATTTTTAATCGGATTTCGGTTTCGTCTGGAACAACCAGTGGTCTCGCGTTCAGGTTATGAGGAGCGATAGGTGTGATAACTAAACTTTTTACATCGGGGGTGAGTATGGGTCCTCCGCAACTCAAAGAATATCCCGTTGAACCCGTAGGGGTGGAAATAATCAATCCATCTGCCCAATAGGAATTTAAAAATTCATCATTAAGATATGTGTCTATGGTAATCATCGAGGTAGTATCTTTTCTACTAACAGTGATTTCATTCATGGCAAAGTTAATGTCCTGAATAGATTCATTGTTTGGAGAACATGATAAACTTAATAATGTTCTTTTTGAAAGGGTATATTTTTTTTCAATTACAAATTGCATAAACGCGGCAATATTTTCTTTTTGAACGGTTGCTAAAAAACCTAAACGGCCCGCATTAATACCTAATATAGGTACTCCTGAATCTCGCACTAAGGTTGCAGCTCTTAAAATTGTTCCGTCCCCACCAATGCTTATCAGCATATCAAAACTAGCATCTAATTCGGTATGAGATTCAAACGTTTTGTATTCTTTTTGAACAATTTTTTTTTCGTAGAGTATTTTCAAAAAAGCCAAATCAATAACCATCTCTACCTTATTGGTATTAAAAAAAACGAAGATGTCTTTAATTATCGGTTCGGTGCTGTTCTGATAATATTGTCCGTATATAGCTACTTTCATTTATTTAAATTAGATAATTAGATAATGTGTAAATCAGATAATTAAACTGCTAATTTTGTCATTTTCCAATTTGTTTTTTATTAGATATTAAGGTATTTATCTAAATAATCAGAACGTTCTTTTAAACTGTTAATGTAATTGTCTTCTTGATGTTCGGAAATGATTTCATAATTATACCTTCTGAAGGTCTGGATGATTTCATTTATGGCTCCCAACGTAATTTTCATCGTAACTTGTACACTTTCTACGTCTGCTTCAGAGATGAACAAGCCTAAAAGTTTTCCGTTATTACTTTCAACTATTTGAGTAATTTGCCCCATTGAGTAATCTAACACTCCTTTTTTGACAATAATAATTCCCCCAGGCTCTTTCAAAAAGGGAGTTTCATGAAAAAATCGCATGATGTCTTCGATTTCATAATAGCCAACATATTTATTGTTTTCGTCCAAAACAGGTACTAAGTTAGTATGATTCTTTGCGAAAATTTCTAATACGTCCAGCCAGATTGTATTTGTTCTAACGAAAAATCCTTCGAGCGTAAATCTGTAATCTGCTATTTTTTTCTTGTTTTCAAAAGTTACAATATCATCTGCGGCCATACTGCCAATATAAACTTCTTCCTCAATTACAGGAAAATGTGAAAAGTGCACATCATTAAAAAAGTCTTGAACATCCGCAATAGTATCTTGGCTGTCAATCGGTTTAAAATCATTAGTAATATACTCTGTAATTTCTGTCATAAATCAATCTCAATATTTCATGCAAAATAATCAAAAATAAGCAAAAACTCCTAGGTTTTACTTTGTATTTTTGTCACAACAAATACTATTTTTCATAATCAAAAAGTGTTCCAATGACAAAATTAAGCGTAAACATCAATAAAATAGCTACTTTACGAAATGCGCGTGGAGGAAATGTTCCCGATTTATTAAAGGTAGCAACTGATATTCAAAAGTTCGGGGCAGAAGGAATCACCATTCATCCGCGTCCAGATGAGCGTCACATCCGTTATCAAGATGCCAGAGATTTGAAATCCATTGTTTACACCGAATATAATATTGAGGGAAATCCAGAGAAAACATTTATCGATCTTATTCTCGAAATCAAACCTAGCCAAGTTACTTTAGTTCCAGATGCTGTCGATGCGATAACTTCCAATGCAGGTTGGAATACCATAAAACATGCCGAATATTTAACCGAAATTGTGCAAGAATTTCAACGCAACGGAATCCGAACTTCTATTTTTGTGGATCCGGTTCTAGAAATGATTGAAGGCGCAAAAAAAATTGGAACTGAAAGAATCGAATTGTATACCGAGGCATTCGCACACGAATACGGTTTGGGTAACAAAAGAGGTATACAGCCGTATATGGAATCGGCAATTTTGGCCAATCAAATCGGTTTGGGAATTAATGCAGGTCACGATTTAAGTTTAGACAATATTCAGTTTTTCAAAGAAAACCTACCAGGACTGCTGGAAGTTTCTATAGGGCATGCCTTAATTTCTGAAGCCATTTATTTGGGATTGGATAATGTGATCAATATGTATTTGCAAAAATTAAAATAAAATAATTTGGGCGTGACCACACTTTCACTAACGTTGCAGCGTGGTCGGGCTATCCGTTGCAATCTTTTTTTCATTCCACTATCGTTTCATGATAAAAAAGGATTTCCACTGCTATCCCTCACGCACGTAATTCTGCAATCTAAAATCTAAAATCAAAATGCTCTACTCAAAAATAGAAGGTTCAGGCAAACCACTTTTAATTCTCCACGGCTTTTTGGGAATGTCGGATAATTGGAAAACACTAGGCACTCAGTTTGGTGCCGAAGGTTTTCAAGTTCATATGATCGATTTGCGCAATCACGGCCGTAGTTTGCATTCAGATGAATTCAGCTATGAAATAATGGTTCAAGATATTTTCGAATATTGTGAAGCGCATAATTTAGAAAATATAGATATAATAGGACATTCCATGGGTGGGAAAGTAGCCATGCTTTTGGCGACAACGCATCCGGAATTAGT
Source organism: Flavobacterium zhoui (assembly GCF_042787235.1). Lineage (NCBI taxonomy): Bacteria > Pseudomonadati > Bacteroidota > Flavobacteriia > Flavobacteriales > Flavobacteriaceae > Flavobacterium > Flavobacterium zhoui. The sequence continues at coordinate 403,289 of NZ_JBHZPY010000001.1, forward strand.
AGATAAATTGATTGTTGCTGATATTGGACCAAAATTTTATCCGCAGCACCATCAGGATATTCTGGCTGGATTAAACGCAGTTGATTTCTTCAAAAAACCAACTCGAAACGAAGTCGAGGAAATTATGTCTCAATATATTCCTGATTTTGGAACGAGACAATTCCTGATGAAAAGTTTGTATTGGCAAGAACCGGGACAACTCGCTTTCCGATTTAATTTGGAAGTTTTTAATAAAAAAATGGATGAAATAGGAGTTCCTTTGTCACCAAATGCCATTTTTGAGAAACCAACATTGTTCATACGTGGTGGAAATTCTAATTATATTTTAGACACTGATTTCGAAAGTATAAAGCAGCATTTCCCTAATTTTACTATTGAAACAATTCCTAATGCAGGTCATTGGCTTCATGCGGAAAATCCAGTCCTTTTTCATCAAATAACGAGTTCTTTCTTAAAATAAATTAATCAGATTTAAATTTTTCTTACATTTATTTAAATTTTAAAACAAAAAGTATGAATTTATTACTCAGAATCCTTATTACAGCAGGTTTGGTATTACTTATTGCTCACTTTATGCCGGGCGTTCATGTGGCTAGTTTTACTACAGCTTTAATTGTAGCTATAGTTCTTGGTTTACTTAACATATTTATCAAACCAATATTGGTAATACTAACTTTACCAGTGACGATTCTGACATTGGGATTGTTTTTGCTGGTCATTAATGCATTGATTATAATATTGTGCACCAATATTGTTGGTGGTTTTCATGTTGATTCCTTTTGGACAGCATTAATCTTTAGTATTGTATTGTCGTTGTTACAATCGATAATGAATGGGATATTGGGGGAAGGAAAGTAATTAGTTTTTTAACAAGTAATTAGGAGTTAAAAAATTAACATCAGCCGTTTATTTAATACCTTTGTTTTTTACAAAAGTTAGATCATGACAAAAAAGTTTTGCATAATGCTACTTGTTATGCTTGGTTTCTTTATGATGCCAAGCGTAGCTTTTGCATGTGGAACTAAATCAGAGAAAGCGTGTTGTAAAAAAGAAGCTGCTTCGCAAAGCGAGAAATCGGCTTGCTGCAATAAGGAAAAAAGTTCAAAAAGTCATGAGGGTTGTAACGGAGGATGCAAACATGTTTCTTGCACCAGTTCTGTCGTTAATTTGGCTTTGTCTTCTCTTTCTTATGTTGAACTTAACAGTCAACTCTTTAGTTTTTCACACGAGAAACAAAATTATTATTATTCAGAAATCTTCATTTCTTCAGATTTCCGTTGCATTTGGCTTCCACCTAAAATAAGCTAAATTTCTATTTAGACAGCCATTATTGGGTCTAATTCAAAGCATTACTGCTTTAAAATCATTAAATTTATAGTCAGATTCAATTTGAATTGTAGCAATATGCTAGTTTTTCAATATTGATTGGGGCACATTCACTTCAAAATTATTTAAAACAATGAAATCAATAAAAAAAATATTGATGGCAATTTTACTATTGCTTTCAATCACAATTGTAAATGCACAAATAAAGAATACTAAAACCGAAACGGTAAAAATCTACGGGAATTGTGGCATGTGTGAAGCAACCATAGAGAAAGCAGGAAATTTAAGAAAAGTAGCTCAGGTCGATTGGGATAAAGACACCAAAATGGCTACTTTGACTTATGATTCAGCAAAAACGAACCAGGACGAAATATTAAAACGTATTGCCTTGGCGGGTTATGATAGCGAGAAATTCCTTGCTCCTGATGCTGCTTATAACAGCCTTGCCGGTTGTTGCCAGTACGAGCGTGAAGCTAAGGTATCGGTGACAGGCGATGCTAAAACAAATCAGAGCGATAGCGAACAGGCGAAAAAAATGGCAGGAATGAAAAATCATGAAAATAATGCAGAAACGCCTAAAAAGGATCAAGTAGCGCAAAATCAATTAAAACCAGTTTTTGAGAATTATTTTTTATTAAAAGATGCCTTGGTGAAAACGGATGGAAAAGTAGCGTCTTCAGTGGCAAAAGATTTATTGACTTCCTTAAATGGGGTAAAAATGGACAAACTTGCTATGGATGTTCATATGGTTTGGATGAAAGTGATGAAAGATTTAACCGCTGATGCCAAAAGTATTTCTGAAACACAGGATATCAATAAACAAAGAATGGTTTTTATGTCATTATCAAAAAACATGTATGATTTGATCAAAGTGGCTAAGTATGAAACGCCGGTTTTTTATCAATTTTGTCCAATGGCAAATGGAGGGAAAGGAGCTAATTGGTTGAGCAAAGACAATGGAATTAAAAATCCATATTATGGTTCACAAATGTTGTCTTGTGGTAAGACAGTTGAAACTATTAAATAAAAATGAAGATTTATATCAAAAATATGGTATGCAATCGCTGTAATATTGTCGTGAAGTCTGAACTTGAAAAAATTGGACTTCACGCTATTTCAGTTCAACTGGGAGAAGTCGAACTTTTGGACGATTTTAAAGATGATGAAAAAGAGATACTTTCAAAAAGGTTACACGCACTTGGTTTCGAATTATTAGAAGACAAAATTAGGATTACCATTGAGCGGATAAAGAATCTAATAGTTGATTTGGTACATCATAAAGACATTGAACTAAAAACCAATTTATCGTTCTATTTATCGGAACAATTAGGTCAAGATTATAACGTATTGAGTAATCTGTTTTCCGAAGTTGAGGGTAAGACTATAGAACATTATTTTATTGCTCAAAAGATTGAAAAAGTAAAGGAGTTAATAATGTATAATGAGTTAACACTAAGTGAAATTGCAATGCAATTGAATTATACTGATGTCGCACATTTGAGTAATCAGTTTAAAAAAATTACGGGCGTAACGCCAACTCATTTTAAACAATTAAAAGAAAATAGTAGATTACAAATAGATGGTTTGTAAAATTTACAAATCATTTGCAAAATTCTACAAGAAGTCAAAATGTATGCGTTGTAAATTTGTGTAATATAAATCAATCATTTGTTTAATATTTTAAAACAATAAAAAATGAAAACATTAATTATCGTACTGAGCGTATTCTTAGCAGTGAATACAATGGCATCAGCTCAAGAAGCTGTAAAATCTTCCCAAAAGGAATTGGTTAAAGAAATGTTTACTTGTCCAATGCATCCGGATGAAATGAGCAGTAAAGAAGGAGAGTGTAGTAAATGTGGAATGAAATTAGTAAAAACACTGAACCACGACACCTCAGGTAAAGGCAGAAAAACAGAAGTAGTTTCAAAATACGTTTGTAAAATGGATGGTACAACTTCTGATAAAGCAGGAAAGTGTCCTAAATGCGGTATGGATATAACAAAAAAAGAAGTTCAAGAAGTAAATTACACGTGCTCAATGCATCCTAATGAGGTGAGTTCTGAACCTGGAAAATGTGGAAAATGTGGTATGAAAATGGTAAAAACAACCGAAGTAAAACGCAACGTCGCAGTAAAAGGAAGTCAATCAAGTAGCAAAGTTATCACTAAATATGTCTGTGCAATGGATGGTGAGCAGTCTGATAAAGCAGGAAAGTGTACTAAATGTGGAATGGAAATGACCAAAATGGAGGATAAGAAAAAATAATTCATAGGTCTAAATTCAAATTCCCTTTAAGGTTAATTCAATACGTAGTATGTGAATTATTTTTAAACTTTTAAAAATTACTTTTATATTAAAATAAATTTTCAAACATTGTTGCTAATAGTAATGCAATTATTAATAAATAAAAAAACAAGAAAAATGAAAAATGTAGTTCTTTCGACCATAGTAATGACACTAGTAATGGTTTCGTGTAACCAAAAAAAGGAAGATGCTGGCGCAACAAATTCTGAGAAAACAGAAAGTGTTTCGCAATTATATGCATGTTCAATGCATCCTGAAATTACAGGAAAAAAGGGAGATAAATGTTCTAAATGCGGAATGGAATTAACCGAGCCGGTTAGCGAAAATGCAAAAAACATCCCAACTACGGTTGTTAAAACTAAGACAGAAACAACGGTTGTAGCGACTCCTCAATCTTCTTTTTCTATCAATGAAGTAGTAAATAATTATCTAAAACTTAAGAATGCACTTGTAAAGGATGATTCAAAAGGAGCGGCAAACGCCGGGAAAGCTTTATATGCGACTCTAAACGCTTTAGATTCAAAATCACTAAATGCGAAATTGAAAATGGAATATGTTGATATTGCCGATGATGCCAAAGAGCATGCGGAACATATTGGTAGCAATGCAGGAAAAATTGAACATCAAAGAGAACATTTTGCCATGTTGAGCAAAGATATCAACGATTTGATAAAAAGCTTTGGAACTACTCAAAAATTGTATCAGGATTATTGTCCAATGTATGATGAGGGGAAAAGTGGCTACTGGATAAGTGAAACTAAAGAAATCAAAAATCCATATTATGGTGCTCAAATGCTTACTTGTGGATCAGTAAAAAAAACATTCTAAATGAAAATTAGCATCAGAAGAATATTCGTTGTAGGTTTTATTATTTTGTTGCTGATACAATTTTATCAACCTGCTCGCAATTTAGATTACGGGCAGGTTTTGCCAAGCCATTTTGTAAAAACATATACTGTTCCTTCCAATGTAGAAACCATTTTACGAACTTCCTGTTATGATTGCCACAGTAACAATACAGAATATCCGTGGTATTCTTACATTCAACCAGCGAGAATGTTTTTGGATAGTCATATTAAAGAAGGAAAAGAAAACTTGAATTTCAGTACGTTTGGCAATTATTCTCCACGCAAGCAGGGAAACAAATTAGAACGAATTGTTAAGCAAATAAAATCGGGTGAAATGCCTTTGTCTTCCTATACTTTAATCCATAGAAATGCAATCCTTTCAACTACTCAAAAAGAGGAAATAATCAATTGGATAAATAAAACAAAAGATAGTCTTTCATTAGGAAACTAAATATTATGGTAGAAAAATTAATATCATTCTCACTAAGAAATAGATTTGTTGTCCTGCTTGTTTCGGCTTGTTTATTTGGCTGGGGTATTTACAGCGTACAACAAAATCCCATAGATGCCATTCCTGATTTGTCAGAAAATCAAGTTATTGTTTTCACGGAATGGATGGGAAGAAGTCCACAGGTTATAGAAGCGCAAGTAACTTATCCTTTGGTTTCTAATTTACAAGGAATACCAAAAATTAAAAATATTCGCGGTGCCTCGATGTTTGGGATGAGCTTTGTCTATATCATTTTTGAAGATGATGTAGATGTTTATTGGGCAAGAACTCGTGTATTGGAAAGATTAAATTATGCCCAGCGATTATTGCCTCAAAATGTTGTCCCAACCTTAGGTCCCGATGGCACAGGTGTGGGACATGTTTTTTGGTATCATTTAGAAACCAACGGTATGGACTTGGGAGAGCAACGTGCTCTGCAGGATTGGTATGTGAAATTTGCATTACAAACCGTTCCTGGCGTGGCTGAAGTGGCTTCATTTGGAGGTTTTGAAAAACAATACCAATTGGTATTAGATCCACTAAAAATGCAGTACTATAATGTAAGTATGATGGAGGTGATGAATGCTGTAAAGGCAAACAACAACGATGTTGGTGGACGAAAATTTGAAATGAGCAATATGGCTTACATCGTGAGAGGATTGGGCTACATCAAAAACATAAAAGATGTCGAAGAGATCACGGTTAAAAATTATAACTCGGTTCCTGTAAGAGTAAAGGATCTGGGTTCCATACAAATGGGAGGTGATTTGCGCTTGGGAATTTTTGACCAAAATGGCGAAGGCGAAGTTGTAGGCGGAATTGTAGTCATGCGGTATGGCGAAAATGCCGATAAAGTGATAAAAGCGGTTAAACTAAAAATGAAAGAAGTAGAAAAAGGACTTCCAGAAGGTGTTTCTTTTAAAACCTCTTATGATAGAAGTGAACTCATAGAACAAGCTGTCGCATCTGTCAAAGGAACCTTGATCGAAGAAATGATTGTCGTTTCTATAGTTATCCTTCTGTTTCTTTTTCATTGGAGAAGCGCTTTAATCATACTAATACAGCTTCCAATATCCGTTGCTGTTGGTTTTATTTTGCTCCAAGCTTTTGGGATTTCATCCAATATTATGTCGTTAACCGGAATAGCGCTTGCAATAGGTGTTGTAGTCGATGATGGAATTGTAATGGTCGAAAATTCCTATCGGAATATTTCGGAGAAACAGGAAGAAATGGAGAATAATCAACAATCGATTGAAAAATGAAAAATTTCATAAAAAATATATTCAAAAAAGAACACGACCCTTTATCTTCCGAAGAAAAACTGAAGATTATTGAGGCTTCCTCCAAATTGGTTGGGCCGGGTGTTTTTTATTCAACCATAATTGTAATTACTTCGTTTTTGCCCGTGTTTCTTCTTACAGGTATGGAAGGCAAATTATTTAGTCCATTGGCTTGGACAAAATCGTTTATACTTATTGTAGATGCCTTTTTGGCCATTTCACTTACGCCTGTTTTGATTAGTTTTCTACTCAAAGGCAAATTGCGCCCCGAAACAAAAAATCCAATCAACAAAAAACTGGAAAGCATATATACTCCGATTCTGATTTTTTCTTTGAAATGGAGAAAAACAGTATTAGTGGTAAATATAATTGCGCTGCTAATTGGGGTATTGATGTTTACGCGTCTGGGTTCGGAATTCATGCCTCCATTAGATGAAGGATCCATTCTATTTATGCCAGTTACCTTGCCCGATGTTTCCAATTCCGAAGTCAAACGAATTTTGCAGGTACAGGACAAACTGATAAAATCAGTACCCGAAGTCGCCCATGTTTTAGGAAAAGCCGGAAGGGCGAATACAGCAACCGACAATAGCCCCATAAGCATGATTGAAACGATTGTTTTGCTAAAACCCCAAAACGAATGGAGAGATGGCAAAAACAAGAATGACATTGTAACAGAAATAAACAACAAACTGCAAATTCCCGGAGTAACGAATGGTTTTACCCAACCTATTATTAATCGGATCAATATGCTTTCTACCGGTATCCGAACTGATGTGGGAATAAAAGTTTACGGAGCCGATTTAGATACCATAAATGCTTTATCCCAAAAAATCAAAAAAGCACTCGAAGGAACTGCTGGGGTAAAAGATTTGTATTCCGAACCGATAACCGGAGGGAAATATATTGATATTGAAGCAAAACGAGAGGCAATTGGTCGGTACGGACTTACTATTGACGATGTTAATAATGTTGTCGAAGCTGCTATTGGCGGAATGAAACTGACCACGACTATCGAAGGAAGGCAACGTTTTTCGGTAAATGCGCGATATGCACAGGAATACCGAAACAGCATTGAAGCCTTGAAAAAACTGCAAGTGCAAACCATGCAGTACGGACCAATTCCTTTGGAAGCCGTTGCTGACGTAAAAATAAGCGATGGACCACCCATGATAAACAGCGAAAATGCTATGCTTCGTGGGAGTGTCTTGTTTAACGTTCGGGAGCGTGATTTAGGAAGTACTGTAAAAGAAGCGCAGAAAAAACTGAACGCAATGATAACAAAAATGCCCAAAGGATATTATGTGGAATGGAGCGGGCAATGGGAAAATCAAATCAGGGCCAATAAAACATTAAGTATGATATTACCCATAGTCGTTATTATCATTTTCCTGATTTTATTCTTTACCTATAATTCGATGAAAGAAGCTTTAGTCACTATGATAACAGTGCCGTTTGCCTTAATTGGAGGGATTTTCATGGTCTATTTTTATGGTATTAATTTATCGGTGGCGGTGGCCGTTGGTTTTATTGCACTATTTGGAATGGCCATAGAAACAGCGATGCTAATGACCATTTATCTGAATGAGGCTATGAATAAAATGGTTGAAAAATATGGCAACAGTAAAGAGACCATTACCGAAGATATTTTACGACAATATATTATTGACGGTTCGGCCAAAAGGCTACGACCAAAACTGATGACGGTTTCGGTTTCATTATTTGGATTAATCCCCATTCTTTGGGCAACTGGAACGGGTGCAGATGTAATGCTTCCTATTACTGTTCCACTTATTGGGGGTACAATCACTTCAACAATTTATGTATTATTGGTAACACCTGTTGTTTTTGAAATGGTAAAACTCCGTGAATTAAAAACAAAAGGTAAAATAGAACTTATAGATGTTAAAGAATAATTATTTTCTCGTTATAAGCTGTTTGCTTTTAAGTACCGCTAATTTAATGGCGCAAACACTTTCGTTGGATAATGTTTTGACGAATATCAAAACAAACAATCCACAATTAAAAATGTATGATGCCGATATCCAAAGCATGGATGCCGCTGCAAAAGGTGCCAAAAGTTGGATGCCACCCCAAGTGAGTACTGGGTTTTTTATGACTCCTTACAATCCCAAATTGTGGAAAGCCGATGAAATGGGACCTGGTATGGGTAATTATATGGTGGGTGTTACACAAATGATTCCTAATGCTTCCAAGTTAAAAGCCGATTTTAATCTAATGAGTGCAATGTCTTCGGTCGAAGCCGAAAACAAAAATTACACGATCAATCAGTTAAAGGCGCTGGCAAAAACGAATTATTATCAATGGATGATAGTAAATAAAAAAATAAAAATTGCCGATGATAATTTGCTGCTTTTAAACTATATGATTAAAAGTATGGAAATACGATACCAGTATAATATGGATAAATTGCCTACTTATTACAAGGCAAAATCACAATACAGCGTATTAGAAAGTATGACCGTAATGTTGCGAAATGACATTTCCCAAAAAAGGATTATGCTTAATACCCTGATGGCAAGGGATAAAAACACCGCATTTGAAATAAAGGAAACCTATGAGTTAAATGATTTTGATGCAATAGTTTTGGATACCATTTCCCTTTCTAAAAATCGAAGTGATGTGAAAGCCATCGAAAAAACGATGGAAATAAATCAACTCAAAATTGAAGCAGAAAAGACAAAATTATTACCCGATTTTGGAGTTAAGTATGAGCATATGTTTGCCTTTGGCGATCAACCACAACAATTTACGTTAATGGGAATGATAAATATACCTATGCCTTGGTCGACCAAGATGAATAGAGCCAATATCACCAGTTTTAAAATAAAAAATGAAAGTCTTAATTGGCAAAAGCAAATGATTTTGAATGAAGCCACAGGAATGATTTCGGGAATGAATACAGAACTGACTAACCTAAAAAAACAGTACGGAATCGCCCAAAAAAGTATCATTCCTGCCTTGAAACGAAACTATGACACAGCAATTTTGGCTTGGCAAAACAACACAGGCGATTTATTCGTCACTCTCGATGCTTGGGAAGCATTAAATATGGCTCAAATAGATGCCTTGGACAAATTGCAAAGTATTTTGAGCGCACAAGTTGAAATTGAAAAACAACTGGAAACCAAATAATTATGAACAGATATTTGAAATATAGTTTAGTAGTTCTGGTAATTTTGATTGTTGGATTCGCAATCTATTATTTTGCGACAAAGTCAGGCAATAATTCCAAAAGTTTAGCTCAAAACGAAGTGTACACCTGTTCGATGCATCCTCAAATTATTAGGGATAAACCTGGAAATTGTCCCATTTGCGGAATGACTTTGGTGAAAAAAACAATTCAAAATCAGGCAATTGAAAGTAATTCAATTGACGCTCTTTTGAGGTCTACCGATAATTTTATAGTGGGTAACTTTCAAACCACGACAGCAAAAGACACCACTATTAGCAGTGAAGTAAACTTGCCCGGTCTGGTTGCTTACGACCCAAATTCTTCGGTAAATATCGCGGCAAGGATAAGTGGCAGAATAGAAAAAATGTACGTGAATTATAAATACCAAAAAGTCAGTAAAGGACAAAAGCTTTTTGATTTATACAGCCCGGAATTACTGACGGAACAGCAAAATTTTATTTATTTAAGTTCCAATGATTCCGAAAATACGTCGATCATTAAAGCCTCAAAACAAAAATTACTGCTTTACGGAATGACAAATAATCAAATAAGTGCATTGGCTTCCGTCAAAAGAGCAAACCCGGTAATTTCAATATACAGTCCAGCATCCGGAATTATTCAGGGAACGGAAAGCATGACCAAAAGCACTAATGTGACCATGCAAAATTCTGGTGCAACTACAGAAGCTTTAACCGTTAAAGAAGGAGATTACATTAAAAAAAGTGAAATCGTTTTCAAATTAGTTAATACCGATAAGGTATGGGGCGTTTTTAATGTTTTGCAAGGATATAACAGCCTGATTAAAATCAATCAATCGATTAACATTTTCTCGGAGTTGAATGAAAACGAATCCATTGCGGCCAAAGTGAATTTTATCGAAACACAATTCAGCGCAACGGACAAATCCAATAGAATTAGAGTTTATTTGAATAACAATACCCTGAAATTACCCATAGGTTTGCGATTACAAGGTATTTTAAAAACAAATCCGACGCAAGGGACTTGGATACAAAAACAAGCATTGGTAAGTATTGGAAACAAAAAAATAGTTTTCTTAAAACTGGACAATGGCTTTAGAGTAAGAGAAATAAAAACCGGAATTGAAGTGAATGATTTTGTCCAAATCATAAACGGCATTTCTGTCAAAGATACCCTTGCTAAAAACGCACAATATTTAATTGATAGCGAAAGCTTTATTAAAACCGAGTAATCATGAACTGGATAAAAAAAATCAGCATTCTGTTTATACTATTTACTGTATTTATAGCATGTAATACTAAAAACAAAGAAGACCATAGCGTCCATAAGGCAAAGAAAAGCCTTTATTATACCTGTTCTATGGACCCGCAAGTAAAGGAAGACAAGCCCGGAAAATGTCCTATTTGTCACATGGAATTGACTCCGATGAAAAATGACGATTCGGCAGTTAACGAAATAGCTTTGAGTGCCCAGCAAATTAAGCTTGGCAACATCACAACACAAACTATTGAAGAAACTCAAAGCAGCATTGAGCAATCCTATACCGGGGTTTTAACGATTAATCAGGAAAAAATCAAAACCATTTCAGCAAGAGCGATGGGACGAATCGAAAAGTTATATTTCAAAACTATTGGCGATTATATTAATAAAAATGAACCTGTATATCAATTATACAGCGAAGATATTGCCATTGCCAAGCAGGATTATTTTACAGCATACAAGCAACTTTCCATGCCGGGCGATTTTGGAAAAAATGCACTAAGCATGCTCAATGCGGCCAAGCAAAAACTATTGTTCTTTGGTTTAACCAATAAACAAATTGAAAGCATAAAAACAACCAATCAAGTGTCGCCTTACACGATTTTTTATAGCACTTACAGTGGAACTATTTCGGAAATAATAGCCACGGAAGGCAGTTACATCATGGAAGGTTCCGGCATAATTAAATTGGCCGATTTGAATAGTCTTTGGCTTGAAACTCAAGTAAACGTAAGCTATTCGAAAAGTATAAGTATTGGGCAAAATGCCAAAGTTACCTTTGTAGATTTTCCAGAAAAAACAATAAACGCAAGAATTTCATTCATTAATCCGGAAATTAATCCGGATACCAGACTGCTTTTAATTCGTATGGAAGTCCCAAATCAAAACCTATTCTTAAAACCGGGGATGCAGACAATTGCGAAGGTAACCCAGCCCAATAAAAAAGGGTTATTTATTCCGACGGATGCCGTAATTCGAGAAGAAAAAGCTTCCTATATTTGGGTTGAAAAAAGTCAAGGTTTGTTTGAAAGCCTCATGGTGGAAACCGGAATGGAAACCAATGGGATGGTTGAAATTAAATCGGAAATAGAGTCAACAAAAAAAGTAGTCATTACCGGAGCGTATTCCATAAACAGTGAATATAAATTCCGAAAAGGAGCTGACCCAATGGAGGGAATGGACATGTAATGTTTTTTTGGCTTTTTTAAAAACATGAAATAACAAATCTCAATAATAAGGCTACGTTGTTTAAATCGATTTTTGAATTATATATATTTGTATGCTAGCGTGTTAGTGATGAAAAAGGGTTGGAAAGTAACTGATTGTGGAATGAAAGGAATTATTTGTTATGGTTTTAAACAATTGAATGACAAAAAAAGACATGGAATTGACAATTTTCAATAAGAAATTTTACAATATTAAACTAAAATAATGAAACACTTTATAGATCTATTTTAGGGAACTTTACGAGATGAAAATTATTTTAAAAATAGAATACTAATCTAAAACACAATAAAATGAAAAACAAACTCTTTTTAACCCTAACAATGGCAGTACTCTTGGTTTCATGTAACCAAAAAAATAAGGAAGCCGCAACGGATAATACACATATGATGGATAATGATTCCACAATGATGCATAATGACACCACTATGATGAATAATAATACGAAAATGATGAACGAGAATTCTGCAATATATGCTTGCCCGATGCATCCAGAAGTTCAGGGAAAACTAAATGATAAATGTCGAAAATGTGGAATGAAATTAACCGTTCCTGTAACTGAAACTTCAGAAAAAAAACAATAACTGACTTCCTCGTTTTTCACTTACTTAACTCAAATCATGCTAGATTTGAAAAATAATTTAATGTCCCATAACTGTCCACACATTATGAAAGTGATACGGGTATTGACGTAAGGTTATTTGGAATCCAAGGATCTACTGAAAGAAGGTATTGAAATATGCAATGCTTGTAAAGACGAATGTGAAAAATATACACTACATATAGTTGTATATGGTAAAGAGTTTGAGAAAAGGGTATTTAACCTAAAAACAATTAACGTTAATTTTCAGGAAATATAGAAATTGCTTGGAAACTAGTCAGAGAACTTTCCTGCTTCTTAAAGCACCATAATATCCTAAGATTTACTGTATTTACCATAGCCTGTTTTGTGGATATATGTATGAGTTAACAAAAATTACGTATCTTTATATAGGTAATGTCTATTTTTTAGTTACTTAAAAAAAGTAAGAAAATAAAAAGAAGAAATTAATAAAATGATACTTGTTCAATGCATCTTGAAGTATCATTGCATAGTTATCGTGTAAAGTTCGCAATGAACTTTACATTAAAAAATAGACTATTTATCTAAATGCTCCAAAAAAGGTTTACTAAAAACAATAACTAGTAATCCATGAGTATTATACCGAAATGGGACACAATGAATCACATCAACATTAGAAAATTCGGATTGGCGTTTGGCATAACGGGAGCTTTATTATATTTTGTTTGTGCTCTGGTTATGCTCGTACTCGGTCATGATAGTTCAGTGAATTTTTTTAACACCTTGCTTCATGGAATAGATGTCTCGGCGATAATCAGAATGAACATTTCTCCTGGCGAAGAATTAAGGCGATTTGTTCAAACATTTATTCTCAGTTGGATGATTGGTGCCTGCATAGCGGGTATTTATAATATATCATTGGGTAACAAACAGGAGTTGTGAAAAAGCGACTTCAAAATTTGCTTGATTTCTAGAGGAAGCTTCCATTTTTGATCCTATAGCGGAATTTTTTATCTAAATATACATGGAAAAATTTTTAAATTGGAATGATCATTTTAGGAAGACAAATTGGTATGTCATCACGGGTGGTCCAAGTTCAGGTAAAACCACAACAGTAAACCTGCTAAAAGCTCGAGGATTTAAGACTACCATTGAACATGCGAGGCATTATCTAGATAGTCAGCGTATTAACGGGAAAACGGCAGAGAAACTAAGGAAAAATCAAGAAGAATTTCAATTAAGAGTTTTGCAAATGCAGATTGCGCAGGAAAATGAAATTGCTGCAGATGATTTGGTATTTCTTGACAGAGCAATTCCAGATTCACTTGCATACCATCATTTTCTTAAGCTCCCGGAAAACAAAAAGCTTTTGGAGGCAATGCGCAATGTCTCTTATAAAAAAGTGTTTATTCTGGATCTTCTTCCATTAGTAAAGGACTATGCCAGAATAGAAGACGAAGCAGCACAAAAAAGAATCCATGAGCTAATAATTGATGTATACCAATCCCTTCCTTTTCCAATTGTATTTGTTCCCCCACTTGAGGCAGCTGAACGCGTTGATTTTATTTTGAAAAATCTTTAATGTGGTTTATAATATGAAAACTTTTCAAAAGACTATGGTTATTCATTCTACGCCCGAAATGGTTTTTGCCCAATTGGATGATCTTTCAAAAACAGGAATGCACATGAGTCAAAGTTCTCTCATGATGCTTGGAAGTAAACTGAAGCTGGAACAACTTTCAACAAACTCAATAGGAATGGGTTCAAAATACCGTTGGTACGGAAAAATGATCGGAATGATAATTGATTTCAGCGAAATTGTTACTGAATGGCAACCTCCGGTATTGAAGAAATGGGAAACAGTTAGCGATGCAAAAATTATCATTATGTCATGGTATCGTATGTGGTTTAAGATTTCGTCGCATAAAAAAGGACCGACCGTAAAGCTTGCAATTAGTTATTTACCGCCTAAACATTGGTTTTATAAAATTCTTTCTTTTCTTTTTGCTAAATGGTATTGCAATTGGTGTCTGAATAATATGCTTCATGGAGCAAAGAAAAATCTTGAGGCAAAAATTGTATAAAGTAGAGTTGAAAATTAATAAGATTACAAATTTGAGGAATCAATTAAAAAACAAACTGTATCATACGAAGTTATTTTAAAACAATTCAAAACCAAAAAATAAAATTAAGAATTATAAATTTTACAAACCTTTTCCCTAATTGTACAACAATACAAACCTGTTTCATTTGGATATTTGTATTGCTAATAAAAAAGTAAAAAGAATGATACATACCTATACTATTACCGGGATGTCTTGCGACGGTTGTCGTTCTAAGGTGGAAAAAACATTGAATGCTGTTGATGGGGTTCACGCGACAGTTACTTTAGATCCCCCAGTAGCAACCATCACAATGGAAAAACATATTCCTGTTAAACAATTACAAGTTGTATTGACTGCTGCCGGAAAGTATAATATCACTGAGGCAACTTTAATGGAAACTCAAACCAAAACGGAAGATAATCCTACCGTAAAATCATGTTGCAGTTCTAATAAGCCACAAGGAGAATCTTTAGAAACGTTACCCAGCAATGTGCCAGGCAAATACTATTGTCCGATGCATTGTGAGGGCGAAAAAGTCTATGATAGACCGGGAGATTGTCCAGTTTGCGGAATGGATTTGGTTAAAGAAGCGGCGTTGCCAAATAATAAAACGTTATATACCTGTCCCATGCATCCCGAAGTTATCAAAGATGGTCCTGGTTCTTGTCCCATTTGTGGAATGGATTTAGTGCCTATGGAACCTACTGAAAGTGAAGAAAACAGGGTGTATCAAGACTTGGTGCGCAAAATGAAAATCGCGGTGGTTTTTACAATTCCAGTTTTTGCCATAGCTACTTTAGAAATGATAAACAATAATCCATTAATGAAAATAATGGATGCTTCAAAATGGAATTGGTTACAACTCATTTTATCGCTTCCCGTGATTTTTTACGCGTGTTGGATGTTTTTTATTCGTGCTTATAAGTCTATTATTACTTGGAATCTCAATATGTTTACGCTTATCGGAATTGGTACGGGAGTGGCGTTTTTATTTAGTTTAGTTGGGATGTTTTTTCCCGATGTTTTTCCCGATGAATTCAAAACACATAACGGAACGGTTTCACTCTATTTTGAAGCAACAACAGTAATATTAACGTTGGTTTTATTAGGGCAACTTTTAGAAGCCAGAGCGCATAGTCAAACCAGTGGAGCGATAAAAGAATTGTTGAAGTTAGCACCAACCGAAGCCACTTTGGTTATCGATGGAGCGGATAAAGTAATTTCCATTCACGATATCAAAAAAGGGGATTTATTGCGTGTAAAACCAGGAGATAAAATTCCGGTTGATGGAAAAATTACCGATGGAGAAAGTACCATTGATGAATCGATGATTTCAGGAGAACCTATTCCCGTTGATAAAAAAATCGATGATTATGTTGTAGCGGGAACCATAAACGGGAATAAGTCCTTTGTTATGATTGCCGAAAAAGTAGGTTCAGAAACTTTGCTTTCGCAAATCGTTAAGATGGTAAATGACGCCAGTCGTTCCAGAGCTCCCATTCAAAAGCTAGCGGATAGTATTGCTAAATATTTTGTCCCAATTGTAGTTGTAGTTTCTGTAGTAACTTTTTTTGTTTGGGCAAAATTTGGACCGGAACCAGCGATGGTTTATGGATTTATTAATGCCATTGCGGTATTGATAATTGCGTGTCCTTGCGCTTTGGGATTAGCCACACCCATGTCAGTAATGGTTGGTGTTGGGAAAGGAGCACAATCTGGAGTTTTGATAAAAAACGCGGAAGCACTGGAAAATATGAACAAAGTAAATGTTCTGATTACAGATAAAACAGGAACAATTACTGAAGGAAAACCTTCTGTTGAAAAAGTCTTCGCTACTAATAATGATGATGATTCTTTATTGCAAAGCATCGCTTCTTTAAATCAGTACAGCGAACATCCGTTGGCGCAAGCGGTAGTCAATTTTGCGAAAGCAAAAGGAGTTGCTTTAATCGAAGTAAAGGATTTTGAAGCAGTTTCTGGGAAAGGGGTTATAGGTATAGTTACCAACAAAAAAGTAGCTCTTGGAAATAAAAAATTGATGGAACAGGTGAGTGCTACGGTTTCGGCAGAACTGGAAAATCAGATTATCGCAGAGCAAAAATTAGGTAAAACAGTTTCCTATATATCAGTCGATGGAATTGCAGTGGGGTTTGTGTCGATTACAGATGCTATAAAAGCAACAAGTGTAGAAGCCATCAAAGAGTTAATACGTCAAGGAGTTGAGGTAATCATGTTGACGGGAGACAATGAAAATACGGCAAAAGCGGTCGCTCAGGAATTGCACTTGAGTTCGTATAAAGCGGGTTGTTTACCGGAAGATAAACTCAAAGAAATTAAAAGATTACAAGCCGAAGGAAAAATTGTAGCAATGGCAGGTGACGGAATCAACGATGCTCCGGCTTTGGCGCAAGCCGATATAGGAATTGCTATGGGAACCGGAACGGATGTTGCCATCGAAAGTGCTAAAATTACGTTGGTAAAAGGCGATTTACAAGGTATAGTAAAAGCTAAAAAACTAAGTCATGCCGTGATGAAAAATATTAAACAAAATTTATTTTTTGCTTTCTTTTATAACGTGCTGGGAATTCCAATTGCTGCGGGTGTTTTATATCCGTTTTTTGGAGTTTTGCTCTCGCCAATGATCGCCGCTTTGGCAATGAGTTTTAGTTCAGTTTCTGTCATTGCAAATGCATTGCGATTGCGAAACTTAAAGCTTTAAAAAAAAGAAGTTGGAGGCATTTATTTTTAAAGGAACAAGTTGTATTATAGATTGTTGCGAGTTAGGCCTTGGTTGATTTTAATATAGGAATAACCACTAAATGTGTAGAAATTGTCTTAAATTTATAGTACGATTTTAAATGATTGTATTTTTCAAATATCTGATTATCAATAACTAATAAATACTGTAGTCAAATGAAAATAATTTTAGCAACTGATGGATCTCCTTTTAGTGTGGCAATGGTAAAAGAGTTTGCCGGTAGACCTTTACCCATAAACACAAAAGTGAAAATCATCTCCGTTTATGAAGCAGATAGGCTTATGAATGTGGCTCCAATGGGTGTTTTGACGGAATATTATGACGATGCTCGTATGAATTCTTTGAAGTTTGCCGAGAATTCTGTCGCAGCAGCAGCGGAAATAATTAGAAATAAAAATCCTGAACTTGCAGTTTTAACGGAGGCACTAGAGGGAGCTCCTAAAACTGTTATCGTTGATGAGGCTGAAAAGTTTGGCGCTGATTTAATTGTTCTTGGGTCACATGGTTATGGTCTTGTTGAGCGTCTTTTATTAGGATCGGTTTCACAGTCCGTTGCACTTCATGCAAAATGTTCTGTTGAAATTGTTCGTAAAAAAACAAAATGAAAGTGTAACCCTAACGTAATAGAAAAAGTGCAAGTGATTTTCTATTAAATAAAGAAAGAATGAAATTCGGTTAGTTGGCTAGCCTTTTATTATTGAATAACAAAAGAGCGTAATTATATAATTTTTTTCAAAATTCAACAAGGTTTTTTCGCTTTAAAACGCGGATATTTATAGGGTTAATAGGTTTAACAAATAAATTCAATATCATGAAAACAGCACGAAAAATTGCATTATCGATTGGGTTAATTGGTCTTCTATATTCTTGCCAGTCAACTAATCAGGTTCTCTCAAAATCAGATAAGAGAATGGAAATTATGAATGAGATTGCTAATAATGAAAGTATGTCTAAAGAGATGATGGGGATACTTATGAATAGCAAAAGTGGTATGATGATGATGCAGGAGAAGGAAAAGGAAATGATGAAGAATGGTCATGCAAAAATGATGACAATGATGAAGGAAAATCCAGAAATGGTGAAAAGTATGATGTCAGAAATGATGAAGAATAATCCAGAAATGATGAAAGAGAATCATGCTAAAATGATGGCAATGATGAAAGAAAACCCGGAAATGATGAAAGGTATGATGTCAGAGATGATGAAAGGAATGAAGGATGACCCCGAAATGATGAAAAGTATGATGTCAAAAATGATGGAATCATCAAAAGGGGATGATGCTATGATGGCTGGAATGTGTAAGGAGATGATGGGAAGTGAACAAATGATGAAAATGATGGACAAAATGAAAAAAGAAAAAATGGACAATAGTAAAATGAAAGGGATGGATAAAAAACCAGAAAAGAAAGAAGATCATAAAGCACATCATTAATATTTAATTTAACCATAATCCTAAAGAATCATGTTGAATAACGGTAACGGAGAAATGCATATGGGGGAATATTCTTTCATGGGAATGCATCCATTTTGGTTAATTTTAGTAATTGTACTGCTTCTTTTTATGTTGGTACTGTTGAACCGATTTAGAAAAAGAAAATAATTAATTCAAAATTTAGCACCATAAAAATGAAAAAAATAACACTAGTAGCTTTTCTGACTTTTTATTCCTTTATGCAGGCAGAAAATAGCGTTGAGGGAAATGTTTCTAGAAAACTAGAGATTTTGCAGACACAGCCTACAACCTACACTTGTATAATGCATCCTGAAATTCATGCCACTAAACCGGGGAAATGCCCCAAATGCGGTATGGATTTGATTAAGGAAAAGGCAAAACCGTTAAAAAAAACCGTTAAAAAACAGCCGGCTTCAAAAGTATCTCCTGTAAAAGCAAGTCCTATTCAAACTAAAGCAGTAAATAATGATTTGCATCAAAATCATACAAATGTTCCCGCGGATATCACTAAAATCAAAGCAGAACCTATTAAAAGAACTGCTAAAAATGCGCCGCCAAGAACCGTTCGTTACGATTTATACGTTCGGGATACGATTGTAACTTTTGGCGATAAATCTAAAAGAGCGATTGCCGTAAACGGACAAATCCCAATGCCGACACTCACGTTTACCGAAGGCGATATTGCCGAAATTTATGTGCATAACGAATTAAATGAAGATACTTCGTTGCATTGGCACGGATTATTTTTACCAAATAAGGAAGACGGCGTGCCTAATTTGACCCAAATGCCAATCAAACCGAATACCACGCATAAATATACGTTTCCAATTATTCAGCACGGGACGCACTGGTATCACAGTCATACCGGTTTGCAGGAACAAATTGGGATGTATGGTTTGTTTATCATGAACAAAAGAAACGAAGACCCAAACTTTAGGGAAGGAATTGATGATTTACCGACAGTTCCAATCATTTTGAGTGAATGGACAGATATGAAACCAGAAAATGTACATCGGATGTTACACAATGCCACGGATTGGTTTGCAATTCAAAAAGGGACTACCCAGAGCTATGCTGAAGCCATAAAAGCAGGACATTTCAAAACAAAAGTCACCAACGAATGGAAACGAATGAATGCCATGGACGTAAGTGACGTGTATTACAATAAATTCCTGATCAACGGTAAAAATGAAAGCCAGCTTTCGCAGTTCAAAGCGGGCGATAAAGTGCGATTGAGGATTGCCAATGGTGGTGCTTCAACTTATTTTTGGCTGAACTATGCAGGAGGAAAAATTACGGTGGTGGCCAGTGATGGTAATGATGTTGAGCCTGTTGAAGTCGATAGATTGATTGTTGCAGTTTCTGAAACGTATGATGTTGTTGTAACTATTCCTGCTGAAAAAACGGCGTTTGAATTTTTAGTGACATCAGAGGACCGAACAAAATCTGCTTCCTTGTATTTAGGGAACGGGATCAAGCAATTGATTACACCGATGCCTAAATTAAAGTATTTTGAAGGAATGAAAATGATGAATGGAATGATGAAAATGAATGGAGATTTAGACGATATGGGCATGAAAATGTCATTGAATCAAATGGATATGAATGTGGTTATGTATCCTGAAATTACGGGACCTTTAAACGATAAGGAAGGAACTCAAAAAGAAGTTCAAATGGATCATTCTTCGCATGATATGGGAAAAATGAAAATGGATGATTCCTCTGCAAAAAAGGACAACATGAAAATGACCGAAGCCGATTATAACAGCAACGAACTTTCAGATATCACGACCTTGAATTATGCAATGCTGAAATCACCAACTAAAACAACGCTTCCAAAAGAGGCACCCGTAAAAGAATTGCGATTTGAATTGTCTGGAAATATGAATAGGTACGTGTGGAGTCTGGACAATAAAGTAGTTTCTGAAGCCGATAAAATTTTAATTAAAAAAGGGGAGAATGTCCGAATTGTGCTCTTCAACGGCTCGATGATGCGCCATCCCATGCACTTGCACGGACATGATTTTAGAGTGCTGAACGGTCAAGAAGAATACGCACCACTGAAAAATATTATCGACATTATGCCAATGGAAACTGACACAATTGAGTTTAATGCGAATGTGAAAGGCGATTGGTTTTTTCATTGCCACATTCTGTATCATATGATGGCGGGAATGGGAAGGGTTTTAAGTTATGAAAATCAAGAACCAAATCCTTTAATTCCAGATCCAAAATTAGCGCAGCGCAAATTATTCGCTGATGACAGAGCCTTTCATATAATGGCCGAAAATGATTTTGCCACCAATGGAAATGACGGAATGCTGATGATTCAAAACACACGTTGGAGCATTGGCACCGAATGGAGATTGGGGTATAATGACCATCATGGTTATGAAACGGAAACGCATATTGGAAGATACATCGGAAAAATGCAATGGCTGATGCCGTTCGTAGGTTTTGACTGGAGGTATCGAAAAATGAAAGAAGGAGAGATGGAGAAAAATCTTTTTGGTCAAGAAAGCACCAAAGACAAACGAGCGGTTGCAAGTTTAGGAATTGAATACACGCTGCCTATGCTAGTTAAATTTCAAACAGAAGTTTTTAGTGACGGAAAAGTCAGATTTCAATTCGAACGCATGGATATTCCGGTTTCAAAAAGATTGCGCATGAGTTTAATGTGGAATACCGACAAAGAATACATGGCGGGTTTGCGTTATATCGTCAAGAGAAATTTTGGAATTACTACGCATTATGACAGCGATATGGGATTGGGTTTTGGATTGAGTTTGAATTATTAAAAGTATTTGGAGAAGTGTTTATCAAGAATGAGAAATACTTTACGCAGCGGGGAGATTATAGATTTTGTATCTTGTGTTGTTTTAAAATTTTATTTAACCCTTAAAATATAAAGCTATGTTTAATAACGGTAATGGAGAAATGCATATGGGATCGTACTCATTTATGGGAATACATGTTTTTTGGTGGTTTTCAATAGTCGTTTTAGGACTGGCATTATTAGTGGCAGCTCACAAGTACCGGAGAAGAAAATGATTTTGAATTGAACTAAAATATAGAGACACGGATTGCAAATCCGCCTATCGAGAGATTTCTTTCGAATCATTATATTCAATCCAAGATTTCATTCTTCCGATATACATTTTTAGGTAATTTTCAGTCAAAAATATATTTGACCAATCAAACCGTTGCGATTGTACGCCAAGATAAAAAATCCAAATGGCAGCTCCTGCGTCAGGAATCATTTTTATTTCTTCTTCGGATAGTGGTCTTATATTTTGATAACCTTTTAAAAAGCTTTGAACTTTTAGTTCGTATTCCTCCTTATTAACTTCGATATGGAATAGTTGTTTGCAAAAATAGGCAACATCAAAAACCAACAAGCCGTTTCCGCAAAAATCAAAATCGAAAATGGTTGCTTCGTTTTTGTCTTTAATGTTCATGTTGTCATACCAAATGTCCATATGAACAATTCCTTTTGTGACCTTTGTGAAGTCAATTTTCTCAAAGGTTTTACTGATTTTTTCGCTTTGCTTTTTTATGAATTTCATTTCCGCTATTGTCTCGGAAAAATAATACTTTGCATATTCATAAGGCAATTGAATCAAGGTTTCTAAATCATAATTGATGCGATTAATTTTTTTGTTAGCTGTTGTAGTATGAATTTTTGCCATAAGCGAACCAATAGAGAAACAAGTCTGTGCGTCCATGAATCTTATTTTTTCTCCTTCGGCAAAGGAGAAGAGTACGGCGTGACGTATTCCTTCTGGGGCGTTTATTTCTTGTATGAATTCATCTTTTTTGTCTGCTATAGGAAAAGAGACGCTGACATGGTTCTCTTTTAGAAGATGCAACAGATTGATTTCTTCAAAAATTTGGGATTTTGAGCGCCAGTTGTAAAAGTAAACTCGTAATACATATTTTGTTTCGTTGTCAGCAATAAAATAGGTGTGATTAATCCCTGTTCTAAACAATTGGCAAGTGCAGTTTTCGTTGAGGTCGTATTTTTCTATAACAAATTGCCCTAAGGCTGTGGCTGAAAGCGTTGATGTTGTAACGGGAAAATTTGTCATTTTTTTTAAATTTTGGGCACGGATTGCAAATCTACATTATCCTTTAGATTTGCAAAGTAGAATCAATGATAAAATAGTTTAAAGTCTGGAATAGTTTATAAGATAATTTTTTAAAATCCCAAAGAGAAGATTTTTGTGTAGAATTTTTGCTAAAAATGTGTGAATTATGTAATTATTATCAAAAAATATATTCCATTTCTTCAAATGTATAGGTTATTTTTGTTTTACCGAAATATATTAAGTTCGGAATAACTTAAAATTATTTATATGAATAACCCTTCAGCACCAAAGAAAATTACCTGGATTATAGGATTGATTTGTGGTATACTTGGAATCATAGGACATTTTGCACATATCCAGGTTTTATCGGAGTATAATTACACGCTATTGCTTATTGGTTTTGTTGTTTTGGCAATAGGAACCACTGTAAAAGGAGTTTAAATAAATAAAAATTTAGCTGACAAAAGCGTTTTCATAGTTCTTAAGGTTTGCTAATTCTCAACACTTTGCCGAGCTGGGTGTTTTATAAAATCAAAAAAGCTAGGTTTTACTCCTAGCTTTTTTGATTTACTGTTGCGCAATATATTTGCAAGAATCAAATCAATCTTTTTTATGTTGTTCGGTGTGATTTTGATTTCCGTTAATCGTATGATCTCCCACGTTCATTCCGTTTGACATTCCGATCATAAAGGCAGTAATAATTAGCATAATTTTTCTTTTTGCCCAAAGAATAGGGCGTTTAGATTGCTCTAAACGTGTTTTATTTTTGTGTTTATACATTTTGTAAATGATAAATGATTAGACATTTGTTATCATCTTTATGCATGGAATTGCATAAATGCGTAGAAAGAAATTTTCTAGGCTATGTATAAACTTTTATAGGAGTTTCTGGAAGTAATCATCTCATTTATAAAAATGTATTGAGATGCAAATGAACTTACTTTTTGATAAAGAAGCGTTTGTGATTTTAGAAGAACCGGAATTTGAAGATTAAAAATATCTTGAAATTGGAGGTAGGCTAACTGAAATAAGAATGAAGTTTTTTCAGACGGATTTGTCTGATTGAAAACATATAATTTCGAACCCTTATAGTTTAATTCTCTTCTTAGAATTACGTTTGAGAATTGGTAATAATCTGCTCAATTTGATGGAGAATCTAAAGCACCATCATTCACTATCAGGCCAAAAGCCAGAAAGAGTGAAATGAGATATTTTAAATACTTTGTCAATCTATTTAATTTGAATTATTGGTATGTTGTACAACGTTCCTAGGTTTTGTTAGGATTTTGGAGCTAAAATAGCATTTATTTTTTGGATTAGTGCCATTGTCGAAATTTGTACTATCAAGTTGCAAAACCGATTTCATAGCTCTTATGCTGTGCAAAGTCTCCCGACTTTGTACCAAATCCTATCTGCCGGTAACACTTTACTCTCACTATATTATTTGCTCATTATTGTGGGCGCAAAGTCAGAGACGTTTGCGCAGCTTAAGCGATAAATTTATTCTTTAAATGAACACTTTGCGGAGCTGGCGCAAAGTCAGAGGCGTTTGCGCAGCTTAAGCGATAAATTTATTCTTTGAATGAACACTTTGCGGAGCTGGGCCTGCTGTTAGCGATAATTTATTCTTTAACACTTTTTAATCGCTGATCAAACATCATTTTTGAAGTGCTTACGACCTTAATTTTTGATGAATCTGGATGAACAGGGTTTATTAAATAATTAAATTCTTTTGGTACGATACTACTAGGGACTTTTAAAATGGCAGCTTCATTGTAATTTACGAAATCATCACCGATGGTTTGGGTAGTTAAAGATGGTGGTTTTGAATTCCAATCATTTGGTAAATCTTCCAGCTTTACTTCCTGTATAGTAATTCCATCGGGTACTTCAATTTCGACATAAAAACGATCATCGGGTAAATCCTCGCTTAAATCTAAATGAACAGAAACTTCCAATGTTGCTAGAGCTCTAGTTTCAGCAGTATAAACAATTCGAGTATTAAGACTATTCCACCGATAACCTTCAGAAATCGACGCACCTATTCCATTTAACGTAGTACTTAAATATTTTTCACGTTCAATTCTAAATACTATCATTACGCTAAATTTCCGAATTCTAAGCGATTCAAACTAAATTTAACCTCGTTAATGCCTGTTATTGTGTCAAGCATATTTTCGGGTGAACTTCCCCCAATGGACAAGTTAGGTTTTTTTAACCAGCGTTGAAATTTTTCTTCCTCGTTATTGAAAACTTCCAAGCCATAGTCAATTAACTCGTTAATTAGAATCACTAATTCACTATTTCTACTGTCCAAAAGTAAATGTTCGCTTTTTTTCTTATTATATGTAGTTTGTGGAATCCCAACTATTGCCAGAACTGACTTTATTGGATTATTAAGTCTTTTACTAATTAATTCAATTGAATCATATGGAATGCCAGCTCTGATTACATTAACACGCTCAAGCTTATTGCTCCATTTATATTCCTTGCCATCAGAACTCAATAAAAATTTTCTAATATTTACAGCATAACCAGATGCTTTCTGGACACTTCTTTTAGTGTCGAACGGCTTTGTTCTACGTGTGACTTTTCCCATAACGCAACTTATTTACTGTAAACATACAATATTTTTGTTGTTAAAACGAAAAAATTCCAACATAATTATCACTAATTCGTCAAAATTTCTAAGCAATTTTATATGTCGCATACCACGACCCGCGTGAAGGATGGCAGTAGAGCTCTTTATTGTTTTAGCCCGAAGGGCAAACAATAAAAGCGGGAACGTACAGCCTGACCCGCAGTTGCGAGGAGGAACGACGAAGCAATCTGGAGGGACACGCCTAAATTATTTTCCGTTTCAGACCTGTGGTTTTTTCAAATAACTGCCTAAAATTCAATCCCGTTTCGTTCCGTCCCGACGTTTCGGGATCGGGATTGGGAACGTGAATAAAAAACTTGTTTGGGTTGCAAAAATTTTATAATTTTGCAGTCCGAATTTATAATATAAATTAAAGAAGAAGATGGATATTAAAAGAGTAGCAATAGACGCAGTAACTGAGACAATTGTAATGACTGTAGTTCAGATGGATTACAAAGGTCAAGTTGCAAAAAGAATAAACGAAAAAATGCCTTTGGCAACGGTTAAAGGATTTAGAAAAGGGGCTGTGCCTAAAGATCTTGTTGAAAAACAATACGGAAAAGCAATCAAACAAGAAGAAGTTCAAAAAGTGGTTGACTTGGCTTTAGAGCGTTTCGTACAATCTGAAAGATTAAACCTTCTTGGAACACCACTTGCTAAAGTAAACGAAGATTTCTCTTGGGATACTGAAGAATTGGTTTTTGAATATGAAATTGGTTTAGTGCCAAACTTCGAATTAGACTTAGAAGCTAAAAACGACATCGTAAAATATGTAGTTTCTGCTGATGATAAATTAATCGAAGGTCAAGTAGAACGCATCCAAAAACAATTTGGTAAAGCTATTCCTCAGGATGTGGTTGTAGCGGGTTCAGATTTGACTGGAGCTTTCACAAACGAAGAAAAAGGAATCAATAACACAACAACTATTGCTTTGGATATGTTCAAAGACAAAGCTACTGCTGATAAATTCATCGGTAAAAAAGTAGGTGATGTTGTGACTGTAAATACAAAAGATTTATTCGAAGACGTACATCAATTGATGGACGTGTTGAAAGTAAGTCATGATGAGGTTCACGAATTGGCGGTTGACGTAGATTTCACTATCGAAGCAATCAATACTACTGAAATGGCTGAATTGAACCAAGAATTGTTCGATAAACTTTTTGGAGCTGGAACTGTAGCTTCTCTAGAAGAATTGAAAGCAAAAATCAAGGAAGATGCTGAATCTCAATTTGCGCAACAAGCTGACCAAAAATTATTGGCTGATGTTCAGGATTTCTTGATTGCAAATACAAAATTCGACTTGCCATCTGAATTCTTGAAAAAATGGTTGCAAACGGTAGGAGAGAAAAAATTATCTCCTGAAGAAGCTGAAGTAGAATATGCACGTTCTGAAAGAGGATTGCGTTTTCAGTTGATCGAAGGTAGAGCAATGGCTACAAGTGATATCAAAGTTACTTTTGAAGACTTGAAAACGTTCACTACAAAATCAATCCGTCAGCAAATGGCTCAATTCGGACAAACAAATCCTACTGACGAAGAAGTTCAGGGAATTGTTGCGAGAGTTTTGTCTAACCAAGACGAAGTAAAAAGACTTTCTGACCAAGTGGTAGGAGAGAAAATGTTAGAATTGTTCAAAGAAAAAGCAAATCCAACTACTAAAGAAGTTACTTACGACGAATTTATTGCCGCTTCTTACGGAGAATAAATAGGAGTCTGTAATGTCGTAAAGTCGAAAGTCAAAAGCCCTAAGAGCGCAAGTGATTATTAAAATTTTATGATTTTATTAGAGATACTAAACAATAAAAAATAGTTATATTTGAGCGTCAGAAAAAAATATTTTTTGGCGCTCTTTTGTTTCAATTAGTTGCGGGAGCCAATCCAGCTGTACGTTACAAGTTTTTTCTTCCGTTTCAGTTTTTTTTATTCCTGCAAGAGCTTCTTTCAGTCGCTTTGCAAGAATAAAAAAACTAAAAAACGGAATTCAAAAAGCTTTTTACTCCCATCTGGGCTAAAAATAAGACATATTGACATCATTTGGAAATAGGTATGACCTTTGCGTTAAATGGAATTACAAGATATTACGTAAAACTTAGAACAAAAAAATATGAACTACGGTAAAGAATTTAAAAAATTTGCTACAAAGGACCACGGCGTAAACTCGATGTATTACGATAAAATCGTAGGCGCAATGACTCCTAAAAACATGACTCCATATATCATTGAAGAACGTCAGTTGAATATTTCACAATTAGACGTTTTCTCAAGATTGATGATGGACAGAATTATATTCCTTGGAACAGGAATTGACGACCAAATTGCAAACATCGTTCAGGCACAGTTATTGTTCCTTGAAAGTGCTGATGCTTCAAAAGACATTCAGATTTATTTGAATTCTCCAGGAGGAAGCGTTTACGCAGGATTAGGGATTTATGACACAATGCAATACATCAAACCAGATGTAGCGACTATTTGTACAGGAATGGCAGCTTCTATGGGAGCGGTGCTTTTATGTGCAGGTGCGGCAGGAAAACGTTCGGCTTTGCCACATTCAAGAGTAATGATTCACCAACCATCAGGCGGAGCTCAGGGAGTTGCCACAGATATGGAAATCAACTTACGCGAAATGTTGAAACTAAAAGATGAGTTGTACAAAATTATCTCTCACCACTCCGGACAAACTTTCGAGAAAGTACACACCGATAGTGAGCGTGATTATTGGATGATTGCTGAAGAAGCAAAAGCATACGGAATGATTGATGAGGTTTTAATAAGAGGATAAATTATTAGTCGAAAGTCAAAAGCCAGAAAGTCAAAAGCATTGCTGAGACTTTACGACTTTTGACTTTATGACATTAGACTAAAAGAATGGCAAAAGTAGTATTAGAATGTTCGTTTTGTGGAAGAAAGAAGCCAGAAACCAATTTATTGATTGCTGGAATCAATGCACATATTTGTGATAAATGTATCGAACAAGCACATGGAATTGTTTTAGAAGAATTAAAATCCAGCGGAAGTTCAAAACTGGTTGGAGATTTGATTTTGAAGAAACCAAAAGAAATCAGAGCGTTCTTGGATCAATATGTAATTGGACAGGACCAAACTAAAAAAGTAATGTCGGTTGCAGTTTACAATCACTACAAACGTTTGATGCAACAGCAATTAGACGATGAGGTTGAGATTGAAAAAAGTAACATCATCATGGTGGGACAAACAGGAACAGGAAAAACATTGGTGGCTAAAACCATTGCAAAAATGTTGGATGTGCCTTTAGCCATTGTTGATGCAACGGTATTAACTGAAGCAGGTTATGTTGGGGAAGATGTCGAAAGTATTTTGACGCGTCTTTTGCAAGCTGCTGATTATGATGTTGCCAAAGCAGAACGCGGAATTGTATTCATTGACGAAATAGATAAAATTGCACGTAAAAGTGACAATCCGTCTATTACGCGTGACGTTTCTGGAGAAGGAGTGCAACAAGCATTATTGAAATTATTGGAAGGAACCGTTGTGAATGTACCACCAAAAGGAGGACGTAAACACCCGGACCAAAAATTTGTTGAGGTAAATACACAGAACATTTTGTTTATTGCCGGTGGTGCTTTTGATGGAATCGAAAGAATTATTTCGAAACGATTGAACCGTCAGGCCGTTGGTTATTCTACTTCAAAAAATGTGGATAATATTGACAAAGACAATTTGTTGCAATATATTATTCCAAAGGATATCAAAGATTTTGGATTGATTCCGGAGATTATTGGTCGTTTGCCAGTATTGACACACATGGATCCTTTAGACAGAGAAACCTTGCGTGCGATTTTGACACAACCTAAAAATGCGTTAATCAAACAATACGAGAAGTTATTTTTGATGGATGATGTTGAATTCACCATTACAAATGAAGCATTGGATTTTATTGTTGATAAAGCGTTAGAATACAAATTAGGAGCTCGTGGATTACGTTCGTTGTGCGAAGCAGTCTTAACCGATGCGATGTATGAATTGCCAAGTTCTGATGATAAAACATTAGAAATTGACGTGGATTATGCTAAAGAAACGTTGAATAAAAACTTATTGAAGCGATTGGAGATTGCATCGTAAAGATTGCATATTTCTAAAAAATATAAACCTGTTCATTTATTTTGAACAGGTTTTTTTATGGATTATTTAAAAACTACATTCTTGCTTTTAAAAGAGAACCGACTTTAAATATTTTGTAAATTTATTGTCTGAATTTAAAAGGAAAATGTTAGTTTTTAAAATAGATATATAAAATTTTAAATCTAAAAAAAATATAGAAAAGATGATAAAAAAAGTCTGGCTTAATTTACCCGTCAAAAATATTGAAGCTTCAAAAAAATTCTTTCTTGAAATTGGTTTTTCATTTAATGAACAGCATGATACGGCATATTCAACATGCCTTTTAGTTGGAGATGCTAATTTTGTAGTAATGCTTTTTGAAGAAACTCAATTTGCAAGCTGTATTCAAAATAAAATTACAGATACTGCTGTAAGCTCAGAAATATTAATTTCTATCGATACCGAAAGTAGAGAAGAAGTGAATGAGTTCGCAAGGAAAGTTGAGGCAGCAGGAGGTACGGTTTTCGCCAAACCTGCCGAAAATCAAGGTTGGATGTATGGTTGTGGTTTTGCAGATTTAGATGGGCACCGTTGGAATATGTTATATATGGATTTTAGTAAAGTGCCCAAACAGTAAATTTTAAGCTATTCCAAAAAAACAAGGTGACGATATTAGATTGCATCTTGAAGATTGCATTTTTCTCAAAAATATAAACCTGTTCATTGATTTGAGTAGGTTTTTTTATAGGTAATTTAAACTATTTGTTATTTTTTAAAAAACAAACATGATTCTTTTTTTATCAGCATTAGAATGCCGATTTTTGTCCATTCTAAATCAAATAATTACAAGATGGAAGTAGAAGATAAAGAGATTATTTTATTAAAAGTTTCTGGTCAGGACAAACCAGGGGTAACTGCAGGTTTAACATCTATATTGGCGACTTATGATGCCATTATTCTTGATATTGGTCAGGCAGATATCCATGATACATTGTCTTTGGGGATTTTGTTTGAAATAAAATCGGGTTCTTCTTCTGGACCTGTTTTAAAAGATTTATTGTTTAAAGCCTATGAATTGGGGATCAAGGTTAAGTTTACCCCAATTTCTATTGCTGATTACGAAATCTGGGTAAAAGCACAACGCAAGCAGCGCTATATAATAAATATTTTAGGAGAAACATTGACGGCGGTACAATTGTCGGCGGTGACTAAAATAATGTCAGACAAGAACTTGAATATTGATTCGATCATTCGATTGACAGGCAGAACTTCTGTGGTCGAAAAGGAGAAATATCCACGTTCTTGCATACAATTATCGGTAACTGGCGATATTGTTGATAAAACATTTATGACTGCCAGTTTTATGGAAATTTCCAGGACTTTAAATGTAGATATTTCTTTTCAGGAAGACAATATGTACAGAAGAAACAGACGTTTAGTGTGTTTTGATATGGATTCTACTTTGATTCAAACCGAAGTTATTGATGAACTAGCTGAATTAGCGGGTGTGGGTGAGCAGGTAAGAGCCATTACTGAATCGGCTATGAATGGTGAGATTGATTTTAGCGAAAGCTTCAAACAACGAATGGCTTTGTTAGAAGGTTTGAGTGAAGATGTGCTAAAAACAGTTGCTGAAAATCTTCCAATAACACAGGGAGCCCATCGCTTGATGAAGGCCTTAAAATATTACGGATATAAAACCGCTATCTTGTCTGGAGGATTCACTTATTTTGGTAATTATTTACAAAAGGAATTGGGAATTGATTACGTTCATGCCAATGAATTGGAGATTATAGACGGTAAATTGACAGGGAAATATTTAGGCGAAATTGTCGATGGTAAAAAGAAGGCAGAATATCTTCAAGCTATTGCCGATAAAGAAGGCATACATATCAACCAAACCATTGCGGTAGGTGATGGTGCAAATGATTTACCCATGTTGAATTTGGCAGGCTTGGGAATTGCTTTTCACGCTAAACCGAAAGTAAAAGAAAGTGCCTCTACTTCAATCTCCAGTCTTGGCCTAGATGGTGTTTTATACCTGTTAGGCTACCACGATAGACATATTGATATGATGGATGAGGAAGAGTAAATTCTATATTTATAATAAAAAAGAGGCTGTCTAAAAATTAATTTTTGGACAGCCTCTTTTTTATTTAGACCTTAATGGTCGATATTTTTTCAGGTTTTTCTAACCTTGGTTTTTCGGTAGATTTACAGATTCCTCTTGTTCCACATCTCATTCTGTGAGGTCCGCAGGAACTAAGTAAAACTATTGTGATCACGATGTAGATGGTGTATTTCATCTTTTTTTCGTTTTTATATGGTTTGAAACTGCATGCTTTTCAGTTGTTCCAGATAATCTCTTTGATTTGATAATCTTGGAATTTTATGTTGTCCGCCCAGTTTATTTTTTCCCTTTAGCCAATCATAAAATAAATTTTTTCTCGCTACATTAATTACTAACGGATTTAACGTCATGTTGTTGTAGCGTTTCGCTTCGTAATCGGAGTTTAAGGATTGTATAGATTCATCTAATGCTTTCTGAAATTGGGAAACATCTGCGGGGTTGTCTTTAAATTCAATCATCCATTCGTGCGCCCCTTTTTCTTTACCTTCCATAAATATGGGCGCAACAGTATAATCGACAACTTCCATTTTAGTCATTTTACAGGCCTTGGCTATAGCCTGATCCGTATTTTCGACCATTAATTCTTCTCCAAAAACATTGATGTGATGTTTTGTTCTGCCTGTAACCCGAATTCTATATGGATTCAATGAGGTGAAACGAACGGTATCACCAATCAAATAGCGCCATAAACCGGAATTGGTAGTGATTACCAAAGCATAATTTTTGAAAAGCTCCACATCAGCTAAGCGGATTACTTCTTGATTGGGTGTCCCAAAAGTATCCATCGGAATAAATTCATAGAAAATTCCGTAATCTAACATTAAAAGTAAATCGCTGGAATTGTTTAAATCCTGAATGGCAAAAAAACCTTCGGAGGCATTGTATATTTCGTAATATTTAAAATCTTTTTTAGGGAGTATTTTTTTGTATTGTTCTCGGTAGGGTTCAAAATTCACACCTCCGTGAAAATACACTTCCAGATTAGGCCAAAGTTCAAATAAATTACCTTTTCCGGTTTCTTCCAGCATTTTATTCATTAGAACTAACATCCAGGAAGGAACTCCGGCGAAACTGGTTACATTTTCGTTTTTTGTTTCGTTTATAATCGCAGCAATTTTAGTTTCCCATTCGCTCATTAGGGAAATCTTGTTGCTAGGAGTGCTGCTGAATTCAGCCCAAATAGGCATATTTTCGATTAAAATTGCGGATAAATCGCCAAAGAATGTGTTATTGTCTTCATAGATTTGGGAGCTTCCGCCAAGGCGAAGACTTTTTCCTAGAAAAAGTTCTGAATCCTCATTATTGTTCAGATACAAACACAATAAATCTTTACTTCCTTTATAATGGCAATCTTCCAGCGCTTCATTACTTACCGGGATAAATTTACTTTTGGCATTGGTTGTTCCACTTGATTTAGCGAACCATTTTATTGGCGTTTCCCAGAAAACATTTTGTTCTCCTTTACGAGTTCTCTCGATCAGTGGCTGTAATTCTTCATAAGTAGAAATAGGAATTCGATCTGAAAAAGTGGCATAGGAATTTATCGATGCATATTCATATTTTTTGCCTAAAACAGTATTTTTTGAAGACTGAATTAAATTCATAAGCAATTCTTCCTGAACTTCATTGGGATATTTCAGGAAAAGTTCAATCTGATGGATTCTTTGTTTAAGAACCCAAGAAGCAAACGAATTGATTATGGTTAGAGGCATTTTTAAATTATGAATTATGAATTGTGAGTTATAACTTTACCAAAAATAACAAAATTTGTTTAACTAGTAGCGTTAAACCTGAAACTTTAATCACAATGACTTACGAAGGTGTACTTACAAAAATGCAGACTGAATTCGGGACCCCAATTCAATATTACTTGGTTTTTGAAAATAGTTTTTTGAACGTGAATCAATTACTGAATAAAAATATCGAAATCAATTTTGTTGGATTCCAATGTTTGAACTGCGGAAAAAAGAAAAAGATATTCCGTCAGGGATTTTGTTACGATTGCTTTTATTCTAGTGCTGCAGTAGGAGATTGGATTATGAAACCCGAGTTGAGTACTGCGCATCTGGGTATTCAGGACAGGGATTTGGTTTATGAAGAGAAAGTACAATTACAACCTCATATTGTATATTTAGCTTTGTCAAGCGAAGTGAAAGTAGGAGTTACACGAAAAACGCAAATACCTACGCGTTGGATTGATCAAGGTGCAAATCAAGCTATTTCGATTGTTGAAGTTCCCAATAGATATTTAGCAGGAATTACTGAAGTTGCCTTGAAGAATCATTATGCCGATAAAACAAATTGGCGAAAAATGCTGACAAATACTTTTGAACAGGTTGATTTGATTGCCGAAAGATTGAAAGCAGAACATTTAATCCCTACGGAGGTGCAAGAGTATTTTTATTCGCAAAAGAATGATTTATATGAAATGCACTATCCCGTTTTAGAATATCCAAATAAAGTAAACAGTTTAAGTTTAGATAAAACGCCTCAGTTTCAAGGAAAACTCACAGGGATAAAAGGACAATATCTTATTTTTGAAGGTGGAACAGTTTTCAATATCCGTGGTTCCGAAGGATATGTGGTAACGATTAATGTATAAAAAAATATGGTTTAGAACATTAAGGAATTAAGTGTCATTAAGATTTAATGCTTAGTTTTTCTTAATTTCTTAATGGTTTAATGATAAAAACAAGTTGTTTTACAACATGTCCGGTGAAGTCTTTTGTCTCGTATTATTGTTACGTTTTCAAAATTTTCTCAAACATCGTTAAGGAAATGAATGCTTTGCTAATATTAATATGAACCCGGAATTTTTCTAAATAATTCGTATTCGTTGTCATTTCCTAAATATTCTGCCAGTAAAACCAAGGAAATTAATTCTTTATCATTCGTCTTTGGTTTTATTTCTGTAGAAGAAATGAATTGTTTTTTTTTTTAATTTTATTTAAAAACTCTAATGTTTTGTCGTAACTATCTTAAAAATTGTGCATCTATTTAACTGTTTGAAAATCAATTAAACAAATTGATTTTTTGATAAAAGAACAACCTTTTTGTATCTAATTTATTAATGCACTACGAGTTACATATTGTTATTATTTCATCCTCAGAAAACACCTGTTATCTATTTTTATTTTAATTAACCCCTGATTTTTAATATCTTTGACAAAAACACATACCTATGTATATTATTTTAGCCGCCATTTTAGTGATTGTAACTCTTTTTCTGATTAACTCGTCTTTATTAGATGGCTTCCGAACTAAAAAAGCGCGATCATTTGAATTTTTTATTTCTTTAATTTCCACGTTCATCGGTTTCTTCATCGCATTAAGTCTTAATACAATTTTATCTGACATCAATGAAAAACAAAATTTGGTAAAGCTGTTGAACGCGACTAATCTTTCTTTGGAAAATAATGAAATGAAAACGAAAGGAATGTATCTGAATCCTGCCAAAAAAGGAATTGACATTACAGAAATCATTCAGTACTCACCAGTAGAAATCCCGAAATTATATACTAATCTGGAAATTAATTCTCTTGTCAATGATTATTTTTTGTCAAATGCATTTCAGGCATATATTTTGTGTAATGACAATCTGCAAACTTTTGTAAAGAGTGCCAATGCTGCGAATACATCCTCAGACAAAAAAATTCAAATATTAGAAAAATATCTTACTTATTTAAATTTAGCAAAACAAGTAAATACTTTGGAAATCAAAAGACTGAACGGAGACATCTCTCAGTCTGATGAAAATTTAGAGTTGCAAAAATTAACCCAACAGATTATGAACAATTAAATAGAATAATGAAAAAAATAATTATGTTATTGGCTTTAGTAGGAATAATGCTTACAGCCAACAGTTGTAAAAAAAATGATGCATCCAATGTGAAAATAGATTTTACGCAGTCTTATGAAGATGCCGCTTTAGCATTATTAACAGCTCAGAAAAATTATGATGAAGCCGTTGCGACAAATGATCCTCTAAAAATTAAATCAGCTAAAAAGGAATTGCAGGCAGCCCAAGAAAAATATTTAGAATCCAAAAAAATATATGTTGCTGAAGGCGGAACAGTAAAATCTCAGTACGAAAGTTATTTAGTAACCTCAGCTCGAACTTTGGGAATACAAAGGCCGGATAGTGTAAGTAATGTTGTCAAAAAATATGACAGCATTATCACTGGTAAAACTAATGCCAAAATAGAAAACACTGCAAATGAGGTGAAAGCCAAGGTAAATGCCGAAAAAGGCAAATTAGTTGAAGATGCTAATAATAGAGTATCTAATGCTAAAAATACAGCAGAAAAGACAAAAGCTGATATTAAAAAAAGTGCTGAGGAAAAGATAAATATAGCCAAACAAGATCTGAATAGTCTTTTTGAACAAAAATAATTCTCATTTTAATGAATTAAAAAAGTCCCAACCGATTATTCGGATTGGGATTTTTTTTGTTAATATTTTTATTTTGTAATTTATTGATAATTGAATGATTGTTAAAGTAGTTTTTTTTTAGCTAAAATTATGGTTTTGAATCAGCCAAGTGATTTCGAATATTTTCTTTAACATGCTTTTCTTTCTTTTGGTTATATAAATTTAGGAAAAATCCTGCCTTACTTCCTACAAAAATAATAGTTTAAGATTTAGAACTTTCTAATATTATCCTAAATAATAGTTTGTTACAAAAAAACAAGTCCGTTTAAGCAATTACTTAAACGGATTATTTTTAATTTAATTTTTAAAAAAAAACTATTGGACATTGATTTCAAATGGCATCATGGCTTGAACTCCTTTTTGCGATTGTAATCTTTTTATTTGTTCCATAATTTTATAGTTTTCTTCTCCTATTTCTTCCTTAATAAAGTCTGCTTTAGAGTTTGCAAAAGGTAGACTTTCTAAAATATCTTTGAAATTTTTCTCATATTCCGGATAGTTTTGTGTACTGTAGTTTTTTGTTTTTGCGATTCTTGCGGCTTCATCAATGGCATCATCCAAACCTCCAATTTTATCTACAAGTCCTTTTTTCAAAGCTTCAGAACCAGACCAAACTCTTCCTTGGGCAATGGCATCTACTTGAGCAAAAGTCATTTTTCGTCCTTGAGCAACATGTGTAACAAACGTTTTGTAAATATGTTCTACACCTTCAAGAGTAACGGCTTTGAATTTCTCGTCTAAAGGGACAAAAGGACTATAATTTGCGGCGTTTTCATGGGTTTTTACCTGTTCGGTGTTGATGCCTATTTTTGTCGCCAGCTGAGTAAAATTAGGCAGTATTCCAAAGACACCTATCGAGCCGGTGATTGTGTTGTTTTCTGCAAAAATTGTATTGGCATTACAAGCAATATAATACCCTCCTGAAGCTGCGTAATTCCCCATAGAAACTACTACAGGTTTAACTTTTTTAGTCAATTCAATTTCTCTCCAAATCAAATCAGAAGTCAAAGCACTTCCTCCCGGGCTGTTGATGCGAAGTACTATTGCTTTTACATCTTTGTTTTTTCGGGCTTCTTGCAACGAACGACGCATAGAACCTTCTCCGATTGTATTTACATCGCCTTCGCCACTCATTATTTCTCCCTGAGCATAAATAATTGCAATTTGATCTTTACCATCACTGATTTTTGAAGTCGTTGCCACATTTTTTGCATAATCCAAAATGGTAACTTTATTGTAGTCTTCGTCTTTATCTACTTTCAAAATGTTTTTAATGGCATTATGATAGACATCTTCGTAAGCAATAACATCAACTAATTTTTCTGCTTTAGCCATTTCTGGAGTTCTGGCTAAAAGTCCGTTTGCGATCTCATTTAATTCGGCTACCG
The DNA here is from genome assembly GCF_042787235.1 of Flavobacterium zhoui. Lineage (NCBI taxonomy): Bacteria > Pseudomonadati > Bacteroidota > Flavobacteriia > Flavobacteriales > Flavobacteriaceae > Flavobacterium > Flavobacterium zhoui. The sequence goes on from NZ_JBHZPY010000001.1 coordinate 440,836, forward strand.
ATATATTTCTGCTTTTTGAAATATCAGTTACAATCGAAGTCCAAACTGAATTTAATAAAGCGGTAACTTGTTCTCTATTGGCATCACTCATTTTATTTTCAAGGAAAGGTTCTACGGCGCTTTTGTATTTTCCGTGGCGTATCACTTCCATTTTTAGACCTGATTTTTCTTGGAATTCCTTGAAAAACATAATTTCAGCAGAAAGACCTTTGAAATCCATATCACCTACAGGATTCAAATAAACGGTATTGGCAACAGAGTTTAAATAGTACTCTTTTTGTGAATAAGAATTGGCATAAGCCATTACAAATTTTCCAGATTTTTTAAAATCTTCCAGCGCGTCTCTCAAGGCTTTGCTTTGGGCCATACCTAAAGAAGAATTATTATTTAAAATTGATATCCCTTTGATGTCGTCGTCAGTTTTTGCTTTCTCAACAGCATTTATAATATCCGTCAAGCCTACTTTTTTGTTTTCTGAAAAAATAGTCATCCATGGATCTTTATATTTTCCTGCATAATCATTTTTTATATCTTCTAAATTCAGTTCGATCACAGAATTGCTTTTGACCTTAACGCCCTCAGATTCTCCTCCAAAAATGGCTCCAATAATCAGTATCCCGAAAAAGAACAGCATGAAAAAAACAAAAATACCTATGATGGTAGCCAGTACATTTCCTAAAAATTTCATATTTATATTTTTTTTTAATAAGTCTCAAATAAGGTCAATTTGTTACAACTTTAGGTTTTAAAATTCTAAAATTAGTTATCAACACTCTTTGCAAAGATACTCCTATTCTAAAATTCTTTTACTTAATTTGCGCTTAATATGAAATCACAACATCAGGTCGTTTTATCTCTAGGAAGTAATCAAGGAAATCGATTGGAAAATATCGAGAATTGTTTGCAATTTATACATCAGGAAGTGGGAACAGTAATCAAAGTTTCCAGATTGTATGAGTCTCCGGCATGGGGTTTTGATAGTGATGCTTTTTATAATTGTGTTGCAGTTATTCATACGACGAACTCTGCGCAGAAAGTTTTAAATCAAGTTCTAAAAGTTGAAAAAAAATTAGGCCGGGTTCGAAGTAACAAAGTAGGATATCAATCTCGTACTATTGATGTAGATTTGATCTCCTTTGATGAGGAGATTATTGATTCTGAAAAACTCCAGATTCCACATCCGTTAATGCAAAACAGGAAATTTGTTTTGCTGCCTATCCAAGATTTAAATTTGGATTGGAAACATCCTGTTCTAAAAAAAACAATTTCGGAGTTGCTGGAATGCTCGGCAGATCAAAGTGTTTGCAAAGTAATTCAGGAGCTAAAAAGCCCTTTGCAAAGTATTTCACTGGAACAATTTAATTATGTTGCCTTTGAAGGTAATATTGGAGCAGGGAAAACAACTTTGGCTACAAAGATTTCAGAAGATTTCAATGCAAAAACAGTTTTGGAACGTTTTGCGGACAATCCTTTTTTGCCTAAGTTTTATAAAGACCAAAACCGATATGCGTTTCCGCTTGAAATGTCATTCCTTGCCGACAGGTACCAGCAATTATCAGATGATTTAGCGCAATTTGATCTGTTTAAAGATTTCATAGTGGCTGATTATCATATTTTTAAATCGTTGATTTTTGCCAAAATCACGCTTGCAGAGGATGAATATCGTTTGTATCGTAATCTTTTTGATATCATTTATAGAGAAATGCCAAAACCGGATTTGTATATCTATTTGTATCAAAATTCCGAACGATTGCTGCAGAATATCAAAAAAAGGGGTAGAAGCTATGAACAAAAAATCCCAGCTGAATATTTAGAAAAAATCAATAATGGCTATTTGGATTACATTAAATCACAAACGGAATTAAATGTATTAATCATTGATGTTTCGGATCGGGATTTTGTAAAAAACCAAGAAGATTATCTATATATTTTAAATGAAATTCAGCAGAAAATCAGCTGATAAAATTAAGAGGAGCTTATCTTTTAAGAGAAAAATGGCCGCTTAATTGAGGTTTGGTATTGTCAATTTTTAAAATGTACCAATAATCGGATGCCGGTAATAAACTATTATTAAATGTACCGTCCCACATTATTTTTTTTGCATTTAGTCTCGTAATCAACTTTCCATATCTGTCAAAAATAGAGACTTCGGCTTCTGGATAGTTTACCAATCCTTTTACTTCCCATACATCATTATAAGAATCATTGTTTGGAGTGAAATACTTAGGTGCAATTAGTACAATAAAGGGTTTTGTATCATAACTACAGAAATTAACTTCTCTTACATAAGCAGTTTGCAGACCACCGGGCGCATTAAAAAATACATTTGAATTTTGAAAGTTGATGCCGTCAATAGAAAATTCAAAATAAGTTTGGTCCGTTTTTAAGTAAATTACCAGTGTTGTTTCGTTAACATCAACACGATCAATTTCAGGAGTATTATGTTCAGTAACATTTATCTTTTTCCTGCTGGTGCAGTTTTCCGGTGTAGGACTAGTTATATCAACGTAATAATTTCCTGCAGCTTTAATACTGATTTTTTGGGAGGTTTCTCCAGTTGACCATAAATAGGTCATGTTTGGAATTTGGGCGTCAAGTGTTATAATTGCTGATTTGCACAAAGTTAATTGCTGATCTACAACAGCGGGCGGGGTGTAAATTTTAATTTGAACTGGGGTTCGAGCATTAGTAATACAACCGTTATTTTGCGCTTCAGCGTAATATGTTGTGTTTTGAGAAATAGCAGAAATAATAAAGCTTGTCCCGGTTCCTTCAACTGCCCCGCCGGTTGCAACTGAGTACCAATTGATAGTCCCAGCACTAACGGTTGCTTGAAGTGTAACTGCCCCGGTACCGCATCTTGTTGCAGGAGTATTGGTTGAAGTTACTATGGGAGTAGCATTTATAGTCGCAATAATTGGTGTTCGAGGGGTGGTGCAATTAGCACCTGCATCTACATAATAGGTTGTGGTTGTAAATAAATTTGGCGTTGAATAGGAGTTTCCTGCTGCTAATAGATTTCCTCCGGCTGCAGCATCAAACCAATTTACAGTTCCGTCAGAAGCTGTTGCTTTAAGCGTCACGCTTCCTGAATCGCATCTTTGCGAGGGAGTTGTATTTGTGATTTTAGGTATCCTGATTGTTGTACTTGTTGAAATTTTGAGTGGTAATTCGTTTGGCATTCCGCCAAATTCTACAATGTATCCTTTGGCTTGATAATTTCCTATTGCATCCCCGTTTAACTGTAAATCATTCCAGGATCCAGGTGTTCCTGGAACGCCGGGTGCTTTAACATGTGCATAATGTTCAACTCCGTTACTGTTATTAGGTTCTCCGGCATTCCAATTGGCATAAGTTGGTGATGTGCCATTTGCTCCTCCATTCCAGAATACACTTCCGTTTTCGGGTCCAGTTACCCATTTCCAGACGCCCTCTGTTTCTGCATCGCTGCCACCAATCCATCCGTTTCCGTTTGCTTGTGCTCCGCAAAGTTGTGCTTCATCGGGAGCGGTAATTGTGGCTAAATATCCTTTTAGTCCAAAATAAGAGCTATTCTCGGCAGCTGTTTTTGCTGCTGTCCAACTGATTCCAGGATTTGAGATGTATTCATAGTAATGACCGTTTCGGGCTAAGTAATTTGCTTGGCCTATTGTAATTGAGAAACTACGAATTCCGGAAGGAGATGTGTTGCTACTGGAATATTTTATGTCTTTTATGGCGGCTATGAACGCTGCAGTGCTTGGTTGTCCTGTTGATCCGGTTAAAGTAAATTTCCCAGATAAACCATCCCAAATACTTGTAATTGATGGATGGGTTCCTGCCAATGACAATACGTCTTCGCCGCTAATATAACCCGAAGAAATCTGTATATAAATCGAAGTAATGAAATTGTCAGGGTCTGCTATTAATATATCACTTACAATATTTAAAGAAGTTCCCGGGCAGTAGGGTTGATTGTTGTTTTGAGCAATTAGAATGGGAGCAGTACTAGCAACTGATTCTTGAGTCTTTTTTTTATATGATGGATTAAAGGTATGGCGTGTTTTATTGGAAACATTTTTTTTTATTGTATAATCAAAGTTGGATGCGTAGTTTACTTCCGAAGAGAAAAATACTAAAGCTAAAATTATTTTTAAAAAAACATGTTTTCTCATTTTATAAAAGTATTGTTTTTCTTGTTTGAAAAAACATTAATTTATGCAGTCCAATTTATTTTTTGAAACAAATCCCAAACGACAATGCCTGCGCTTACTGAAATGTTCAAAGAATGTTTGGTTCCTAATTGTGGTATTTCAATCGAACCATCACATAGAGCGACTGCTTCCTGTGAAACTCCATAAACCTCATTCCCAAAAACTAATGCGTATTTTTTGTCTTTTTCAATTTTGAAATCTTGAAGAAAAATAGCACTTTCCACTTGTTCGATTGCCAGAGTGATTATATTCTCTTTTTTTAAATTTTCAATTACTGTCAGGACATTGTCATTGTGTTCCCAAGTTACCGTTTCTGTTGCTCCAAGCGCGGTTTTATGGATTTCCTTATTTGGAGGAGTTGCCGTAATACCGCATAAGTATATTCTTTCAATCAAAAAGGCGTCAGCAGTCCGGAACACAGAACCGATATTATGTAAACTTCGAATATCATCTAAGACTAAGATAATGGGTGTCTTTTTAGATTCTTTAAAAGCTTCGATTGATTTTCTTTCCAATTCGCTGTTTTCAAGCTTTCTCATATTTTTCAGGGTTTGTCTTCATAAAAAAAGCTTCCGAAATTAGGGAAGCTTTTTAATGTAAATTATATTAGAAATTAGCTTTTTGGTGCATCATCTGCTAAAACCGTTCCTTTTATTGTAAGCGTTTTTGTTGCTTGTCCAGCTGCATTTGATGTTACTGTCACCGTTTTTGTAAAAGGACCTACTCTATCAGTAGCATATTTTACACCAATAATACCTTTTGCACCAGGAGCAATTGGTTCTTTTGGAGTTGTAGGAACTGTACATCCACATGAACCTTGAGTATTAGTTATAATCAATGGTTTGTTTCCATTATTAGTAAAAACGAATTCACGTTTTCCGTCTGCATTATGGGCAACAGTACCATAATCGATAGTCTCAGTTACAAAAACCATTCCTGCTCCATCAACTTTTGGAGTTGAAATTTTAGTAGTTGAAGCCTTGATTTTTTTAGTAACTTTAGATGTTTCTTGCGCATTAGAAGCAGTAACTCCTAATACTAATAATAACGCTAGTGTAACTATTTTTTTCATTGTCTTGTTTTTTTTAATTAGTTAAACAAATTTAAAGAAAAAATCATGCCAATGGCTTAATTTTTCCTTAAAAATATTAATTTTTTTTGTAGTCCACTATAATTCGTTTTAAAATATATAAATTCGCTGATCATTTTTTTTTCATTTTTTAAATATAAAATAACTTGGCATCTAAAGATAAAACGGTTAAGGAAACGCCATTAATGAAGCAATATAACGAGATCAAAAGGAAATATCCTGATGCGTGTTTATTGTTTCGAGTAGGAGATTTTTATGAAACTTTTGGTGAAGATGCGGTTCGTGCATCTAAGATTCTTGGTATAACCTTGACAAAACGTGGCGCAGGTTCTGAAACAGAAACGGCCTTGGCAGGATTTCCGCACCATTCTATCAATACGTATTTACCAAAATTAGTAAAAGCAGGTCTTAGAGTGGCTATTTGTGATCAACTTGAAGATCCAAAAATGACTAAAACCATTGTAAAACGCGGCGTTACTGAACTGGTGACACCAGGTGTTTCGATGAATGACGAGGTTTTACAGTCTAAAACAAATAATTTTTTGGCATCCATATATTTTGCAAATAAATCAATTGGAATTTCGTTTTTAGACGTTTCTACCGGGGAGTTTCTTACAGCTCAGGGAAATGCAGAATATATTGACAAGCTACTGCAGAATTTTAATCCCAGCGAAGTACTAATTCCTAAAAACAATAAAAATGATTTTAGGGAGATTTTTGGGGAGGATTATCACAGTTTTTATCTGGAAGATTGGATTTACAAAGAGGATTATGCTTTTGAAGTCCTAACCAAACATTTTCAAACTGTATCGCTAAAAGGTTTTGGAATCGAAGAATTAAAAGAAGGAATTATTGCTTCGGGTGCAATTTTATATTATTTGTCCGAAACACAACACAACAGAGTGCAGCATATCACTGCCATTCAACGTATTGCCGAAGATGCTTATGTTTGGATGGACCGATTTACGATACGCAATCTTGAGTTGTATCACAGTTATAATCCAAATGCGGTTACACTTCTCGATGTTATTGATAAAACGCTTTCGCCAATGGGTGGTCGTTTATTAAAACGATGGCTGGCCCTGCCGTTGAAAGACAGTAATAAAATTCGAAGTCGTCATGAAGTGGTTTCTTATTTAAAAGAAAATCAGGACGTTTTAAAAAACATCCAACATCAAATCAAGCAGATTTCTGATTTGGAGCGTTTGATTTCCAAAATTGCTACTGGGAAAGTCTCACCTCGCGAAGTAGTTTATTTGAAAGAATCCTTGGATGCTATTATTCCAATAAAGACTTTGGCATTGCAAAGTCCGCAGGAAGCAGTAAAAGTGATTGGGGACAGTTTGCACAGCTGTGATTTACTTCGTGAAAAAATAAAAAACACTTTAAATCAAGATGCTCCTGTAGCTGTTTCTAAAGGGAATGCCATTGCAAAAGGAATAAGTGCCGAGTTAGATGATTTGAGAGCGATTTCAACTTCTGGAAAAGAATTTTTAGAAGGAATTGAAAAGCGAGAATCACAATTAACGGGAATTTCTTCTTTGAAGATTTCCTTTAACAATGTTTTTGGATATTATATTGAAGTCAGAAATTTACATAAAGACAAAGTTCCGTCTGAATGGATTCGTAAACAAACGTTGGTTAATGCAGAACGTTACATTACGGAGGAATTAAAAGAATATGAAACCAAGATTCTGGGTGCCGAAGAGAAAATTTACAAAATTGAGGTGGATTTGTTTGAGCAATTAGTAAGTTGGATTGCAACTTACATAAAACCGGTTCAAATGAATGCTAATTTGGTCGCGCAACTGGATTGTTTGTGTTCTTTTACGCAATTAGCGATTGAAAATAAATATGTTTGTCCGGAACTAGACGAAACATTCGAACTCGAAATAAAAAACGGAAGGCATCCTGTTATCGAAAAGCAATTGCCAGTTGGGATGCCTTATATTGCCAATGATGTTTTCTTAGACAAAGAGACGCAACAATTGATTATGATTACGGGACCGAATATGTCTGGTAAGTCGGCTATTTTGCGTCAAACAGCTCTGATTGTCTTACTAGCTCAAATGGGAAGTTTTGTTCCTGCTGATAGCGTAAGAATGGGGATTATCGACAAAATATTCACCAGAGTAGGGGCAAGTGACAATATTTCAATGGGGGAATCTACTTTTATGGTTGAAATGAACGAAACGGCTTCCATCTTAAATAATATTTCCGACAGAAGTTTGGTATTGTTAGACGAAATTGGGAGAGGAACGAGCACGTACGATGGGATTTCTATCGCTTGGGCGATTGCGGAGTTTTTGCACGAACATCCGTCAAAGCCTAAGACATTGTTCGCCACGCATTACCATGAGTTGAATGAAATGAGTGAGTCATTACCTAGGATCCAGAATTATAATGTTTCGGTGAAAGAATTAAAAGATACTGTGCTTTTTATTCGAAAGTTGGTAAAGGGAGGTAGCGCACATAGTTTTGGAATACATGTGGCAAAAATGGCAGGAATGCCACAGATAGTGATTCTAAAGGCTCAAAAGTTATTAAAAAAACTGGAGAAGAACCATTCAAGCGATGCTCTAAACGGAATTAAAGAGGCGAAAGATGAAATGCAAATGAGTTTCTTTAATCTTGATGACCCTTTATTAGAAGAAATCAAAGAAGAGATCTTAAATTTGGATATAAATACCATAACTCCAATGGAAGCTTTGATGAAACTCAATGAAATCAAAAGAATGTTAACCAGAAAATAATTTATTGGGTTTTAAAGTTTACGTTATCAGAATGTTAACTTTAATCTGTGAATTTTTTATAAAAAAGACTTGTGTAATTCAATAAATGTCCTAAATTTGCATCCGCAATACGGAACAAGTATCGCGGTTCTTTTTAAGAATTGAAAATGCGAAAATAGCTCAGTTGGTAGAGCGCGACCTTGCCAAGGTCGAGGTCGCGGGTTCGAGCCCCGTTTTTCGCTCCACACCACATAATGCTCGGATGGTGAAATTGGTAGACACGCTGGACTTAAAATCCAGTGAACAGCAATGTTCGTGCGGGTTCAAGTCCCGCTCTGAGTACTAAAAAAGCTTCAAACTATGTTTGGAGCTTTTTTTATTTTATAATAAATCCATTTAGATTTTACAATTTTAATTGCAAGTGCTTAAAAGTATAGCTCTTTTAGCGTCTGCAGTAATTTCAATTTATTCAAGATAAACTAAACTATGGGGGCATTTGTAATTAGTAAAAGATTTAATGACGAGTATAAATTTGTTTTTACTTCCCGAAAGGGAAAGATCATTTTTACTAGTTTAAGTTATGAACTTAAATTTGAGTGTGAGGAAGATATTGAAAAGTTAAAAGAGAATATCGAATCAGCAGATTTTTTAAAGTTTAAGTCTTCCAACGGAAAGTATTATTTTAAATTAATACTCAAAGGATCTCATCTTGCTACCAGCAGAAAATACACTACTTCTTTGAGGCTTCAAAAAGGAATAGATGAAATTGTTAAATATGGTTCAATAGCTGAAATTTTAGATTTTTCGGCAAATGATTTTGTTTTTGAAGATTAAGAATTATTACGAAGCAGTACGTTAATAAAAAAGAGAGCAATGGGTAATTACCCGTTGCTCTCTTTTTATATCCATATACGCTCTAAAAGCGTCAGTACAAATAATTAAAAAAGCCATCTCGCTTACGCGGATGGCTTTAAAATTTTTAGAATTGAATTCTAATTATTTTTTTGCAGCTTCAGTTGCAGTAGCAGCAGCTTTAGTAGCAGTTGCAGCAGCGTCAGTAGCAGTTGCAGCAGCAGAGTCAACAACAACAGCAGCAGAATCAACTACAGCAGCAGCAGAGTCAACAACAACAGCAGCAGAATCAACTACAGCAGCAGCGTCTTCAGCAGAAGCGTCAGCTTTTTTACATGATACAACAGTTAAAACAGCAACAACAGCTAAACTTAAAAATACTTTTTTCATCTTACTTTATTATAAAAGGTTAATTATTAATTCGTGGCAAAGATATAAATTTTTTAATATGTAAAATATTTTTTTATTTTTTTTTTAAAAAATAATATTTTTCGCCAACATTCTCATTTACAACAACTATTATGCCAGAGCGCTAATTTTATGAAATATGGACCGTTAAATTAATAAAAGAAACTTTGTGGGGCTTTTTTTATAATCCAATGACAAGGAATGCGCTATCATGCCTAAATAGCAGTGACTGATTTGCGTCCTGATTTTTTTTTTAGAAAATTAGAGCAATTCAAAATTCGAAATAGTTTTCATTATAATATTGGTAGCACCTTTATTCATTTGCACAAATGTTTCACATATATGACCTTTTTCGTCTCTTTCAACCTTGATAAGGATTAAGTTCATTAAATTGGTTTCCAGTTCCTTTTTATTGGAAATAGAAATACAGCCTTCAAGGTTTACTAAAGCAATCGCCTCCGTAAAATGAGAGTAGTTTGGACCAATCACTATTGGAACGCCATAAGTAGCGGGTTCCAGGATATTATGTACACCAGGATTTCCAAAACCTCCACCCACATAAGCAATGTCAGCATAACTGTAAATTTTCGTCAAAATACCAATAGTATCAATTATAAAAACATCATAATCAGCTAGATTTTTATCGACCCTTTCGCTGAATAAAACTGTTTTTCTTGTGATGCTGTTTTTTAGATGTTCAATTTGTTCTGCTTTAATGTTGTGTGGTGCAATTATAAATTTGGCATTGTATTTATTGGCATTGATAAAATCAACTAATAAACTTTCGTCTTTTGGCCATGAGCTTCCTACTACGATGGTAAGTGTATTGTTTTTGAACTCAGAAATAAAATCCAAAGAATTGTCTTTTTCTAAAATTGCTGTAACTCGGTCAAAACGCGTATCTCCTGAAACAGCAACATTAGCTTTGCCCAATTGTCTTAATAGTTTTTTTGAATTCTCGTTTTGCACAAAAAAATAAGTAAAAGTATCCAGTGCTTTTCTATAAAACCCGCCGTACCATTTAAAGAACATTTGATTTTCCCGAAAAATACCTGAAATCAGATAAGTTGGCGTTTTTAGATCCTTTAGTTCGCTTAAATAATTTAACCAATATTCGTATTTAATAAAGAAAACGAGTTCAGGATGCACTAAAGTTAAAAACTCTTTCGCATTCCCTTTGGTGTCCAGCGGTAAATAAACCGTGACGTCTGCAACCGTATTGTTTTTGCGTACTTCATAGCCTGAAGGCGAAAAAAAAGTAACTACAATTTTATGGGAAGGAAATTTCGCTTTAATTTTTTCGATTACAGGCAGTCCTTGTTCGTATTCGCCTAAAGAAGCAGCATGAAACCAAATCGTTCTGTCCGAAGGTTTTATTTTTTGTTCCAAAGTTGGAAAAACAACTTTGCGACCTTCCACAAAAAGTTTAATTTTTGGACTGAAAACAGCGACTAGTTTTAAGGCTTGTGAAGCGAAAACCACAAATAAATTATAAAGGAAAAGCATCGTTAAAAATTTGTGTGCTAAATTACATCACTTTAAATAATTTTCATTGTAATAAGTCATTAAATAACTATTTTTGTTCTCGTTTTATAAAAGGTTTTATGGCGTTTAGTAACTTCAAACCATAAATTAGCATCGTCCTTAGGTCAGCTGAAGGATAAATTTTAAACAAAATCTCAATGAAAAAAATTCAAATGGTTGACTTAAAAAGTCAATATGATAAAATAAAAGATACTGTAAATACGGCTATTCAAGAAGTTTTAGATACCAATACTTATATTAATGGACCTCAAGTTCATCAGTTCCAAAAATCTTTAGAAAACTATTTAGATGTAAAACATGTCATTCCATGTGCAAACGGAACTGATGCGTTGCAAATCGCTATGATGGGATTGGATTTAAAGCCAGGAGATGAGGTTATTACTGCTGATTTTACCTTTGCCGCAACTGTTGAGGTGATTGCTTTGTTGCAACTTACGCCGGTTTTGGTTGATGTCGATATGTATAATATGAATATTTCAATCGAAGGAATAAAACGCGCTATTACACCAAAAACAAAAGCGATTGTTCCTGTGCATTTATTTGGACGCGCGGCTAATATGGAAGCGATAATGGCTTTGGCGACCGCACACAATCTATATGTTATAGAAGATAACGCACAAGCTATTGGAGCCAATTGTAAGTTTTCTGATGGAACAAAAAAGAAAGCTGGAACAATAGGACATGTAGGATCTACCTCCTTTTTTCCGTCTAAAAATTTAGGTTGTTACGGTGATGGTGGAGCGATTTTTACAAATGACGATGCTTTGGCTCACAAACTTCGCGGAATTGTGAATCACGGAATGTACGAACGCTATCATCATGATGTGGTAGGAGTTAACTCTCGGCTGGATAGTATTCAAGCGGCAGTTTTAAACGCAAAATTACCATTATTGGATCAATATAGTAAAGCAAGACAAGATTCAGCGAGAAAATATTCCGCAGCTTTTGAAGGCCATAAAAATATTGTAGCGCCAAGTATATGTGACATTTGTGACTGCCATGTTTTTCATCAATATACATTGAGAATCATTGATGCCGATAGAGATGGATTAATGCAACATTTGCTGGATAAAGGCATTCCTTGTGCCATTTATTACCCAATTCCTTTACATTCGCAAAAAGCATATTTAAACACAAGATACAAAGAAGAAGATTTTCCTGTGACAAATCGGTTGGTCAAAGAAGTAATTTCGTTGCCAATGCATACAGAACTGGATAACGAACAAATTAAATTTATCACGGATAGTGTTTTAGAATTTTTGAATTAATAAAATATGAAAGTACTAGTAACAGGAGGTTTAGGTTTTATAGGATCCCATACCGTAGTTGAATTACAAAATGAAGGTTTTGAGGTGCTAGTTGTAGATAATCTTTCTAATACTTCTTTGAGTGTATTAGACGGAATTGAGGTGATTACCGGAAAAATTCCAGCATTCGAAAAATTAGATTTACGTGATAAAGATAAAGTGCAGGATTTTTTCAAAAGACATAATGATATTTCTGGGGTAATCCATTTTGCAGCTTCAAAAGCAGTAGGGGAAAGTGTTGAAAATCCTTTGTTGTATTATGAAAACAACATCAATGCGTTGGTATATGTTTTGCAGGAATTAGAGAAAAAAAATGAAGCTAGTTTTATTTTCAGCTCCTCTTGTACCGTTTATGGTCAAGCCGAAAAAATGCCAATTACTGAGGATGCATCAATTCAAACAGCAATGTCGCCTTATGGTAACACAAAGCAAATAGGAGAAGAAATCATCACTGATGTTGCTAAGGTATCTAATATTAATGCCATTCTATTGCGCTATTTTAATCCTATTGGAGCACATCCATCTGCTGAAATTGGAGAATTGCCTATTGGCGTACCACAAAATTTAGTGCCTTTTATTACACAAACCGGTTTAGGATTGCGTACTGAATTATCTGTATATGGGGATGATTATCCTACTCCAGATGGCACAGCTGTACGCGATTATATACACGTAGTTGATTTGGCAAAAGCACATGTAATTGCTTTGCAACGGCTATTAAACAAAAAGAACATAGCTAAAGTGGAAACCTTTAATTTGGGGACAGGCACAGGAAGTTCTGTGTTAGAAGTCATTCATACTTTCGAAAAAGTAAGTGGTAAAAAGTTACCATATAAAATAGTAGATCGTAGAGAAGGTGATATTACCTCGGCTTACGCCAATACTGATAAAGCAAACACTGTTCTAGGCTGGAAAGCAAAATCTACCTTGGAACAAGCTTTGACAAGTGCTTGGAAATGGGAACAAAAAATTAGAAAATAAAAAAAAGCTGTCATTGACAGCTTTTTTTTTGGAATTATTTTTTTCCTGCTTCTTTCAATTTTTCAGCGGCTTCATCTATTTTTTTAGCTCCTTTTTCAAGAGTTTCTCCAGCTTTAACCTTAGTAGAATCAACTGCAGCATCAACTTTTACAGCAGCTGTATCCATTGCTTCTCCCATTTCATTCCCAACTGCTTCAGTGGCCTCTTTTACTTCGTCTTTTGTTTCTTTTTTACAAGAAGTCATTAAAGTTGCGATAAGTGCTAATCCTAAAAGTGCTTTTTTCATTTTTTTTATTTTGATAAATTAATAATTTGAGATAAACTCCTATTATAAAGATAAAAAAAATCCCCATAAACGGTTGGATATGAAGATTAATTATTTATCAATTTTGTTATTAAGCGTTCGCCGTCACCGCTTCTCTGTCAATTTTTCCAATCAATCCGGCTAATACTTTTCCAGGACCCACTTCGGTAAACAAAGTAGCACCATCAGCAATCATTTGTTGTACGGATTGTGTCCATTTTACTGGAGCTGTCAATTGTATGATTAGGTTTTTCTTGATCTCATTAGGATCTGAAACTGCGCTTGCCGTTACGTTTTGATAAACGGGGCAAATAGGAGTAGAGAAAGTCGTTGCTTCAATCGCAGCGGCCAGTTCTTCTCTTGCCGGTTCCATCATTGGAGAATGAAAAGCACCTCCAACAGGTAATAATAAAGCACGTTTTGCTCCAGCGGCTTTCATCGCTTCACAGGCTTTTTCTACTGCAATTGTTTCTCCTGAAATTACTAATTGTCCTGGGCAGTTATAATTTGCAGCGACTACGATTCCGTCAATCGAAGCGCAAACTTCTTCTACGATGTTGTCCGCTAATCCTAAGACGGCAGCCATAGTCGAAGGTTTTATTTCGCAGGCTTTTTGCATCGCCAAAGCGCGTTGGGAAACCAATTGCAGTCCGTCTTCAAAGGATAAAGTGCCATTTGCTACCAATGCTGAAAATTCGCCCAATGAATGTCCCGCCACCATTTCTGGTTTGAAATCTTGCAAAGTTTTAGCCAAAATAATTGAATGTAAGAAAACCGCTGGTTGCGTAACTTTGGTCTCTTTCAATTCCTCGGCTGTACCTTCAAACATGATATCTGTGATGCGGAAACCTAATATTTCGTTCGCTTTTTCGAATAATTCCTTTGCTAATGGGGAGTTCTCATATAAGTCTTTGCCCATTCCGGTGAATTGTGCGCCTTGACCTGGAAATACGTATGCTTTCATTGTTGTTGGTTTAAATTTGTCTGGACAAAAATAGTATTTTTTTTAGGAGCAGCAACAATTGTTGTTCTTATCAATATTGCTCCTGCTGTACGCTGCAATCTCAGCGAGGATTTTCGCTTCCATCAGGGCTAAAAAGAAACTGTAGGATTTCAAGAAACAAGAAAAGAGTTGTATTTACACAACGCTTTCCTTTCAAATTAAGATTTGTTATTTGTTCTTGTAATACGTTAACGCTCCCGAAGGACATTTCTTTACCGTATCAATAATTTTCTCCGTCGAAGAACTTTCAATTTTAATCCACGGTTTTTCTTTGGGTTCAAATACAGCGGGATGCTTGCGGACACAGTTGCCCGAGTGAACGCATTTACCAGCTTGCCGTACCGCGGTGACTTTATTCTTTTTTAATGTTTTCCCAATCCGTAGTTACAAGGTGGTGTTAATCGTTATTGTTCCTTTTAAAATTCTGGAAACAGGACATTTTTCAGCAATCATGAACAGTCGTTCTTTTTGTTCTGGAGTAATTTCAGTCGGAAAAGAAATGTTTCTGGAAATTATAGTAGTCATTTCATTACCTGTTTCTTGTGTTGCATTCAATGTAATATTAATTTCGGGGATTAACCATCCTTTTCGGTCAATATACATGCGTAAAGTTGATAAAGTACAGCCTGCTAAAGAGGCAAGAAGAGTGGAGTAGGGATCTGGGCCCAGATCATTTCCATCTATACTTTCCGGCTCATCCATAATAAGCTGACCGTTTCGCCAAGAAATGGTACACAAGTATTTTTGTGTCCCAATATGGCCGCTAATATCTTTTTCTAATAATTTTTTCATAATTATAAAACGTCGCTAAATTCGGGGTTTTTATCAAAAACACTTTTCGAAAAAGGACATAAAGGAAGAATTGAAATGCCTTTTTCTCGAGCAAATTAGACTACTTTTCCCACGATTTTCTTTCCAAATCCTTTCCCGTTTTTACCTAGATTTACTTCTGTATGGTCAATGATGATTTTATCTTTACCAGTAAAAACAAATATTATTTTGGCTTTTATTTTCTCATTTACAGCCATTTAGAAGAATCCTTTTTTTTCGTTGTATTCTAATTCTAGGATTTCACTCATAAAAAAAAATTAATGCTGCATCGGAATTTCCATCAATAAAAACTCGGAATCTGAGGCCGCTTTAATGTCCAAAGAATTGGTATTCCAAATTCCAAAACCATCTCGAGTTTCTAATTCGTGTCCGTTAATCATTATAGTTCCGGAGAGGATAAAGACATAAACGCCATTTCCTTCTTTTTTAAAATTGTAAGTTGCTGAAACATCTTTGTCAAATTTACCCAAATGAAACCAAGCATCCTGATGAATCCAAACGCCTGAATCATCAGCATTGGGAGAAAGAATTTGTTGCAACTTATTTTTTCGATCCTCAGGATTTAAAGTAATTTGTTGGTAACGTGGTTCTACGTTTTGTTGGTTGGGATAGACCCAAATTTGCAATAATTTAGTTCTTTGATCGGCATTTGGATTGAATTCACTATGTTTCACCCCAGTTCCGGCGCTCATAACTTGAATGTCGCCACTTTTAATGGTTTCAGTATTTCCCATACTGTCTTTGTGTGCTAAATCCCCTTCAAGAGGAATGGTAATAATTTCCATATTATCGTGTGGATGCGTTCCAAAACCCATTCCAGCTGCAACAGTGTCGTCATTTAAAACACGAAGTGTTCCAAACTGCACTCTTTCTGGGTTGTACCAACTTGCGAAACTAAAACTGTGGTAAGCATTCAACCAGCCATGATCAGCATGACCACGTGTATTTGCTTTGTGTATGATTGTATTTTCCATGATGAAATAAATGTAGTAATTATTATAATACAAATTTACAATCATAGCGAGAAAAAGGCTCTTAATGTAGATTAAGAAATAGTTTTCAGTTAGTAAGACTGTAAACTGCTACTGAACACTGATTACTACTTTCTCAACAGTCTCGACTTCATCTTACTAAAGAATTCAGGTGTGACGCCAATATAAGAGGCAATATGTTTTTGTGGTACTTTTTGAATGAGACTCGGATATTTTTTGCAAAATTTCTCAAAGCGCTCTTCTGCGGATAAACTCAAATTATCCATCAATCGTTCTTGGTTTGCCACCAATGAATTTTCAGTTAGAATTCGAAAAAAGCGTTCTAGTTTTGGAATTTCTATATAAAGTTGTTCTTGATTTTCTTTTGAAAGCAGAACGACTTCGGCATCTTCTAAAACTTCGATAAAAAGAGCACCTGGTTTTTGCGAAATTAAGCTGTACATATCACCAATCCACCAGCCTTCGCAAGCAAAATTTAAAACATGCTCTACAATGTTATCATTAATATTGAAACTTCTCAAGATTCCAGAGTTCACAAAATAAGAATGTTTGCAAACTTGTCCTGAATTCAGTAAAAGACTTTTGGCTTTAAAATAATGTGTTTCAATTTTAGACAAAAAAAGTTGCTCTTCTTCAGGAGTAAGAGTTACATGCTTGGTAATATTTTGAAGAATTAAAGACAACTTTAGTTATTTTTTCTTTTCCTCAGGAAGTAATTTAAATTCTGAAACTACAAAACGGTTGTTTTTTATTTCACCAACAACTGCTGCTTTTCTAATGGCAGCGCAAAAACCATCGCTAGCATGTGCATCACCATGAGAATCGATAGAAGTTCCGTCTACAAAATAACTTTTCCCATCAATACGAACAGCTAACTCGCAACCGTGTCCTTCCATTCCAAATTGACATTGTCCGCAAGCGGCATCTACAATTTGGGTTTTTGACTTTTCTTTTTTATCTTGAGCATTAGCTGAGACGGCTAAAAACACAAATAGTATTGCTATTATATTTTTCATTTTTTTTAAGAATTTACTTTCACTAAGATAGCTGCTTTTTTGGCACGTTCAACAATTTCCTCAATCGGCGTTTTTAAAGTGTCATTGATTAGTGCTACGCCCATTCTTCGATACGGTCTTGAGGTTGGTTTACCAAAAATCCTGAAATCAGTTTTTGGTAAAGCTGCAATTTTTTCGATGCCGGAGTACGTTGGGTTTGTTGAATTTTCCGAAGCTAAAATTACGGCACTAGCCCCTGCTTTTTCAAGAGTAATTTCGAAAATAGGCAGACTTAAAATAGCTCTTAAATGCAATTCGAATTCATTAAAATTTTGTGTTCCTGCCAAAGTTACCATGCCAGTATCATGAGGTCTTGGAGATAATTCCGAGAAATAAACGCCGTCATCAGCCAAGAAAAATTCCACTCCAAAAAGTCCTGCGCCGCCTAAAGCTTCGGTTACTTTTTCGGACATATCTTGCGCTTCGTATAAATCCTTGTCGGAAATTCTGGCAGGTTGCCAACTTTCTTGATAATCACCTCGTTCTTGACGGTGACCTATTGGCGCGCAAAATAAAGTTGGATTATTATTTTGTACCACTGTTAATAAAGTGATCTCCGAATTAAATTTTACAAATGCTTCTACGATAACTTCCACCACATCGCCACGCGAACCTTCAACGGCATACTTCCATGCTTTTTCGATATCAGCTTCGGTTTTTATGGTCGATTGTCCTTTTCCAGAAGAAGACATTAGGGGCTTTACTACGCACGGCATCCCAACAGCGTCAACACCTTTTTGTAATTCCTCGGCAGTTGTGGCGTAGCGATAATTGGCAGTTTTTAACCCTAATTCTTGGGAAGCTAAATCCCGGATTGCTTTTCTGTTCATGGTAAAGTTTGCCGCTTTTGCCGATGGAACCACGGTGATTCCTTGTTTCTCGTAATCGTAGAAACGCTCGGTACGGATGGCTTCAATTTCTGGAACAATGAAGTCAGGTTTGTGTTTGGCGACAATTCGATCTAAGGCTTCTCCATCCAGCATATTGATGACTTCAAAATCATGGGCGACTTGCATAGCGGGAGCATTTTCGTAGCTGTCAACCGCAATTACGGTTTGTCCGATGCGTTGGGCGGAGATTGTAAATTCTTTTCCTAATTCGCCTGAGCCGAGAAGTAGTATTTTCATATTTATTGTGTTAGGTATAGCTAGGGACAGCTCGCGAGCTGTCCGTACTGCATGAGGGATAGTAGTGGAAATCCTTTGTATTCCCGTAGCGATAGCGAAGGTAATAAAAAAGATTGCAACGGATAGCCCGACCCGCTTTTTCAGCGGGGCATGCCCCAAAAAAAAGTTTAAAGTATAAAGCGATGAAACTTTAAACCTTAAACTATTTTAAATTTTAAACGAACTTTATATTATGCAGGAACTTCGGTAAGCGAAACCGCTTCTTTGATTCGGCGTAAGGCTTCAATTAGCAATTCTTCGCTGGTTGCGTAAGAAAAACGGATGCAATCAGGGTTTCCAAATGCGTCACCAGTTACGGTTGCTACATTCGCTTGGCCTAAAAGGTACATAGAAAAATCATTTGCATCTTTAATGAAAGTTCCTTTTAATGTTTTTCCGAAGAAAGACGAAACGTCTGGGAATACATAAAAAGCGCCTTCTGGAACGTTAATTTTTACGCCTGGAATGTCTTTCAATAATCCAACCACTAAATCTCTACGGCTATGGAAAGCGTCAACCATATATTTTAAAACACTTGGATCAGCATCTAAAGCAGTAATAGTCGCACGCTGCGCAATACTGTTAGCACCACTTGTTACTTGTCCTTGAATTTTTGTACACGCTTTAGCAATGAATTCAGGAGCTCCAATATATCCAATTCTCCATCCTGTCATGGCGAACGCTTTTGCGACACCATTTACGGTAATCGTTCTTTCTAGCATTCCCGGGATTGAAGCGATGCTACAAAAAGTTCCTGAGAAATTGATGTGCTCGTAGATTTCATCAGCAACAACATAAACGTTAGGATATTTCTCCAATACTTTAGCCAAAGCTGTTAATTCTTCTCTGTTATAAACCGATCCGCTTGGATTACAAGGAGAACTGAACCACATCATTTTTGTTTTTGGAGTGATTGCCGCTTCTAATTGTTCTGGTGTGATTTTAAAATCAGTATCTACAGAAGTTGGAACTTCTACAGGAACTCCACCTGATAATTTTACGATTTCGAAATAAGAAACCCAGTAAGGCGCAGGTAAAATTACTTCATCACCGTCATTCAACATTACTTGTGCAATGTTATATAAAGATTGTTTTGCTCCTGTTGAAACTACAATTTGAGACGGTTTATATTCTAAATTATTGTCTCTTTTAAATTTTCTACAGATTGCTTCTTTTAAATCAGCATATCCTTCCACAGGAGAATAGGTGCTGTAATTTTCGTCAATCGCTTTCTTAGCCGCTTCTTTAATGAAGTCTGGTGTATTGAAATCAGGCTCGCCTAAACTTAAGCTGATAATATCTTTTCCCTGCGCTTTTAGTTCTCTGGCCAAAGCTGCCATTGCTAATGTTTGTGATGTAGCTAGGTTATTAATTCTGTCTGAAAGTGGATTCATTTTTATTGGTGGTTGTAGTTTAATATTGTGTTGATACGTGTTGCGATTATGTAAGTTCTGGTTTCATTCCCAATTCTTTCAAATGTTTGAAATGAGCGATCACAGCACCTCGCATTGTTTTATATTCGTAATAAGGCAAGTTGCATTCCTGAGCAGTTTCTTTTACGATTTTTGCAATTTTGCCGTAATGAACATGACTGATATTTGGAAAGATATGGTGCTCTATTTGGTGGTTTAATCCTCCGGTATACCAGTTTACAATTTTATTTTTTGGAGCAAAATTGGTTGTGGTAAACAATTGATGAATGGCCCAAGTATTATCCATTTCGCCTAATTCATTTGGAGACGGATTAGTGGTTTCATCCACAACGTGTGCCAATTGGAAAACAACACTTAGAATTAATCCTGCCGTATAATGCATTACAAAAAAACCTATAAGTACTTTCCACCAAGTGATTCCTAAAATAATAGGCAATACAATCCAAATAGAAACGTAAATTACTTTTGTGATTATTAAAGTAGTCCAAAGTATTTTTGGGTTCTTGGCTTCTCCGTATGATAATTTTCTTTTTAGATAACTTCTCATTTGTTTAAAATCAGTCGTTATGGCCCAATTGAAAGTTAGTAATCCATATAAAAAAACGGAATAATATTGTTGAAAACGGTGAAAATTATACCATTTTGCATCTTTTGTAAAACGAATTACACGTCCAGCATCTAAATCTTCATCATGACCGGGAATGTTGGTATAGGTATGATGCAAGACGTTGTGTTGTACTTGCCAGTTGTAAACATTTCCAGCAAGAACATAGATCGTTCCTCCCATGAATTTGTTTACCCAATTTTTATTGGAGTACGAACCGTGATTTCCATCATGCATAACATTCATTCCTACTCCGGCCATTCCAATTCCCATAACAATCGTTAAAAGAAGGTGTGCCCAAAATGGCATGCCGAGTGTTAGAATTAAAAAATAAGGCGCAAGAAAAACGGTAATCAAAATTACGGTTTTCAAATAAAGGCTCCAATTCCCAGTTTTTTGGATATTGTTTTCTTTGAAGTAATTGTTTACCCGCGAGTTAAGCGTTCTAAAAAATTTTAGATTGTCTTGCTTTGCAAATGTAGGTGCCGTTTTGATCATATGATTTAATAAAGTTCAAAGGTAATTATTATAAATTTTTGGATATGCAAAATTGGGATAAATATTTTAACTCTAAAGTATTACTTTTGTTAAAAAATTAGAACATGGACGAGATTCTTAAGTATTTTCCTAATTTGACTGATATTCAGAAAGATCAGTTTCAAAAATTGGATTTTCTATACCACGATTGGAACGAAAAAATAAATGTTATTTCCAGAAAAGATATTGATGCTTTATATACCAAACATATATTACATTCTTTGGGAATTGCCAAAATCATAAAATTTGAACCGGGAACTTATGTTCTGGATGTGGGAACCGGCGGCGGATTTCCCGGTATTCCTTTGGCTATTCTTTTTCCTGAAACGCGTTTTTTTCTGATTGATATTATTGCCAAAAAAATCAAGGTGGTTCAAGCTGTTGCCGAAGCATTGGAACTGAAAAACGTAAAAGCAGAACAATTACGTGCTGAATTAGTGAAAGGTGATTTCGATTTTATCGTGAGTCGCGCCGTTACTAATATGCCAGATTTTGTTTCTTGGGTGAAAACCAAAATTAAAAAACAAAACAAACACGAATTAAAAAACGGAATTCTCTATCTAAAAGGAGGCGATTTAACCGAAGAATTGAAGGATTTTCCAAAAGCTACAGAATACAATTTAGCTGACTTTTTCGAAGATGAGTTTTTTGAAACTAAGAAAGTGGTGCATGTACCGTTGAAGTTTCAATCATAGTCATAAGGTCGAAAGTCATAAGGTCGAAAGACAGAAGTGTTTATGAAAAAATGTAAAAAGAAAGCCGAATCTAAAATTTAGATTCGGCTTTTTATGTATTTGTTAAAGTTCTTTAAGACTTACGACTTTCAAACTTTAGGACTGATTTACTCTCCTAAAAATGCGTATCTGTAATCTTCTGGAGTAATAAAAGTTTCTTTAATCGTTCTTGGCGAAGCCCAACGCAATAAGTTCAATGCTGAACCTGCCTTGTCATTCGTTCCTGATGCTCTTGCGCCACCAAAAGGCTGCATTCCTACAACGGCTCCTGTTGGCTTGTCGTTGATATAGAAGTTACCGGCAGCATTTTGCAATTTGGTAGTTGCTTGCTCAATAGCATAACGGTCTTGACTGAAAACCGCACCTGTCAAAGCATATTCTGAAGTCGTATCAACTAACTCTAAAGTTTCTTCCCATTTGTCGTCTTCGTAAACGAAAATCGTCATTACAGGTCCAAACAATTCGGTTTCCATTGTTGAGTAATGAGCATTTGTCGTAACAATAATAGTTGGTTCAATAAAATACCCCACAGATTTATCATAATTTCCTCCAACTATAATTTCAGCATCCGCATCTTTTTTGGCTTGGTCAATAAAACCAGCTAATTTGTCGAATGAACCTTCGTGAATTACCGCAGTAATAAAGTTACCGAAATCTTCAGGAGAACCCATTTTCATGGATTTTGTATCGGTGATTAGTTGTTCTTTTATCGCTGGCCACAAACTTCTAGGAACATACGATCTTGAAGCGGCAGAACATTTTTGACCTTGAAATTCAAAAGCACCGCGAACAATTCCTGTCGCCACTTGTTTTGGATTCGAACTTGGATGCGCGATGATGAAATCTTTCCCTCCAGTTTCTCCAACAATTCTAGGATATGTTTTGTAATGGTGAATATTAGTCCCAATTTTTGCCCAAATATCTTTGAACACATGAGTTGAACCTGTAAAGTGAATTCCTGCGAAATCACGACTGGCCAAAACAGTGTCAGTAATCATCAAAGCATCTCCAAAAACAACGTTTATAACGCCATCAGGAACACCAGCTTCTTTAAATACTTCAATAATGATTTGTGCAGAGAAAACTTGGCTGTCGCTTGGTTTCCAGATCACAACATTACCCATCATTGCAGCACTTGCGGGAAGATTTCCGGCAATAGCAGTAAAGTTGAATGGAGTAATCGCATATACAAAACCTTCAAGAGGTCTGTATTCTAAGCGGTTCCACATATCTGAATTTGAACTAGGCTGATCACCGTAAATTTGCGTCATGAATTCTACGTTGAAACGTAAAAAGTCAATAAATTCACAAGAAGCATCAATCTCTGCTTGATGTATGTTTTTTGATTGCGCAATCATTGTTGCGGCATTTATTCTTGCTCTATAAGGACCTGCAATAAGTTCAGCCGCTTTCAGGAAGATAGCTGCTCTTTGTTCCCAAGCCATATTTGCCCATGCTGTTTTAGCTTCTAATGCGTTTGCAATTGCTTGCTCAACATGTGCTTTTTCGGCTAAATGATAGGTTCCTACCACGTGTTTGTGATCGTGAGGAGCGGTCATGTTTTTTGTATTTCCAGTTCTAATTTCTTCGCTTCCAATATATAATGGCACATCGATTTTAGAATTCCACATTTTTGTGTAAGCTGCCTGAACGGCAGCTTTTTCTGGTGAATTTGGTGCGTATCCTTTTACTGGTTCGTTTACCGCTTTTGGTACATGAAAAAATCCTTTTAACATATTTGTAAAATTATAAAATTAGAAATCTTGTAGTGTGTTTTTAAATAATGCACAAAAGTACGAAGGATTGTTCGAAAAAAAGTCATTTTTTGCTGTAAACTAAAAGTGATGCGTTTAGATCGTAGCGTTTTAGCCCAGATAGAAATGGAAAGCTTTTTGTAGTCTCGTTATATTTTTTCTTGTGAAATAAGAGCGACTTTAGAAGCTCCTTATTTAACTTAGAAAAAAATAAAGGAGGATACAAAAACTTGAAATTAAGAGCTGGATGAGCTACTTAAAAAATGAAGATAAATGCTAATTCAAGGCAAAAGGCGCACACAATCTAAAAGTAGGAACTATTACTTTGAATTTTTTTGTGGAAGTAAAATTGATCATGTTAAAATAGCCTTTCATTGCGCCATAAGGAGACGATAATAAACAACCAGAGCTGTACGTATGAAATTCGCCTGGTTTTAAAACAGGTTTTTTACCAATTATTCCTTCGCCATCTACGATTTCTATGTCATTTAGGGAGTCAAAAATTTCCCAATGACGAGAAATTAATTGAACAGAGTCTTTACTGTGGTTCTCAATTGTTATTTCATAACTAAAGGCAAAGTGAAGCTTATAGTTTTTGAAGTAGGTACCTTCAAAACTAGTCAATACTGATATTTTTATGCCTCTTGTTATTTGAGAAACCATACTAAATAGATAATTTAGGTGCTTAATACTGACAAATTTACAAAAAATTGATTTCGTTTCCCTATTTTTAGAATTTTTTTTAGTTGATAATATTTAATGAGTTGGCAATTCCTTTCCCAATTACTCTATCATAGCGATCCTTGTTTTCGCGGTAATAAACGATTACGGAATATTCATTCTCTGTTTGATAGAAATTTCCGTCAATTGTATTTTCATGGTCAATAATTGCTTTGCTGTCAGCAACGGTATATTGGAAATTTGTGAATCCTTGTTTGATCAATAGGGCTTTTTCATAGATTCCTTTTTTAGGATTGTAATCCATTTTATATTCGGGGATCAAATTGTAATTATTGAACATTCCGGTGATGTAAATGTCTTTATTAATTCTGAAAGTCGGTACCGAAAGACTAAAATATACCCAGGCATAATCAGCTTCAATTTCGTTATTCTGCGCATTGATGTTCTTAACTACAAAATTCCCGTTGATGTCTTCTGTTACCGAATATGGGAAATTAGCTCGGGCATTATTGGTATATAAATACGAACTGTAGATTTCATTATCTGCATTTACTCTAGCGACATTGTTATTTGCGGCTCTGATATCTTTATTTTCAAAATATAAAAACTCATTTCCTGCCCAAAATTGGGTTTGAGTATCATATTTATAAACTAAATCATTCCCGATGGTATATTGGGGAGAAATGTTTTTAATAGCATTATTGAATTGTCCATTTTGCATCAACATCACTTTTACATTTTTTAATGGGTTTTGAAATGTAAGGGTATTCGATTTTATTGTAAATTCTAAGTTGTGTTTGAAATTTAAATTACTGACGGTGCGTGCTCTTTTTACTTGAATAGGCACGGTAGCTAAATCTTCATAGAGAATGAATTTTCTGGAAAAAACGACTTCTTTATCTTCATTTAAAATTTTTAGAATGTAATTTCCGCTTATAAGTAATTGTGTAAATTGATTTGGAATTGACAGTCTGTAGTGCGAATAAATTTGCAAGGTATTGAAAGAATTCGTGTAATCTGAAATTCTTTGATTGTCAAAACCTTTTAAGTACTCACTTTTTGGTATTTCCGAAGCTGTCCAATTGTAGTCACAATGCGTGATTTCGTAATAGTAGTTTGCCTCGTTGCCAAATAAGTCATCAAATTGCAGTTGAAATCCTTCTCCTAATTTTAGTATCGGGATTACATTTTGGTTGTTTTGAGAAAAAGAAATGGTTTTAATATTATACGGTGGTGCTACTTCATTTTCTGCTTGTGAAAAAGCACAATAATAGAAAAACAGCAGGAATAGCGAAAATATTTTGGGAAAGATTTTTGTCATCTTTTGTATTGCTTGGACAATGTAAATATAGTAATTAGAATTCATTTTAATCAGCGTTGTTTTTATGTTAAAAGCTAAAATATATTTGTGCGTAATTTCTGTTAAATATTTCGTAATAATTGCGTGGAAATTAAATTTATCTTTTTAGATTTGACTAAAAATAAACCAAACATTATGAAACACCTTAGTAAGTTAGCTTTCGGGCTATTGCTATTTCCAGCTGTGATTTTTGCACAGGAAATTGATTATTCAAAAGCCATTCCTTTTGATTCCAGTGTTAAAACAGGAAAACTTAAAAATGGACTTACTTATTACATCAAGAAAAATGCCAAACCAGAGAACAAAGTCGATTTGAGACTTGTTATCAATGCAGGTTCTATCCTTGAGAATGATGATCAGCAAGGACTGGCTCACTTTATGGAGCACATGAGTTTTAATGGAACGAAACGTTTTCCAAAAAACAAATTGGTTGATTATCTACAAAGTATTGGTGTGAAATTCGGGCAACATTTGAATGCTTACACGAGTTTTGACGAAACAGTTTATTTTCTTCCAATACCTTCAGATAGTCCGGAAAAATTAGAGAATGGTTTTAATATCATTGAAGATTGGGCTTTTAATGCCAACTTGACTCCAGAAGAAATTGATAAAGAAAGAGGGGTTGTACTTGAAGAATACCGTTTGGGTTTAGGTGCTCAAAAAAGAATGATGGGTCGTTATTTGCCAAAAATGATGTACAAATCTCACTATGCAGATCGTTTGCCAATTGGTAAAAAAGAAATTTTGCAAAATTTTAAATATGAGAAACTTGTAAGTTTCTATAAAGATTGGTATCGCCCGGATTTAATGAGTGTTATCGTTGTTGGAGACATTGATGTAGCTGAAATGGAGAAAAAAGTTGTTGCTCACTTTTCGAACTATCAAAATCCTAAAAATGAAAAACCAAGAAAAATTTTTGAGGTGCCAAATCACAAAGAAACTTTCGTAGCAATTGAAAGTGATAAAGAAGCAACAAGCGCACAAGTGCAATTGGTGTATAAGGATTATGGTATGCCAAAATCCGTTGTTACCATTAAAGATTTTAAAGATTATGTAGTTGAAGGATTATTTACCACCATGTTGAATTCAAGGTTGGGTGAGTTGGCTAATTCAGCCACACCGCCGTTTACCTATGGATATTCCTATCATGGTGCGACTTGGGCCAGAAACAAAAAAGCGTATCAGTCAGTAGCAATGTCCCAAGAAGATAAGCAATTAGATGCTTTGAAGGTTTTGGTTACTGAGAATGAAAGAGCTAAGAAATTTGGTTTTACGCAAGGAGAATTAGATCGATCAAAAGCTGAATTTTTAGCTACTATCGAAAAATCATATAATGATAGAAATAAAACTAATTCAGAAAGTTTTGTTGGTGAATACCAAGCTAATTTCTTAGAAAAGGAACCGACTCCAGGAATTGAATGGACATTTGCTACAATGAAACAAATTTTGCCTACAATTGAGTTGAAAGATGTAAATGGTTTTATAAAAGAATACATCAAAGATGATAACCGCGTTATTGTTCTAACTGGACCAGAAAAAGCAGGTCTTAAAAAACCTTTAGAGCAAGACGTTTTGAATGCATTACAAGTGAATGTTGACCAAATTAAACCTTATGAAGATGTAGCTGTGGCAAAGGGCCTTTTGAGAGCAGACATTGTTTCAGGAACTATCATTAAAAGAGAAAGTAATGATATTATGGGTACAAAAACGTTGTTTCTTTCTAACGGAGCTAAAGTTACTTATAAAAATACCGACTTTAAAAATGATGAGATTCTTTTTGAAGCGGTAAGTTTAGGTGGAAGCAATTTGTATTCTAATGAGGTGATGAAAAAAGTTCAGTTTGCCAACGGAGCTTTAACGGAAGCTGGTTTCTCCGGTTTGAAATTGAATGATATCAATAAATTTATGACAGGTAAAATCGCCAGTGTAAATCCTTATATCGGAAATACAACTGAAGGTTTGAGAGGGAAAACTACTCCTAAGGATTTAGAGTATTTGTTCCAAATGACTCATGCTTATTTTACAGATTTAAATTTAGATGCAACTGCTTTTGAAGGATACAAGCAAAAACAATCTGCTTTTTTCAAAAATATGGCATCACAACCAGGATTCTTTTTTCAACAAGAATTTTACGGTTATTTGAACAAGGAAAATCCAAGATTTAATGGTTTGATTCCAAATGAAAAAACTTGGGGAGAAACGGATTATACTTTGGCATACAACAAATACAAAGAGCGTTTTGCAAATG
Organism: Flavobacterium zhoui; assembly: GCF_042787235.1. Lineage (NCBI taxonomy): Bacteria > Pseudomonadati > Bacteroidota > Flavobacteriia > Flavobacteriales > Flavobacteriaceae > Flavobacterium > Flavobacterium zhoui. The sequence continues at coordinate 468,646 of NZ_JBHZPY010000001.1, forward strand.
CTGGAGATTTTGAATTTTACTTCGTTGGAAATGTAGATGACAAAACTATGGAGTCATATGCTACTAAATATTTAGCTTCTTTGCCTTCTACAGATAAAAAAGATAAAGTGACCGATTTAGGCTACAGAATGCTTAAAGGTGATTTGAAAAAAGTAGTAAATAAAGGAACAGATCCAAAAAGTTCTGTAACAATCATGTACTATGGTGACGCTGTTTATTCTGATAAAGAAGCTGCAACGATGGAAGCTTTAGGAGAGGTTTTGACTATAAAATTGATCGAAGAGTTAAGAGAAAATGAAAGTGGAGTTTACGGAATCAGCGCAAGAGGAAGTATGAATAAAGTGCCAAATGGTTCATATAATTTTAGTATAGGTTTCCCATGTGGACCAGAAAATACGGAGAAATTAACTGCTTCTGCATTAAAAGAATTGCAAAAAATAATTGACAACGGACCTGAAGCAAAAGATGTTGTTAAATTTAAAGAAGCGGAATTACTTGACTACAAAAAGAATATCAAAGACAACAGATATTGGTTAAGCAATTTTACGAAGTCATTTGTAAATGGAACGAATCCAGCTGAGCTTCTTCAAACGGAAGAAAAAATCAGTGAAATAACGGCAAAAGACATTCAGAATGTTGCCAAAAAATATCTGACAAAAGATAAAGTAATTGGAATGTTGATGCCTGAGAAAAGCTAATGACCTTTATTATTTAATACTAAAAAGCCCGCTAAATATTTTTTTAGCGGGCTTTATTATTTACTGTCTGAACTTATTTATTTAAAACAAACAGGAATAATTTCCCCTTTTGCCAAACAATATTTTTCTACTAATTCAGGTGCTATTTTATTAGTGTAATCTTCTTCAACGACTTTGAAACCGATACTCCTTAATTTGTCAAAATAATCTCGTCCATAGATACGAACGTGATCGTATTGCCCAAAGATTTTTGCGCGTTCTTTTTGGTCGGTGATACTGTCGTCAGCAAAAGTGGTGGCTCTGGATAAATCCTGTGGAATTTGTAAAATCGCCATTCCGCCGGGTTTCAATACGCGATATAATTCCTGCATTGCTTTCGTATCATCTGGTATGTGTTCCAAAACGTGATTGCAAAGTATCACATCATATTGATTGTCTTCAAATGGTAAATCACAAATATCCGCTTTTACATCTGCCAAAGGAGAGAATAAATCGGTTGTGGTATAATCAAGATTCTTTTGATTTCGAAACAATTTATAAAAAGCTTGTTCGGGTGCAAAATGCAACACTTTCTTTTTTGCTACAGAAGTAAAAAAATCAGTTTTTTCATTTAAATATAGCCAAAGCAAACGGTGTCTTTCCAATGAAAGTGTACTTGGCGAAAGCACGTTGTTTCTTTGGGTTCCATAACCATAAGGCAAGAACATTTTAAAACTTTTTCCGTCAATAGGATCAGTAAATTTAGTTCCTTTTAATGCAAAGGCAAGAACGGGACGCGCTACATAACTTAATCGTATTAATAGTGGGCGAGGTATGGTATTGAGTATTAATTTGAAAAGGTTTTTCACGGATAAGTAGTATATTTAAACACGAATTTCACGAATTTTCACAAATAGATCAGATGCGAAAAATATGGATTTCATTAATTTTATATTGTTATTAAAGAATTATTCTTCGATATTTGAGACTGTCTTCCCCAAAATTAACTAATATCGCTAGTTTGTTTTGTGAAGCTGCCAGATAATTTAAAGTTTGTCTTATTTCACCACTAGTTAAACTTTGAATTGCTTTTAATTCTAAAATAATTTCATCAAAAACAACGAAATCTGCAAAATAATAACTTGGTAATATGGTGTCTTTATATGCTATATTATATTTAGATTCCCTGTTATAAGGAATTTCATTTTTCTGTAATTCATATTCTAAAGCATCTCCATAAACAATCTCACTATGTCCTTTTCCAAGAATTTTATGAACTTCCATGCAAAGTCCAATAATCTTGTAAGCTTCTTCTTTTAAATAAAGATCGTCCATGTGTTTGAATTCTTAAGTTTGTTTATTTACTATGGCACTTTTAAAATATAATTTGTGAAAATTTGTGAAATTCGTGTTATATTTTAAGAGGCTCTCTTCTAAATTCATCCTCTTCATTACTCACAATTCCTAATGCTTTATACACATAAGCAAACGTCGATAGAATTTCTGGTTTCCCGTCGATAATAGCTACATCGTGTTCGAAATGGGCACTTGGTTTTCCATCGGCAGTAAGGATTGTCCAACCGTCTTTGAGTTGTTTGATGTTTCTGGTTCCCATATTAATCATAGGCTCAATTGCCACAACCATTCCTTCAACAAAAAGCTTTCCTCTTCCTTTTTTACCATAGTTAGGCATTTCTGGATCTTCATGCATTTTTTGTCCTAACCCATGACCTACCAGTTCACGAACGACACCATAGCCATGTGCTTCCGTATATCGTTGAATAGCATTTCCTACATCTTCTACGCGGTTTCCTAATTTCAATTCTCGGATTCCTACGTATAATGATTCTTTGGTTATTTGTAATAATTTTTTAGTTTCGGGAGCTACTTCGCCAATCTCAAAAGAATAAGCGTGATCTCCATGGTATCCATTTTTGTAGGCACCACAATCTACCGAGATCACATCACCACTTTCTAATGGTTTATTGTTTGGAATTCCGTGCACTACTTGAGCGTTCGGACTCATGCAAAGTGAGTTTGGGAAACCATATAATCCAAGAAAACTTGGTTCAGCTCCGTGGTCACGAATGAATTCTTCAGCTAATTTGTCAAGATATAAAGTGGTAACTCCTTCTTTTATTTCAGAAGCAATCATTCCTAATGTTTTTGATACTATTAAGGCACTTTCGCGCATTAATTCTATTTCTTCACGTGATTTTACAATGATCATATTACTTGTTTTTCAGTTTGCAAAAGTACGATTTTATAAATTATTTAATCCGGATTGGCCATAATTTTAAAAAGCTCTGAATTTGAGACGTAAAATCGATTCTCCAAAGCAATTTGGGAAAGCTGAGCGCTGACTAAATTATTTTCTCTAGTGTTGATTAAAAAAAGGGAGCTCTCGCCAAAAGAGAATAAGCGTTCTTCAGAATTAAGCATCGTGAGATTGTCTTGGACCAACCCTTTAATGATTTCCTTTTGTTTTAACAACGATTCAATCTCCAGTTTCTGGGCATTAATTTTATTGGTCAATTGCACTTTTTCTAAGTCCAATGTAAATTCGGTTTCCTGAACTTTGTATTTCGCCAGTTTTAAACTTCCTCGCTCTTTTCGCAGAAATAAAGGGAAATAAAAATCTAACCCTATTTTGTAATTCTGAAATTGATAATTATCGATGTAACTGGGTTCCGATAAATAGGAGTAGCCAACGTCAATTTTTGGTAAAAGCATATTAGCTTTCAATTTCTTTTCCACATTCAATATGTCTATTTTACTCTGCAATGCATTTATTTTTGGATGATTGGTGATGGAGAAATCGGCGTTCAACAAATCATTTGTTTTTAAACTTTCCTGAATCGTGAATTCTAACTGTTTTTCGGGAATGAGTTCGTCTGATAATTCAAGTGGAATGTTATTTCCCAACCAAAGGAAATTAGCGAGTTCTAATTTGGCTTTAGCCAATTTAAGCGTAGAATCTTCTAAACTCAACATTCGGTTTTTCACATTTATTCCGGCTTCAATACTATCAATTGCAGGTTTGTCACCTTGTACGACTAAAGTTTTAGTTCCTTTGAAACGTTTTTGCGCATTTTTATTATATTCTTCATACAGCTTTACTTCGTTGAAGTTTTTTTTCCAATTAAAATAAGCAAGTGAAGCATCATACAGAACAGCTATTGCCTGCAATTTTCTTTCGGATTGGCTCAATTGCATTTGCATTTTCGCTTTACGAACATCTGCCATTCTCTGATTAATAAATAACCCCTGTCCAAGCGGAATCGTTACTCCTAGCGATGTTAATCCTTTATTGGGAACCGTATTTTCAGGATTCAGATAAATTCCTTCATTGTTGTCAAACCCTGCTTTAATCTCAATTCCATACCAAGTTGGGATTTTGAAACTGCTGTTTAAAATCGAATAATATTCTTTGTCTTTGAATTGTTTTTTACTAAAATCTACCGCGATTTTTGGGTCAAATCCACCTCGTGCCATCATCAAGTTTGCCTGTGCCTTATTGATTTCTAAGTTGGCATTTTTAACGAGCGGGTGAAATTTTTTTACATAGCCCAGAAACTCGGTATAGGTCAGTTCTTTGGAACCAAAATCTTGTCCAAAAGCGGTAAAACCAAATAATAGAAAGGCGAAAAGGAGTTGCTTCATTATTTCTTTTCTTTTATTGTTTTTGTTCCAGTTTTGTAATAATTGGGAGGAAATCCGTTCAGTGTTCTCCATATTTCAAACCATATTGGCACATTGTGTAATAGAGCAATAGTTTGCGCTCCGGAGCCTATGCTTAATTGCTTAGGCCATTTTGCTTCGGAAGAATCAGGAGCAATTAAGACTCTGTATTTGCCATTTTCACTGATAAAATTTTCTATCGCTACAACTTTACCTCCAAAAGTTCCATAAGACATATCCGGCCATCCTGAAAAAACGATCGTAGGCCATCCGTCAAACCAAACACGTACTTTTTCGCCTTTACTTATTAAAGGCAAGTCAATTGGATTTACAAATGTTTCTACTGCAATATCATAATCCGATGGCATAATTGTGGCTATTGGTGTTCCTTCCTTAATCGTTTCTCCAATGCCGGATTGCAACGCCCTGTTAATGTAGCCACTTTGTGCGGCTTTGATATAATACATACCATTTCGAATGCTATAATTAACATATTGATTTTCTAATTTATTTACTTGAGCATCAGTATCATATTGGCTGCTCAATGCAGTAAATTTATCACTATTGGCTTTGGAGACTTTTTCTGAATATTCAGCAGTTATCCTGTTGATCTCTACTTTTGCGTTTATAAATTCATTTTTACTTATTAAAAATTTGTTTTCTTGCGTGATGATTTTTGCTTCAACTTCTTGGAGTTTTAGTCTTTTGTCTTCGGTGTCGGTTAATGGTTTTAAACCTTCTTTGTTCAATTGCAAGGACCTGTTATATTGTGTGTTTGCGATCTTTAGTTGTGTTTTAACGGCAACCAGATCCATACTGTCGCTTTTTATTTTCAAAAGAGATTGTTTAATTTTGTTTTGAGCTTGTTCCAGTTTTAGCATTTTTTCACTTTCAATAGCCTGAATTTGTGCTCCCAAGGTATTTACTTTTGAACCATACGATTGTAAAGATTGTTTCTTCGCATTCATTTGATTTTTAGTGTTTTCTACCAAATTCGGATCCATATAATCCTCTTTAATCTCCGAGATAAAAAGAATAGTATCTCCTTTCTTTACAAAATCACCTTCTTTTACATACCATTTTTCTATTCGACCAGAAATAACACTTTGAATAGATTGTGGTCTTTGGTTTGGTTTTAATGTTGTTACAGCTCCAGTTCCTGAAACATTTTGTGTCCAAGGTAAAAACAGTGCAATTACCCCAATTATTGAAACACCTGCTATAATTCTGTTTAAGATTTTATAGTGCGGTCTGTTACTTAAATTTTTTACTGTTTCATATTGAGCAAGTGACTGTAGTTTTGTTTTATTGTCGGATATGTTTAGCATGATATATCAGTTTTTGAGTCCAGTTGAATGAATCCGTTTTGCATGGTAATTCTTCGGCTACATTTGGTTTTCCAATGCGGATTTTTTGAGGAAACTATAATTGTCCATTTGTTTTTATCGGAAGTAATAAAATCAATAATTTCATTAGCTACTTTTTCATCCATACTATCAGTCGGATCTTCGTAAAAAAGTATTTTAGGTCTGTGAATAATACTTCTTGCCAGTAATATTTTTTGTGCATTAGATGAAGATAATTGCTTTCCTTCAGGAAAAAGCTTAGCATCTAAACCTTTGGGTAATGATTTGATAAAGGAACTCAGTTGAACGCCATCAATTGCCCATTTTATATCTTCGAAAGGAATTGATGAATCATTAAAAGTAATGTTTTCTAATATTGTCCCTTCAAATGGAGTTTCACTTTGGATAACGCTTCCTATTTGTGATCGGTATTGTTTTAGGTTTATTTTTCTAAACGTGTCATCATTGATGTAAAAAGAACCGGATGTGGGCTGTATTATACCAGCAAGCAACCGTATCAGTGTTGTTTTTCCGGAACCGTTGTCACCTTCAATTACTATTTTTTCTCCTTGTTCAATTTTCAGGCTGATTGTATTTAGGACCTCGTTTTCGGAATCAGGAAATTTGAATTTAATGTTTTCTGTTTCCAAAACGATATTTGTGTAGCACGTTTCGCTTTTTATATTTGAATCTTCCTCTAACTCTAAATCTGTTACTTGTCCAATTTTTTCGATAGAAGTTAGTACATCATATAAAGTTTCCAATCCAATAATGATTTTTTCAACCGAATTAATTACCAATAGAATAATGATTTCTGCAGCAACAAACTGCCCAATATTCATTTGTTGGGACAAGACTAAAAAACCGCCTATCGATAGTAAACTGGCAGTAATAATGATTTTAAAAACAATTAACTGAGTGAATTGTCTTTTAATTACATTAAAATGTTTTTCACGGTAGTTGAGATAATCGGTTACGATATGGTTGTTTTTTTCTAAAGCAAAATCATAATTAAGTTCATTTTTGAAACTGAAATTATTACGTGCCATTTCCTGCAGCCAACCGGCAACTTTATATTTGAATTTTGACTCTTTCAAACTAGTTTCCAATCCTGATTTATATGAAAACCTGAAAATGAAATAGAGGAGAAAAAGCAATAGAATACCAAATATAATGAAGTAGGGGTGGTATAATGACAACAATAGAATTCCAAAAACAATTTGAAGTAAGGCTGCCGAAAAATCGATTAATAACTTAGAGGTTCCTTTCTGAATCGTCATAGTATCAAAAAAACGATTCGCTAATTCAGGAGGATAGTTATTGTACAATTGCTCTGATTTTATTTTTGGTAAACGTGCTGCAAATTCAAAAGAGGACCGAACAAATATTTTTTGTTGTAAATTTTCTGTAATTCGCAATTGCATTAGGGATAAAATCCCTACTAAAGCTACACCAAAAACAACTAAAATAATAAGTACAATCCATGAAGCACTGACTCTCCCAGATTGAATAAAATTGATAATGGCCTGAATTCCAAGAGGAAGAGATAAACTGATTAATCCCGCAAAAATGGCATAAAAGAATATTTGAGAAACATCTTTTTTGTCTAATTCAAGTAAATTGTAAAATCGTTTTAAAGGAGTCATATTTTTTTATTTTTTAGCGTAAAACGTTTTCGATCAAATGGAGATAAAATTGTGTTGTACTTTTAGAACTATTACAATCCGTTATATTAGTAAAGTGTTCGGTCAGAAAGTGTTGATGTAAACTGCCTTCTACAATTGTCGATACCAGAGATTTAGCGTATACATAACTTGGATTTACTTCGGTTACAATATTCACAATTCTGTTGATTACTCTTTTGTAAATCAGGAAAAAACCTTCTTTGTTTTCCTGATCAACCTCTTTGGTGTGAAGCGTTTTTGTGAATTCCGCAATAATAATTTTGTTTAGAATAGCCTCATTAATGTGTTCGGTGCTGCTGTCATCGATTACTTTTTCAGTAACAATAGTGATTGCGTTTCTAAGTTTTTCTTTTGGGTCCGTAATATTTGTGGTGGCAAAAACAAGTTTGTATTCCATCCAGCTCCAATACCAAGAGGATAAATACACCAATAGTTTGTGCTTGTTTTCAAAATACCGATAAAGAGAACTTTCATTAGAACCAATTTTTTCACCAAGCTTCTTGAACGTAAAATTGTCGAACCCAATTTCATCAATCAAAAGGATACTTTGCTCAATGATTTTTTTTCCCAAGGCAGACGTTTCGGGATCTTTAACATAGATTTTTTCGTTGACTTGTATTTTTAGATTGGATAGTATTGTATTCATAATTAATCATATTTTATGCAAATATAATAGTAATACTATCAATTATGAAATTTTAACTTTTATTTATAAAAAAAAACTACTCACATGGAGTAGCTTTTTTTTATAAATTTTTGAATTTATTTTATTTAAAGTAATGAGTGACAAGTCATGACTGCTGGTTTTTCAACTCCCATTAATTCTAAAATAGTTGGAGCAATATCACCCAAAACACCATCGTGTATTTGTTTTAAATCTTTGTCGACCAAAATAATTGGAACTGGGTTTGTCGTATGGGCTGTATTAGGACTTCCGTCGGGATTAATCATGGTTTCACAGTTTCCGTGATCTGCAATTACAATAGTTGTATAATTGTGGGCTAATGCGGTTGTTATTACTTTTTCGACACATTTATCTACAGCTTCACAAGCTTTTATTGCAGCACTCATAATTCCTGTATGTCCTACCATATCGCCGTTGGCAAAATTAAGACATACAAAATCTACTTCTTCTTTCTCTAATTCAGGAACTAAAGCATCTGTCAATTCAAATGCGCTCATTTCTGGATGTAAGTCGTAAGTAGCCACTTTTGGAGAATTTTTCAAGATGCGACTTTCGCCAATAAAAGGTTGTTCTCTTCCACCAGAAAAGAAGAAAGTCACGTGAGGATATTTCTCGGTTTCGGCAATACGAATTTGTTTTTTGTGCGCTTTTTCTAAAACTTCACCAAGAGTTTCGGTAATGTTATCTTTATTATAAACAACTTTTACGTTTTTATACGTTTCGTCATAGTTGGTTAGCGTTACATAATACAAATTTAATTTGTGCATGTTCTGTTCATGGAAATCTTGCTGCGTTAGCGCTTCGGTCAGTTCTCTTCCTCTGTCAGTTCTGAAATTGAAGAATATAACGACATCATCTTCTTCTATAGTAGCTAATGGTTTGTCATTTTCATCCACCATGACCATTGGATGAATAAATTCATCGGTTACATTAACTTCATAACTTTCTTCTATTGAAGCAACGGCGTTTGTTGAATGTGTTCCAATTCCGTTTACCAATAAATCGTAGGCTAGTTTTACTCTTTCCCAGCGTTTGTCCCTATCCATAGCATAATATCGCCCAATAACAGAAGTTATTTTAACAGTTGTATTGTCAATATAATCTTGTAAATCCTGAATATAATTTTTCCCGGATTTTGGATCAACATCACGGCCGTCAGTGAAGGCGTGAACGAATACTTTCTGCAGTCCGTATTGTTGTGTTGCATCAATCAAACCTCGCAAATGTGAAGTATGCGAGTGAACACCACCATCAGAAACAAGACCTAAGAAATGTACTTTTTTATTGTTTTCTTTTGCATAAGTAAAAGCGTCGACTAATACTTGTTCTTTTGCCAAAGTATTATGCGCTACGGCAAGGTTTATCTTAGCTAAATCCTGATATACTATGCGGCCAGCACCCAAGTTCATGTGTCCTACTTCGCTGTTTCCCATTTGTCCTTCTGGCAATCCTACATTTAAGCCGTCAGTTCTAAGCTGTGCGCTTGGGAATTTTTTATAAAGACTATTTATAAATGGAATATTTGCATTATCGATTGCAGACACTTTAGGGTCAGGAGATTTCCCCCAACCGTCTAATATCATTAGAATTACTTTTTTGTTCATTATAAAAGATTTTATACAAAGATAAAGTATTTCTAAAAATGTTCGAAGTATTCAAAACGACTATTATGCATTCAGGAATTTACGCCATTAAAAAACAATAATTTTGCGGCAGAAAAGGCTTTTTTTTGAAATTAATGCAACTTAGAATTTGTTTTTCACTTCATTATAGTCAATAAAATAACGGACACTAATAGAAAAAACGTGTTTTAGTTGATCATTGGTCAATAAAGTAGTTACTTTTTTTCCGAAATCCTTATCTATTTCTCTCTGAAAATTGGCTGCATTATTTCTGTATAAAACAGAGATTTCGCTTCCTGGGGCAAACCACCAAGAATAGGAGATGTCACCATTCCAGGAGAAAAAACTGGAGTTCTTATTTTGGGTGTAAGTATTATAATCCGCTAATCTGCCGTTTTGTTGCAACGATAAGAAGTTTTTATTTTCGGCGTACGACCAATAATGGCGTAAGGAAAGATTGAAAGTCATTTTGCTGTTAACAGAATATTTCCCGGAAAGAGAGTTGGAATAGGTAATAACATTTCGATTGGCAAAAATAATGGCATTAGCCGTAGATGCATTTAAATCATCATCAATACTGTCTACAAAACCTTTATTGTTGTTTTGTCTAAAAAAGTTAAAGTTGTAATTCAACGAAAATTTATCATTGAAACGGTATCTTGGGCCTATGTCAATGCCAAAAGAATTTCTTCCGGGTTCACTCAATATAGCAAATGAAGGATTGACGTCAATAGCAAACTTATTATTGTAATTTGAAGAAAAGTAGAACCATCCGCCCAATCTTTTTGGAGAAATCAAATACCTGTTTTCCGTTCTGGACTCATAATAATCATGGGATTCAATTGGACTGGCATTTATCCCTAAACCAAAAAAATGATTTTGTTTATTATTCGAATTAATGTTAAGGTTGATTTTATTTCCCTGAATTTTTCCAGTCTCTTTTTGAAACTGGGTATATAAATTGAGATTTACACGGAAAGAATTGAAGTGTTTTGTAGGATTTAAAATTCTATAACTTGCATTTCCATACATAGCATAATAGTTAGTTTCAAAATTGATTCCTAAATCATTATTATCGAAATTTTTTGACACTATTTCTGTTCCTACACTGTATCGGTATTTGCCAGAAGTCTCTCCTAAGTTCAACGATGTTGCTGTTCCTTTTTTGTCTTCAATATCATTTATGTAACTGTATTTGAAATTTCCAGAAAGATTATACGTGTTTTTCTTGGTATTTAAATCCCAAACCATTGCAGATACATTTCCATCGCGAAAACTCCCATTTCGGGTTACATTGGTGTTTATAAATGAAACCGAAGAGTTTTTTCGGAAACGCTGATCCAGTACCAAAACATTATAATTTGCTAAGGGTTCAACCATTTCTTTTCTTATTTCTTGAGTATCGTTATTCTGTATTGACGCATATGTTTTTTCAGTAACAGCATTCAAAATTCCTATTCCAAGACCATCTTTTGTTCGACCGGAGACTTTTAGCGCATTAATCAAATTAACGCTTGAAGGATTTTCAATGATTTTTTCGTCGTTAGAAACGGTTGGATAATTTGATGGTCTACCACCAATTCGTCTTGAATATAATAAATTTCCTTTGCTGAATAAATCAGTTCCTTCTGTAAAAAAAGGTCTGTTTTCATTGAATTGCTGCTCAAACGGACCTAAGTTTAAAATTTGATCGTCATATTTTGTTTGTCCAAAATCTGGAATAAGAATCATATCCAGCGTAAAAGCATCGTTAATTCCGTATTTTATATCCAAGCCGCCTTTGATTGTACCATACGTCTTCTGTCCCTTTCCAGCATTTACATAAAAGGAAGAATAAGGCAGAAGAAAAAGTCGGGTAGGAGGTTTTATATTTTCAATTCCTTCTAAGGTACCGGATTGTTGTGTAAAAGTGCCAAGTTTAGAATCGATAAAATTCCACGAATATTTATGTCTGTCTCGTTGTATTTCTCTAAAAAAATTCAATCCCCAAGTTTGTTTGTTTTCGCCAGAAAAACGAAGTGCAGCATAAGGTATTCTCATTTCAACAATCCAGCCAAAATCAGTGATTACGGCTTTGCTTTTCCAGACGGCATCCCAGGAATAATCTTCTCCATTGGTATCTGTTCCGAGACAGTCTGCTTGTCCGTCAGATGCCGAAACAATAAAACGAAAATCTTGTTGCCCGTCATTAAAACCATTTACAAAAACACCAAAAAGATCTGATGACCCAAAATTATCTCTTTGTGAAATTTCTTTCATGATTTTTTTTGGCTCATTGTCATACATTAATGCCGCAACATAGATGGCGTCATTGTCATATAAAACTTTTACTTCAGTTTTTTTATTTTCTGGAATTGCCTTGCCGTTATCTGGCTCAAACATAATAAAATCTGATGCTACGGGAGCTGATTTCCATGCTTCTTCATCTATTTTTCCGTCGATGGTTATGTTTTCTGAAATAGATTTAGTTTGCAGCACTTTTTTTTGGCTATGGCCAAGAACTGAAAAAAAGAGAACGAGTATTAGAAGTAATTTTCGCATGCAGTTTTGATTAATTTGATTTGATTGATGAAATTCTTTTGATTGAATTTTAATAATAGACTAAACTTTTAAGAATTCGTTACAGTTTTTTAAGGAAAATTTAAGTCGTATTTTTTTGCATAAAAAAATGAGATTGAATACCAAGGTGTTCAATCTCATTTTATACAAATCTAATATAGGTTAGAATTTATTTTTGACTACATTATAATCAATGAAATAGCGAATAGATACAGAAACAATATTTGTGAGATTTCCATTAAAAACACTTTTAAAGTTAGTATTCAAATTCTTCTCAACCCTACTAGCTCTTTCAAGCGAATAGTTTCGATACAAAAACGAAATTTCGCTTCCTGGTGCAAACCACCACGAATAAGCCAAATCAAAATTCCAAGAATTAAAATTCCGGTCCTTATTAGCGGAATATTCATTGTTTGGAATTAAATAACCGTTGTTTTGCAGCGTAAAAAATTCATGGTTTTGAGAATAGGACCAGTAATAACGGGCCGTAAGGTTGATGGTCATTTTATTATTTATCGCATATTTTCCAGTAATGTCATTTTGTAGTATTTCCCTATTGCGCTCTGCAAAAATAATTCCGGCATCATCAAAAGCTACCCAGCCTCTGTCGTTTTTTTTACGGGTATAATCTAATACATAAGACAATGAAAATTGATCATTAAACCTGTATTTAGGACCCAGAGCCAGGCCGTAAGTAATTCTGCCGTTTTGGTCGTATTTTGTGAAACTAGGTGTAAAATCAAAAGTAAAAGCATTGTTGGTGTTGAATTCTGTTCCAAAATAAGAAGAAACTCTTCTGGGCATTTGCAGATACCGGCCATTTTCTCGTGGTTCATAAAAATCGAAAGTTTCTACGGGAGTAAGAACCAGGGCCAGTTCAAAGTAATTGTTGTTTCGTGATCTGGCTTTTACGACCGTTTTATACCAAGCTTCTTGCAATTTACCGGTTGTATTCTGGATTTCTAAATTTAATTCTTGTTCTACCTTAAAAGTATTAAAAAACTTTGTAGGATTCAAGATTCTGTAACTGGCATTTGCAAAAGCACTGTGATAATTCGTGTAGAAAATAATTCCTAGATCATTGATATCATAATCTTTGGAGAGATATTTTCCGGAAAGGTAGTATCGATATTTTCCGCTTGTTTTTGCAAAGCTTAGAGAGGTTTTAAAACCGGTATAATCTTCGGTTGTATTAATGGAGCTGTATTTAAAGTCTCCAAATAAGCTATACGTATTTGCTTTTGTATTCAAGTCGAATAATAGAGCGGAAACATTGGCATCCCTGAAACTCCCAGTGCGAGTAGTATTAGCATTCACAAACGAAACCGATGAGTTTTGGTTAAAACGCTGATCTAAAACTAACATATTGTAATTAGTCAATGGTTCAATAACTTCTTTTCTGGTTTCGTTGGTGTCATTGTTTTGTATGGTAGCGTATGTTTTTTTAGTAATAGCATTCAAAAAACCAATTCCCAAACCTTTCTCCGTCCTGCCGGAAATTTTCACAGCATTGATTAGTTTCACGCTACTAGGGTAATTGGTGATTTCTTCATTAGCTGCAATTTGTGGTTCGGTACTTGGTGCGCCACCAATTCTTCTGGAATAGAACAACCCTCCTTTGTTAAATAAATCCGTTCCTTCAGTAAAAAAAGGACGATTTTCATCAAGTCTTTGTTCAAAAGGTTCAAGATTCAAAATAGCATTGTCAAATTTTGTTTGCCCAAAGTCAGGTATTAAAATGGCATCTAATGTAAACGAATCATTAATTCCGTATTTTATATCTAGGCCAGCTTTGAATGTGGTGCTAGATCCTATTTCGTTTTGCTGATAGTAGGCTGAGGAGTACGGTATAAAGAAAAGACGGGTTGGCGTTTTTATATTTTCTATCCCTTCAAGAATTCCAGCTTGTGGAATCACCGCGCCTATTTTGGTGTCAACTCTGTTCCAAGTATATTTTTGGACATCTCGTTTAATTTCCCTCATGAAATTGATGCCCCAAGTTTGCTTTTGTGCGTTCGAAAATCGCAAAGCGGCATATGGGATTTTCATCTCTACAACCCAGCCAAAATCAGTAAGTGTTGCTTTACTATCCCAAATGGCATCCCATGTAAAATCTTCGCTGTCTTCAGTCGCTAAACAATCCATTTGAACACCGGCTGAACTTACATAAAATCTAAAATCTTGCTGTCCGTCATTAAACCCGTTGATGTACACGGAAAAAATATCGGAAACTCCAAAAATATCGCGGTTGGTGATTTCTGTTTTTATTTTGGCAGGATTATTGTCATATAGTACAGCGGCAACGTAAATGGCGTTATTATCGTATAGTATCTTTACGTCTGTTTTTTTATCAGTACTAATTGGTTTTCCGTTATCAGGCTCATACATAACGAAATCAGTAGCCACGGAAGCAGTATTCCACGCTTCTTCATTTATTTTTCCGTCAATTGTAATGTTATCCTTTATAGATTTTGCATGAAGGACTTTTTTTTGACCATAAGTGGTAATACTGCAAACAATTAAAATAAGTAATGATAAATAATGATATTTCGCCATGAATTAGTAATGTATGTGGACAAAAATAACAAAATTTGTAGATATTGTATTTTTATTTCAATGTTATTAAGCAATATTTTTTAATTTATTTTGTTATATTATATTTAAATTTATCATAATTTTTGTTTCAACGGTGAATTTATGTGTACGTTTGCCATTCCAAATTAATATTTAACTAAAAGATATTCAATGATTTATAAGACGTTACCCGCAATTTTGTTTTTACTTTTTTCATTTTCAACAAGCAAACCCAATATTTCTGAACCAAAGATTGTTAAACCTGTAATATATGCCAAAGTAGTAACTACTAGTATAGACGCTAAGATTGAAATGGTTTATAATAGTTTGCATTCCAGTGAATTTAGTTTGCCAAAATTAGAAAGCTTTACTGAAGCTTTGAAAGGTTTTTATTTGTTGAAAGAAAAAGGATTAGTTCAAAAAGATATTTTGACTTTGGTTGATTTTAGTTTGTCATCTAGTACCAAAAGACTTTGGGTTATCGATTTGACAACAAATACAATACTGTATAATTCCCTTGTTGCGCACGGAAGAAATACAGGTGATGATTTTGCCTCTTCTTTTTCAAATGCAGCAGAATCGTATAAAAGTAGTTTAGGGTTTTATGCTACAGGTGAGATTTACAATGGAAAACACGGAATGTCACTTAAGTTAGATGGATTGGAAAAAGGAATTAATAATAACGCAAGAAATAGAGGTGTGGTAATGCATGCGGCAGAATATGTTTCTAATTCGTTTGTACAAAGTAATCATAGATTAGGGAGAAGTCAGGGTTGTCCTGCTATACCGGTAGAATTGTCTAAAGATATTATCAATGCGATAAAAAATAAATCGTGTTTCTTTATTTATCATCCATCAAGAAGTTTTAAATTGGATTCTGAATTAATTTCGTAATTTATTGAACATTATAATATGTTCCTCAATATTTTCGATTTCAAATGGCATATCTTTTTAGGTATGCCATTTTTTCGTTACTACAAGTATTTTCTGTTGGTTTTCCTTGTCGAAGAACAGGATGAGGTAAGGGAAAGGTTTCTTTTGCACTAATTTATATGATATTTTGTATTCTTTGTAAAATAATTTTTCAGGGAAATAAAGGTATAATAATTTCATATTAAATTCTTTATGCCTAAAATGTGCTTTCTTAAAAAGCTTTTGAATGTAATTTTATGATTTTTTTCAAAAAAAAAACTTGCATTGAACCTATATTATTATCTATATTTGCACCGTTGTTAATGCGAAAGTAGCTCAGTTGGTAGAGCTCCAGCCTTCCAAGCTGGTTGTCGCGAGTTCGAGCCTCGTCTTTCGCTCTAAACCTCAAATTCTGGTTTGAGGTTTTTTATTTTACTGTTTCAATGCGAAAGTAGCTCAGTTGGTAGAGCTCCAGCCTTCCAAGCTGGTTGTCGCGAGTTCGAGCCTCGTCTTTCGCTCCAAAAACCTCAAACTTTTGTTTGAGGTTTTTTATTTTAAAATTGTGCGAGTCCCGAAACTTCGGGATATCCCGTGAACGAAGTGATACGGGAAGCCTCGTCTTTCGCTCTTCAAAGCCGAAACTTAATTGTTTCGGCTTTTTTTATTCTGATCTCCTTTCAAAATCATTTTATAAAACTCAAATCAGATCCGTTTTCTAATTCTTCAGGAATTTGGTTTTGTCTAAAAAGTCTGGCTGATAAATTGCCTTTTAAAGTTATTTTTTCACCTTTAACGTCCAGCCAGCTTCCTTCTCGTAATCCTAAAACAGGGACGGAGTTAAATGCATGAAATTCTTTGATTCTTGTTTCGCGTGTTTCGCCCATATGTTGTGATTGTTTGTCAGCATCTAAATAATGGGGATTCAAATTGAAAGGAATCCACCCTAAGGTTTTAAAACTTGGAGGATAAATAATGGGCATGTCATTAGTAGTTTGCATCGTCAGTCCACAAATATTGCTTCCTGCGCTTGTCCCTAAATACGGCGTTCCATTTTTTACTGCTTCTGCAAGAATGGTCATAATGTTGTTTTTGTACAATTGGGATACCAATAAAAACGTATTACCGCCACCAGTAAAAATTCCTTGCGCATCTTGAATTGCTGATGTTGGATCTTCAAATTTATGGATTCCTTTGACCGCTATATTTATTTTGGCGAAAGCCAAAGCTACTTTTGCGGTATATTCATCATGTGAAATGCCACCAGGACGTGCATATGGAATAAAAAAAATTGTTTTACAGTCCTTGAAATGCAACTTCAATTCAGGTAAAAGATAGTCTAAATAGTCCCCTCCATGAAGGGTTGAAGTGCTAGCGATAATAATATTTTTCATTTTTATATAGGTAAAAATAGTTTGGGATAAAGATATTAAATCGTGCTTTTTAAAGTTGTTTTTTATAATGTTTAATTAACATATTTTTACCAAGTTATTAGTAATTAATTTAGAAAAGAGTAAGATACTTTTACCATTCTTACAATAATTCAAATTTCACTTTAACCTAATGACTAGAGCTGTACGCGTTTTTTTTATTTTGATGGCGACAAAAGCATTAACGCAAGAGCCAATTCCTGAAAACTTGCATGGAAAAGTTATTGCAGGCTTGTCAAATCTTGAAGGGATTTATGTCATTAATTTAAAAACTGAAAAGGCTGTGATTACAAATAAAGAAGGGGAATTTTCGATACCTGCTACAATTGGAGACACGTTAATGTTTTCAGCGCCTCAATTTAAAACGATAAGAGTTGGCGTCACTTCGGAATATTTTCAACAAGATTTATTTTCTGTTAAAATGAATCCTATTGTAAATCAATTAAAGGAAGTGATCGTTAGAAGATATACAAATATCAATGCGGAATCATTGGGGATTGTTCCTAATAATCAAAAAAAATATACGGCTGCGGAACGTAAATTATATACTGCTACTGACCTTAATGCGTCGGCGAGTGTAAGCGGGATGGCAGGCGGTTCTATTTCTGCAGATCCCTTATTGAATTTTCTTTCCGGAAGAACTAAGATGCTTAAAAAAGAGATTGAAGTCGAGAAGAAAGAGTCGTATTTGAAGCAACTGGATAATTTATTCGATATAGATTATTTTGTAAATAAGTTAAAAATACCTTCTGAATATGTAAAAGGATTTGAATATTATGTTGTGGAAAATGAAAAATTTACAACTATTCTAAAATCGAATAATAAAACAATGACCTCTTTTTTGATTGGGGAATTAGCTGTTAAGTATAACGAAATTATAGCCAGTGAAAATAAATAATACGCTATTGTTCGCTTTCTTTTTTTTGACCCAAATTGCATTTGGACAAAATAATGCTGAAATAGAAATTCAAGGTAAAATAACCGCTGATTCTGTTGCTGTTGAAGGAATAAATGTATTGAATTCAACGAATCAGAAGACAGCTGTTTCAAGTAAAGACGGTTCTTTTTCGCTATTTGCAAAAGAAGGCGATGTTTTAGTGTTTTCAGCTGTGAATCTTACTACTTTATATCGAAGAATAAATAAGCAAGATTTAGTTTTGGGTAAAATTAAAATTCAAATGACTCCCAAGAGTATTCCGTTAGAAGAAGTTATTATCAATGAAAATTCAAAAATTACTGCTGAGAACTTAGGGATTATTCCATATGGTCAAAAGAAGTATACTGCAGCGGAAAGACGCTTAGAAACAGCAGGAGATTTCAAACCCATAATGTTATTGAACTTATTAGGCGGATCAATGCCGCTTGATCCACTGATAAACAAAATTAATGGAAGAACTAAGATGCTTAAAAAAGAGATTGAAGTCGAGAAGAAAGAGTCATATTTGAAGCAACTGGATAATTTATTCGATATCGATTATTTTGTAAATAAGTTAAAAATACCTTCTGAATATGTAAAAGGATTTCAATATTATGTTGTGGAAAATGAAAAATTTACAATTATTTTAAAATCTAATAATAAAACAATGACCTCTTTTTTGATTGGGGAATTAGCTGTTAAGTATAACGAAATTATAGCCAGTGAGAATAAATAATACACTACTGTTTGTTTTCTTTTTTCTGACACAAATTGCTTTTGGACAAAATAGTAATGAAAAAGAAATTCTGGGTAAAATCACCGCTGATTCTGTTGAAGGGATAAATGTATTCAATTCAAGGAGTCAGCGTGGAACTGTTTCAGATAGAGATGGTTTCTTTTCGCTATTTATAAAAGAAGGAGATATTTTAGTATTTTCAGCTGTGAATCTCGTAACTTTACGGAAGAAAGTCACTAAGGGAGATTTTTTGTCGAATCGGATTGCAATTCAAATGACAACCCAAAGCATTCCTCTAAAAGAAATTATCGTCAATGAGAGCTCTAAAATAACGGCTGAAAATCTGGGAATTATCCCTTATGGCCAAAAAAAATACAGCCCTGCAGAAAGGAAATTATATACCGCAACCTCTGGCGGTGGTATTGACGGTTTGTTAAACACAATTTCGGGACGTAAAGCAATGCTTAAAAAAGAAATTGTTGTAGAGAGAAAAGAAAATTCGTTATCCAGACTTGAAGTTCTTTTTGAAAATAAATATTACACTGAAACTCTGAAAATTCCGAGTGATTATATACGGGGATTTCAATATTATTGTATTGAAGATCCCCCATTTGCAGACGCATTGAGTACGAAGAACAAAACGTTAACGATGTTTTTGATTGTCAGTTTAGCTGAAAATTATAATAAAACCATTGAAAATGAAAAATAAAATAACAATCCTTGTTTTGTGTTTATTTTGTCAATTTTGTGTGAGTCAGATATTGACAAGAAAAACGTTGCATGGTCAGGTCGTAAACGATTCTATTAAGTTAGAAAATGTGATCGTTTTTAATGTGAATTCTAAAACGGGACTGCTCATAGGACCAAAAGGGTTTTTTAGTATTCTGGCAAAAGTGAATGACACCTTGGTTTTTTCGAGCTTAGCATTCAAATCCAGAAAAATTGTACTTACTGAAAAACAACTTTCGACTCCTCTATTACGAGTGAAAATGGAGGCATTTACAAATCAGCTAATCGAAGTTATTGTTCCCGTAAAAAAGGTACTAAAGCCAAATTTGGGAAATACACAGAGCATTGTTGATAAGCAATATTTTGACGACGAAAAGTCTTCTCCAAAGAATAGAACAATGCCACCGAATGGGAATATTGAAAACGGAATGAACTTTGTACGAATTTATAAAGATGTTCTAAAATCATTGCGAAAAAATAATCTGGAGGTAATAGATTTTACAGAAAATAAAAGTTTTACCGAACTAGCTTTGAAAAGGGTTGGGTATGATTTCTTCGCTAATACATTACAGTTAAAGGATGATGAAATTAGACTTTTTCTGATTTTTTGTGAAAATGATCCTAAATCAAAATTGCTTCTTAATTCCGAAAATGAATTTCAATTAATTGACTTCCTTGTTACTAAAAACAAGGAGTATAAAAAAATTACTGCTATTGAAAACTAAAAGTAGCCGGTTTTAAGAATTGAAAACGGAAGAGACTTTATGAAAATTGGTGGTATGATTGTTGTTTACTGTATTAAAAATAAACCTAAAAAACGAAGAGTTTAAAAGAATTGCTACTTTTGCCAAATGAAAAAAATAATCTTATATACCTTTTTCGGACTTTTAATTTTGACAACATCAGCCTTTAGTGTTCATAAATTTTATA
The DNA here is from genome assembly GCF_042787235.1 of Flavobacterium zhoui. Classification (NCBI taxonomy): domain Bacteria; kingdom Pseudomonadati; phylum Bacteroidota; class Flavobacteriia; order Flavobacteriales; family Flavobacteriaceae; genus Flavobacterium; species Flavobacterium zhoui. The sequence goes on from NZ_JBHZPY010000001.1 coordinate 489,125, forward strand.
TGGCAATATATCAGGTAAATTATGCTCCCGAAAAGAAAATGTTGCAAATAACTTCTCGTATTTTTGTCGATGATTTAAATAAGGCTTTGGAGAAAAAGTATAATAAAAAGTTGAATTTAGGAACTGAAAAAGAAGCAAGTGAGGAAGTCATATTACTTAAAAAATATCTTGCAGAAAATTTTTCAATCAAAGTAAATGGGCAATCGAAACCTATGACTTTTTTGAGTAAAGAAGTGGATGGAGATGTTTTGGTATGCTATTCGAATATTAAAGGGGTTTCCAAAATTTATTCGGTTGAAATTTCTAATTCAGTTTTAATAGATTGGAGCTCAGAGCAGCAAAACATTACACATATTACGGTACTGGGTACAAAAAATAGCATACTCTTTACCGATTCTTCAAGGAATGGAGTGTTAAAATATTAATATTGCAAGTATCTTTTGTTGAAAATTGTTATTTTCACAAACTGAAATAACTACCCTTTTTATTTATGAAAAAAATATCTCTATTATTGTTTCTTCCGGCGATTTTATTAGCCCAAGAAAAAGCATCTACCGTAACCCCAAAACAACCAGGAAAGTACGACACGAACAAGTTCAGCCAGATGTATGATTTATTAGCTACGCCTAATATGTTTCGTACGGCATCGGGAGCTCCCGGACCAGCCTATTATCAGCAACAAGCGGATTATAAAATAGACGTGGAATTAGATGATAAAAACGCAAAATTAAGTGGCTTGGAGACCGTAACTTATTACAACAATTCGCCGGATAATTTAGAGTATTTATGGGTGCAATTGGACCAAAACCAAGCAGCTAAAAATTCACAATCCCCCTTGGCAGAAGGTGAAAAAATAGAACAAGTTTTGCCAGCGGAGAAATTTGCAAATAAATATCTGAAGCAAGGTACAGATCGTGGGTTTAAAATCGAATATGTAAAAGATGCGAAAGGAAATCCCTTATCTTATGTCATAAATCAAACCATGATGCGTATTAACTTAGCTACTCCTTTGAAACCAGGTGAAAAATTTATATTTTCAACTAAATGGTGGTACAATATTAATGACTACATTCAGGATGGAGGTCGTTCCGGTTATGAACCTTTCGAAAAAGAAGGAAATAAATTGTATGTAATTGCACAGTTTTACCCTAGAATGGCCGTTTATAATGATGTTGAAGGTTGGCAGAATATGCAATTTTGGGGAGGTGGAGAATTTGCTTTGCCTTTTGGAAATTTTGATGTGAACGTTACCGTTCCGGCAGACCATGTTATGGATGCGACAGGAGAATTGATGAATAGAAGCGAAGTGTTTACACCAGCACAGGTTAAAAGATACGAGTTGGCTCAAAAATCATTTGACAAACCCGTTGTAATTGTAACTCAAGCAGAGGCTGAAGTCAATGAAAAAGGATTTTCTGATAAGAAAAAGACGTGGAAATTTAGTGCTAAAAACGTAAGAGATTTTGGTATTGCCACTTCTAGAAAGTTTATCTACGATGCAATGGCAGTGCAGCTGAGCAATAAAGTGGTGATGGCTGAATCTGTTTATCCAAAGGAAGCGAATCCGCTTTGGGGAGAAACTTCTACCAGAACAGTCGCTCATACCTTAAAAAGTTATTCCTCCCACACTTTCGATTATCCGTACCCAAAAGCAGTTTCTGTTTCAGCGGAAGACCAAGGAATGGAATATCCTATGATTTGTTGGAATTATGGACGTCCAGACGAAAATGGCGTGACAAGCGAGCGTACAAAAAATGGAATGATGGGCGTGGTAATACATGAAGTAGGACATAACTTTTTCCCTATGATTGTAAATTCTGATGAGCGTCAATGGACTTGGATGGACGAAGGATTAAACTCGTTTATGCAATATATGGCCGAACAAGAATTAGGAACTAATTTTCCATCTAATCGTGGAATTCCCAGTAAAATTGTTCCTTACATGAGCGGAGACCAAAAATTATTGGAGCCTATTATGTCTAACTCTGAAAATATTATTCAGTTTGGTAATAATGCTTATGGGAAACCAGCTGCCGGTTTAAATATTCTTAGAGAAACCATTATGGGAAGAGAATTATTTGACCATGCATTTAAAATATATGCAAACAGATGGAAATTCAAACATCCAACGCCGGAAGATTTTTTTAGAACAATGGAAGATGCTTCGGCAGTAGATTTAGATTGGTTTTTTAGAGGCTGGTTTTACTCGACTGATTTTGTTGATATTGGTATAAATGAAGTAAAACAATATTATGTTACTGAAACACCAACTGCAGAATTGAAAGATGTCAAGGTAAGAAAAGGACGTTTTGGTTTGGATAAAGGACCATTTGTATATTTAGTTTCTGATAAAAGCGCCGAATTAAATTTGGCTTCAAAGAAACCATTGAAGGTAGAAGAAGTAAAATTACTTTCGGAATATGTAAACCAAAAATTTTCAGCTGAAGAAAAAGCAAATTTAAAAGCACCTAAGTATTTTTACGAAGTAGAATTCAATAAGCCTGGAGGAATGTTGATGCCTATTATTGTTGAAATGACTTATGACGATGATACGAAAGAAGTTTTTAAATATCCGGCGCAAATCTGGAGGAAAAATAACGATACTGCTAAGAAAGTATATGCTACTGAAAAAGCAATAAAAAAGATTCAGATTGACCCAAAATTAGAAACGGCGGATATTGATGTAACGAATAACACTTGGCCAAAAGTTGAAATAAAAACGAAATTTGATTAGGGAAAAATAAAAATAAAAAAAAGACTCAATTTTGAGTCTTTTTTTTATGAAAAATTTAAAACACAAAGTTTCAAAAAATGATATCTTTGTAGTAATTAAAAATAGGAAATATGTTTGGCATAGGAGGAGGCGAATTAATTTTTATAATGTTTATCGTACTAATGCTTTTTGGTTCTGATAAAGTGCCTGAAATAGCACGTACCATGGGAAAAGCAATGGCGCAAATAAAAAATGCGACTAATGATATAAAAAGTGAAATACAAAAAGGGGCTGAGGCTAATGGCTTTGATGCGAAATCATTGACGGACATGACAGGGAATATTTCATCAGAAATCAATAAAGCTAAGGAAAATCTTCTTGGAGAAACTGCTACTCATATTGAAAAAACGAAGGAAATAATTGACGATGCTGCAGGTCCTATTAAACGCCAAATCTAATGTTAGAAAAATTACTTTCCCTTGATACCCAATTATTTATTTATTTGAATGGTTTAGGTTCAGAAACCTATGATCCTCTTTGGTTAATGATTACCAAACAACTTAATTGGTTGCCATTCTTTCTGGTATTAGCCTATTTAATTTTTAAAAAATTAGGTGCAAAGCAAACTTTGATTTTGCTTTTGTTTGTGGCCGTTTTAATAACTATTACGGACCAAACGACCAATTTATTCAAAAATGGATTTCAACGATTGAGGCCCTGTAACGATCCTGCACTCAATACTTTTATTAGAGTAGTAAAAAAGAGTTATTCGTTTAGCTTTTTCTCAGGTCATGCAGCAAATACAATGGCCGTGGCTACTTTTTTATATTGTAATTTCAAGAGTAAAATTAAATATTTTGGTTTTCTTTTCCTATGGCCCTTAATATTTGCTTATAGTAGGATATATCTAGGATTGCATTACCCAATAGATATTCTTACGGGTTATTTTTTCGGCTTTATTTTCGGCTTTATGATGTTCATTATATACGGGCTGGTTCAGCAAAAATACTTTACTGCGCCCAAATAATATTTTTTTTAGGAGCTTTTTCCTGCTGTTTGCTATATCTTTTCTAGTCCTGACTTTGTTTCAGGATGAAACAAGTTCAGGACTAGAAAAGGATGCCGCTTCCATCAGGGCTAGGATATTGGTTTCCAAAATGTCTTTTTAATTTCCAAAAGACTAAAACCTAAAGCACCCTACTCACTGTCAATCCATCGCGAATCGGTAGTAAAACGGTTTCTACTCTAAGATCGTTTTTCAATAACTCATTGTATTCCATAATGATTTTTGTACTTAAATCATTAGGTTGCAACGGTTCTAAAACCTTACCGCTCCACAACACATTGTCGGATAAAATAATGCCGCCTTTATTCATTTTAGGAAGAATTAATTCAAAATAGTTGAGGTAATTTTCTTTATCAGCATCGATAAAAACCAAATCAAATTTTAAGGTAAGAGTTGGTATGATCTCAACTGCTTCGCCAAGATGTTGTACAATTTGCTTTCCCCAAGGAGATTTGTCAAAATGCTTGCGTTGAAAATCTACTAATTCCTCTTTGATGTCAATCGTATGAAGATGCCCGCTTTCCTGGATGCCTTCGCATAAACACAATGCAGAATAGCCAGTGTAAGTACCGATTTCAAGAATATTCACAGGACAAATCAGTTTACTCAACATACTTAAAACGCGTCCCTGAAAATGTCCGCTTAACATGCGAGGCAACAAAATCTTCTGATAGGTTTCTTTATTGAGCGCTGCTAATAATGCAGGTTCTTTTTCAGAATGTTGCTCGATATAGTTTTCTAATTCTGGGGAAATGAAATGCATTTTTTTAATTTTTTCACAAAATTACAAATAACCAAATTCACAAATAACGAAAACCTCAAAATACTTACTAACTTTGCACCATGCAAATTGAGAAAAAAGACATACGAGCCTTATCAAAAGAACAATTACGTGAGTTTTTTGTGGCGAATAACGACAAATCCTTTCGTGGGAATCAAGTTTATGAATGGTTGTGGAGCAAAGGTGCGCACAGTTTTGATGATATGACTAATGTTTCGAAGGAAACACGTTCTATACTTGAAGCGAACTTTGTGATTAATCATATCAAAGTTGATACCATGCAGCGAAGTGAAGATGGAACCGTCAAAAATGCGGTTCGTTTGCATGATGGATTAGTGGTCGAATCGGTTTTGATACCAACTAATACAAGAACAACTGCTTGCGTTTCCAGTCAAGTGGGTTGTAGTTTAGATTGTAACTTTTGCGCAACAGCGCGCTTAAAAAGAATGCGAAATCTGGAGCCAGCTGAAATTTACGATCAGGTGATTGCCATCGATAAAGAAAGTCGTTTGTATTACAATCATCCGCTGTCAAATATTGTTTTTATGGGAATGGGAGAACCGCTCATGAATTACAACAATGTATTGAAAGCGATTGAAATGATTATTTCTCCGGAAGGTTTAGGAATGTCGCCAAAACGTATTATGGTTTCGACTTCGGGGGTGCCAAAAATGATAAAAAAACTGGCTGATGATGACGTAAAATTTAAACTGGCCGTTTCTCTTCATTCCGCAATAGATGAAATCCGTTCTCGAATCATGCCTTTCAGTGAAAATTTTCCTTTGGCTGATCTACGCGAATCATTAGAATATTGGTACAGAAAAACCAAAAGCAAAATCTCCTACGAATATGTGGTTTGGAAAGATATCAATGACAACAAAGAGTCTATTGATGCATTAGTGAAATTTTGTAAATACGTTCCTTGTAAAGTCAACCTTATAGAATACAACCCAATTGATGATGGCGAATTTCAGCAAGCCTCAGAAGAATCGATTAATGCGTATATAAAAGCACTCGAAACTAGCGGTATTGTAGTAAAGGTGCGCCGAAGCCGAGGTAAAGATATTGATGCTGCCTGCGGGCAACTAGCAAATAAAGAAGCATAAAAAAAATGGAGTTCATAATTGAACTCCATTTTTGGTTTTTATCTGTCTATAAATTAATTACCCAGGACAATTGGAGTTGCAGTGGCACCATCAATCGATAGCATGGCTAAATTATCGCAATCACCGTTTCCGTAATCAATTGTTGCAATATGAGAATTTTTTGTAATTTTCAATTTGCCGGATACTGGAAAAGGCATAGGAACTTGCAGTAAATTACAAGTAGTTTTATTGATTAAAGGAATTGCTACTTCAATTAAAGACGTAAAAACAGATCCATTTGGATGTGTGGTAGTAAATGTACCGTAAGTTGAATATATATCGTCTGTTGGGCTTAAACGGGTCGAGAATCCTGCAGTCATTTCTCTTGTTCTTTCTCCATTACGGACATAAACTCCTGCTTTTGTAGTCAATGTCATAGCTGTCATTGTAAATGTCGTCTTAGGGTGTAAAGTAACTCCGTCACCAATCATTTCTCTTTTCCAAGTCGACATTCCATCCAGTTTATTATCGTTTATATAGAGATTGTTAAAAGTAACAGTCATTATTTTAGGAAAAGAGGTTCCAATGGTACGAGTCAAAATGATTTGACCTTTTACGGAGTGTCCTCTAAACAAACAAGCATTAGTTGTGGTCCCGAAAGTAATAGTTATAACTCTAACAGTAGCCGTTGAGCCTAAATCACTAATTGTTGCACAGGTTGGCAGAATCGAATAATAATTCCCTACTATTTTACCTGTTGTAGAGCCTTCACTTAATTCATACTGATTATCAGCAATAAGCGAGATGTCATCGATTGAATTATCCATACTTTGATTCGCTGCAACATCATTGCTTGTAACAGCTGTGTCTGCTGTAGTTGAATTTGAGTCTGAAGAACAACTTGTAAAAGTGGCAATACTCAAAAGCATTCCAAATAATAAAATTTTCTTTTTCATAATAAATGGTTTTTAGGTTAAGACTTTGATTAGCAAAAGCATAAAAGGTTTAATTGGGGCTCAATTAAGGGATAAATGTATAAAAATTTACTTATGATTGATTTTTTTTAAAATTGAAATTGACGAATTTAAAATTTTGCATGATAATCAGAATGAATTATAATGCCTGAATTGTACAATAAAACACATACTTAATATAAATAGGTGACTTTTTTATTAAAAATGGTATATTTGAATTCTAAATGAATGTCACCTCTAAAATAAAGCAGCCTATATTTGATGAAATGGAACTTTTTGAAAAAAAGTTCTACGAATCGATGACTTCGCAAGTGGCTTTGCTTAACAGAATCACGTACTATATCGTTAATAGAAAAGGGAAGCAAATGCGTCCAATGTTTGTTTTTCTGACGGCCAAAATGGTTTCCGAAGGAAGTGTAAACGAAAGAACCTATCGCGGAGCGTGCGTTATTGAACTTATTCATACCGCTACTTTAGTTCATGATGATGTAGTTGATGATAGCAATCGTCGAAGAGGTTTTTTCTCTATCAATGCGCTTTGGAAAAATAAAATTGCAGTGCTTGTTGGAGATTATTTGTTGTCTAAAGGCTTGTTGCTTTCCATTGACAATGGGGATTTCGATTTGCTACGAATTATTTCTGTTGCTGTTCGGGAAATGAGCGAAGGTGAATTGCTTCAAATAGAAAAAGCCAGAAGGCTTGATATCACAGAAGATATTTATTACGATATCATTCGAAAAAAGACAGCGACACTTATTGCTGCCTGTTGTGGCCTTGGTGCAAAGTCTGTTATTGAAGATGAAGTCCAGGTCGAGAACATGCGTAAATTTGGGGAACTCATTGGTATGGCTTTTCAAATAAAAGATGATTTATTCGATTACACAGATGAAGCCATCGGGAAACCAACAGGGATTGACATCAAGGAACAAAAGATGACCTTGCCTCTTATTCATGTTTTGAATACATGTACTTCCAAAGAAAAAAGCTGGTTGATTAACTCCATTAAAAACCACAATAAAGATAAAAAACGGGTAAAAGAAGTTATTGCTTTCGTAAAAGACAATAATGGTTTGCTTTATGCCGAACAAAAAATGGTAGAATTCCAGCAAGAGGCACTTTTGCTTTTAGATAATTATCGGCATTCTGAGTTTAAAGATGCGTTGATTTTGATGGTCAATTATGTGATTGAAAGAAAAAAATAATTTTTCCCAAAATATTTTATCGTCATTAACTAATGATTTTACTGTCTTTTCTGGTTTTTGAACTATAAAAATTATTTTATTTGAATTGCGATGCAACCTTTTTGCATTGTTGATCGTCTATGCTTATAGAAACACTTTATAAATATTTTGAAAGTAATCAACTTACATCAGGAGGAAAATGAATTGATCCAGTTAGCTGTCGAAAGTAATCGGCAGGCTCAACAAAAGATTTATACCCAGTTTTCTCCAAAAATGTTAAGCGTTTGCCGCCAATACATAAAAGACATTCATCAGGCCGAAGATATCATGATTACTGCTTTTATGAAAGTGTTTACGAATCTGAAAAATTTTCGGCACAAAGGAAGTTTCGAAGGTTGGATTAGAAGAATCATGGTGAACGAATGCATTTCTTTTATCAGAGTCCAAAAAAAGTCAAATATATTGAAGATGAGGATTATTTTGAAGAAAGCTTTAATAATATCGAAAGCCAATTTTCAATTGATGATATCCAATTTTTGATAGACAGTTTGCCGGATGGTTATAAAATGGTTTTCAATTTATATGCTATCGAAGGATTCAAACATCACGAGATTGCCAGTATGTTGGGTATTAATGAAGGAACATCAAAATCGCAATTGTCACATGCGAGAAAAATGTTGCAGGGGCAGATTGTCAAACTGAAAAATTACGAGTATGGAACGGAATAAAATAGAAACTCAGATTAAAGAGCAATTGAATTCTCGGGAGATTAAGCCTTCACAAATGGCTTGGGACAGACTCGATGCAATGCTTACGGCTGCTGACCCGAGCAATAGCGAACAGGCGAAGCAAAAACCAAAAGTGAAGTTTCGATGGATGTATATTGCTGCAAGTATTTTAGGGTTTTTATTGGTTGGGACAGTTTATTTCAGTCAAAATAAAAACGAAATTGGAAAGCAAGACAATAGAGTTGTGCTTCAGAATTCGGAGATGAAAAATAATAGTAAGACGCCTTTAAATGCGCTAACTCCTATTATGGAGTATACGGTAGATGTAGTTGGGCAAAATAATTTGGCTAAAGCCGAAAAAAAATCAGTAGTAAAATCAACATCAATTCTCAGTAAAAATTATTCAAATCAAAATCAAGTAGCAGAAGTTTCAATCAGTAATCAAAAAACAGAACAACAATCAATCAAACAACAAACGAGCACTGTCCCAGTTGACGAACTACTGGCAGCTGTTGAAAGTCTTTCGAAAGAGGAAAATCATTTGAACCAAAAACCAGTTGTACATGTAAATGCCAGTAATTTACTCTTGCAGGTTGATGGAGAATTAGAGCTTTCTTTTCGAGAGAAAGTAATCAATAAGGTAAGTAAGAATTACCAAACAGTAAAAGTAGCTTTGGCCAATCGCAACTTAGAATAAAAATCATCAATCATCTTTAAAATCAAAACACTATGAGAAATTTTACGATTTACTTAGCACTACTATTATGCCTTTTAGCCAGTAAAATGCTTGGGCAGGAAACATTCGAAAAACGTGCGAAAACTATTGCGTCAAAAATTGAAACTATTACAAAAGAAGAAAAAGCGGCACTGAAAATAGAAGTTGAGGACGTTAATCTTCAGTTAGAAAAAGGAACACTAACTAAAGAGCAAGCCGATTTCAAAAAACAACAGTTGGCGCAGGCAAGGGCAACAATAATTGAGAATAAAGTTGCAATTGCTCAAGAAGAACTGAAAAATTTAGTGCAGGAGAAAGTGGATGGTAAAATTAAGGAGCAAGATTCTACAAAACGATACAGTTTTACTTTCCGTAAAAATAAAAATAGAGATAAAGATAAGGATAGTATTCAAAGTGAAAAGAGAACAACTTCTCAATTTGTACTTGCAGCAGGTGTCAATAATTTAATTACGGATAGCAAGTTAGAAGATTCGGATTATAGATTTCTAGGTTCGCATTTCTACGAATTGGGAGTTACCTATAACAGTAGAATTTTAAAGAATGAAAACCTTTTGCACGCTAAATATGGTTTGTCACTAATGTATAATAATCTTCGTCCTACAGAAAATCGTAGTTTTGCAGTAAATGGCAATCAAACTAATTTAATTGTCAATGTGATAGATTTGAAAGACTCCCGTTTTAGAAATGTATATTTAGTGGCGCCAGTTCACCTAGAATTTGATTTTTCGGGTAACAGAGATGCTGCAGGAAAACCTTTTTTTAGAACACATAATAGTTTCCGTTTGGGAATAGGGGGTTATACGGGAATCAATTTGAAATCAAAACAAATCACTAAGTACGATGATAACAATCTAAAAGCTATAGAAAAAACCAGAGGAGATTTCAATACGACTAATTTTATTTATGGTTTGAGCACTTATATTGGTTATAAAGAAACAAGCTTGTATCTGAAATACGATTTGAATCCTTTGTTTAAAGATAATGCAGTGAAACAAAACAATGTTTCCTTAGGATTGCGTTTTGATTTAAATTAAAATTTGTTTGGTTAGTTTTATTCTTTGAAAGCGCTTTGAAATAAGCGTTTTTTTTATTTTAGAGACAATTTAGTCAAGAATTGGGGTGTCGCATAAAGGCAGGAATATTTTAATACTTGTTCCTTCATTTTCTTTGGATACAATAGTGAAAACACCATTTGATTTTTTTATAATAATTTTACTTAAAAAGAGTCCTAATCCTAATCCTTGCTGCTCTCTTTCTTCTCGATTAAATTGTTGCGCAGCACCTATTTTATTTAATTCCTGTTCACTGAAGCCAATCCCAAAATCCCGAATCACTAATTCATAATATTCATTATTGAACTGTTCTCCAGAAACAATAATTACTTTGTTATTTGAAGAGAATTTTAAGGCATTGTCTATTAATTCAAAAAATATATATTGCAAATGCTCGCTATTGATTTTAATCGTCGCTTTGTCAATTTCAAAACTGATTCTTTTTTCTTGACCTTCATAAATTTTTAAAATTTTTTCTTTTGTTTTTAAAAATTCATTTAATATGTCAGCACTTGAATTAAGGTTAAATTCGATGAAGTTGTTTTTTAGATTTTGATAAAGAATTATATTTTGCATGGTTCTATTTAATCGCTCACCTGATATTTTAATCGATTCATAAAATGCGGATATTTCTTTTTTGTCAAGCTCTTTTGGATTTTCCATTAGAAGTTCAATCGGTCCTAAAATTCCATTTAGTGGTGTATTGATTTCATGTAAAAAAACTTTTTTTCTACCTGGATACAAATTAGTGTAAGTATTCTTTATTTTTGAAAATCGTTCTATTTTTGATTCTATAATGGATGTTAATTCTTTTATTTTGAATGGTTTAGATATAAAATCATCAGCGCCATCCAATAGACATTTTCTCATTAGGTTATGCTCTTTTTTTGCAGTCAAAAAAATAAAAGGTATTGAGTTTAAAGAATGGATATCTTTAATTATTCCATGTAATGTATAGCCATCCATAACCGGCATCATTATATCGCATATAATTAAGTCTGGTGTCCAATATTCTAATAAGTCTAATGCTTCTTGTCCATTACATGCAGATTTGACGGAATAATTCTGATAGATAAGTAGCTCGCTAATAGTTTCTCTTAAATTTAATTCGTCATCAACTAAGAGAATTTTATTTTTGTTCATAAGGAAAAATTAATTTTATTGTTGTTCCAAAATTTTCTTTGGTTTTTAATTTGATTCGTCCTTTTAAAAAATCTGTAAATTGTTTTACAATTGCTAGACCCAGGCCAGAACCAATTATGGTATTTGTATTTGAAGCTCTAAAAAAAGAGGTAAAGAGATATTGAGTTTCATTCTCAGGAATTCCAATTCCATAATCAATTACTTCTATTTCAATTTCTTTTTCTAAATAGGTTATGATTATAAGTGGATTAGATTTACCGGCAGAGTATTTAAATGCATTGCTAATTAAGTTTGTTAAAATATGAGTCAATAAAGTTTCATCAGTATGCAGTACTTTTTTTTCACCCTTTATTATTATTTCAATTTTTTCTTCCTGCAGTTCTTTGTTAAAATAAGTATTGATTAATGTTTTAATATATATATTGAGATTAATTTTTTTAATTTCTTTTTTAATTTTTTTAGATTCATACTTCCCAAAAATTAAAATATTATTCATTAATTCAGTCATTCGGTCTACTTCTTTTTTTATTCTTGAAGTAATGTTTTCAATAGAATTAACTGTTTCTTTATCAAGATGATTTGTTTTAAGATCAATAAGTTCCGCGTTGGAATAGATAACAGTCAGTGGCGTCCTGAATTGATGGGATGCCATTGCGCCAAATCTTGATTTCATTTCACTTATCTCTCTCTCTTTTTTGAGCGCAGTTTTGATTTTTTTTTCGGATTTAATTCGTTCACTAACATCTCTGCTAGAAGTTTGAACTCCTACAACAACATTTTCCTCATTTAAAATATTTTTTGATGCGGTTTCTAACCAGATATATGTGTTGTCTTTCTTTCTGAATCGATAAGTTAATATTCTATATTTAGAATACTTAATACATTTTTTATACGCGTTAAGTACACGCCTAAAATCGTCTGGATGTATAAAATAAAAAGCTATTTTATCGAGCATTTCGTCAGGTTCGTATCCTAAAATTTCCTTTATAGAATTTGAAACATAGCGATAACTTCCATCAATATTATGTTGGCAAATTACATCAGAATTATGATCAGCAATAAATTTAAATTTTTCTTCTGATATCTGTAATTGTATTTCTTTTTCTTTAATTTCATTGACATTTATATGGGTTCCTATGATTTTAATGGGTTTTCCACTATTGTCTTTTTTTATTAATCCATAATATTTTATCCAGATGAACTGTCCGTTTTTATGCTTTATTCTAAAGATACCTTCATAGTAGACCGCTTTGTTTAAGATGTAATCTTTCAGCTCTTTTTCTAATCGGTCAATATCATCCAAATGGATGTTTTTTTTCCAGAAATCATGGGTATTAACTATTCCAGTAGTATTGTAGCCAATCATTTCAGCCCACTTATGAGAAATTGTAGTAGTAAATGTTTTTAAATCTAATTCCCAAATAAAATATTGAGACCCTTGAATATAAAAATTAAAACATTCAAGATCATCACCTAGGTTGGCAAATATCTTATCGTGCTTTATTCTGATTCCGATATTTTTAGCTAATAAATGAAGCGAAACTATTTGATTGTTATCCCATTTTTTTTCATCGTTACAACTTTCGTAACCTATCCAACCACAGAGTTCTGAGTTCTCTAAAATAGGGGTGAATAAATAGGATTGAACATTGCGGTCCTTCATAATTCTGGAAAAAGACGCGTTATTACAATCTTTTACGCAACCGTATATGGGTTCATCATTGGATAATTTAGCGAGGATTTCAGAAAATTCATTGCAAATTTCTCTTTTTAGGTTTGAATTGTTCAGGAAAGGGCTTATGCCACTATTACACCATTCATAACAATAATTGATACAATCTTTTTCTATTTTTAGGATATAACATCTGTCAACTTCATGACTTTCACCTAACACTTCAATGCAAGTATTTAGGGAAACTTCAACTGAAGGTCCTTTTAAAAGAACATGATTAGCAATAGAAATTCCCAATAAATGATTTTTCATTGTTGTGATCGTAGGGGTTGTGAAAAAGTTGTTTTTTTGTTTTTTTGTTAGTATTTTTATTTCTTGTTAAAAGTATTTTAATTAAATTTTTTAATGGATTTAATTACTGATAGTTTAAAATAAAATAAGGTTTTATTAAAATAGAAATTGTTAGTTTAGTACGATGGGAAAACACAAATTAAAAATAGTTTTAATCGAAGATGATTTAGCTTTAGGAAGCTCAATTTTAGAATTATTGATTATGAGTGATTTTGAAGTAAAATGGCTAAAAGATGGAGGAGAAGCTTTACTATATTTTCAAAAAAACATTCCGGATGTCATTATAAGTGATTTAATGATGCCTATTATGGGTGGAGAAGAGCTGTTTTTAAAAATCAAGAAAAATACTAAATTTAAAACCATTCCGTTTATTATAATTACGGCTAATATGAATGATGATATAAAATTCAGGCAGTTGGAAAATGGAGTAAATGATTTTATAATGAAACCCTTTAAAGTAAAGGAATTGGTCTACAAAATAAAAAATGTAATTGAGCTTAAAAATAATATTGAGAAAAAATATTCTCCTGACCCATTTTCAAAAGTTACAATTAAATTATCCGAAAAAGATTTTTTGACCTCGTTAAATGAAGTTCTTGTTAAACATTTAAAATCAAAAATTGATATGAATGAATTGTCAAGTCAGCTTTTCATCAGTAAATCAACATTAGATAAAAGAGTGAGGAAACTCACTAATAAAAATGCCAGTCAATACATAAGAGAGTTTAAATTAGATTATGCTATTAAACTCATTGATTTAGGAGAAAGAAATGTACAATACTTAGTTGATGAAACGGGATTCAACTCGTTCTCTTATTTTTCTACCTGCTTTAAATCATATCTTAATGCAACTCCTCGTGATTATATAAAATCAATCCAAAATGAAAAACAATCGTTGCTTTAAAAGTTTGTAAATACAATCTGAATAAATAATTTAAAATCATAAAAAAAGCACTCTTTTAAAAGAGTGTTTTTTTTATGATTTTAAATTATTGGCTCTTTTCTTTAAATCAGAAGTAATAAATAAATCAATTTTAAAGAAATAGATTAGTTTTCGTCAAAAAAATGTAATGTTTGGAATTTTAAATGATCTTTTAATGAAACTTAAAATAAGACCATCTCAATCCGATTGGGATGATTTAAAAGGATTGTTTCCTGATAATAAGGAAACAGGAACAGAAAATAACATAGTTATGTTTAGTCTCTTTGTTATTGGAATCGGATTAATTGTAATTGTCTTTATTGTGGGAATTTTTTTTTAGCTAAGATTATAAACTGCTCACTTAAATACTATTACAAAGTAAAGACTTACTTTTTATAAGTATGATTCACTTCTTAAATTTCTTTTGGGATTAAATTATTAGTATTTTTTTTTAAGCTATAACTAAAAAATGAGGTTAATAGAATTTGACAATATACTTTTACCATAGGTTTTGGATTATCCTTACCAAGCAGCTTACTTAAATGTTTATTGGGGCAATGAACTAAACTTTAGTAGGTGGTAAGCTGTTTTGGGAAGATTCTTTAAATTTAATTCAATAAGAGATATATGAGTACAAATACAATAAAAATCGAAAAAGATTTAGAGGAAAATTCTCTTTTTGTAATTTCAGAATCCAAAGTAACTTTTAAAAATTGTGATGCTGTAATCGACTTAAATCAAATTTCAAATAGTAGATTAATAAAAAAAAGAGATTTTACAGCCAATATTATAGTATTAGTATTTGCGGTTTTCTTTTATTTAATGGTTTTACAACCTTTATATTTAAGTACTACATTCGAGTCTTTAATTTTGGCATTAATTCTAATTTTTGTAGTGAGTTGCATAGAGAATTACTCTTATAGATTACTGATAAATAAAACTAATTATGATTTTAACGAAATATTCGTAAGTAAAGAAAACCTTCACTTTGCCAAAATATTTCTTTCTAAATTTCCAGTTTCTACAATATTAACAACCAAAGTTAAACAGGAATTTGATTACCAAAACCTAAAAGAAGCATAGTTTGAGAGTTTTTTGTTAATGAATTGTTTATTAGATAGATACGGCAAGTGTATTAGTTATCTATTTAGAAGTGTTGGCTAATAGTAATTGTGATTCGATGATATTTTTTAATTCTTTAAAAATAAATGGCTTTTTTAAGTATCCTTTAATTCCTAAAGCGTTACCTTTTTCTTGATCTTTAAGTTCTATTCTGGCAGTAAGAAAGATCACAGGGATATTAGAGTAATCAGTAATATTGTGCTTTTCCATGAAACCATATCCGTCAAGAATAGGCATCATGATGTCACAAAGGATAAGATCAGGTTTAAATTGCTTGACTTTTTCTAATCCTTCCATTCCGTCTTGCGCATCAAGGATATCATAACCTGCGTAGGAAAGCAATTCGCAAATAGTTTCTCTTAATCTTGCTTCATCGTCAATAATTAATATTTTAGCCATCGTTTTTAATTATTTTATTAAAGGAAATTTCATCGTTACTTTTGTGCCTTTTCCTAATTCGCTTTCTAATGCAATTGTTCCTGAATTTTTTTCAGTGAATGTTTTAGCGATATATAATCCTAAACCAGTTCCTTGAAAACCGTCGGTATTACTTGCTCTGAAAAAAGTATTGAATAATTTAAGTTGGTCTTCTTTGGGAATGCCGATACCAAAATCAATAATTTCAAGGATAATTGTATCACTAGCAGAAGAAAGATTAAGAATTACCTCTTCAAATTTTTCAGAATATTTAAAAGCATTATTTAAAATATTAAAAATGCCATATTCCATTAGCTTTTTATCAGCATTAACTTTGAAAGTTGAGCCATTAAAATTTGTTGTAACCTTTGCGTGATTTATTTTATCGAGATAGTAACTGTCAATTATTTCTAGACAAAATTCTTTCAAATCAAATATAGTAGGGTTGAAATTAGTCTTTCCGGAATCTTCTTTAGAAATGGTTAATACAGCATTCATTAGTTCAACTATTCGGTCAATTTCCTCTGTAATAATAGTAACTCGTTTTTGTAAACGATTTCCGTTTACTATATTTTGATTTTCTAAATACATAGATATTAGTTCAGCGCTAGTTCTAATAGTAGTCATAGGCGTCCTGAATTCATGAGAAATGGTGGCAACTAAATTGGTGCGTAATTCATTTAATTCTCGTTCTTTTGACAGGGCTTTTTCAATTGCTTTTTCGGCTATTTTTTGAGAAGTTACATCTCTTGAACTTGTTTGAATTTCAATTAGAACTTTGTTCTCTAAAATTAAACTTGTTTTAATTTCAATCCAGATATATTCATTGTTACTTTTTTTAAACCTTGCAATTACTAGTTCATCCGTTTTCAGGGTGAGGAACTTGTCCATTTTTTTTTGAAGATAATTTTTATCTTCTGGATGAGCATAATCCAAAGGAAATTTTCCTAGTAATTCGTCGGAAGAATACCCTAGAAGATTTTGTATTGATGGTGAAATATACTTAAAAGTTGTATCTGCATTATGTAAACAAACTAAATCTACAGTATTATCGGCTAAAAGACGATACATATTCTTAGCTTCATTTAACTGAGCAGTTTTATTTCTGTTGTTTTCATCCATTAATAATTTGTTTTCCTCTTCGATTTTTTTCCTTTCGGTAATGTCTATTATCTGGATTATATAATACTTGATTTCATTCTTATTGTTTTTTGCTGACGAAACAGACATATGTGCCCATACAATAGATTTGTTTTTATGAATAAACCTTTTTTCTGAACTGAAGTTAGATGTTTTTCCAGAGTCTAATTTTTCTTTATAATCCAAATCAAGAGTCAAGTCTTCATAATGGGTGATTTCTTGGAATTTCAGGAATTCCATTTCTTGATTTGAGTAGCCAAGCATTCCACAAAGTCTGTCATTCGCTTCTATATAATACCCTTCTATATTAACTAAAGCCATTCCTACTGCAGAATTCTCAAACGCTCCTTTAAATTTTTCTTCACTCTGCTGTAATTCATTTTTTAATTTTTCCTCCTTCGTTAGATCTTGCATGGCTCCAATCATTCGGATTGCCTTACCTTCATCATCACGTATGATAACGGTCTTGTCTTTTACATAAGCATAGGTACCATCTGATTTTAGATAACGGTATTCTTCCGTCCATCTATAAGCATCTGTATTTATGGCTTTTTCTGCAGATGCAAAATAGTTTTCTTTGTCATCTGGATGAATAAAATTCTCACATTCTTGCCCTGTTATAATGTTATTCTCAAATTGATGTCCAAAAAGAATAGAATAGCTTTCTCCAACAAATATTTCATCCGTAATCATATTCCAATCCCAAAGCGCATCCGAAGTAGCTATACTGGAATAAATAAAACGCTCATTGCTGATTTTTAAGGAATCTTCTGCATTTTTTTGTGCGGTAATATCATTAAAAGAGCATATTACATATAGTAATTCATTAAGATCTCCAAATACAGGTATGGCATCAACCATTAACCAAACCAAATCATTACGCATCGGACGATGAACACCCATGACAATATTATTTATTGGTTTCAACTTTTGTATCGCCTGCGGTACGGGATGTTCATTGGCGTTAAAAATTGAACCATCTAGATGAATTACTTTCCATGTATCATCAAAAGAAGTTTTACCAAGGAGTTGATCTTCGGTAAGGCCTAACATTTCGCAAGCTGCTTTATTATTTTCTAATATTTCGGATTGTGGTCCTTGAACTAAAATCCCAACAGCTACATTTTGGATAATACTGGCCGTAAGTTGTCGGCTTTTGAGAATTTCCTCTTGAATTTTTTTACTTTCTGTTATGTTGACACTAAAACCGATCATCATTTTAAAACTTCCATTATCATTAAAAACTGGAGTAAATTTTCGGTCATGGTACGTAATGCCATCAACTTCAGAATGTAAAGTTTCTTCCCAAAATGAGGTTTTCTCTTTTTGAAGTGCTGCAAGAAATTTTTCCCTTCGACTTCTAGCGATGGAGGGATCTCGTTGCATATGTTGTGCATATTCAAAATCGTCTTTTCCAATTATAAATTTGCGCAACTCTTCATTTTTGATTGCTATTGGATTTACATAGATGTATTTGTGATTAGAGTCAAATACTACAACATCGGTTGGTAAATTATTTAATAAGGTTTCATAGAAATCTTTTTGTTGCAGTAGCTTCTGTTTGACCTCAATATGCTCAGTAATGTCTCTACAGTTTCCTATAAAAAATGGAGAGCCATTTTTTAGTGATAATTTCAAACGTGTTTCATGCCAAACATAGTGCCCTTCTTTATGTCGAATTCTATAGATTAATTCCCCTTCATTTTCTCCGGTTTTAATTACTCTGTCTAAAAATGCAATGCAATTTTCTAAATCTTCAGGGTGGAGAAAGTCAGCGTTGCTTTTGCCTAAGACCTCTTTAATATCATAACCCAGATATTTAGTCCAGTTGTTTGAAGCATAGCTAATTATTCCTTTTAAATTGATCTCGTAGATAATTTCATTTGAATTATCAATAAATAGTTGAAATTGATTTTCTTGCTGTTTGATTGTTTCTTGTAATTCCCTGTTTTCAATATGTAATTGCAATAAAGATTGAATTTGTTGTACAGCATGATCTAAATATTTTAACTGTATTGAGGAAAGCTCTTTCGGCTTAGTATCCATAATACAAATAGTTCCGATAACTAGATTTTCATTAAAACATATTGGAAGCCCAGCGAAAAAATGTACTAAGTTTTCAGATTGATTAGAAACGTCATTATTAATATCTGAAACGATTTTAATTTTATTTTGCTGAATAATATTCTCATTAAATGCTAATATATTAGTTGCGACAGGTATAAGATCTACGCCTATTTTTGCTTTAATGGTTTGACCGGTTAAATCAATTAATGATGTAAAGACACAAGGGACTTCGCATATTTCTGATACAAATAATAGAATACTATTAAATTCTTGCTGAAAATCTATGGTATCGAATAATTTTATTAATTTTCTTTTATTCTGCATTATAGACATAGGTTTTTTAAAGTAATTGTTTATGTAGCAATAAATTGGAATGTAGATTGGGGGAATCAATTACAAAATAACGTTTATTTTATGATATATAAAAGGAAGTTGTAACTATTCAGGTTGCAATACAGCAATAGTTTTAAAAGCAGCTAAAACATTTGGTCCGTTTTTAATACAGGTATCTGTTACCGAACGAATGACCGCATAGAATTGTGCCCCATTTTCAGTTTTGAATTGACCGGATATTTTTTGTTTCACTTTCACATTGCGGATTGCTCTTTCAGAAGCGTTGTTGTCTGGAGGGACTTCGTCATGGAATAAAAAAGTAAAAACATATTCCTTGTATTTATGTATCCGCTTATGGAACGCACAAAGATCCTTCCTGTTTTTTGGAACAGAAGTTAGCAGCAAAACGGACAATCGTTCAATGATTTTGTCTCTTTGAAGTATTGGATTGAGATATTGAATTGGGGTTAAATTCCGTTTAAGTTCTATTGCTTCGTATAGCAATTCCTTGAAGTTTATAGCCCATTGAAATTCATAACGTTCTTCGAAAAAAACAAGTTCCCGAAGTAAATGAGGGATACATATCTGATGAGTTTTGCATTTTATTTGAAAATAACTCCGCCAGCAATCGTGAACGAGTATGGAGTTTATAAAGCCGTTTGGGAAATTTCCATCTATAGTAGCAGTTCCTCTGTTGTTTGAAAATGTAATATAAGTGACAACTTGGCTTTGAAAAGTCCAGAACCATCCCTTTTTTCCATTGACTTTAGCACCTGTTTCATCACCTCCAACCACTTTTTCATTTTCTACTTTTTGAGCATTCAACTCGTAGGCCGGTTGGGCTTTTTGGGCAAAGCCTTTGCGTAAGGTACAAAGAGTGCCTTGTGAGATTTTTAGATTACAAACATCACTGAAAAATTCGCTCATTCTCTCAAAAGACAAGTATTGTCTAGTGTGCATATAAGCAATTGTAGCTTGAATGTTAGATCCGTAACTGATAGGCGAGTTAACTCCGCTGGGGAATAAAGCTTTGGTATGATGACCACAAGCACAAGTTTTTTGAAATATACGGTGTTCTGAAAATTCAGGAATAATCGGAGGTATATCAAAAACTTGTCTGCGTAGAATAAATGTTGCAGGTTGGTCAGACAAATCATCACCACAATGATTGCAAAATTCTGGTTTATGTTCAGTGATGCTATCTGGATTTACAGTCATTTCCAAGGTACTGCCTTCGTGTCCTGGTTGTTTGCCTACTTTTTTGCCTTGATTGGCACGAAGACTTTTGGTTTTTAAAGGCCTATTTTCGTCTTTTGATGGTGAAACTGAACTATTACGGCTGTTTTTACGATGCGTTAAGCCATCGATTTTATCAAGTAATTTTTCAATTAATGATTCTAATCGGATAACTTTGGTCTCTAATTCAGCAACACGTTTTTTGTCGGAGTTCAATTTCTATTTGTTTGGCACAAAGGAAATAAACACCCATAAAAAGTAAAGCAAATCAAGTAGATAGTTGTTAATTAGTAATGAACAAATGTTTACAATAAAGCTGTTTTTTCAAAAACAGAAAGTCAAAATTGTTTATAACTATGTTTTTTTTAGAACAGGCTGAATAGTTACAGGAAGTTAAAAACTAATAACTTTTTTAACTGAATTAATATGATGAATTAAGATGTTTCTTTGATTTGTAAAATATTAATAACTTTTTAAATTATCAAATAAAATGATTTATGGGTTTTACTAGGGGATGATTTTTTTTTGTACTAACTATAATTTGTCAAGTTAAACGTTGTAACTTTGAATTTCAAAAAAATTACAACTTGATTTCAAAAGCCACTATTGATACTGTTTTCGAAACTGCCAGAGTAGAGGAGGTTATCGGTGATTTTGTACAGCTAAAACGTGCAGGAAGTAACTTCAAGGGATTAAGTCCTTTTTCTGAAGAGCGTTCTCCATCGTTCATGGTTTCGCCTGCTAAGGGAATTTGGAAAGATTTTAGTTCTGGAAAAGGAGGGAATTCTGTGGCTTTCTTAATGGAACATTCCCATTTCACCTATCCGGAAGCCATACGATATTTAGCTAAAAAATACAATATTGAAATCGAAGAAACGGAGCAAAGTGATGAAGAGAAAGCCATTACGGATGTTCGGGAAAGTATGTATTTGGTTTCTGAGTTTGCAAAAACCTATTTTCATAATACCCTTTTTAATTCTGAAGAAGGCAAAGCAATAGGGTATTCCTATTTTAAAGAAAGAGGATTTACTAATGATACTATTAAGAAATTTAGTTTAGGATATTCACCAGAAGCTTGGGATGCTTTTACTAAAGAAGCATTAGGTAAAGGGTATAAATTAGAGTTTCTGGAAGGTACAGGTCTCACAATTCCCCGAGATGACAGGCCTTTCGACAGGTTCAAAGGGCGTGTTATGTTTCCTATAGAAAGTATGTCAGGAAGAGTGCTAGGTTTTGGAGGTCGGATTCTTACCAATGATAAAAAAGCGGCCAAATACCTGAATTCTCCCGAAAGTGAAATTTACCATAAAAGCAAAGTGTTGTATGGTATTTTTCAAGCCAAACAATCTATTGCGAAATTGAATAATTGTTATTTGGTAGAAGGATATACGGATGTGATTCAATTCAATCAATCCGGAATTGAGAATGTCGTTAGTTCTTCGGGAACTGCTCTGACACCGGATCAAATTCGATTGATAAATAGATTAACAAAGAATATTACTGTTCTTTTTGATGGCGATGCAGCAGGTTTACGCGCTTCTATCCGTGGAATCGATTTAATTCTGGAGGAAGGGATGAATGTAAAAGTGTGTACATTTCCTGACGGAGAAGACCCGGACAGTTTTGCCAAGAAAACATCGTATGATGATTTAGTTTTATATCTTGAAAATAATGCCAAGGATTTCATTCAGTTCAAAGCGTCGCTTTTGATGAATGAAGCCAAGAATGATCCGATCAAAAAAGCGGATTTAATTAGGGATATGGTAGTGAGTATTTCCAAGATTCCGGATAGAATTCAACGAGAGATTTACATTCAGGAATGTTCGAGAATTATGGATATTTCGGAGCAGGTTTTGCAAAGTACCTTGGCGCAATTAGTTCAAAAAGATGTTTCTGAAGTTGGAAAAAAACAAAAACAGGAACAACAAGCTTTTGAAGTTGTCAAAAATGAAAATCCAATTGATGCAGAGAAAGTAGATGTTTTATATCGATTGGAACGTAAAATTATTGAGATTCTTTTGTTATATGGAAATAAAACAGAAGAGTTTGAAGATGCTTTTTTGAGAACAAACGAGGAAGGGGAAATAGAAAATGTTATAGAAAAAAAAGATTATAAAGTATATCAGAGAATCTATTTGAGCCTGCAGGAAGATGAGGTAGAGCTTGCTAATCCTTTGTTTAGAGCTATTTTTAATGATCTGATAAATTTTTACCATCAGAATGAAAACTTCAGTTTAGAAAAATATTTAATGCATTTGCAACCTGATTTTGCACAGGAGGTTACGGATATTTTGATGGAAGATGAAAGAGTAGTATTGCACAACTGGGAAGGACAAAATATTTTTCCAAAGTCTAAAAGTGAGACAATTAGTCAAAATGTATCTGAAACGATTCTAACTATGCGTTGGTATCTAGTGGGGAAAATAATTGAAGAACTAAAAAGCTCTCTATCATCTGAACCGGATTCAGATAATACAGAGCCTCTCTCTTTGACAATGGATTACAACACATTAATTCATTCGTTTTCAAAAAAATTAGGAAGAGTAATGTCTAGATATTACTAGACTAAACTATTTCTAAGGTTTTTGCTTTGTTTACCAAATCAACTAAATTAGTGACATTTAATTTTGTTAAGAGACGTAATTTATACGTACTAATTGTTTTTTCGTTAAGATTTAGAATTTCAGCAATTTCATGATTCTTTTTCCCATCACTTAAATAGCGTAAAACTTCTACTTCACGATTGGAAAGCTTTCGATATAATCGTTCGCTTTTGCTTTGTTTTGCAATTAATGCCAAGTTTTTCTTGACTGTTTCATTCATGATTATTTTTCCTTGATGGACTTTAATAATCGAAATGCCTAAGGTTTCTAGTTTCTCTTTTTTGTGAATAAACCCAGAAACACCAGCTTTTATAGCATTAGGTGCATAAATTTGTTCTGAAAGACCACTGAAAATAATAATTTTAGTTTTTGGGAAGTTTTTCAAGAGATTTTTAACTTCAAAAATACTCGAAAGACCTTCCAGTTCCAGGTCTAATATTAATACATCAATGTCCTTGGTAAGGAGTATATCCCGAACCATCAAAAAATTCCCCACATTGGCAACAATTGATATTTCTGCGTGATCCTTAAAGTAAGATTTTACTCCAAAATGCACTACGGGATAGTTGTCTGCTAAGCATACTTTAATCATAGTTTTAATTTTTAGTGTTGTTTATATTTTGGATAGTAAATTTAATAAATAAATTCTGTAAATAACTGAAAATCAGTATAAAAATGTTAATGTTTTAGTTTGTTGGGATTAAACAAACCGGAATTGCTTTCATTTTATGTTGATTGATAGTATTTAATCGCTTATAAATCTCGAAAACAGTTTTTTCTCTTCCTGAAAAATCGTTGGCTGATTTTCCTGATTCATCTTGATTCATTGCCCATTCTAATTCGTCGTAACTGGCGCCTAATTGTTCTTCATCGGTTCTTTCATCTCCAAATAATCCATCAGATGGAGAGGCTTTCAAGATTGAATCCGGTGTTTTTAAATAACTGCCTAAAAGATATACTTCGGATTTCATTAAATCTGCAATTGGACTTAAATCGACACCGCCATCCCCATATTTGGTAAAAAAGCCAACGCCAAAATCCTCGACTTTATTTCCAGTTCCGGCAACCAATAATCCATAAATACCAGCAAAATAATACAAAGTGGTCATTCGTAAACGAGCACGTGTATTCGCCAGAGATAAATGAAGTTTATCTGTTTCCACATTATCCGGGACAATTTTTTTGAAAGATTCAAAAACTGAGGTTAAATCAGCTTCAATACTAGTAACATTAGGGAATCTGTTTTTTAATTGTTCAATATGTTCACGACCGCGGGTTACGTGGCTATGCGCCTGATGTATGGGCATTTCTACACATAAAACTTGTAATCCGGTTTGTGCACAAAGTGTTGAGGTTACTGCTGAATCAACTCCACCAGAGATTCCTATTACAAAACCATTTACTTTTGCGTTTTCTGCATAGGTTTTTAACCAATCTACAATGTGTGTATTTGTTTTTTCAACTTGCATGGTGGTATTTTTAATCATAATAGTTTAGGTATTAAAAAGGAGAATGTATATTTGCAATATCATTCGTAATTTATTCGTTTCCCTATTACTTTGGCTACAAACTTAATTAATAAATATGAAAACACACTTGTTTTTGATAGTCTTTTGTCTCTTTTTTTTATCTTGTGATAAAAAACATACTATAGAAAACGCAGTTGATAAAATTCCTGTAGAAGTTGAAGTAGTGCGTTTTGATAAAATATTTTTTGAAACTCCAACTCAAGAAATAGGAAAAATTAAAAAAAAGTTTCCCTATTTCTTTCCCGGTGGGAATGACGATAGTGTATGGATTAATAAAATGCAAAATCCATTATGGCGAGAATTATATGTAGAAGTCCAAAAAAAATATCCAGATTTAAATCCTGTGAAGAAGGATTTAAATTCTCTTTTTAAACATATCAAATATTATTTCCCTAAGACTAAAACGCCAAAAGTTATTACAATAATCTCAGAAATGGATTATAATACTAAAGCCATTTATGCGGATAGTTTAGTTATTATTCCTCTTGAATTGTATTTAGGAAAAAACCATAAATTTTATCAGTTTCCAAATTATATAAGTCAAAACCTGGAGCAGGGGCAAATAATTCCGGATATAGTTTCTAGCTTTTCTATTGGAAAGATTGCGCCTGTTACAGATAAAAATTTCCTGAATCAAATGGTGTATTTTGGAAAACAATTATATTTAAAAGACTTACTTTTGCCGGATTATAGTGATGCGGATAAAATGGGTTACACGGCGGAACAAATTAAATGGTGCCAGGAAAACGAAAGTTATATGTGGCGTTATTTTATAGAAAAAGAAATATTCTATAGTGATGAGCAAAAACTACTGCCTCGTTTTATCAATGCGGCTCCATTTTCTAAGTTTTATTTAGAAATTGATAATGAATCACCAGGACGTGTTGGCACTTGGATTGGCTGGCAAATTGTACGTTCTTACATGAAAAATAATGATGTGACTCTCGCAGATTTATTCAAAACAGATGCAAAAGAAATATTCGGAAAATCAAAATACAAACCTAAAAAATAATGTCAGATAAAAATACATCAGAAATTAAATTTCTAATCGAATTAGACGATAATCGTGTTCCCGAAAAATTAATGTGGTCTGCTAACGACGGTGGAGTTGAGGCGCAGGAGGCTAAAGCTATTATGTTGTCTATTTGGGACAGTAAGGCCAAAGAGAGTATGCGTATCGATTTATGGACTAAAGATATGCCTGTAGATGAAATGAAAATTTTCTTTCATCAAAGTTTAGTGGCTATGTCTGAAACATTTAAACGCGCTACTGATGATGAAAAAATGGCGGATACTATGAAAGATTTTTGCGATTATTTCGCAGAAAAATTGGAGCTGACGAAATAAATTAGATTCAGTATCTAAAATATAAAATCCCAAAACTGTTATTTAAGTTTTGGGATTTTATTTGTTTTTAAATAAGAGAATCGAATTTCTAAAACTGATTGTTATTTTTGAAAACTTCTTGATTTACTTCGTCAATATAACTTAATAATTCTTCTTTTCCTGTAGATTCAGTTGCTGAGGTAACAAAATAATGAGGCATTTCGGCCCAGTTATTAGCAAACATTTTCTTTTTGTAAGCAGCAACGTGAGAATCAATTTTTACTTTACTGATTTTATCAGCTTTGGTGAAAACAATACAAAATGGAATTTCACTTTCTCCCATATAGGACATGAATTCAATGTCTATCGTTTGTGCTTCATGACGAATATCAATTAAAACAAAAGCACAAACTAATTGCTCTCTTGTTTCAAAATAATCAGTAATGAATTCCTGAAAAATAGATTTTGTCTTTTTAGAAACTTTGGCGTAGCCATAACCCGGTAAATCGACAAGAAACCAATTGTTGTTAATTAAAAAATGGTTAATTAATTGTGTTTTTCCCGGTCTTCCAGACGTTTTCGCTAATTTCTTTTGATTAGTCAGCATATTGATCAATGAGGACTTACCTACATTTGATCGGCCTATAAAAGCATATTCTGGCATAAAGTCTTTGGGACATTTTGTTACATCAGAGTTGCTGATAATAAATTCGGCAGTATTAATTTTCATGATTTGCGTATCTAATTATTCTTTTTTTTAAGCGTGTACTTGCAAATGGGTTACTGATAGCCACTCTTCCAGCAAACGATTAAATTCTTCCGGCTGTTCCATCATGGCAGCATGGCCACAGTGGTCAATCCAATATAAAGTAGAATTTGGTAATAATTTATTAAACTCTACAGCAACATCAGGAGGAGTTACCTTATCATTTTTACCCCAAATAATACAAGTTTGTACATGCATTTTTGGTAAATCTTTAGCCATATTATGACGAATGGCGCTTTTGGCAATCGTCAATGTTTTGATTAATTTTATTCTGTCATTTACGGAAGCATACACTTCGTCAATAAGTTCTTTAGTTGCTACTTTTGGATCATAAAATACATCTTCTGCTTTTTTCTTAATGTATTCGTAGTCACCTCTTTTTGGATAACTGTCTCCCATAGCACTTTCGTAAAGTCCAGAGCTACCAGTTATTATGAGACCTGCTACTTTTTCAGGATACATTTTTGTATGGTATAAAGCAATATGTCCCCCAAGGGAATTTCCTAGAAGAATTACTCGTTCTAAGCCTTTAAACGTAATAAAATCTTTTACGTATTTAGCAAAACTCTTAACATTAGTTTTTAGAATGCTTTGAGTGTAAATTGGTAAATCAGGGATTATTATTTTGTATCCTTTGTTAGAAAAATAACTGGCAACAGCATCAAAATTACTTAACCCTCCCATCAAGCCGTGAAGAATGACAATAGGGATTCCTTCTCCAGCTTCATAATAGCTGTATCTACCTTCTTTTTTATAGTATTTTTCCATGTTTTTAGAATCCGGATTTTCAATTTTGACAAATATAGGATTTAAAAAATAAAAATAAATTTTTACGACAATTTTAATTAGTTAATTCTTTAAGTTAATTATGATAAATTTTACTTGTTTATGATCTAAAATGTTAATTATTTGCTCTTTTTGCCAATAGTAAGATTCAAATTGTACAGTGTTTTTAGTCTTCTTTTTTAATGATGTTATCTTTCTTACAAATAAAATAAAATTGACATAACGTTCTGATTGTCCAAAAATTAAGGGTTTTTATTCAAAAGTGGTTAAACTTATTAACAAAGTGGTATATAGTGGTAAAATGTGGTAATATTTTTTATATTTTTGCTCTACACCATTTAATACATTTTCCTTGGATACAATTGTTGGAACATATGAATGTAAAGTCGATGCTAAAGGGAGGTTGTTGTTACCGGCACCTTTGAAAAAGCAGTTGGCCTCTTCTCTTCAAAACGGGTTCGTTTTGAAGCGTTCCGTTTTTCAGTCGTGTCTGGAGTTGTACCCTATGCAGGAATGGCTATTGATGACAGAAAAAATCAGTAAGCTGAACCGATTTGTTAAAAAGAACAATGATTTCATACGCAAGTTTACTGCCGGGGTGAAAATAGTTGAGATAGATGCTTTGGGGCGATTATTAGTGCCAAAGGATTTAGTGCTTTTTGCTAGTATTAGTAAAGAGGTAGTGTTTTCATCAGCAATCAATATTGTGGAAATTTGGGATAAAGACTTGTATGAGAAATCTATAGGTGATGAAGAAATAGATTTTGCTGATTTAGCAGAAGAAGTAATGGGAAATATAAATGACAACGACTATGGAATATCATAATCCGGTTTTGCTTCAGGCATCAGTAGATGGTTTAAATATTAAGCCTGACGGCATTTATGTAGATGTGACTTTTGGTGGCGGTGGTCATTCAAAAGAAATTTTAAAAAGACTTGGTCGAAACGGAAAATTATTTGCCTTTGACCAAGATGAGGATGCTTTAGCGAATGCTTTGGATGACGAAAGATTTACACTTATTAATGAAAATTTTAGATTCATTAAACGTTTTTTACGTTTTTACGGGGTGAAAAGTGTTGATGGAATTTTAGGTGATTTGGGGGTTTCATCACATCAGTTTGATGTTGCAGAAAGAGGTTTTTCGACCCGATTTAATGCAGAGTTGGATATGAGAATGAGTCAAAAAAATGATTTGAATGCCTATCGTGTGGTTAATGAATATGATGAGGCGAACCTGAAAAGAGTATTCGTGGATTATGGAGAATTGAAAAATGCACCTGTTTTAGCAAGAACGATTGTAGAAGCAAGAGAGGAGCAACCAATCAAAACCACAGATAAATTGAAAGAGGTATTGGCGAAATATCTACCGGAAAGAGTTAGAAATAAAATATTGGCTCAAATCTATCAAGCGATTCGTATTGAAGTAAATCAAGAGATGGATGTTTTGAAAGAGTTTTTGGAACAATCCTTAGAAATATTAAATCCAAGCGGTAGATTAAGCGTGATTTCGTATCATTCTTTAGAAGATAGATTGGTAAAACGATTTATGAAAAATGGCATGTTTGAAGGAGAACCTGAGCGTGACTTTTTTGGTAATTTTTCGGTTCCATTTAAAACTGTTGGTAAATTAGTTGTGCCGGATGCTGCTGAAATAAAGGAAAATAACAGAGCGAGAAGTGCTAAACTACGAATAGCGGAAAAGATATAATTAGTTATATAAAAAATGAAAAACGGAGTTTATAATCTATTAAAAGCAAGGTTTCTGATCGATGATGATGCAGTTAAAAACTGGCGTTTCATTGTTTTTGTAATTGTTTTAGCTATAATTATGATTGCTAATACGCAGCGATTTGAACAAAAAGTTTTTAAGATTACTGAGTTGACAAATAAAGTAAAAGAATTGCGTTCGGAATTTGTAGACAGACGTTCGGAGCTAATGAAATTGAAAATGGAATCAACAGTTTCTGAAAAAATGGTAGAAAAAAATATTTTTCCGTCAACAGTTCCTCCAGTTAAAATTGAAGTTAAAAAAGAAGAAGAAAAAAGTTTCTTCAAAAAAATATGGCAGTAGAAGATAAACACATATCGTACAGAATTTATCTGGTTGCATTCGCTATCTTTTTGATGGCAATTGCGATTGCTGTAAAGTTGACAAATATCCAATGGGTGGAGGGGGATTATTATAGAAAATTAGCCAAAGAAAGAACGGTTAGAAATTTTGTAATTCCAGCCAATAAAGGAAATGTTTATTCTGCTGACGGAAGCCTTTTGGCAACCTCTATTCCAAACTATGAAATACGTTTTGATGCTGTTACTCCAAAAGCGGAATCATTCGAAAAAAATGTGAAGACTTTGTCTGATTCATTGGCTTCAGTCTTAGGGAAACCGTCCAGCTATTTTCAAAATGAATTAAGAAAAGCAAGAGCAAACAAAAACAGATATTATCTAATTGCTCGAAATTTAAGCTATACAGAATATTTTAAAATCAAAGGGTTTCCACTGTTCAATTTGGGTAGTAATAAAGGCGGAATAATCATTGAACAAGAAACGGTTAGGAAACATCCGATAGGGAAAATTGCAGAACGTACCATTGGCTATGAAAGAAGTAATTCAAATGGAACTTCAGATGGGAAAGGTATCGAATGGGCTTATCGTAAATATCTTAACGGTAAAGACGGGAATATTTTAAAGCAAAAAATAGCAAAAGGACAATGGAAACCGTTGCGTGACATCAACGAAGTGGATCCGCAGGACGGTTACGATGTGATCTCGACCATTGATGTTTTTATTCAAGATATTGCCCATCATGCTTTGTTGAAACAATTAGAAGATTACCAGGCAGATCATGGTTGCGTGGTAGTTATGGAAACTAGTACCGGTCATGTTAAAGCAATATCAAATTTGGGAAGAGCTACGGATGGAACGTATTTTGAAACTACGAATTATGCCGTTGCCGAATCTCACGAGCCTGGTTCTACCTATAAACTAGCCGATTTAATGGCGCTTCTTGAAGATAAAAAAGTAGATACTAGTGCTGTTTATGACAGCAATGGTGGTGTAGTAGTTTACTCAGGAAGGAAAGTACGCGATTCCCATGTAGGTGGGTATGGTAAAATTTCTTTAGCAAGAGGTTTTGAACTTTCGTCGAATACGGTCATGGTTCAAGCCGTTTATAATAATTATAAAAAGGAGCCTTCAAAATTTGTAAATCACCTTAACAATTTTGGATTAAATAGACCTTTAGGACTTTCGATTAAAGGGGAAGGTCGTCCCTATGTTCCACAGCCAAGTGATAAACACTGGTCAAATATTTCACTGCCTTGGATGGCTTTTGGATATGGAGTTTCTATTACGCCAATGCAAACATTAGCTTTTTATAATGCTGTTGCCAATAATGGAGAAATGGTTAAACCGCAGTTTGTTTCTGAAATTAAAGAATGGAATAAAACAATTAAAAAGTATGATAAAGAGGTTTTGAATCCTAAAATATGTTCGCAAGGAACTATTTTGAAATTAAAAGCAATCTTATTAAATGTTGTCAAAAAAGGCACAGCATCAAAATTGTATTCTAAAGATTTTTCTATGGCAGGAAAAACAGGAACGGCTGCGGTGAATTATGCAAAAGATGGCGGATCAGGTAAATATTATGCCTCTTCATTTGTGGGTTATTTTCCAGCAGATCACCCAAAATATTCTTGTATAGTTGTCGTTCATAAGCCGAGTACGGTAAATAACAATTATTATGGTGCTGATGTGGCAGGTCCCGTTTTCAAACGTATTGCCCAAAAGATTTTTACAGATGCTCCTTCAACTAATAAAATTAAAAATTTAAACAGAAAGATTCCAAAACAAGAAAATAATTATGATTCTTATTTTGTAAAATCACAAGTGAAGTCGCCATCAATTCCTAATGTAAAAGGAATGTCAGGGATGGATGCATTGGCTTTATTAGAAAACTTAGGTTTAAAAGTGAAAGTTACCGGAATAGGAAAGGTAAAAAAACAATCGCTCCAAGCGGGTCAAAACATTGTGAAAAACACAACTATACTATTGGAATTATCATGAGTGTATTAAAAGACATATTATACAAAGTAGCAATCGAAGCCGTAAAAGGTTCGACGGATATTACTATAGACAAAATGGACTTCGACTCAAGAAAAATCGAAAAAAACGATGTTTTTATAGCTATTCGTGGTTCTATTTCTGACGGTCATGATTTTATAGAAAAGGCAATTCAACAGGGAGCTGTTGCAATTGTATGCGATACTTTTCCGGAGACTACCACAAAAGGAATCACCTATGTTCAGGTCAAAGATACTAATTCGGCCTTGGCATTTATGGCTGCAAATTATTTTGGAGATCCTTCTGAAAAAATGAAATTGGTTGGTATTACAGGAACAAACGGTAAAACTACCATTGCATCTTTATTATACCAATTGTTTAAAAAAGCAGGGTTTAAAGTTGGATTACTTTCTACAGTGAAAATTTTAGTTGACGAGAAAGAATATAAAGCGACTCACACCACTCCGGATTCAATTACAATAAACCACTATCTAAAAGAAATGGCGGAGAGTGGTGTTGAATATTGTTTTATGGAAGTGAGTTCGCATGGAATTCATCAAAAAAGAACGGAAGCATTGCATTTTGTAGGCGGTATTTTCACCAATTTGTCTCACGACCATTTGGATTATCACCCAACATTTGCAGAGTACAGAGATGTAAAAAAATCTTTTTTTGACAATTTGCCAAAATCTGCTTTTGCATTAGTAAATATTGATGATAAAAACGGACCAGTGATGTTGCAGAATACTGCAGCAAAAAAACTGACGTATGCTTTAAAATCCTATGCTGATTATAAAGCACAAATCCTAGAAAATCAATTGTCCGGTTTGTTGTTGAAAATAAATGGAAATGAAGTTTGGGTGAAACTTATTGGAACATTTAATGCTTACAATTTATTGGCGATATACGGAACGGCAGTTCAATTAGGAATGGAAAGCCTGGAGGTACTTCGCTTATTATCAGATTTAGAAAGTGTTTCGGGACGTTTTCAATTTATTGTTTCGGCCTCAAATATTACAGCTATTGTAGATTATGCGCATACGCCAGATGCATTAGAAAATGTGCTGAAAACAATCAATAATATCCGTACAAAAAATGAGCAATTGATAACTGTTGTAGGTTGTGGTGGGAATAGAGACAAAACAAAACGCCCAATCATGGCTGGGATTGCGTCAGAGCTTAGTGATAAAGCAATATTAACTTCCGATAATCCAAGAAATGAAGAC
This sequence comes from Flavobacterium zhoui, assembly GCF_042787235.1. Taxonomy (NCBI): domain Bacteria; kingdom Pseudomonadati; phylum Bacteroidota; class Flavobacteriia; order Flavobacteriales; family Flavobacteriaceae; genus Flavobacterium; species Flavobacterium zhoui. The sequence continues at coordinate 522,143 of NZ_JBHZPY010000001.1, forward strand.
CCGGAAGTTATTATTACAGAAATGGAACAAGGTGTTGCCCCGCAAAATTATAAAAAAACATTGACTATAACCGATAGAAAACAGGCTATAAAAACCGCTTGTCAATTAGCTCAGCCAAATGATATTATATTAATTGCTGGAAAAGGTCATGAGACTTATCAGGAAATAAATGGTGTTCGTCATGATTTTGACGACATGAAAATTGTTAAAGAATTATTAGAACAACTCCATAAATAGACAAATATGCTATACTACTTATTTCAATATTTAGACAAAATATTAGATGTTCCTGGAACAGGTGTTTTTCAGTACATTACTTTTAGATCTGCATTGGCATTGATGCTTTCTTTGCTGTTATCTACGATTTATGGAAAAAGAATTATCAGTTTTCTGCAAAGACAACAAGTAGGGGAAACGGTCCGTGAACTTGGTTTGGCGGGTCAAAATGAAAAAGCAGGTACACCAACTATGGGAGGCTTGATTATCATATTTGCCACTTTAGTTCCTGTCGTCCTTTTTGCAAAACTGCATAATATCTACATCGTTTTATTGATAGTTACTACGCTATGGATGGGAACTATTGGGTTTATAGATGATTATATTAAAATTTTCAAAAAAGATAAAGAAGGTCTAAAAGGAATATTTAAAGTTTTTGGGCAAGTAGGTTTGGGATTAATTGTTGGAACAGTTCTTTATTTTAGTCCTGCTGTAACTGTTAGAACTGATACTGCGAAATCGGATATTTTTAAAACACCTACAGAAAATGTAATTGTTCAAGCCCCAGTCGAAGAAAAATCTACTGCAACGACAATTCCTTTCTTTAAAAACAATGAATTTGATTATGCTGAATTATTAGCTTGGACAGGTGAAGGATATGAAAAATGGGCTTGGTTGATTTTTATTCCAGTTGTTATTTTTATTATTACTGCGGTTTCTAATGGTGCTAATTTAACGGATGGTATTGATGGGCTTGCTGCAGGAACTTCAGCTGTTTCGGTACTGGCATTGGGAATATTTACGTTCGTTTCCGGAAATATCATTTTCTCTAATTACTTAAATATAATGTATATCCCTAATTCAGGGGAAATGACGGTTTTTATCGCTGCCTTTGTGGGAGCATTAATTGGGTTTCTTTGGTATAATTCCTATCCTGCATCTGTTTTTATGGGAGACACAGGTAGTTTGACTATTGGAGGAATCATTGCTGTTTTGGCAATCGCAGTTCGAAAAGAAATGCTGATTCCTTTATTATGTGGAATTTTTCTTGTCGAAAATTTTTCAGTCGTTTTGCAAGTCTCTTATTTTAAATATACAAAGAAACGCTTTGGCGAAGGTCGAAGAATCTTTCTTATGTCCCCTTTACATCATCATTATCAGAAAAAAGGTTATCACGAAAGTAAGATTGTAACCCGTTTCTGGATTGTTGCGATCATGCTGGCCATATTGTCAATTGTTACTTTAAAATTAAGATAAGTTTTAATTAAAAATCAGGAATTAAAAATTAAAAATTCTCGGAATGAAAGAAAATATTATTCAACAAAAATCATTTCTTTTTGCCGTTAGGATAATTAATTTATACAAAAATTTAACAAATAAAAAAAAGGAGTTTGTTTTGAGTAAACAAATTTTAAGATGTGGAACATCTATTGGTGCAAACGTAGAAGAATCAATAGGTGGGCGTTCTAATAAAGAGTTTTTATTTAAACTGGAGATTTCATACAAAGAAGCAAGAGAAACAATTTATTGGTTAAAATTATTAAAAGAAACAGATTATATTTCAATTATTGAATTTGAAAGTATATGTGTTGAAGCCGAAGAAATTTGTAAAATATTGGCGAAAATTATAATAACCTTAAAGGGGAAAATGTAGAAAAAATAATTAAATAATTAATTGAGAATTAAAAATTGAAAATGAGGAATTAGAACTACTCAAAATTCAGTTAATCACTATTCAAAAATTTTAATTTTTAATTCTCAATTTTTAATTGAAATAGTATGAGGCTAGTAATTTTAGGCGGTGGAGAAAGCGGTATAGGAACTGCTATTCTTGGTAAAAAGAAAGGATTTGATGTATTTGTGTCTGATTTTGGAAAGATAAAAGAAAATTATAAAGAGGTTCTTATCATTAATGAAATTGCCTGGGAAGAGGAAAAGCACACCGAAGATTTGATTTTGAATGGTGATTTGGTGATGAAAAGCCCGGGAATTCCAGAAAAATCTCCAATTGTCAAAAAACTGCTGGAGAAAGGAATTCCAGTGCTATCAGAAATTGAGTTTGCAGCCCCTTATACAAACGCTACAATAATTGGAATTACCGGCAGCAACGGAAAGACCACTACTACAATGCTTGCTTATCATTTGTTAAAATCAGCCGGTTTGAATGTAGGATTAGGAGGGAATATCGGTAAAAGTTTTGCTTGGCAGGTAGCAGATAATGATTATGATTCGTATGTGCTGGAGTTGAGTAGTTTTCAATTGGATGGAATTGTGAATTTCAAACCGCACATTGCTATTATTACGAATATTAGTCCGGATCATTTAGATCGATACGATTATAAATATGAAAATTACATTGATTCAAAATTTAGAATTACAATGAATCAAACCGAGGACGATTACCTCATATATGACGCAGATGATGAAGCCATTGCAGAATGGCTTAAAACGCACACAACTAAAGCTAAATTAATTCCTTTTTCATTGACAAAAACACTCAGCGAAGGAGCTTATATAAAAAATAACAAAATGGAAATTTCAATTAATCAAGAAGAGTTTACAATGGATACAGAGCATATTGCCTTGGAAGGAAAACATAACATGAAAAACGCAATGGCAGCAACTTCTGTGGCAAAATTGATGCAAATTAGAAAGTTGACAATACGCGAAAGCTTGTCTAACTTTCAAGGAGTAGAGCATCGTCTTGAAAAAGTTTTGAAAATCCAAAATGTACAATATATCAATGATTCCAAAGCAACCAATGTAAATGCCACTTTTTTTGCATTAGATAGTATGAATACACCTACAGTTTGGATTGTGGGTGGTGTTGATAAAGGAAATGATTACAATGAATTGATGTCGTTAGTTCGTGAAAAAGTAAAAGCAATTATTTGCCTCGGAGTTGATAATAAAAAAATAATAGATGCTTTTGGGAATGTGGTAGATATGATGGTCGAAGTTGATAATATGAATGATGCCGTGAGAATGGCACAGCGTTTAACCGAAAAAGGAGATACGGTTTTATTGTCGCCGGCTTGTGCTAGTTTTGATTTGTTTGAAAACTATGAAGACAGAGGAAACCAATTTAAACAAGCAGTTAAGAATTTATAAAATAAGGAATTACGAATTAGGATTTAGGAATTGTATTCCAAACGCGAAATCCTAATTGCTAAATTGAAAATCTTAAATAAAAAAATGAAACAACTAATAAACAATTTAAAAGGAGATAAAGGGATATGGTCATTCGTGGCCTTATTAGCCTTGTTTTCGTTTATGCCTGTTTTTAGTGCAAGTAGTAATTTGGCTTATATTGGACAAGGAAACGGAAATACATTAGGGTATTTGGTAAAACATTTGGCTCATATTTGTATTGGTTTCGCAATTATTTATTGGATTCATAAAGTCCCGTATCATTATTTTAGAGCTATTTCTAAAGTAGGATTGCCGGTGGTTTGGATTTTATTAGCATACACTTTAATTAAAGGTACTGTCATCGCCGGTGCAAACGCCAGTAGATGGATTCAAGTGCCATTTATTGGAATAACATTTCAAACATCGACATTAGCGTCTATAGTGTTATTTATGTTTGTAGCACGTTATTTGTCTAAAACCAGAGAAGAACCTATTACATTCAAGGCCTCTTTGTGGGAGCTTTGGTTACCAGTGTTTTTCACTTTGATACTAATTTTACCTGCTAATTTCTCTACAACAGCACTGATTTTTTCGATGATATTAATGTTGACTTTTATTGGTAAATACCCATTAAAATATATTGGAATCATTGTAGGATCAGGAATATTATTTCTTGCTTTTTTTGTTCTTCTATCCAAAGCTTTTCCTGATTCTAGATTTTTTAGCAGAGTGCATACATGGGAAAGCAGAATCGAGAATTTTAGTACAGATAAACCAGATGAAGATGATTATCAAATTGAGAAGGCTAAAATTGCAATTGCTTCCGGTAAAATATATGGATTAGGTCCTGGAAAAAGCGTTCAAAAGAATTTCTTGCCTCAATCTTCTTCCGATTTTATTTATGCCATTATTGTTGAAGAATATGGGCTTATAGGTGGTTTAGGTGTTCTGGCTTTGTATTTATTATTGTTGTTCCGATTTGTCGTAGCCTCTCATAAAGCCAATTCATTATTTGGGAAATTAGTTGTTATAGGGTTAGGTTTTCCCATGATATTTCAAGCAATGATTAATATGGCTGTTGCCGTAGAATTATTGCCTGTTACAGGACAAACATTACCCTTGATAAGTAGTGGAGGAAGTTCTATCTGGATGACCTGTTTTGCACTTGGGATTATCATCAGTGTGACTAAAAAAGAGGAAGAAATCGCCCAAGAATTAAAAGACGCTGCCAAAAGAGAAGAAGCGCTTCAAAAATTAATTGACAAACAATTAGAAGAGGAATACAGTATTGATAATGATTATTCTATTGAGGATAAAGCTAAGAATCCAATGAATGCAGTTTTAAATAAGTAATCGCTTTTAAGATTAAATAATTTTTGAAAACAGAGGAACTCAGTAACATTATAAAAAATGAAACAATACAAATTCATATTAAGCGGTGGCGGAACTGGAGGACATATTTATCCTGCCATTGCGATTGCCAATGAATTAAAAGCACGTTTTCCAAATGCTGAATTTCTTTTTGTAGGAGCTCAGGATAAAATGGAAATGCAAAAAGTTCCTCAGGCCGGGTATAAAATAAAAGGGCTTTGGATTTCTGGTATTCAACGAAGGTTGACATTTGATAATTCCCTTTTTCCGCTCAAACTTCTGGCAAGTTTATTAAAATCAAGAACTATAATAAGAGAGTTTAAACCCGATGTAGTTATAGGAACAGGCGGCTTTGCAAGCGGACCTTTATTACAGGTGGCTGCAATCGCCGGAATCCCAACTATAATTCAAGAACAAAATTCGTATCCCGGAATTACAAATAAATGGTTAAGCAAAAAAGCAAATAAAATTTGTGTTGCTTATGAAAATTTGGAGCTTTTTTTTCCAAAAAATAAAATGATATTGACAGGAAATCCGGTTCGACAAGATTTAATTGATATTCAAAGTAAAAGAGCCGAAGGAATTCAATTTTTTAATTTAGATTCTAACAAGAAAACGTTGTTGGTTCTTGGTGGAAGTTTGGGAGCAAGAAGAGTAAATCAACTTATTGAAAAGGAGTTGAAAAATTTACTTTCTCAAAATGTTCAGGTCATTTGGCAATGCGGAAAATTATATTTAGAAGATTATAAAAGATATAATGAAGGGAATGTACAAGTAATGGCTTTTATTGAAAAAATGGATTTAGTTTATGCTGCCACTGATATTGTCATTTCCCGTGCAGGTGCGTCATCAGTTTCGGAATTGTGCATTGTGGGGAAACCTGTGATTTTTATTCCTTCTCCTAATGTAGCTGAGGATCATCAAACTAAAAATGCTCAGGCAATTGTAGATAGAAAAGGAGCAATTATGTTGAAAGAATCTGAGTTGGATTCGCAATTTGGTCTTGTTTTTGAAGCCTTGCTGAAGGATCAGGGAAAACAGAATCAATTAAGTGAGAATATAGAACAATTGGCCAAACCGGAAGCAACGAAACAAATTGTTGACGAAATCGTGAAGTTAATTAAATAGACAATAAACGCGAAAAGTATAAAGAATATGAATTTAAATCAAATACATAACGTCTATTTTATAGGAATTGGAGGCATCGGCATGAGTGCTTTGGCTCGTTATTTCAAAAATATAGGTAAGCAAGTCTCGGGTTATGATAAAACACCTACGATGCTTACAGATGAATTAATAGAAAGTGGTATTTCAATTCATTTTGAAGATAATATTGATTTGATTCCAAAAGATTATTATATAGAAAACACATTGGTTATTATTACTCCAGCGGTACCTAAAAATCATTCTGAATGGAATTTCTTTTTGGAAAGAGAGTATCAGGTTAAAAAAAGAGCTGAAGTTTTAGGGATAATAACTAAAGATACTTTTTGTTTTGCAGTTGCCGGAACTCATGGTAAAACTACTACCTCAAGTATTTTGGGTCATATTTTATATGAAAGTGGTGCTGATGTAACTGCTTTTATTGGCGGAATTGTAGAAAATTACAATTCGAATTTAATAGGAAGCGGTAAAACAGTTACTGTTGTTGAAGCAGATGAATTTGACCGTTCATTCTTGCATTTGCATCCCAATATTGCTTGCATTACATCAATGGATGCGGATCATTTGGATATTTATGGGACTAGTCAAGCCATAGAAGAATCATTTATTGAATTTGCTTCAAAAGTTGAAGATAAAAGTAATCTTTTTATAACGAAAGAATTACCAATTGAAGGAGTTACCTGCGCGGTAAATGAAGATGCTGTCTTCAAGGCGTTTAATGTTAGAGTTGGGAATGGCAGTTATACGTTTGATGTACAAACGCCAACTGAAATAATAGAAGATTTACAGTTTAGATTACCTGGAAAACATAATTTAATGAATGCTTTAATGGCTATCGCAATGGCAAAATTATTCGGCACCCCAACCGATGCCATTGCAAAAGCCATAGCATCATTCAAAGGAATAAAAAGAAGGTTTTCCTATCAAATAAAAACAGATAGATTAGTTTATATAGATGATTATGCGCATCATCCAACGGAAATAAATGCCGTGCATCAGGCGGTTAGAGAATTGTACCCAAATCAAAAAGTTTTGGCTATTTTTCAACCTCATTTGTTTAGTAGAACCAGAGATTTTGCAGATGATTTTGCCAAAAGTTTATCTGCTTTTGACGAAGTTGTTTTGCTCGATATTTATCCTGCCCGTGAGTTACCGATGGAAGGAATATCTTCTAAATGGTTGATGGATAAAATGACGAATAGGGATAAAAAATTGGTCCAGAAAAATGATTTAATTCCAACAATTCTTGCATCTGATGCTACAGTGATTGTTACAATTGGAGCAGGTGATATTGGAGAATTGGTTCCCACAATTAAAAAAGCGATAAATGAAACTCTTTAATTGGTCAAATATTCGATTAGTACTGATGTTTACATTAGTTGTTTTTTTGTTTTCATTCACGTCAAATCGAAATGCAAACAGAAAATTAATTAAATCTACCGTTGTTTTTGTAGGAGATGTCTCTCCATTTTTAAGGCAAGAAACGGTTAATAAATTGTTAATAGAAAATAAAAAAGATGCATCGAGCATTCAAAAAGTTAATTTAGATTTGAATAAGCTGGAAAAAATACTAGATGCACAAGAAATGATTGAAAAGTCAGATGTATTTGTGAGTATCGATGGTGTTTTAAAAGCAGTAGTGAAACAAAAGACTCCAATAGCTAGGGTTTTTGATGAAGGAGGTTCTTTCTATATTGATTACAAAGGTAATAGAATGCCATTGTCAGCAAATTTTACAGCTCGAGTTCCACTTGTTTTAGGGGGGATTAATAAAAAAAATAACGAAGATTTAGCTGATTTATTTCGCATAATATATGACGATGCTTTTTTGAAAAAAAACATTATCGGAATACAAATTATGCCGAATGGTAGCTTAATAATGCTCAATAGAAATTTTGATTATCAAATTGATTTTGGCAGAATGATAAATGTAGAGCGTAAATTCAAAAATTATAAAGCTTTTTTTCAAAAGGCGGTTTTAGATAGTACGTTGTATAAATATAAAAAAATAGATCTCAGATTTACGGAACAAGTAGTTTGCACTAAATAATAGATAATGGAAAAAGAGAATATTGCAGTAGGTCTAGATATTGGGACAACCAAAATTGTTGCCATGATAGGCAAGAAAAATGAGTATGGGAAATTAGAGATTTTGGGAATTGGAAAATCCAAAAGCTTAGGAGTTGCAAGAGGTGTTGTGAATAACATCACTCAAACTATTCAATCTATCCAACAAGCAATTCAAGAAGCGGAAAATAATTCAGGTTATAAGATTAAAGACGTAGTGGTTGGAATAGCTGGTCAACACATACGCAGTATTCAACACACAGATTATATTAGCAGAAATAATCCCGAAGAAGTTATTGGGGAGAATGATATACAGCTTTTGATTGACCAGGTAAATAAATTGGCCATGTTACCAGGTGAGGAAATTATACACGTACTGCCACAAGAATTTAAAATTGACGGACAATCGGAAATCAAAGAGCCTATAGGAATGTATGGCGGAAGATTAGAATCAAGTTTTCATGTTGTAGTAGGGCAGGCCTCATCGATACGTAACGTTGGAAGATGTATTCAAAGCTCAGGGATAGAATTGTCAGGTTTGACATTGGAGCCATTAGCCTCAGCTGATGCCGTTTTGAGCCAAGAAGAAAAAGAAGCAGGTGTTGCGCTTATCGATATAGGTGGCGGCACAACGGATTTGGCCATTTTCAAAGATGGTATTATTCGTCATACTGCTGTAATTCCTTTTGGAGGAAATGTAATTACTGATGATATTAAAGAAGGCTGTTCGATCATTGAAAAGCAAGCGGAGTTATTAAAAGTTAAATTTGGTTCTGCCTGGCCAGGTGAAAATAAAGACAACGAAATTGTTTCTATTCCCGGATTAAGAGGCAGAGAGCCAAAAGAGATTTCGTTAAAGAATCTTTCGAAAATAATTCACGCTCGTGTTGTCGAAATTATAGATCAGGTTTTTACCGAAGTAAAGGCGTATGGTCATGAAGATCCTCGTAAGAAGCTGATTGCTGGTATAGTACTTACTGGTGGTGGAGCGCAATTGAAACATATCAAGCAGTTAGTGGAATACATTACAGGAATGGATACTAGAATTGGATATCCAAACGAGCATTTAGCGGGAAATTCTGATGAAGAGATTTCGAGTCCTTTATATGCTACCGCTGTAGGACTAGTAATGAATAGTATTCAAAATAATTCTCAAAGTGCTGTAAGAATGGATGCTATTGAGCCTCCAAAAGCTACAGTTTACAGAGCGCCGGTTACGCAAATTCAAGAGGTGGTAGTGCCGGTAACAGAAGCCGAAGTAGACGCACAAAACTTTGGTGAAAAACAAGTATCTACGGGAGATAAAATACAAAGATCATTTTTTGACAGGTATGTTGATAAGATTAAGGATTTCCTGGATAACGCAGAATAGTTAATAAATAATAAATATTTCATTCTCCTTTTTGCCCCACGCTTTAAGAAGAAAAAAAGAATTAAACAAGAATTTTAAAACCAAATAAAATGATGAGCAACTCAGAATTTGGAAGTATTTCATTTGATTTACCAAAAAATCAATCAAATGTTATAAAAGTAATTGGTGTAGGTGGAGGCGGAAGTAATGCCATTAATCACATGTTCAAACAAGGTATTAAAGGCGTTGATTTCATCGTTTGTAATACGGATTCTCAAGCCTTACAGAGTAGTTCTGTGCCTAATAAAATTCAGTTAGGAGTGCATTTAACTGAAGGGCTTGGCGCTGGAGCAAACCCAGATGTTGGACAGCAGTCCGCTATTGAAAGTATTGCCGAGATTGAAAAAATGTTGGATCGCAATACTAAAATGGTTTTCATCACTGCGGGAATGGGTGGTGGAACTGGAACAGGAGCTGCGCCGGTGATTGCGCAATTGGCTAAAGAAAGAGATATTCTTACGGTAGGAATTGTGACTTTGCCTTTCTTATTTGAAGGAAAAGTGCGTCAGGAACAAGCCTTAATTGGTATCGATAAATTACGTAAACAAGTCGACTCATTAATTGTTATCAACAACAATAAATTAAGAGAAGTATACGGAAATCTTGGATTCAAAGCCGGGTTTTCTAAAGCTGATGAAGTTTTGGCAACAGCCTCAAGAGGTATTGCCGAAGTAATTACTCATCACTACACACAAAATATCGATTTAAGAGATGCTAAAACAGTGTTGTATAACAGCGGAACGGCTATTATGGGATCTTCTGTTTCTTCAGGTGAGAATAGAGCTAAAGAGGCAATTGTTGCAGCTTTAGATTCTCCTTTGTTAAATGATAATAAAATTACAGGTGCCAAAAACGTATTGTTGCTTATCGTTTCTGGAACTAATGAAATTACAATTGACGAAATAGGAGAGATCAATGATCATATTCAAATTGAAGCAGGTCATAATGCAAATATTATTATGGGGGTTGGTGAAGACGAATCACTTGGAGATGCAATTGCAGTTACCATAATCGCTACGGGATTTGATATTGAACAACAAAATGAAATTGTTAATACTGAGCCTAAAAAAATAATTCACACCCTAGAGGACGAGCAAAGAAGTGTTCATAATCTAAGTAATAGAACTGTTGCTGCATTCGATTTAAATAACGTAACACCGGTGTCTAATTCTAACGAAAGAATAATTTTCGATTTATTAGAAGATACAACAGTAGTGGCTCCTGAGCCTGTTGTAACAGTACCAGAGCCAACAATCAATAAAGAAGAGTTGATGGTTATGTCTGAATTTATAAAAAATTTAGATGTGACTTTTGAAATCGTTTCTCCAATTAATGATAGTGAATTTACTTTTACCGGACCAGAAGTTAAAGCGGTAAAAGCAGTGCAGCCAAAAATTATCGAAAGACAAGAACAAACGGCTTTCTCTTTTGATTTGCCACTTTTTAAATCGGAACCAGTTACTCCCGTTGAGGAAAGTAAAGTTTTATTTGAACTAACAAATGAAACTCGCGATATCAAAGTAAACGAAGCAGTTCAATTTGTTCCGGTAACAGAATTATCTGATAGAGGAATTATCAAATATTCTCTTGAGGAGTACATGGAAGCAGATACTGATTTTGCAGCTAAACCAATTGCAAAAGTAGTTGAAGTTCTTGTTCCTGCCGAGTTAAATATTACAATGAAACAAGTAGATGCAACTACAAATGCACCAACTCATTTTGAAAATATTTCTCCAATGGAAATGACAATTGAAGAAACTTTGAAGCTTAGAGCTGATGAAAGAAGAAAAAAATTAAAAGAATTCAATTACAAGTTTCATAATAATGTTTCTAAAATTGATGAGTATGAAAAAGAGCCTGCATACAAAAGATTAGGAATCGATATTTCAAATAATCAACCAAACAATACAAATTCGAGAATTTCAGTTGGAACAGACAGCAACAATGATTTACAGTTGCGTTCTAATAACTCGTATTTGCATGATAATGTAGATTAACGAACTCAAACCAAAATGATATAGCCCGAAAATTCAATTTAATTTTCGGGTTATTTTTTTGTGTAGAGAGAAGAAAGTAATCTATTGTTAATTCAAGTAAATTTCTTTAAATTTGCGGAGCCTTAATCCAGCTGTCGTTTCAAGCTTTTTCTCGAAAATGCTTTTTTCTAAGCCCTTAAAAGAGCTTCCTTCAGTCGCTTTTTAAGCCCAAGAAAAAATACATTTTCTCCCAAAAAGGCTTTTTACTATCATCTGGGGCATTTAAAAAAAGTAGGCGTTTTTATACTATTTCAACAATCGATTAAACGAATAATTGATTAACTAAATTAACAATAAAGAATATGAGTTTATCAGTACAAATCATGGACGAAATGAAAACCGCCATGAGAGCCAAAGATACCGTTGCACTTGAAGCGTTAAGAGCTATTAAATCTGAAATTCTGTTAGCGCAGACTGCTACAGGGTCGAAAGAAGAAATAACACAAGATGACGAGATTAAATTGCTACAAAGACTAGTGAAAACCCGTAAGGAAAGTGCTAGAATTTTTACGGAGCAAAACCGTATGGATTTAGCGGAACCAGAATTGGCGCAAATAGCAGTAATCGAAAAATTCTTACCAGCACAATTAAGCGAAGCAGAAGTAGAAGCGGTGATTGCAAAAATCATTGCAGAAACAGGAGCATCAGGAATTGCGTCAATGGGAAAAGTAATGGGATTAGCAGCTGCACAATTAGGCGGAACTGCCGAAGGAAAAACTATTTCTACAATAGTGAAAAAACTATTAGTATAATAATTGTTAATTTCAAATTACGAATTACGTTTGTATAATTTGTAATTTGAAATTCGTAATTAAAATAAGGCTGCGTAGTTCAACTGGATAGAATATCAGATTTCGACTCTGAGGGTTGCAGGTTCGAACCCTGTCGCGGCCACAAACACATATAGAAATGCTTCAAAAAAATCAAGTTTGCTTGAAATGTTTTGGAGCATTTTTCATTTTAAAACGTTGTAAAATATGTCTCTTCAACTTTTTATTACGATACTTTTTGGGGTACTATTTCTTGTGATTTTCATTTTCAAAGTCATAGAGCCAGCTTACTTGCTTTTATTCAACAAACCTATTTACATTCATTGGTATCCTTTTGCAAAGAAATTAAAATTAAGCCAACGCCAAATTTTAGTAAATGATTTCCCGTTTTATAATAGGCTTTCTCACGAAAGAAAAGCGTATTTTGAGCATCGGGTGAAGGAGTTTATTGGTAACTATTCTTTTATTGGCAAAGAGATCGTTATTACGGATCAAATGCAAATGCTGATTGCTGGAACTTATGTGATGTTAACTTTCGGAATGCGAAATTATCTTATTCGTTTGTTTGATAAAATAATTATCTACCCTTCTTGTTATTTTTCTACGGTAAATCAAGAATATCATAAAGGAGAATTCAATCCAAAAATTAAAGCAATCGTTTTTTCGTGGGAAGATTTCTTATTGGGTCATTCTACATCAAACGACAATATTAATCTTGGTTTACATGAGTTTTCTCATGTGTTGCATTTTCATTGCTTAAAAAGTAACGACCCAAGTGCCATTATCTTTTTTGATGAATTTAAAGAAGTCATAAAATATTACACTGACCCAAATTTAAATAATGTGCTAAAGCAGAAAGGATACTTTAGGTTGTATGCTTATGGAAATCAATTTGAATTTTTATCGGTAATCTTGGAGCATTTTTTTGAAACACCTCATGTATTTAAAGCAACGAATCCAGAATTATACGCACACATTGTGGTGATGATTAATTTCAATGAAGAATATTTTAAATAAAAAATGGCGCTCAAGGTCTATCGTCTGAACATAAGTTTAAAATAGGATACAGATAACATTGATTAAGCTGATTCACACTGATTTTTAAGTTGATATTAAAAAATTAAACACGAATTTCACTAATTTGCACGAATTAAATTCGTGCAAATTAGTGAAATTCGTGTTTAATATCTAATCTAATTTTTGTGTCCACACTGTAGGCTCAAAGCGCCATTTTCTTTAGAAGCTTGTTAGCTTCTTTAAATTTTGTATGGTTTGGGTGGGATTTTCGGCTTTGAAAACAAAACTTCCAGCTACAAGAACATCAGCTCCTGCTTCAACAAGTTGTTTTGCATTTTTATTAGTAACGCCACCGTCAACTTCTATAAGTGTAGTCGCCCCTTTTCTATTGATTAAATCTTTTAATTTTTTAACTTTTGCATACGTGTTTTCAATAAATGATTGTCCTCCAAAACCTGGATTCACACTCATTATACATACCAAGTCGATATCGTTAATAACGTCCTCTAATAAGTCAATATTGGTATGTGGATTAATGGCAACTCCAGCTTTCATTCCTTCGGCTTTTATTGCTTGTAGCGTTCTGTGAAGGTGTGTGCAAGCTTCATAGTGTACACTTAGAATATTAGCGCCCAATTCAGCGAAAGTTTTGATGTAACGGTCCGGATCAATAATCATTAAATGTACATCGACTATTTTTTTAGCATGTCTTGTAATAGCTTCTAAAACTGGCATTCCATAAGAAATGTTGGGAACAAAAACACCATCCATGATATCAATGTGAAACCAATCGGCTTCGCTGCTGTTGATCATTTCGATGTCGCGTTGCAGATTAGCAAAATCAGCAGCAAGTACTGATGGTGCAATTAATGTATTTTTCATTGTGTAGTTGTTACGTTGAGACGCACTGAAGTGCGTCTTTACAAGTGCGTTGTTTGTGCAAAAGTAGTTTTTTTAACCACAATTCGCACAAAGTTGTTTCACAAAGTTGTATACGTTTTTATGATTTTAGGTTGTTTGCGTGAAGGATAGAAGCGGTAGCCCACAGAGAGGAACGAACGAGGACTACAAGCGTATAGCCTGACCCGAAGTTTTTACGGAGGGTTACGCCCAAAAAATAATAATGTTATTGCTTCGTTCCTCGCAATAACAAAAAATAAAACTCCGGTAATCAGCCGGAGTTTCAATCATCAATCAAAAAACGAACAGTCAATCAAACTGTTGTTTACTGTAAAATTTTAAATCCCAAAAGATTGGGATTTGAAATTTATTTTGGATATTATCCAAGGTATGTTTTTAGTATTTTACTTCTAGAAGTGTGTTTTAATCTACGGATTGCTTTTTCCTTGATTTGACGCACACGCTCACGAGTTAAATCGAAAGTTTCTCCGATTTCCTCTAATGTCATTGGGTGTTGATCGCCAAGACCAAAGTACAAACGAACTACATCAGCTTCTCTTGGAGTCAATGTTTCTAATGAACGCTCAATTTCAGTACGCAATGATTCATGGATTAATTCTCTGTCTGGATTTGGAGATTCGCCAGAACGTAATACATCGTAAAGGTTAGAATCTTCTCCTTCAACAAGGGGAGCATCCATTGATAAGTGACGACCAGAGTTCTTCATACTCTCTTTCACGTCATTTACGGTCATGTCAAGCTCTTTTGCAATTTCCTCAGCAGATGGTGGACGCTCGTTAGATTGCTCTAATAAAGCGTACATTTTGTTGATTTTATTGATAGATCCAATTTTATTCAAAGGCAATCGAACGATACGGGATTGTTCAGCCAATGCTTGTAATATAGATTGACGAATCCACCAAACGGCATAGGAGATGAATTTGAAACCACGTGTTTCATCAAAACGTTGTGCTGCTTTTATCAATCCTAAATTTCCTTCATTAATTAAATCAGGAAGTGTAAGTCCTTGATTTTGGTATTGTTTTGCTACCGAAACTACGAAACGTAAATTAGCTTTTGTCAATTTTTCTAAGGCTTTTTGATCCCCAGCTTTAATCTTTTGTGCTAATTCTACTTCTTCGTCAGCGGTAATAAGGTCAACTTTTCCAATTTCTTGTAAATATTTGTCTAATGATGCAGTTTCACGATTCGTAACCTGCTTGGTGATTTTAAGTTGTCTCATGTTTTTGTCTCCTCAATTTTTTAAGTGTACAAATGATTATACGTAGGGAGTTTCAAAAAAGTTACAATTGTTTTAAAAATAATTTTATTAAAAGCGAAAAACCCCAATTCACATTCATGAATTGGGGTTTTCTATAAATAAACCTTTAGTAAACTAAGATCTGATTACTCTTTTCTTTCCTCACGTGGAGGTCTTGGCAAAAGTGCTTTTCTTGACACTTTTTCTTTTCTTGTTTTTGGATCCATACCTAAGTATTTCACTTGAAAAACATCACCCATTTTCACTACGTCAGAAACGTTTTCAGTACGTTCCCATGCAAGCTCAGATACGTGAAGTAATACTTCATTTCCAGGAGCTTCTAAGTATTCTACTACTGCACCAAAATCAAGCATTTTGATTACTTTCACATCATAGGCTTCATTCATTTGTGGTTTGAAAGTGATTGACTTGATTTTAGCCAATACTGCTTCAATTCCAGCAGGATCTGTTCCTAAGATTTCAATAACACCTTCTTCAGTAGTTGGGTCTTCATTGATAACAATTGTTGTTCCTGTTGTTTTTTGTAATTCTTGAATCACTTTTCCACCAGGTCCAATCAACGCACCAATAAATGAATTAGGAATTCTTCTTGTAATAATTTTTGGCGCATACGCTTTAACATCTTCTTTAGGCGATGCCAAAGTTTCAATTAATTTTCCAAGGATATGTAAACGACCGTCACGAGCTTGCGCCAATGCTGCTTCCATAATCTCATATTTCAATCCGTCAATCTTGATGTCCATTTGACAAGCTGTAATTCCTTCGGAAGTTCCAGTTACTTTAAAGTCCATATCTCCTAAGTGATCTTCGTCACCAAGAATATCAGACAATACTGCAAAACGTTCTCCGTCAGTAATCAATCCCATTGCAATCCCAGAAACGGGACGAATCATTTGGATACCTGCGTCCATTAATGCTAATGTTCCAGCACAAACTGTTGCCATAGAAGATGAACCGTTAGATTCTAAAACTTCAGAAACTACACGAATTGTATAAGGACAATCAGCAGGAATCATGTTTTTTAATGCTCTTTGCGCTAAATTTCCGTGACCAACTTCTCTTCTTGAAGTTCCTCTTAAAGGACGAGCTTCACCAGTTGAGAAAGGAGGGAAGTTATAGTGTAAGTAGAAACGCTCTTCACCTTGTTGAGATGGAGAGTCAATTTGGTTTGCTTCTCTAGAGGTTCCTAAAGTGGCTGTTGCCAATGCTTGAGTTTCTCCACGTGTAAACAATGCAGATCCGTGTACAGATGGTAAGTAATCTACTTCACACCAGATTGGTCTGATTTCTGTAGTTTTTCTTCCGTCTAAACGTGTTCCTAAATCTAGTGTTACATTACGAACTGCTTCTTTGTTAGCTTTGTAAAAGTATTTAGAAACTAAATCGCCATTTTCAGCCAATTCTTCTTCTGTAAATAACGCTTTTACTTCTTCTTTTACTGCTGCAAATTGAGCTGTTCTTTCTTGTTTGGCTGTACCTTGTTTTGCGATAGCGTAACACATATCGTAAGATGCGGCTTTTACTTTAGCGTAAATTGCTTCGTCTTCTCTCTCTCCTTCGTAAGTACGAGTTTCTTTTTTTCCAAAAGCAGCTTGTAAACGTAGTTGAGCAGAAATTTGATTTTTGATATGTTCGTGAGCAAATTTTATTGCTTCAAGCATTTCTGCTTCTGAAATTTCTTTCATCTCACCTTCTACCATTGCGATAGAATCCATAGAAGCTCCAATCATCATATCGATGTCTGACAATTCTAATTGAGCACGACTTGGATTGATAATGAATTTTCCGTCAACTCTACCAACTCTAGCTTCAGAGATTAATGTTTCAAATGGGATGTCAGACAAAGCTAAAGCTGCTGATGCTGCTAAACCTGCTAATGCATCTGGCATTACGTCTTCGTCATGAGACATTAATTGGATCATTACCTGAACTTCTGCATGGTAATCATCTGGAAAAAGTGGACGTAAAACACGGTCAACTAAACGCATTGTTAATACTTCGTTATCACTTGGTCTTGCTTCTCTCTTAAAGAAACCACCTGGGAAACGTCCCGCTGCAGCAAATTTTTCACGATAATCTACCGTAAGCGGAAGAAAATCGATACCAGGACTTGCTTTTCTTGAAGATACAACTGTTCCTAAAATAACAGTTTTACCTATTCTTACTACTACAGATCCATCCGCTTGTTTGGCTAAACGACCTGTCTCGATTGTGATGTTTCTGCCATCACCTAAATCGATACTTTCTACAAATAATTGTGGAATCATAAATTTAATTTATTAGTTAAACATGGGTTCTAGTTGTGTTGTAGTTGTTGTTGTGCGTAGTTAATGCCTAAAACCCAATGAAAAACCAAACTTTTTTTATTATTGTATATAAAAACAAAAAGAGGCACTTTCGCACCTCTTTTGTATTGATTATTTTCTGATATTCAATACTTTGATAATCTCACGATATCTGTTGATTTCTGTTTTCTTCAAGTAATCCAACAAAGATCTTCTTTTTCCAACTAGCAATACTAATGAACGCTCTGTGTTATAATCATGACGATTTTTTTTCAAGTGCTCAGTTAAGTGGCTAATTCTGAAAGTGAACAAAGCAATTTGACTTTCTGATTTTCCAGTGTTTGTAACATCTCCGTGTTTAGCGAAAATTTCTTCTTTAATCTCTTTAGTTAAATACATTCCAATATTTGTTTAATGATTTTTATGTATGTCATACATCCATTGTAAGACGGGTGCAAAGATAATCTTTATTTTTAAAAAGGCAAGAGAAAATTTGTCTAAGCTTTAAGAATTTAATTTTCAGCGTATTATACTGTAAATATTTTCGCAATTTCCTGATTTACAAATTCTAAAAATTTTTCGTCAGCTTCGGTAAATGGATCAATAACATGACTGTCAATGTCTATTTGTCCAATATTTTCTCCATTTACAAAAAGAGGGACTACGATTTCTGATTTTACAGTAAAACTGCAAGCGATGTAATTGTCTTGTGCCGAAACGTCTGGCACTACAAAGTTCTCATTAGAAACTGCTACTTGTCCGCATATACCTTTTCCAAAAGGAATTACTGTATGGTCTGTTTCTGCTCCCACATAGGGTCCCAGATGTAAAGTTTTAGTTTCCTGATTAGCAAAATAAAATCCTACCCAGTTATAATAGTCAATAGAGCCGCTCAAAAGTTGGCAAATAGTTAAAAGCTTTTCGTCTCTTGAAAGAGTTGTATTTGTTGTAATTTCGGTTATTTTTGGTTGTAATTCTTGAAATGTCATGGTTTTTATTTATATTTATACAAAAGTAATTTAAAGCAGGTTTCGAAAATTATATAAATTTGTTAAAAAATTGATTTTGAAAAAATATTTTATTCTCTACAAACCTTTTTTGTTTTTTCTGCTTGCCTTTTTTTTTACTTACATAGTCCTGACTGTTCTTTATCAAGAATATCTAAATAGCTTTGGGGAAAATAAACTGGACTCCATAACTAGAATGGTGGCTACGAATACAAGTCAATTTTTGCATCTTTTTGGTTTTAATTTTAAAATTCAGGAGAATCAATCGCATTCCTTTATTAAGTTGATTTTTAATCAAAAGTATGTAGCTCGAATTATTGAAGGTTGTAATGCGGTCAGTATGATCATTTTGTTTGTTTCTTTTGTAGTGTCATTTTCGGGAAAGCTAAAGCCTACTTTACTTTTTATTTTCGGCGGAAGCCTGCTTATTTATGTTTTAAATGTGATTCGAATAGCATTGTTATGTGTGCTGATGTTTTATTTTCAAAAACAGGAGAAGTTTTTACACGGAGTACTTTTTCCGTTGTTTATTTACGGAGTGGTTTTTATTTTGTGGGTAATATGGGTACGTAAATTTTCAAAATATGCTTCGAAAAATACTTAGTAATAAAATTAGATTAGCTCAATTTCTTTTTTTGGTCGGATTGTTAATTCTTATCCGAGCTTTTGAAGATAAATTGTTTTATGACCCTTTTTTGGATTATTTCAAAAATGATTTTGCTAATTTACCCTTGCCTAATTTTATTCCGTTTCAATTATTTTTTGGACTGCTGTTCCGTTTCACTATGAATACCGTTCTGTCATTAGGGATTATCTATTTGCTATTTAAAGATGTTCAAATGGTAAAATTTGCCCTTGTTCTGTATTATTTTTTCTTCATGATCTTAATTATTACTTTTTTCTTTATCATCTACTACGTTAAGGGGCATAATAATTTAGCACTTTTCTATGTTCGTAGATTTCTAATTCAACCTATTTTTTTGTTGTTGTTTGTTCCCGCATTTTATTATCAAAAACAAAAATAAGAAGTCTTTTTTCGTTATCTTTATTTGGTGTAATTTATTTATTATCAATTAAATAACGATATGAAGATAGTCAAGCATTCTGGAAATATTGTAGATTTTAATCCTGATAAACTCAAAACTTCGTTGCTCAAATCTGGAGCGAGTAGTAGTGTAGTCGAAAGTATTCTTAAATCGATTCAAAGTGGAATCTATGAGGGAATTTCAACTAAAGAGATTTATAAAATGGCATTTGCATTATTAAAAAAAACAGCTAATTCTCATGCAGCACGTTATAATTTAAGAGAGGCAATCCGTTTACTAGGTCCGGCGGGGTTTTTCTTCGAAAAATATATTGCCAGGATTTTTGCAGCAGAACAGTATGTAACAGTGACTAATTTGACTTTGTTTGGAAAATGCGTCTCTCATGAAATAGATGTTTTAATAAAAAAGGATGAAATAATTTCTATGGTGGAGTGTAAATATCATTTTGGTCGAGATGCAGCAACTGATGTGAAAGTTCCTATGTATATCTTATCGCGGTATAATGATATTATAGACAGGCATCATCCTATTTTTACTCAAAAAGATTCGGTTTTAGGATGTTGGATTGTAACTAATAATCGGTTTACCTCAGATGCTGTTGATTTTGCAAAGTGTTGCGGATTGAATTTATTAAGTTGGAATTATCCCCCGAATAATAATTTAAAAACAAAAAATGACACTGCTAATCTTTATCCGGTGACTTGTTTGACCACTTTGACCCTCGCTGAAAAAGACAAACTGTTGATTTTGGACGTAATATTGGTAAAAGAAATAATAAACAATTCTGATTCTTTAGATAGAATAGGGTTGAGTTCAAATCGGATAAAGAATGTTTTGAAAGAAGCTTCTGAATTATGTAGGTACATTTAAAATAGATGTTGCTGATTTGTTTAATCTTAAATCTGGTAAAATGAAAGTCAAATTTATTGGTGGAGCAGGAACTGTTACGGGTTCGAAAACATTAATTGAAAGCAACGGTGTTAGGATTTTGATAGACTGTGGGCAATTTCAGGGTATTAAGCCATTGCGAGAGCTCAATTGGGAGCCATTACCCATTTTACCTTCAACAATAGATTTTGTTTTGTTGACTCACGGACATTTGGATCATTGTGGCTGGTTACCCAGATTAGTTGATCAGGGTTTTACAGGCAAAATTTATTGCACAAGTCCAACAAAAGATATAACAAAACTAATTCTTTTAGACAGTGCTAAAATTCAGGAAGAGGAGGCGAGCACAGCCAATAAAGGAAAATTTTCTAAACACGAAATCGCCCAGCCACTATATACCGTTGCCCAAGCTGAAAAAGTTTTCCCGCATTTTAGAGTTATTAAAACAAATGAAGCTATATCATTGGATGCTGAAATTACTGCAGTTTACTCTAATGCAGGACACATCTTGGGAGCTTGTACGATAGAATTGCAACTTGAAAATAAGGTTTTAGTTTTTTCTGGAGATATTGGTCGTGATAACGATGTATTAATGTATGCGCCAACAAAACCCAAAAGAGGCGATTATATATTTTTGGAAAGTACGTACGGCGATCGTCTTCATCCCGATACGGATGTCAAAGCGGAACTGGAAATGTACATTAATAATACGGTTGCGAAAGGCGGAACAATCATTATTCCCAGTTTTGCCGTAGAGCGTGCACAAACAGTCATGTATTTATTATGGCAACTCAAAGAAGAAGAAAGAATTCCCAATATTCCTTATATTATTGATACACCAATGGGAATAAGTGTTTTGGATATTTTTGAAAATAATAGAAAATGGCATAAATTACCAGAACATGAATATATTGGTATGTGTAAAATGTTTTCGATGATTACTGATTATCAAGAAACTATTGCAACTATATTTGACAAACAACCCAAAGTGGTTATTGCCGCTAGCGGAATGATTACAGGGGGGAGAGTGCTGAGTTATTTAGAACGATATATAGGTTTGCCGGAGACGACAGTAATCATTATTGGCTTTCAAGCTGAAGGAACTCGTGGAAGAAAATTGTTAGAGGGAGCCAAAGAAATTAAAATTCACGGTAAATATTATCAAGTATTGGCAAATATACTGGAAATAGAAAGTTTATCCGCTCACGGAGATCAAAGAGATTTGCTAAGCTGGCTTTCAGCCTTAGAAAATAAACCTATTACGGTGTTTTTAGTTCATGGTGAAAACAAACCACTTGATGATCTATGCATAAAAATCAATGAAAAATACCATTTCGATTGCAAAATTCCTTTAATGGGGCAAGAATTTGAATTGTGATTATCAAAATCTCCATACTTGTTGTCTGTATGAGCGAAAATAATTTTGAAACCCAAAGTGAAAACTTTGGGTTTTTAATTTTGTTTAAATGATAAGATTTAGAAAGTATTTATAATTGTGTTTATAGGGTTGCATGAATGCTTTGTAGCGTTAATTAAACTTTAAAGTCAAGCAATAAATTGCGGTTGAGCTAAATTATTCTTACTTTCACGACCAATAAATTTAATTACAAATCGTTTTTATGAATAATTTTGATTGGACGCAATTACTTAATCCGGAATTTTATATCAACCTTCAAATAGGAGAAGTTCAAATAGGTTTGTATATAGTTTTATTTATAATTTTTGCTGAAACTGGTCTTTTTGCCGGTTTTTTTCTTCCCGGAGACAGTTTGCTTTTCCTTGCAGGGATTTACAGTAAAGATTTGATCCAAAATATGATTACGATAGATAGCGATTTTATTAATGTTACTTTATTGTCGTTGTTGGTTGCCGCTGCAGGAATTGTGGGTAACACTGTTGGTTATTGGTTTGGAGCAAAAAGCGGGTATTATTTATTTAAAAAAGAAGATACTTTTTGGTTCAAGAAAAAATACCTATTGCAGTCGAAAGATTTCTTTGAAAAGTATGGCGGGAAAGCAATCATATTTGCGCGTTTTTTACCGATTTTCAGAACCTTTGCGCCGATCGTGGCTGGAATTGTGTCCATGGATAAAAGTAAATTTATGTTTTTTAATGTTTTAAGTTCTTTTCTATGGTCTTTTATTTTAATTTTTTCTGGACATTATTTATATGGTGTCTTTTTAGAAAATTTTGGAATTGATTTAAAAGAACATATCGAATACATTATAATAATTATTGTACTTATTACTACTGTTCCAGTTTTATTTAAGCTTTTGAAGAAAAGAGTACATATAAAATAATCAATCATTACTTATTAACAAAAAAACTCCGTTTCAATTGAGAAACGGAGTTTTTTTGTTTTAAAAAGGGAGTGAATTACATCATTCCTGGCATACCTCCACCCATTGGGTTTCCGCCACCATTATCTTCTTTAATGTCAATCAAAGCACATTCGGTAGTTAATATCATTCCGGCAACTGATGCTGCATTTTCTAAAGCAACACGAGTTACTTTCTTAGGATCGATAATACCTGCTTTTAGCATATCAACGTATTCGTCAGTTTTAGCATTGTATCCAAAGTCACCTGAACCTTCAGCAACTTTTGCAACAACTACTGAGCCTTCAAGACCTGCATTTTCAACAATAGTTCTCAAAGGAGATTCTACAGCACGAGATACAATTTGGATTCCTGTAGCTTCGTCAGCATTGTCCGCTTTGATAGTGCTTAGTACAAGTTTAGCTCTAAGTAAAGCAACACCACCTCCAGCAACAATTCCTTCTTCAACAGCAGCACGAGTAGCATGAAGTGCATCATCAACTCTGTCTTTTTTCTCTTTCATTTCTACTTCAGAAGCAGCGCCTACGTAAAGAACAGCAACTCCACCAGCTAATTTAGCCAAACGTTCCTGTAATTTTTCTTTGTCATAATCAGAAGTTGTAGCTTCCATTTGACCTTTGATTTGGTTGACACGATTTTTGATCATATCAGCTTCACCAGCACCACTTACAATAGTCGTGTTGTCTTTATCGATAGTCACTTTTTTAGCAGTCCCTAACATTTCGATAGTTGTGTTCTCTAAAGTATAACCTCTTTCTTCTGAAATTACAGTACCTCCAGTTAAGATTGCAATATCTTCAAGCATTGCTTTTCTTCTGTCCCCAAAACCAGGAGCTTTTACTGCAGCAATTTTCAAGGCACCACGTAATTTATTTACCACCAATGTAGATAATGCTTCCCCATCAACATCTTCAGCAATAATTAATAATGGTTTTCCAGATTGAGCAACTGGCTCAAGAACTGGTAATAATTCTTTTAAGGAAGAAACTTTTTTATCATACAAAAGGATGTATGGATTTTCCAATTCCACTTCCATTTTTTCTGGATTGGTAACAAAGTATGGAGAAAGATATCCTCTGTCAAATTGCATTCCTTCCACAACATCTACATAAGTGTCAGTTCCTTTGGCTTCTTCCACAGTGATCACACCTTCCTTTCCAACTTTTGCGAAAGCTGCAGCGATTAATTCGCCAATTACTTCATCATTATTAGCTGAAATTGAAGCAATTTGTTTGATTTTTTCAGAATCACTTCCTACTACTTTAGCTTGTTTTGCCAAATCAGCAACAATAGCTTCAACCGCTTTGTCAATACCTCGTTTCAAATCCATTGGATTTGCTCCTGCAGCAACGTTTTTCAAACCTTCTTTCACAATCGCTTGAGCTAAAACAGTAGCAGTTGTTGTTCCATCACCGGCTAAATCATTAGTTTTAGAAGCAACTTCTTTAACCATTTGAGCGCCCATATTTTCTAATGGATCTTTTAACTCTATTTCTTTTGCAACGGTAACACCATCTTTAGTAACTGTTGGACCTCCGAAAGATTTACCAATAATTACATTTCGACCTTTTGGTCCAAGTGTTACTTTTACTGCATTTGCTAATGCATCAACACCACGTTTTAATCCGTCACGTGCTTCTATATCGAATTTTATATCTTTTGCCATTTTTATTTAGCTTTACGCAGAAGGCTTTATGCTTTACGCTAAAACCGAACTGCAATTAGTATTATGTTTTTCTAGCTTAAAGCTTTGGACTTAAAGCCAATTTTAATTTGTAAATTTTACTTTTTATAATATTAACCTCTTTTTCGAGACGCTCAAATAATTCGATGTTAATATATTTTAAATCTTTTGAAAGAATCAGTAAATATTCTGTTTCACAAGCTGAGCCTAAAGCAATATTAAGAAATTGATTAAATTCTTTGTCACTGTTTCTGCCACATCCTTCACTAATGTTTGTTGGAATTGAAGAAGATGCTCTGCGAATTTGACTGGTTAAACCATATAATTCGTCTTTAGAAAAAACAGAAGTAATTTTATATATTTCTAATGTAAAAGCGTGACTTTGTTGCCAAACCTCATATTTTTTGAAGTCTCTCATTTGCTTAAAGCTTATTGCCTATAGCTTAAAGCTATATGATTGCTAAAATATCATCTTCTCTCATTATCAAATAATCTTTTCCTTCCAGTTTTAATTCCGTACCAGCATATTTCCCATAAAGAACTGAATCTCCAATTTTAACTGTCATTGTATGATCTTTTGTGCCATTCCCTACAGCAACTACAGTTCCCTTTTGTGGTTTTTCTTTGGCGGTATCCGGAATAAAGATCCCTGACGCAGTTTTGGTTTCAGCAGCAACTGGTTCGATAAGAACTCTGTCTGAAAGTGGTTTAATGTTTAAAGCCATGATTTTATTTTTTAATTGTTTTTTTTAACGATTGCTTATAAGATTTCAGAAATTATGCCAACCTATTTAAACTGACATATTTTCTTATAAAAAATGCCAGCTTTGACAGGCTGGCATTTAGAATAAGGTGTAATAATTTATTTTGCTGGATTTGTCGCAGCAGGTGTGTTTTGAACTGGAGAAGTTGGTGCAGCAGTTGTTGGTGCAGTAGTTTCTGTTGGCTCAATAATTTTTGAATCATTATCACTTAATGCTCCTGTAAAGCTTAAGCTTGAAAGAAGTATCAATACAATTAAAATAGTAGCAAGTGTCCAAGTACTTTTGTCTAAAAAATCAGTTGTTTTTTGTACACCACCTAGCATTTGTGAACCACCTACTGTAGAAGATAATCCGCCGCCTTTAGGGTTTTGAACCATTATTACTACGATTAATAGGAAACAAACGATAGTTATTAAAACTAAAAAAATTGAAAATGTGCTCATTGCTTAATTGTTATAATTATTTTGTTGTAAAATCTTAATATCTGAGATACGGTCTGCAAAGAAACTACTTTTTTCTGGATATTTCAAAATTAATATTTGATAAGCTTGAATCGCTTTTAGATATTTTTTTTGTTCCAAATATACTCTTGCTAAAGTCTCGGTCATGAGGTATGAATTGTCATCTTTATTTAGGTCGAAAGTCACTGTGGATGTCACGCCGTATTTTACAGGCGGAATCTTTGGGCTGGTTTCTATAAACTTGTCAATTAGCTCCGCTTTTTTCTTTTTGTTGTCGTCTATTGGTAACGTTTTAGGACTAATCGTATTTTCGGTTTCTCGATCAATTGGGAGTGTTCGGGATAATTGTAACCATTCTTGGAAAGAATGTTTTTCATTTACAGAAAAATCCAAAGGTTGGCCAATGGCTAATTTTTCTTCAAATATCTTAGCTGTATCATCAGATTCTATTGGTAAAGCTTCTTTTATAGAGGTAAGAATAGATTGCTCTAAAGTATTTGTTTTGTACTCCAATTTTTCTTCGTGAATAATTATTTCACTATCGATTACATTGATGTTGTGTAGCTCAATTGTTTTTTTATCGTAAAAATCTTTTTGTATTGCAGTAAAAGTGTCTGATGTAATAAAATCAAACAAAACGGTTCTGTCGGTGGTATGTGCTGCCGTAACTTTAAGGGCAAAATTATATTTAAAACTATTTAGGTTGTAAAGTCCTTTTAATGTTAAAGCCCTGGCGCTTTGAAAATAAGGGAATTCATCCAGTACTTTTTCCAATGCTGCCGTTTGCTTCTCATTGATAGCATTTGGTTTATTAATCAGATAAGTATAATCAGTTACATTCATAAAGGTTATTCGTTTGTTTGGTTATTCTTTTATTTGTTCTCGATTAACCGAATCAACAAATTACCGAATCAACACCTCATTTACCATTTAGCTAAAGATTCATTAAAGATATCTTGGGTTATTCTTTCAAAAATTTCTTTCAAAGCACTGTTTAATGTAGATCCTACCAATTGTTGTTCCGCTGGATAATCATAATAAAACTCAAATGTTTTTTCAAAATTATCTACCTCTTTGTTTTTATTGGAAAATCGAACATTTACTCTTATTTTCAAACGGTTTTGAGCCGCTTTTTGGTCGGCTGTTGCCGTCATTGGGCTTATCCTGTAATCTACAATTTCTCCTTCGTACGTTAAATCAGCTCCGTTTTTAACCAAATTTAAATTAGTTTGATTTTGGATTATGTCTTGTAAAGCAAGTGTAAAAGTTCGGTCTATTCCAGGCTCAATCAGTTCCGCGTTATTTTGAAAAAAATTGACTTGAAAAGTTTTTGCATCAATTTTTCCTGTTCCTGTGAAGTTATAAACAGAGCAACTGTTGATGCTGAATATAATTGTTGCAAGAAGAATAAGTTTTATGTGTTTCATTTTCTATTTTAAAAATTGCTTCGCCACTTCGCTAACGCTTGGGTCAAATATATTCATTTTCAATCAAAACATTATTGTCTATTTGATTGGTGTACAATAACTACAAATCAAATTGTTTTATTTTCCGATATAAAGTTCTTTCGGAAATTCCCAATTCATCGGCAGCGGCTTTTCGTTTTCCTTTATTTTTTTCCAATGATTTTTTGATCATTTCAATTTCTTTCTGCTCTAATCTCAATATTTCTTCTTCCTCTTCGACAGTTTCTGCAAGTAAATAGTTGTTATCATCATTTTCTTGATAACGTTCTTCTTTATTTTGAGCTGCAATCAAAGCGGTTCTTGGTTCTTCTTCAAAATCTATTTCGCTGTCATTCTCTTTAGATCCGTATATTTTTGTAATTAAGTTTTTATTAGTTTCCTGCACTTTTGAACTGCCGTTTTCCATTAATTCTAAAGTAAGTTTTTTCAAGTCATGCAAGTCACTTTTCATATCAAAAAGTACTTTGTACAAAATTTCTCTTTCGTTACTAAAGTCGCTGTCGCTTTTCTTGTCTTTGATTACCGATGGCAAATTACTTCCTTCAGCAGGCAAGTAAGATTGTAAAGTTGCAGCCGAAATTTCGCGGTTTGTTTCTAATACTGAAATTTGTTCCGCGACGTTTCTCAACTGACGAATATTACCACTCCAGCGGAATTTTTGCAAAACAAGAACAGCACTCTCTTCTAATTTTAATGGAGGCATTTTGTATTTATGCGCAAAATCTGAGGCAAATTTTCTGAATAACAAATGAATATCTTCTTTTCGCTCTCGCAACGGAGGCAAAGTAATATCTACGGTACTTAATCGATAATACAAATCTTCACGAAATTTTCCTTTTTCGATGGCATTAAATAAATTAACATTGGTAGCAGCTACAATTCGCACATCCGTTTTTTGCACCTGAGAAGAACCAACTTTTATGAATTCCCCATTTTCTAATACACGCAACAATCGTACTTGAGTAGTCAACGGCAATTCACCAACTTCATCCAGGAAAATGGTTCCACCGTCAGCCACTTCAAAATACCCTTCGCGTGTGTTTGTTGCACCCGTAAAAGCGCCCTTTTCATGTCCAAAAAGTTCACTGTCAATAGTTCCTTCAGGAATCGCGCCACAGTTTACAGCAATGTATTTTCCATGTTTTCTATGAGAAAGCGAATGAATAATTCTAGGAATATTCTCTTTTCCAACGCCACTTTCACCAGCTACCAGTACCGAAATATCAGTAGGAGCAACTTGAATGGCTTTTTCTATGGCACGATTGAGCTTTGGGTCATTCCCAATAATCTCAAATCGTTGTTTTATAGCTTGAACTGATTCCATATATTTTTAATTTTACACGAATTTCGCAAATTATTAAAACTGATTTTGCTGTTTAAATAATGTATTCGATTCGTAATAATTATTGCGGTTTGGTTAAGGTGTCTTGTAAAGGGACTGTTTTCTCAACTTTTTGTTTTGGGAAATAGGTTCTGATGATATAGAATGTAGCTCCAAATCCAATTATAAAAGTGACTAAACCAATTATTATATTTTTTTTTAACATTTTACTCTTTTAAAATTTTGGTTATGAATTTAAATTTCAGATAATTTTTTTAATTCATTTCACTAAACCCAATTGCTTCTCCTTTCAAAGTTCCGCTGGTACAACTCAAAATTTTGACATTTACAAAATCTCCTATATTATAATTCTCCTTTGGAAAAACAACGGTAATACTTTGTGAATTTCTTCCAGAAAACTCTTCTTTAGATTTTTTGGAAACTTTTTCTACCAAAACTTCTACGGTTTGACCAATGAATTCTTCAGAGCGCAACCAAGCATGTTTTTGTTGTAAATCGACAATTTCCTGCAATCTTCTTGCCTTTGTTTCTTCAGTAACATCATCTTCCATTTTTCTTCCTGCCAATGTTCCCGGACGTTCAGAATACGAATACATATAACCGAAATTATATTTCACGTATTCCATCAAACTCATTGTGTCTTGATGATCTTGTTCCGTTTCTGTTGGAAAACCAGCAATCATATCTTGTGAAATCGAACCATTTGGAATAATCGATCTGATTTTATCAATCAAAGTCATGTATTCTTCACGGGTATGCAAACGATTCATTTCCTTTAAAATTCGGTTGCTTCCAGACTGAACCGGTAAGTGAATGTGCTTGCATATATTAGGATATTTCGCAATCACGTGCAAAATACTTTCGTGCATGTCTTGGGGATTTGAAGTCGAAAATCGGATTCTCATTTTTGGAAAACCAATAGCCACCATTTCTAACAACTGATCAAAATCTACCGCTGTTGCTTTTTGCATTTCGGTCGCATTTTCGAAATCTTTTTTCAATCCACCGCCGTACCATAAATAACTATCCACATTCTGGCCCAAAAGCGTAATTTCCTTAAAACCTTTGTCCCACAAATCCTGAATTTCCTTCATGATACTTTGCGGTTCCCGGCTGCGTTCGCGTCCGCGGGTAAAAGGCACCACGCAAAACGTACACATATTATCGCAACCACGCGTAATAGAAACCAAAGCCGTAATTCCGTTGCTCATCAATCGCACTGGTGAAATATCGCCGTAGGTTTCGTCTTTCGACAAAATCACGTTAATAGCATCCCGTCCTTCTTCGACTTCTTGTAAAAGGTTTGGCAAATCTTTATACGCATCAGGACCTACAACTAGGTCTACAATTTTTTCTTCTTCCAGAAACTGACTTTTCAATCGTTCCGCCATACAGCCTAAAACGCCCACTTTCATCTTTGGATTAATACGCTTCACAGCATTGTATTTCTCTAGACGTTTGCGAATAGTTTGTTCCGCTTTGTCCCGAATCGAACAGGTATTCACCAAAACTAAATCGGCTTCTTCCAGAATTTGCGTCGTATTATATCCGTTTCCAGATAATATAGAAGCTACAATTTCGCTGTCCGAAAAATTCATCGCGCAACCGTAACTCTCTATAAAAAGTTTCTTCGTGTTCTCGGGTTTATTTTCTAGTACAAGACTTTCACCTTGTTTGCTTTCTTCAATAATCTTTTCCATCCTATATTTTCAAAGTGCAAAGATAAGTCAATTTCAATAAATATGACAAGATGTCAGCCGAAGATTTAACATTGTTTTAAGTCATTTCAAACTGTTCCATTTTTAAAAGCAATTTCCCGCTTTCCGTTACAATTCTTCCTCTCGTGGGCAACATTTTTAAATAACCGCAAGAGCTTCCTTTGGTCGCTTTGCTGTTATAAAAAATGTAAGCCAGCGAGACTCCGGGATTTTCACTTTAATCGGGGCTAGGGCATTTGAATTAAAATTATTGTTACAAATTGTACGATGAGATTTTTATTATTTGCTATTTAATTCTTCAAAATTCAATTCAATTAAGATCATCTTAAACCTGCATTTCAACGAGAATTTTGACTTTTAAAATTTAAAAAACTCAAAATTTAAAAAAATCATATACTTTTGCCGACATAAACAATCGGGACATGGCAAAGAATTTAGTTATAGTTGAGTCACCTGCAAAGGCAAAAACAATTGAAAAATTTCTGGGAAGCGATTTCCAAGTGGAGTCAAGTTATGGGCATATTGCCGACTTACCTTCCAAAGAAATTGGGGTAGATGTAGAAAATGGTTTCAAACCTAAATATGAAGTTTCTGCTGATAAAAAAGCATTGGTTACCAAATTAAGAGGATTAGCCAAAAATGCCGAAATGGTTTGGTTAGCAAGTGATGAGGATCGCGAGGGTGAAGCCATTTCTTGGCATCTTGCCGAAGAATTAAAATTAGACAAAAAGAAAACAAAACGTATAGTTTTTCACGAAATTACGAAGACAGCAATTTTAAAAGCGATTGATAATCCACGTGAAATCGATTATAATTTAGTCAATGCACAGCAAGCACGTCGTGTTTTAGACCGATTGGTTGGTTATGAATTGTCACCCGTACTTTGGAGAAAAATAAAAGGGGGACTTTCTGCTGGACGTGTACAATCGGTTTCCGTTCGTTTGATTGTGGAACGGGAAAGAGAAATTCAGAATTTCAAAGCCGTGGCTACGTATTCTATTGTAGCAGAATTCACTAACGAAGCTGGGAAAGCATTCAAAGCAAAACTTCCAAAAAATTTCAATACAAAAAAAGAAGCCGAAGATTTTTTAAATAAAAATACCGGTTCTACATATAAGGTAGCGGATTTAGAAACTAAACCTACCAAAAAATCACCAACTGGTCCATTTACAACTTCGACTTTGCAACAAGAAGCCGCTCGTAAATTGTATTTGCCTGTTGGAATTACCATGCAACTCGCACAACGTTTATACGAAGCTGGACTTATCACTTATATGAGAACGGATAGTGTGAATTTGTCTAAAGATGCAATGGAAGCTGCCGAAGCTGAAATTATCAAATCCTACGGAAAAGAATTTTCTAAACCTCGAACTTTTGTCAATAAAAGTAAAGGAGCACAGGAAGCCCACGAGGCAATTCGTCCTACGGATATGTCACGTCACACCGTAAATATAGACAGAGATCAAGCGCGTTTGTATGATTTGATTTGGAAAAGAACCTTGGCTTCGCAAATGAGTGATGCGCAATTAGAGCGTACAAACGTAAAAATTGAAGCTAATAATCACGGTGAAATTTTCACGGCATCTGGAGAAGTATTGCTTTTTGAAGGTTTCTTGAAAGTGTATTTGGAAGGTCATGATGACGATGAAGAGGAACAAGAAGGTATGTTGCCAGCGATGAAAGTCAACGAAAAATTAGGAAACAATTACATCACGGCTACGGAAAGATATTCTCGTGCAGCTGCAAGATATACGGAGGCTTCTTTGGTAAAAAAATTAGAAGAATTGGGAATCGGTCGTCCTTCTACTTATGCGCCAACGATTTCTACGATTATCAACAGGAATTATGTGGAGAAAGGAAATCTTGACGGACAAGAACGCAATTATACGCAATTGACTCTACAATCTGGGAAAGTAGGAGAGAAGTTGCTGAAAGAAAATACCGGTTCTGATAAAGGGAAATTAGTTCCTACAGATATTGGAACTATTGTTACAGATTTCTTGGTGAAGAATTTCGGAAATATTTTGGACTATAATTTCACGGCAAAAGTCGAACAAGATTTTGATGAAATTGCCGAAGGAAATATTGAATGGACAAAAATGATGCAGGAGTTTTACGATAAATTTCACCCAACGGTAAAAGATGTCGAAGCCAATGCAGAAAGAGAAAGTGGCGAAAGAATTCTAGGAACGGACCCAAAAACCGGTAAGCCAGTTTCGGTACGTTTAGGAAAGTTTGGACCAATGGCTCAAATTGGGGCTGCAGATGATGAAGAGAAAAAATTTGCCAGTTTAATGGCGGATCAAAATATTGGAAATATAACTTTAGAGGAAACTTTAAATTTATTTTTGTTGCCAAAAAATCTTGGAGAATATAAAGGAGACGAAGTTGAGGTAAGTAATGGTCGTTTTGGTCCTTACATTCGGCACGGAGCGGCTTTTGTTTCTTTGCCAAAAGGCGAAAACCCTTTGGATGTAGATTTAGAAAGAGCAAAAGAATTAATCGACGAAAAAGCATTAGCTGATGCTCCGATTGCGGTTTATAAAGGTGAAGGCGTTCAAAAAGGGGTAGGTCGTTTTGGTCCTTTTATCAAATGGGACGGATTGTTTATAAATGTAAGTAAGAAATATGATTTTGATAATTTGTCTCAAGCTGATATTGAAGCTTTGATTGAAGATAAATTGCAGAAAAATATTGATAAGGTTTTACACAATTGGAAAGACGAAGGAATCTTAGTTGAAAAAGCCCGTTGGGGACGTTCAGTAATCACCAAAGGAAAAATCAAAATTGAATTGAGTAAGGATGTTGATGCAACAAAATTGACATTAGCTGAGGTTCAGGAAATGATTGCTAAGAAAACGCCTGCTAAAAAAGTAGCAGCTAAAAAAACGCCAGCAAAGAAAGCTGTAGCAAAGAAACCAGCAGTTAAGAAACCAGCGGTAAAAAAGTAATAAACAATAACTAATTCCATTTTCATTTCTCTTTTGCCTAGGCGAAAGAGTCAGGGAGCGGATAAAAAGAAATAAAATGGAATTTGATTTTCTAAAACCAGTAGATAATGAAATCCTTGATTACATAAGTGGATTGACTTCTCAGCAATTGGGAAGCAAAATTGTTTTGCATACAAAAGAGCAATTTCCGGATTTAAACAAGATTAAAATTGCCGTAATAGGCGTTTTAGAAAATAGAGGAGAGAGAAATGCTATTTCTGATGTTGATTTAATACCACTGAGGAAAGAGTTGTACGGATTATTTCCAGGGAACTGGGCTGCCTCAATTGCTGATTTAGGTGATATTCTTGCAGGGAATTCATCTGCTGATACTTATTTTGCACTAAAGAAAGTTGTGGCAAGTTTAATCAAGAAAAAAATTACTCCTATAGTTATTGGGGGTTCTCAAGATTTGACTTATGCACTTTATAGAGCTTATGATGATTTAGAACAGATGGTCAATTTAGTTTCTATCGACAATAGATTTGATTTTGGCAAGGATGAAGAGGAGGTTTCAGCTTCTTCTTATTTGACTAAAATAATAGTTGACGAACCTAATAATCTTTTTAACTATTGTAATATCGGTTATCAAACCTATTTCAATTCGCAAGAAGAAATAGATTTGATAGAAAAATTATTTTTTGATGCGTACAGGTTGGGAGAGATTTCTAATAATATTTCTCTTTCGGAACCTGTTTTTAGGGACGCAGATTTAGTGAGTATTGATTTGCATTCTGTTAAATCATCTGATTCAGGGAATTTTATTTCGTTTGCACCGAATGGTTTTAATGGAAAAGAGATTTGTTCGTTATCCAGATATGCAGGAATAAGTGATAAAGTGACTTCTTTTGGAATATTTAATCATAATAATTCAACGCAGGAATCGGTTATAATAGCGCAAATAATTTGGTATTTTATTGAAGGGTTTCATTATCGTTCCAATGAGTATCCTTATGGAAGCAGAGAGAAGTACATTAAATACATAGTTCCATTAGAAGAGGAAGAACTTGTTTTTTACAAAAGTGACAAAACGGACCGCTGGTGGATAGAGATTCCTTTTATTTCAAACGGTAATAATAAACTAAAAAGAAATACGTTATTACCATGTTCCTACGATGAGTATTTATTGGCATGCAATCAAGAATTACCAGAAAGGTGGTGGAAAGCACAAAGGAAAAATATATTATAGGTTTTTTGGGGCTTTATTAATGATATTTTATAAAAAACATGTTGTTTAGTAAGAAAAGATTGTTTTTTAAATAAATAATAAATAGGTTTACACACTTAAAAATAATGAATAGATAATCCAAATTTATATGAAGAAGTTCATTGCATTTACGGCAATATTGACCCTATTAATTGGCTGTGGTAAATCAGGCGACAAAGGAGAACTAGTTGGTGTTAATGGAGGAAAATGGCATCCTGAAAAACCTTATGGAATGACTTTAGTTCCAGGAGGCGCTTTTATTATGGGTAAATCAGATGATGATTTAGCTGATGTTGAAGATGCTCCAACAAAAACAGTTACTGTTCGCTCTTTTTACATGGACGAAACTGAAATCACCAATAGTGAATACCGCCAATTTGTAGAATGGGTAAAAGATTCAACGATGAGAGTTCGTTTGGCAATTCTTGCTGACGAAAGTGGGCAAAAAGCAGGTGATGGAAAAGGAAAAGGTAAAAATGCCGGTAGTATTGGTGATTTTGCTTTTAACGATTCAGATCCTGAAAAAATGACGGCTTATGATAAATACATGTATGATAACTATTATAGTGTCGGTACTGCTGATGATCCCTACGCCGGTAGAAAACTGAACAAAAAAGTAAAACTAATTAAAGATACTAAGTTGTATCCGGATGAGTACTATACTGAAGTGATGGATTCTATGTATTTGCCTATAGAAGCTTCTTATAATGGATTGCGTACCATTGACGTGAATAAATTAAAATTCCGCTATTCTTGGATGGATATTCAGGCTGCTGCCAAAGCAAAAGTTGGAAAAAGAAAAGATTTTATAAAAACGGAAGAAGTGAATGTGTACCCAGACACAACTGTTTGGATCAAAGATTTTGCTTACTCATACAATGAACCAATGCACAATGACTATTTTTGGCATAAAGCATATGGCGATTATCCAGTTGTAGGAGTTAAATGGACACAGGCAAAAGCTTTTTGCGCTTGGAGAACCCTAAATAAAAACACCTACATAAAATCTAAAAAGAAAGGTCATGATTTGATAAATTCTTTTAGATTACCTACTGAAGCAGAATGGGAATATTCGGCAAGAGGTGGATTAGAGTCTGCTACCTATCCTTGGGGAGGTCCTTATACTAAAAATGACAGGGGTTGTTTTCTTGCTAATTTTAAACCAAACAGAGGAGATTACGCAGCAGATCAAGCTTTGTATACTGTAGAAGCAAAATCATACGAGCCAAATGGTTATAATTTGTATAACATGGCAGGAAATGTTTCTGAATGGACCGATTCATCTTATGATCCAAACGCCTACGAATATGTTTCTTCAATGAATCCAAATGTATTAGATGCTTCGAATAAACGTAAAGTTGTTCGTGGCGGTTCATGGAAAGATGTTTCTTACTTCCTACAAGTAAGTACTAGAGATTTTGAATATGCAGATTCTGCAAGAAGTTTTATCGGATTTAGAACTGTTCAAGATTACATGGGATTACAGACTACTGGAAACGGTAAAAAAGCAAAATAAAATAAAGAGACCAAATCGATCTATCAAATAAACCTAAAAAACAATATCATGGGATTACTAAGCAAAAAACAAATGAATTTCGCATACGGGATGGGAGCAGCAGTTGTTATCATTGGTGCATTATTTAAAATAACTCATATCGAATTTGGAGTTATAACAGGAAATTTAATGTTAACCATTGGATTGGTAGTTGAGGCAGCGATTTTTGCACTTTCTGCATTTGAGCCAGTTGATGACGATTTAGACTGGACTTTAGTATATCCGGAACTTGCAAATGGTAAATCTGCAGGTCCAAAAAAAGCT
The DNA here is from genome assembly GCF_042787235.1 of Flavobacterium zhoui. Classification (NCBI taxonomy): domain Bacteria; kingdom Pseudomonadati; phylum Bacteroidota; class Flavobacteriia; order Flavobacteriales; family Flavobacteriaceae; genus Flavobacterium; species Flavobacterium zhoui. The sequence goes on from NZ_JBHZPY010000001.1 coordinate 558,525, forward strand.
AAAATAGAAACTCCTTCTGATGCTCAAGGATTGTTATCTCAAAAATTAGATGCAATGCTAAAAGACGCTAAAATTGATGGTGAATTAATGGCTAGTTTAGGTAGCAGTATTAAAAATTTCGAATCAGCTGCAAAAGGGATTGCTCCAACTGTAGATTCGATTAATTCAACTAAAAAATACAGTGAAGAGTTGACTTTGGCAGCAGCCCAAATGGAATCTTTAAATAGTTTATATAAAATTCAGTTACAAAGCGCTTCAAGAAATGCACAAATAAATGAAGAAGTTGCTGAGAATAATTTAAAATTGAAAGACCAAATGCAGTCTTTGACATCTAACCTGTCATCATTAAATAATGTATACGGCGGAATGCTTTCTGCAATGAATAACAAAGGATAATTAGTTTCAAACTATATAAAATAATAAACTAATTAGTAGAAAATATGGCAGGAGGAAAACTAACCCCTAGACAGAAGATGATAAACCTAATGTACTTGGTTTTTATCGCGATGTTAGCATTAAATATGTCCAAAGAAGTGTTATCCGCCTTTGGAATTTTGAATAATAAAATAGTAGAGTCTAACTCTATAACAGATACAAGAAATCAATCTTCTTTTGAGCAATTGTCTCAAAAAGCGGTGGATCAGCCTGGTCAATTTGGCGATAAAAAAGCTAAAGTAGAGAAGATTAGAGCAGTATCTAAAGAGTTTAATGATTACATAGAAAACATTAAAACGACCGTTACTAAAAAATTCGTGAGAGATGCAGAAGGAAATTTGCCTTACGAACAAATGGATAAGGGAGATTTAATTGACAGAATGTTTTTTACAGGAGACAGAGTTTCTAAGCAAGGTCAGGAGTTTTTGGATAAAGTAAATAATTATTCTGTTCAAATCAAACAAATTGGAGGAAGCTCAGTTGCCGAATCAGAGATGAAAAAAATCGAAGCTAGATTTGCGACAAAGCCAGTTTATTCTGAAAAAGCAGGTGCGAAATTAGATTGGATAGATTACAATTACAAAGGATACCCACTTATTGCTACAATTACAAAATTGTCTCAATTACAGGCAGATATAAAAACTACTGAAAGTGATGTTATGACAGGGATGTTTCAATCAGACTTGGTTGCGGCAGCTTCTCTTACAGCGTACCAACCGATAGTAGTTCTTGAAAAATCTGTTTTCTTTCAAGGTGAAGCAGTTAAAGGAAAAATTATTTTAGGTAAATTTGATCCATCGTTAAAAGCTAAATCAGTAATTGTAAATGGTTCAAGTGTTGCGGCTCAAGCAGGTCAGGCTAATTTCTCTTTCGGAGCGGGAAGCATTGGCGAGCATCCAATAGGCGGTTCTTTCAATTTTGACGAAAACGGTAAGGTTGTAAGTTTACCGATCAAAGATAAATACGTTGTTGTAGCAAGACCAAAATCAGCTACAATCTCTGCTGATAAAATGAATGTGGTTTATAGAGGTGTTGTAAATCCTATGACAATTTCTTTTGCCGGGGTTTCAGCTGATAAAGTATCAGCTTCTGCGCCAGGTTTAAGTTCTGCTGGTGGAGGAAAATATAACATGAGTCCAGGCGGAGGAACAGAAACAGTTATTAATGTTACTGCTACGCTTCCTGACGGTTCTAAAGTATCGGATAAAAAATCGTTTAGAATTAAAGGTATTCCGGGTCCTGCTGGAACAATCAGAGGAGAAATGGGAGTGGTCAAAGGTCCTAAATCAAACTTAGAAATTGCAACAATCGGAGCCAAATTGGTAGATTTTGATTTTGAAGTTGGATTAAATGTAGTTGGATTTAATTTTAAAGTTACTGGTCAACCTACTGTAGTAGTTCCCGGTAACAAGTTAAATGCGCAATGTAAAGCAGTTCTTTCTAAAGTAGGAAGAGGTGATCAGGTAACTATTTCTGAAATTAAAACTAAACTTGTTGGAGCAGGTAGTTATTTATTGCCTAGAACGGCTCCGGTAATTTTTGAAATACAATAGCAAGTACGTTTTAAGCAAAACATACTTCAATAACTTATTATGATATAATGATGAATGTAAGAAATTTTTTAATAGCTATTATCTCTGTCACGTGGAGTTTTACATCTGTAGCACAATCTAATTTGCTGAATGCTAAAACACCAGATCAAATTGGCCTAAAAACCGCTGCGCAACTTATTTCGGATAATGACAAGCCTTTGGCATACGGTTATGTTCACGATAGAGATGTATTGATGGGTAAAACAACTTGGGAAATTATTGATTTAAGTGAGAAGATTAATTTTTCATTGTATTTCCCAATTGATACCGCAAATATTGGTTCTGATAGACGTTCTTTATACGATGTATTGACAAAAGCAATGAAAAATGGTAAAATTACTGAAGTTTATACCGATAGTTATTTTAATACTAAAAAATCACTTAAAGACATTCAAGGTTCTCTTTCCCGTATTGACACTACCGATGTTGGTAGAGAACAAATAAATGCTGGTCAAGCAGTAGCGGCTGAGAATATCTTGAAACAAGATTTAACCGCACAGGATGTTACTCAATATAAAATCAAAGGATATTGGTATTTTGATAAACGTCAAAGTGAATTGAAATATCGTTTGTTAGGTATTTGTCCTGTTACACCGGATGTTTATACTATGAATAGCGATGAGAAAGATTATATCGAATTGTTTTGGATATTTTTCCCTGCGGCTAGAGAAGTTTTGCATGAAGCGAAAGCTTTCAATGATAAAAATTCTGCTATGCCGGTTTCTTTCGATCAAATTTTGAATTCAAGGCGTTTTAATAGTACAATCTACAAAGAGGAAAACATCTATGGAGATAGAGCGATTAAAGATTACATGAAAGATAATGCTCAGAATCAATTACTAGAATCGGAAAGAGTAAAAGAAAAAATTCGAAATTTTGAACAAGATATGTGGAATTACTAATTGTCATATTTTAATATTAAAGGAACTCTTGCTATAACGGTAAGAGTTTTTTTATTTTAATAATCTTACCTTTGTGTCTTTTATAAGGTACCTCTACAAATGATTGATTATTTATTAATAGGTTCGGGATTAGCAGGAATTTCATTTGCAGAAACAGCTTTGCAACATGATAAATCTATTTTTGTATTTGATAATAATTCACAAAATTCCTCAAGGATTGCAGGGGGGTTATACAATCCTGTTATTTTAAAGCGCTTTAGTGAAGTATGGCTTGCTCAGGAGCAATTAGTACTCATGAATGATTTTTATTCTGTTTTAGAAGAGAAATTGAAAAGTAAAATAGATTTTAAGAAGCCAATTTTAAGAAAATTTTTCTCAGTTGAAGAACAAAATAATTGGTTTGCTGCCTCCGATAAAGTGGCTCTAGCTCCTTTCCTTGCAACTGAATTGATTCATAAAAAATTTCCGGGAATTGATTCTCCTTATGGTTATGGTGAAGTTCTGCAGACTGGCTACGTGGATACGGCGATGCTGCTTGATAAGTACAAAGAATATTTAAATAATGAGAAATTAATTGAAGAAGAAGCTTTTGATTATGATGCTTTGGAGGTTGGCGACATTAGTATTAGATATAAAAATATAGAGGCAAGGCATATTGTTTTTGCGGAAGGTTTTGGAATGCATTCTAATCCCTACTTCAAAAATTTTCCATTAGACGGTACAAAGGGAGAACTTTTTATTATTAAAGCTGCGGGACTTGATTTGGATGTAATCGTTAATACAAGTGTATTTATTCTTCCTCTGGGTAATAATTTATTCAAAGTTGGTGCGACATATAACTGGAAAGACAAAACAGATTTTCCAACGCAAGAAGGAAAAGCAGAATTAATCGAAAGAATTAAAGAGATTATCACCTGTGATTTTGAAATTGTGGAACATTTTGCCGGAGTTCGACCAACAGTCAAAGACAGAAGGCCATTGGTGGGAACACATTCTGATTATGACAGGGTTCATATTCTTAATGGGTTAGGCACAAGAGGAGTGATGCTAGGTCCCGCAATGGCCAAAGCACTATTTGAATTTATCGAATTGAAAATTCCCTTAGACAAGGAAATTGATATCAACCGGTTTCTGCCTAAAGGCAAGAAATAGTTTTATTTCAGATTTGTTTGGGGATCATAAGAAACGAACATATTGATGTAGATATTTCGTGACCATCGTAAAACGAATGGAAATAGTACAATAAGTGATACAATAATGGAAATAAAAGCCACTTTTATCGAAGCGCTAAAAAACACATAAGAAATAATAAAAGCTGCAATTCCAATGCCGACATTCAATCCGTAACTCACATACATTGCGCCATAAAAAAAGGAAGGTTCAATTTGATATTTAAAACCACAATGGCTGCAATTTTCATGCATATCTAAAATTTTATTCAGATGTAGTGGATTTTTATCCAAATACATACTCTCATTCTGACATTTAGGACAAGTTCCTGTTAAAATACTATTTAGTTTGGATCCTTTTTTTAACATTTGCAAAAATTTTTAACAAAGGTACATTTTTAGAAAAGGTACCAATGTAACATTATCACAAATTATGCTTAATATACACAATTTATCTGTTTCTTTTGGAGGTTCTTATTTGTTTGAAGAAGTCACCTTTCGTTTGGGTGCTGGTGATCGAGTTGGTCTCGTTGGAAAAAACGGTGCTGGGAAATCCACCATGCTTAAAATTTTAGCCAAAGATTTTCTTCCAGACTCTGGAAGCATCGCTCAGGAGAAAGAAGTTCGAATGGGTTTCCTACGTCAGGATATAGATTTTGAGCAAGGGAGAACGGTGCTTGAAGAAGCTTATGAAGCTTTTACAGATATTAAAATTGTAGAAAATAAACTGGCTGAAATTAATCATTTATTAGTCACTCGTACGGATTATGAAAGCGAAGAGTATAGCCAAATCATAGAAGATCTGTCTGACTACACCCACCGTTTTGAATTATTAGGCGGTTACAATTACGTTGGAGATACTGAAAAAATTCTTCTTGGTCTAGGTTTTAAAAGAGAAGTGTTTGACAATCAAACCGAAACTTTCTCAGGAGGTTGGAGAATGCGTATTGAACTGGCCAAACTATTGTTGCAGGCAAACGATGTATTGCTGCTAGATGAGCCTACGAATCACTTGGATATCGAGAGTATCATTTGGTTGGAAAGTTTCTTGCGAAATTATCCTGGTGTAGTGGTGATTGTTTCACACGATAAAATGTTTTTGGATAATGTGACTAATAGGACTATTGAGATTTCACTTGGGAAAGCATACGATTTCAATAAACCCTATTCGCAATATTTAGAGTTGCGTCATGAAATCAGAGAGAAACAATTAGCAACGCAGAAAAATCAAGCAAAAAAAATTGAAGAAACCGAGAAATTAATCGAGAAATTCCGTGCTAAAGCGTCTAAAGCTTCGATGGCACAATCGATGATTAAGAAACTCGATAAAATAGAACGCATCGAAGTCGATGAAGATGACAATTCTGTGATGAATATCACTTTTCCTGTTTCAAAAGAACCGGGCAGGGTAGTTGTCGAGGCTGAAAATGTAACCAAAAGTTATGGTGATAAAACCATTTTGAAAGATATTAATCTCTTAGTCGAGCGTGGAAGCAAAATTGCTTTCGTGGGACAAAATGGCCAAGGGAAATCAACATTTATCAAAGCAATTGTAAACGAATTTGAATACCAAGGAACGATAAAGTTGGGTCATAACGTACAGTTAGGTTATTTTGCGCAAAATCAAGCGGAATATTTGGATGGTGAAATTACCTTGTTACAAACCATGGAAGATGCTGCTGTTGATACAAACCGAATGAAAGTGCGCGATATGCTGGGTTCTTTCTTGTTTCGTGGTGATGATGTAGATAAAAAGGTAAAAGTCCTTTCCGGGGGCGAAAGAAATCGTTTAGCGCTATGTAAATTGCTTTTGCAGCCCATCAACGTTTTATTGATGGATGAGCCTACGAACCACTTAGACATTAAATCCAAGAATGTTTTGAAAGCTGCTTTGCAAAAATTTGGAGGAACCTTATTGCTGGTTTCGCACGATAGAGATTTCTTGCAAGGGATGTCAAATTTAGTTTACGAATTTAAAGATCAAAAAATAAAAGAATATTTAGGCGACATCAACTATTTCTTGGAACAACGTAATATGGAAAATATGCGTGAAGTTGAGAAAAAAGATGCACTAAAGGCTTCTGGTCCAAAAGAAAGCAATAAGGCGTCGTACGAAGATCAGAAAAAGGGGAAAGCATTGCAAAATAAATTGAGCAAAGTAGAAAGTCAAATCAAGCAATTGGAAAAAGACATTCAGAACGACGATAAAATGTTAGCTTCTAACTATGATAAACATATTGAAGATGCTAAATTTTTCATGGCGTACAATAAGAAAAAAGCAGAATTAGATAAATTGCTGTTGGATTGGGAACTCGTTCAAGAAGAAATTGATAATTTTAGATAATTCAGTTTTATGTTTTAATTTTGAGATTTCACAACTACAAAAAAGTCACGTTTCTAATGTTTATAAGAGAGCTTCTTTAGGTCTCTTTTTAAAAACAGGAAACCTGACTTTTTTGTTACCGTATTTCGTTAAAATAAAATCATTGTGTGGTAATCGTTATGATGAAATACATCGCAATATCAGACGCCTCTCAATTAAATCAAACCCATCATCTCTGAGTGAGCAATGGCTTCTTTACTGTTTTTGAAATAACAAACAGATACTTTTAAGCTCTCTAGGTTTTTTAATATGACTTCCACTTTTTCTTTTTTGTGAAGTCCTGTTTGTCGTATATAAACTGCTTTTACAGTAACTGGAAATATTTTGCAAATTGCTTCGTACAGGAAAGGATCGTGTTGCGAATCATCCCCCAGGAGTACATATTCTAAATTAGGATAGAATTCTAAAATGTGTTTTATTTTATCAAACTTATGATTATGATTGCCCCTTCCGGTCATAAAAAAATCAGTAAGGCTGGTTTTAATATCCTTTAATAATAATACCGCGCGTGGCAATTGATGAATTTCGGTAAATTTTACGATGAAACGATACAAATTCCATTCACTGCTAGACACATAAAAAAAGGCATTCTGCTCTTCTTTATTGTTTCTTCCGGCGGAACTCAAAGCTTGGTAATGAGGCACAACATCTTCAAAAACCTTCCTGTTGTCAATATTTTTAAATAATAGAATGTATAATTTCATCAACGGATTTTCAGTATTAGAAACTAAAAAAGTGTCGTCAATATCAGATATAATTCCTAAATTCCCTTTATGTGGGCGTATGTAGCTTTCTGTAGTTGCTATAGTTTCATTTTCGTGAAGGATACTTACGGTGTAATCAATCCATCCATATTTTGTGTACTGGTCTAACGGGACACAAAATTTAAAATAACCGTCATTCAACGTTTTGGTATGGATTTTTACATTATTGTGTTCTAAATACACATCAGCGTTTGCCTGTGTTTTTATCCGAAACATTCGGATTACCGAAGCAGCATTTTTAAAATTTTTTTTCTGAAAATTGTAATCTTTGTTACTTGTTGGTCTAAAAACATGCCCCATCACAATTAATTCCTGCTCATTTGCATATCCTCGATATAATTTTAAAATAGGCTTCATTTATTGTACTTTTGATGGGATTGTAACTTGGATTTTTTAATCACTAAATGTAGCTAAATTTTGAGAAAAAATATCATTATGGTTGTAAATCCTATTTCGGGAGATATTGATAAAGCGGAATTAACAGAAGGGGCTTTGTTTTTTGCTGAAAAAGAAAATCTTAACCTTGTAATTTATAATACTTCAGGAGCAAATGATATTGTAAATATAAAAACACTTTACAATACATATACACCGGAAAGAATCATCGTTGTTGGTGGAGACGGAACTATAAAAATGGTTGCCGAGGCAATGGAAAAAGAGAATGTTATTCTTGGAATTTTGCCTGCAGGTTCAGCAAATGGTCTGGCAGTTGATTTAGATTTGAATTTAACCCTGGAAGAAAACCTTAAAATCGCGTTTCTCAATGATTATATAGAAATTGACGTTATTACTATAAATGATAAAATCAGCTTGCATTTGAGTGATTTAGGGCTTAATGCAGAGCTCGTTAAAAACTACGAGAACGCAACAGTCCGAGGCAAATTGGGTTATGCACTGCAGGCAGTAAACACTTTAATAGATTTTGAGGGGCCTTTTACGGCAACAATAACCGCCAATAATGAAACTATAAATTGTGTTGCTAGAATGATTGTTATTGCTAATTCTAAAAAATATGGTACGGGAGTTGTTATTAACCCTTTTGGCGTAATGAACGACGGAATGTTTGAATTGGTAATTTTGAAAAACTTGGATCTGTACGTTTTTGGACAAATTATAACGGGAAATATGCCGATTGAATCTAATGATGTAGAAATTATATCAACCAATCAAGCATTTATAAAAACTAATTTTCCAGTAAGTTTTCAAATGGATGGGGAATATTGCGGCAAAGAAACGGAATACAATGTCGAAATTTTACACAAACAAATGAAAGTGGCAATTCAATAGTTTTAGTAGCTTGTTTTATTTAAAAGGATTTCGTTCCTGCCAAATAGTCTCCGGTTCTAAATATCTGAATATTTTAGACATCTGAGAATTAATGATAGGATTACTATGAGCTATAAATCCATACATTTTTACTGGTTTTGCGCCTACTGAACTTTTGATCTCCAGTGCCGTTCTTGCAAAAATAATTTCCTTGAAACCTTTATTAATTGAATAAGCAATCATATCGTACAACATGTTTAAATACAACATTTTTTCACGCTGAATACTTTCGTCGTAACCTAAAAAATAGGTGTCCATTACATCTCCATTTTTAATTAGAGTATTGAATCCTATTAGTTTTTCATCCATAAAATAACCATAAAAAAGGAATTTATCCTTAAAGATTTCTTTAAAGGTTCTAAAGTGATTTTTGGGTAGAAAGAAAGTGTTAAAAGGAGCATTTTTTGCTACATGAATGTACAAGTCATAAATGGTTTCTTGATATTCGATAATATCCTCAAGGTTCATTTTTCTTTTCTCAATCACATCCGCTTTTTTCCTTGCTCTTTTATATTGATCCCTGTATTTTTTTGAAAGGGAATTAATATAATCTTGCTCTGATTTCCATGCTTTATCTATGGTAAAAACCATATTGGGCTGTGTAGAAAATTGATAGTTGTTTTTGAATTTGGAAATGTCAAAGTTTTTCAGTTCCGCTTGGTTAAAATCTTTAAACGAAGTGATATGTATTTTTTTTCCTTTTGTTTCAAAAATTCTTTTTAATGCAGAGGATGCTATTTTTAAGGTTTTAATAGCTTGCTTTTTGTCAATTTTTTCTGAAAAAGCGAAAGCATTTTGTCCCGTTAGCATATTGTTCCCAATCAATAAAACATTGGAGCAGAAATTCTTGAAAGCAAAATTTCTTAGGGCGGTTTTTATACATTTGTCCCGTTCTCCAAAAGATTCCAGTTTATTTAAATCTAAAAATTGAGAAACGGCAATACCAACCAAGAGCTCATTTTTAAAAATCCCTATAAAATGACAAATCATATTTTCAGGAGATGATTTTTCTAATACTTGCAGATATCTTTTGGATAAAAATATAGTTGATGCAGCTAAATCATCCCAATTTACAGGAAGTTCATCTATTAAAGAGTAAATTTTATAAGAGTAAGATGGATTCAAATTGAATTTTAATATTTTGTCAAAAATAGTTAATAAAGTTAAAGTATTTTTATATGATTTGAAATTAACTAACTTTAGATACTAAATAAAAATAGTATGGAAAAGTATACAGATGAAAAGATTCAATCCCAATTAAAAGACCTGAACGATTGGCAATTTATTGATAATGCAATCGAAAAAAAATTCAAATTTTTAGATTTTACGCAAGCTTTGGGATTCATCGTTCAAGTGGGATTGATGGCTGAGAAAAGAAATCACCATCCGGAATTATTCAATGTTTATAATAAAGTGTCAATTCGATTGAATACACACGACGCCGATGGAGTTACTGAAAAAGATTTTGACTTAGCAAAAGCGATTGACAAGATATCGTAAGCTATATTTTAGAATAATGAAATATTTTTTTGGAAAGCTGATCCAAAAGAAATGAATGAATCAGTGCTGCCAACACCTTCAATATTGTGTATTTGTTCATAAAGTACCTTTCTGAATTCTTCGTTGTTGGCAGCTACAATTTTTAAAAATAGTGCGTATTTTCCAGATACAAAATGACATTCTACTACTTCTGGAATTTCTTTTAGTTTTTCAGCTATTGAATAAGCAAATCGAGCTTCTTTAGTGGCTATTCCGGTATATGTAATAGTTTCGTATCCAATTTCCTTAGGGTTTAATTGAACCGAAAAGCCGCTGATGATTCCTGAATCTTGTAATTTTCGAATGCGCTGATGTACTAATGAATTGGAGATTTTTAATTCTTTGGCAATTTCAGAATAAGCAATTCTACCATCTGCACTTAGCATCTTAATGATCTGTTGGTTAATGTAATCAATGTTTTCATTGCGGTTATTTCGAGCCATAACACTGTTTTTTATTAGAAAATTAAAATTGAAATTGACTTTATATTGATTAATTATCTGTTTTAAAACGGCATATTTTACCAACGAATGTATGCCTTTTAAAACAGAAAAAAACGTTTTGATTATAATCCATTAAAAAAAATATAAATTCACTGTCAAATTTACACTTTAAACAGGTTATATAGTCATATAATTTATAAAAATGCTAATATAGTGTAAATGTAATTCTATACTAGGTAAATTTGTGTCATATTTACTAATCAATATTAGCATCATGAATAAAGATATTTTACTATCGAAATTATGGGAACAGTACACTAGTATTACCCCGTCAGCCAAGAAAATTCATTCCCTATTAGAAGAAAAAGGAGAGAAAATTGAAAACGATCATATTGCGATCAGGACGTTTAATGATGCGCGCGTGAATATTGCCGTACTAGAAAAACCATTTGTAAAAGCTGGATATGTATCGAAAGGTGAATATGTTTTTGAATCAAAAAAATTGTTTGCAAGGCATTATGAACATGAGACAGATAAATCTGCTCCTAGGATTTTTATTTCGGAGTTAGAATTAGAAAAATGTTCACAGAAGTTGCAATTATCTGTTAAAGAACTTTTGGATTCTTGCGATCAAAGTGTTTTTGAAAAGGAAGATTTAGTGTTAAGTGGCGCGGTTTGGAATGCAAATTCATTTGAAACCTATAACACGTTATTGGATGAATCGGAGTATGCTGCTTGGATGTATGTATATGGTTATAGAGCAAACCATTTTACAATTAATGTAAATGCATTGACAAATTTTTCCAACTTAGAAGGATTAAATTCATTTTTAAAAGAAAGCAATTGGAGAATGAATGCTTCTGGTGGAGAAATAAAAGGAACTCCAGCGCAATTATTAGAACAATCAAGTACTTTAGCCGATTTAAATGCTATCAAATTTGATGAAGGGACTAAAGAAATACCTTCTTGTTATTATGAATTTGCACTTCGCTATCCAATGAAAAACGGAGATTTATATCAAGGATTTGTTGCGTCTTCTGCCGATAAAATATTTGAAAGTACGGATGTCAAATTGCAGAGTTAAAACCTTATATTTTGCTTGTATTTAAAAAGATATAGTAAAAATTTTTCGTTACAAGAGAACTTTTTTGATTATAAAACTCAATTATCCAGTTTTAGCCATAGCGCTAAAAAGGTGATATGAAAATTAAAAAGAATACCAAATGAATCTTCAAAGTTTAGCGAGTCAATTAGAAGGGGAATTATTTTTTGATAAAACAATGCGCACGCTATACGCTACAGATGCTAGTGCTTATCGGGAAATGCCATTAGCAGTGGCAATGCCATCAACCCAAAACGACATTCAGAAGATAATTCAATTTGCCAGAGAAAATAAAGTCAGTGTTATTCCTCGCGCTGCCGGTACATCACTCGCTGGGCAAGTGGTGGGCAGCGGAATTGTGGTAGATATTTCGCAACATTTCACAAAAATTATTTCCTTAGACGAAACGAATAAAACAGTATGGGTTCAACCGGGTGTCATTCGTGATGAGTTGAATCTTTATTTGAAGCCCTACCAATTATTTTTTGGACCTGAAACTTCAACTAGTAATCGCTGCATGATTGGCGGAATGGTTGGGAATAATGCATGTGGTGCCCGGTCAATAATTTATGGTTCAACACGAGAACATTTGTTGGAAATTAAAGGTTTTTTGGCTGACGGAAATGAAGTTACATTTAATTCTTTGACAAACAAAGAATTTGAAGATAAATGCAATGGTATTAATGTAATAAGCCAGCTGGAGCAGAATATTTACCTTCAGGCCAAAACGATATTGTCAAATGAAGAGAACAGAAAATTATTTGATGAGAACTATCCCAAAAAATCTATTCCACGTCGCAATACAGGTTATGCGCTTGATTTATTGGGAGACAGTATGCCATTTGGGAACTTTACGGAAAAATTTAATTTTTGTAAATTAATTGCAGGATCGGAGGGGACCTTGTTTTTTTCTACTGCGATTAAGTTGAATCTTGTTGCTGCACTAAAACCTTTTTCTGGCTTGGTTTGTATACATTTTGATAGTATCAACGAATCTTTAATAGCAAATCTGGAAGCTTTAAAATTTCAACCTGATAGTATTGAGTTGATAGACCACTATATTTTAGACTGTACCAAAGAAAATATCGAACAAAGCAAAAACAGATTTTTTGTGCAAGGCGATCCAAAAGCAATCTTGGTTGTAGAATTTTTGCGAGATTCTAAAGAAGAAATTATTGAAATAGCCCACAAAATGGAGGCTCAAATGAGAACCAAAAATTTGGGTAATTATTTTCCAATTGTTTTTGGAGAAGATACGGTTAAGGTTTGGAATTTAAGAAAAGCAGGATTAGGATTATTGTCTAATATTCCCGGTGACGCAAAAGCGGTTGCGGTAATAGAAGATACAGCCGTTGATGTAAATGATTTGCCGGGTTTTATTGAAGATTTTAACGCCATTTTAAAACAGCGAAATTTGCATTGCGTACATTATGCGCATGCAGCAACGGGTGAACTTCATTTACGCCCAATTCTTGATTTGAAGACACAAGAAGGAACGGCGCTTTTTAGAACCATTGCCACAGATATTGCCCATTTAGTTAAGAAATACAAAGGGTCGTTGAGTGGCGAACACGGGGACGGACGATTGCGAGGGGAGTTTATCTCATTGATACTGGGAGACGAAATCTACCAACTGTTTAAAGAGGTAAAATTCACATGGGATCCATGGGGTGTCTTTAATCCGGGTAAAATTGTTGACACTCCGCCTATGGATACTTCATTGCGCTATACTGCAGGGCAGGAAACGCCTATGCCTGAAACATATTTTGATTTTTCGGAAAACAATGGGATACTTCGAGCGGCTGAAATGTGCAACGGATCAGGTGATTGTCGAAAAACCGAAAAGAGCGGCGGAACGATGTGTCCGAGTTATATGGCAACGCGCAACGAAAAACACACTACGCGCGCTCGAGCCAATATGTTACGCGAAACGATAACCCATTCTGACAAGGAAAATAAATTTGATAGTGAAGCGTTGTTGGAAGTTTTAGATTTGTGTTTAAGTTGTAAAGGTTGCAAGTCTGAATGTCCTTCGAATGTAGATATGGCAAAATTAAAAGCGGAAACCCTGCAGCAATATTATGATAAAAACGGAATAAAATTCCGTTCAAGATTAATTGGTAATACACCAGTGATTAATAAATTATTTTCTAGTATTCCGGCAGCTTATAATTTTTCTACAAAAGGTTTTGTTGGAACTGTAATAAAGAAAATGACCGGTTTTTCTAACGAACGTAATTTGCCAATGATGCACAAAATCACCTTTTCAAAATGGATGAAAACCTATTCACAGGTAGGAAATTTTGATAAACCAACCGTGTACTTGTACAACGATGAATTTTTGAATTTTTACGATGTTGCTATTGGTCAGACTGCAGTTAAATTACTAAATCGGTTAGGTTATAAGGTAGAAATACCATCAATAGGAATCAGCGGAAGAACGTACTTATCTAAAGGTATGGTAAAAAAAGCTCGAGAAATTGCCGAGAAAAACGTGGTCTCCGTTAGTCAAAATTTGCCCGATAATGCTTTTTTGATAGGAATAGAACCGTCGGCTATTTTAACTTTTAGAGATGAATATCCAGATTTATGTAGAGGAAATTTAAAAATAAAAGCGCAAGAAATAGCGAAGCGTACGTTTTTGATAGAGGAGTTTTTAGCAAACGAAACAGAAGCAGGCAGAATTACATCAAATTTGTTTACTGACAATGAAGAGCGTATTAGGATGCATGGACATTGTTTTCAAAAAGCATTGTCATCATTGGTGCCATTAAAAAAAATATTATCTCTTCCTGTAAATTATAAAGTTTTAAATATTCCAAGCGGCTGTTGTGGTATGGCGGGGTCTTTTGGGTATGAAAAAGAGCATTATGAAATTTCTATGAATATTGGAGAACTCGTTTTGTTCCCTACAATTAGATCCGAAGAAAAAACAACTTTAATTTCTGCGTCAGGTACCAGTTGCCGTCATCAAATTTCTGATGGTACAGGTAGAGAGGCTCTGCATCCTGTGGAGATTTTATATAAAGCATTAAGATAATAAAAATTGCTGATATATGATTTTTGATCAACAAAACTATGAGTAGTACAAATAAAAAATCTCGTCCTCTTGTAAAAAGAGCACGAGATTACTTTAACTATTTTTCTATTTCCAGGCACATATGATTCCGCCCATAATCATAAAACATACTATCCAGAAACCTCCGGTTACCAGCGTATATTTAAAACTTCTTCTTTCGTACAATGCATTTGTTCCAATTAATGGTAAGGCTAAAAATAATCCTGCCAAAAATCCGTGCAAAGCACCATGTTTAAAGGTTCTAAAAGCCATTCCATAATCGGCCATAAAAGCGACATAAGAGGGTTTGGCAATGCTGGCATCTCCTCCCACCATTCCTAAAGCACCCGTTTGATGGATTGTAATGATTTGCAGCATAAAACTGATTAACAAGGCATAAATAAATGATACTCCAAAAGTAAGAAGCATATTGCTTCCTTTCATTTTTTCTTCGGTCATTCCAGATTCTTTCATCCAGATTGTTCCAAACACTTTTGGGTTATACCAAATAAATCCAATAACAAGCGTTGAAAAAGCCGCAACTAATAGAGCATAAAAATTCATTTCCATAAAATTAATTTTAAAGGTTAGTTAATCAAATATAATAAATTTTATTATAGAAAAATTTTTATAATTTTGTAGGAAATTAAGGTATGTAACTTATGATTACATGTATTTCGTCGATTATATTTGTCGTTGATGAGAATAGTATGTAAATTTAGATATGTAAAAAGTTAAAATTTCTACTTATGAAAAATATAACTACTCTATTTTTAACCCTTTTGTTTTCCTTTTCAATATTGGCTAATGTTGCTCCTTCAGAGAGAAATGCATTAGTGAAATTATACGAAAAAACAAATGGAAGTCAATGGGTAACAAAATGGGATTTATCAAAGCCCGTTTCTACTTGGTATGGAGTTAAATTACAAGATGAAAAAGTGGTTTCACTAAATTTGGCCAATAATAATTTGGTTGGTGAAATTCCTTATGATATTGCTGAGCTTGTTAGTTTGCAAGAATTAGATTTGCATAAAAATCATTTATCTGGAGAAATACCTTCAATTGTTGGGAATTTAAAAGAACTTAAAATACTAGATATCTCGTTTAATAGTTTAACAGGAGCTATTCCGGTCTCTGTTTGTAAAATGAATAAATTACAAGAGTTAGCGCTATATATGAACGGTCTTTCAGGTGAATTGCCTGAACAAATAGGAAACTTGAAAAATTTAGAAGTTCTTTCTTTATTTAATAATGAAATTACCGGTCAAATACCAAGTTCATTATATAGTGTGAAATCATTGAAAACATTGCTTTTAAACAGTAATAAACTTATTGGTGAATTGGGACCTGAAGTTGCAAATTTGAAGTCTCTTGAGAACCTAAGTTTATTTGACAATAAAATGATTGGCGAAGTTCCAGTGGAGCTTGGGAAATTGAATAATTTGAAGGAAATGAATATTTCGTATAATTTGTTTTACGGAAAAGTGTCCAAAAACTTGGTACAGTTAGATACGCTAAACATGACTATGTTGAATAATAATGGCGCTACAGTTTTATTAGATGTAAATCAAGATAAAGATAAAGCGATAGTTTCCGAAGATTAATAGAAGTTAAAATAACCTTGTTTTCGTAGTAATTAGATTTAATAATTTTTAGTTTTTTTAAGTAAGTTTTAATTAATTTAGTTGTTTGAAGCCTGTAAAGTATTTATGCCTTACAGGCTTTTTTGTTGAATAATAGTTAAAAGTAGCTTTGTTTTTATAACAGGTTTTGAACAGAATGCAGACTAATTATAATTTGATAAGATCCAAATTTCTGCTATTATACTTTCAACTTTAGTTCATATTCAATCTCGTTGTCTTGTAAGTTAGCAATTTTAATAAAGTTTAGTCTTTTAAGAAGTTGTTTTGCTTTCTCGTTTTGTTTAGTTGTAATTGCCTTAACGCATTTTATCCCTATTGTGTCCAGTCCGAAGTTAAGAGCCAATTGCATAGCAAGTGACATAAAACCTTTTCCTCTATATTGAGGTAATAAAACGCAACCAAGTTCACCAATTCCTTTATCAAGGCCACGATAATAACCACAAGTCACTACAATATTATTTGTCGATTTTTCTACAATGCCCCAGTGAATAGAATTACCGGACTCATAATCTATGTCAATTTTCTTTTGCATTTCAGTTGCTTCTTCAATTGTCTTTGCTTGAATGGAGTTGTAAAATGAAAGTTCTATAACGTCTTGAATGTCTGAAGCCAGAATTTGACGCAACACTATTTTTTCGTCTGAAATGCTTGGATAAAAGTCGTAGGGAGGTAATTTCATTTTATATGTTTTGTACCGTTCAATTATTAGTAACGTCTCAACCTTAAGTTTGTTGCATAAAAAAAGCTTCAGATTTCTCTGAAGCTTTTCTAGTAGCGGGAACAGGACTCGAACCTGTGACCTTCGGGTTATGAGCCCGACGAGCTGCCTACTGCTCTATCCCGCGATGTGCGTTTGTAATTTCAATAAAATTCTTAGTAGCGGGAACAGGACTCGAACCTGTGACCTTCGGGTTATGAGCCCGACGAGCTGCCTACTGCTCTATCCCGCGTTGTTTCGGGTGCAAATGTACAACGAATTTCTGTATTTCCAATAAATTTTTTTAAAAATGTTTTATTTCATCTATTGACTTGATATAACTACCTTTGCACAATAAATTATAATAAAAATGTCACATAAAGCAGGTTTTGTAAATATCATAGGGAATCCAAACGTTGGGAAATCAACATTAATGAATGCATTTGTCGGAGAACGATTGTCAATTATTACATCTAAAGCACAAACAACTCGTCATAGAATTCTTGGAATTGTAAACGGTGAAGATTTTCAAATGATCTTATCGGATACGCCAGGAATCATCAAACCTGCGTATGAAATGCAGGAATCGATGATGAATTTCGTTAAATCAGCTTTTGAAGATGCTGATGTCTTGATTTATATGGTTGAAATAGGGGAGCAGGACTTGAAAGACGAAGCTTTTTTTAATAAAATTATTCACGCTACAATCCCAGTTCTTCTTTTATTGAACAAAATTGATACTTCAAACCAAGTGCAATTAGAGGAGCAAGTTGCTTTTTGGGCGGCGAAAGTGCCTAATGCAGAAATTTTCCCAATATCAGCCTTACAGAATTTTAATGTACCAGAAGTTTTTGGAAGAATAATAGAATTGTTACCGGAATCTCCTGCGTATTACCCAAAAGATCAGTTAACAGATAAACCGGAACGTTTCTTTGTTAATGAAACAATCCGTGAGAAAATATTATTGAATTACAGCAAAGAAATTCCATACGCTGTAGAAATTGTTACAGAAGAGTTTTTTGAAGACGAGAACATAATCAGAATCCGTTCTTTGATTATGGTGGAACGTGAAACTCAAAAAGGAATCATTATTGGGCATAAAGGAGCTGCTTTGAAAAAAGTAGGAATGGAATCCCGCACCGATTTAGAAAAATTCTTTGGAAAACAAATCCATATTGAGTTGTACGTGAAAGTGAATAAAAACTGGAGAAGCAACGCAAATATGTTGAAGCGTTTTGGTTACAACCAGTAAATCCTAAACAAATTAAAATTTTTAAAATCAATATTGGAATTCATTTTCCGGTATTGATTTTTTTTTTAGCCCAGATCGAAATGGAAACCCCGGAGTGAGAACGCTATTTTTTCTTGTGTTTTTAGAGCGACCAAAGGAAGCTCCTGAAAACGCATTAGAAAAAAAGCTTTTCGAACGAGGAGTTGCAGTGAAGTGCTGGAATTGCTCCTGATAAAAATTAAGATTTTATAATTTTTAAAAATAAATTTTCTAGTTCATTCATTTGATTATTGCCATTTTGCCGAATTTGCTTTGCAATCAGATACAATAAAAACCAGGAGAAAACCATTAATGCCATGACTGTCAAATCAAATGTTACGGAGTTTTTTAAAATATAATCAGAATAAGCTATTCCGGCAAAAATTATAAATACACCGGCAATTATAAAATGAAGAAACATGAAAAAGGTCCATAAAGTTGGGTCAGGACCAAATAAACCTCTTATGTGAGTTTCCGTGTCGCTCTTAGGTTCGAGTTGTAAGTGCAAGTGAGGGGAATAGTACGCTTTTTTTGGCCCTTTTATATCAAGCCAAATATGAGATCGTTCGATTTTGATTGCATAATCGTCGGAGATTCTATTGGTATGATTTTTGAATTTAAGGCACAAACTGTCAACGTTTTCAGGAACATCTCTGTAAAATCGGAGGCGGAGTCTTAGTTCATTATTGTTATCCATAATAATATTATTGTAAGAATTAAATGATAAGGTGTTGCTAATATACCAAAAAAATTGATAATCATGGTATTAAACACTACCTTTGCAAAATATTTGAATTTAGTATTATGAATAACATTGTTGCGATAGTAGGAAGACCTAATGTAGGGAAATCAACCCTTTTTAATAGGCTGATACAAAGAAGAGAAGCTATTGTAGATTCAGTATCTGGGGTGACCCGAGATAGAAACTATGGTAAAAGCGAGTGGAACGGAAAAGAGTTTTCTGTAATTGATACCGGCGGATATGTACGTGGTTCTGATGATGTTTTTGAAGGAGAAATCCGTAAACAGGTGGAACTTGCTATTGATGAAGCTGATGTTATCATTTTTGTGGTTGATGTGGAAGAAGGGATTACTCCTATGGATGATGCTGTTGCAAGATTGTTGCGTAAGGTGACTAAACCGGTTTTACTTGCTGTAAACAAGGTGGATAATGCAATGCGTGAAAAAGATGCTATTGAGTTTTATAACCTTGGTTTAGGTGAATATTACACATTTGCTAGTATTTCAGGAAGTGGAACTGGAGATTTATTGGATGCATTGATTGATGCTTTTCCTATAAAACCAGAGCCAACTCAGGAAGAAGTTACATTGCCTCGTTTTGCGGTTGTAGGACGTCCTAATGCAGGAAAATCGAGCTTTATCAATGCTTTAATTGGTAAAGAACGTTATATTGTTACAGACATTGCAGGAACAACCCGCGATTCTATTGATACCAAATTTGACCGTTTTGGTTTCGAATTTAACTTAGTTGATACGGCAGGAATTCGTCGTAAAGCTAAAGTAAAGGAAGATTTAGAGTTTTACTCAGTAATGCGTTCTGTTCGTGCTATTGAGCATGCTGATATTTGTATTTTGATTATTGATGCCACTCGTGGATTTGAAGGGCAGGATCAAAGTATTTTTTGGTTGGCTGAGAAAAACCGTAAAGGTGTTGTCATTTTAGTAAATAAGTGGGATTTAGTCGAAAAAGAAACGATGTCAACTCGTGATTATGAAGCGAAAAT
Organism: Flavobacterium zhoui; assembly: GCF_042787235.1. NCBI lineage: Bacteria > Pseudomonadati > Bacteroidota > Flavobacteriia > Flavobacteriales > Flavobacteriaceae > Flavobacterium > Flavobacterium zhoui. The sequence goes on from NZ_JBHZPY010000001.1 coordinate 578,593, forward strand.
CAGAGAAGAATTAATGCCATTTACGGATGTGCCTATTCTTTTTGTTTCGGCTTTAACGAAACAACGTTTATTGAAAGCATTAGAAGCAACAGTGAAAGTTTTTGAAAACAGACAACAGCGTATTGCAACTTCAAAATTCAACGAATTTATGTTGAAAGTTATTGAGGCATACCCACCGCCAGCAACAAAAGGGAAATATGTAAAAATTAAATATTGTATGCAATTGCCAACTCCAACACCACAATTTGTGTTTTTTGCCAATATGCCACAATATGTAAAAGAGCCTTACAAACGTTATCTGGAAAATAAAATTAGAGAAAACTGGGACTTTTCAGGAGTGCCAATAGATATTTATATCAGAGAGAAATAGTCTTTATTTCCATAATTATACTAGAAAGTTTATTGAGTTTGTAAAAGCTCGATAAACTTTTTTTATTTTTATGAAAAAAATGAGTGCAATAAATGGCAAAGTTGTTTGGATTACTGGAGCTTCAAGCGGAATAGGAGAGGCTTTGGCTTATGAATTGGCTCTTAGGAATTGTAAACTCATTCTTTCGGCACGTAATATAAAAGCTTTAGAATCTGTAAAATCTAGGTGTTCAAGTTCGGACGTTATGATTTTCCCTTTTGATTTAACGGACTTTGATAATGCTAAAGAACATGTTGAAAGGGCCATTTCTTTTTTCGGAAAAATTGATATTCTTGTAAATAACGGCGGAGTTAGTCAACGTTCGCTTTTAGTCGATACTGATTTTGAGGTGGATAAAAAACTTATTGAAGTTGATTATTTGGGAACTGTTGCTGTCACAAAAGCCTTGTTACCTCATTTTATCAAAAATCAGAAAGGACATTTTGTTACTGTAACCAGTTTGATGGGGAAGTTTGGTTCGCCATATCGTTCGGGCTATTGTGGTGCGAAACATGCTTTGCATGGCTTTTTTGACGTACTAAGGATGGAACATCAAAAAGATTACGTCAATGTCACCTTAATTTGTCCGGGTTTTATCCAAACTAATGTGGCTATAAATGCACTTACTGCTGATGGGTCTAAACAAAATACAGACGATGAAGCTACTTTAAATGGTATGCCAACGGCTGCTTTTGTTAAAAAATTAGTCAACGCCGTTGAATCCAAAAAGTTTGAAGCCTATATTGGAGGAAAAGAGGTTTTAGGCATTTATTTAAAACGATTTTTTCCTAAAATGCTGCATCATTTTGTGTTGAAAAGCAAGGTGAGATAATGTTGAATTTTAGTAGTACAGATTGATATTCATAGAATTTAAAATCCCGAGAAATTGGGATTTTTTTTGTTTAAATCGATTTTAGAGGATATTACTGTTCTTCTTCTTCTTCTAAAGTTTCCATAGGATGGTCACCATACCAATCCTTAAAAGTTTTTATTGTATTATAATCATCATGCAAAACGGTATATACCATATACAAGATTAACGGTATACCAATGCAATACAGGGTCGTTATTACCGATAAAGAAACATTAGTTTGACATAAACCGGCAAATACAAAAACATAAATGGTGGTAAACCACACGAGTTTGATTGCGAAATTTTTCATGGCTGTATCTTTTTATTAAAGTTACGCCTCGAAATTTAAAAAACAAGTTAAAGTACTTATAATCAATACTTAAAATATCTATAATTATTTAATTGTAGCAAATTATAAATATTGTTTATACTTTTTTTGCGATTTTAATTTTATGAAAAATGCTGAAGCGGATAATGTCTCTGTTGAAATAATCGATTCCATTGCTTCTTCTTTGGAAACTGTTTAGGTAACCGAGTTCGAATGCCAAATGGCTATTGAGGCCATAATGTATGGCAGCATAAATTCTATTTTGATCAAAAGTGTTTTTAATTATTTTTTTTCCAAAATTGAACATTATCTCATCAGACAGTATGGCTTTTAACAATTGTTTTTCTTTTTTCCAAAAAGCATAGTCACCTTGGAGTCTGTATCTGAATCTCCAAAAAAATGTAGTGCCAGAGAGCAGCTCTTCTTTATTAGCATTATGAATAAATCGCTCTTCCAATTGAAAACGTTGCATCAGCGTTACCGTATTAACTTTTAATTTCCAAGTAAGATCCTGTTGTCCTCTATATTCAGGGGTATTGTAATCAGGATTAATTTCAGGTAATTGTGTATCAACAGAAAAATAAGCAAAGCCAGCACCTGTCTCTAAACTTTCATTAATTTTATAGCGAGCTTGAATTCGCATGACATATAAATTTTCTTGCATTGGTTTTAGAAAAAGTCGGTTGTCAAATTCAGAATGCAAAGACCATTTTTCGGTTAGCAGCAATTGATTGTAATAGCGAGTCCAAAGAATACTTTGATGATCTATATTTTTTTCCTCCGTTTGCGCTTGGCAAAGAACACACAGGAGTAAGAATAAAATGACTCTAAATTTTTTCACGGAGCTTTACTTCAATTTTTGCAAATTTACATAAAGTCTATAAATCCTATAGGTATTGTTTAGTGTTTTTAAGAAATATTTTATTATATCAGTTTAATAATGTTTTAGAAAAAAGAAAACAGCACCTTAAAATCTAAGTTTTAAGAGTGATGTTTCAAATTTTAATTTTTTGAAAGTTTTTTATAATGAATATCTCAAAGTGATGCCATACGTTCTTTGATCTCCTAATACACCAGCATATTGTCCGGCATTACCGCCCGCAGGTAATAATTGTTCAAAATAATCCTTATTCAATAGGTTACGTCCCCATAAGTAAAAAGATAAACCTTCTGAAGCACGGAAACCGACACGACCATTAAGTAAGGCGTATGAATCTACCACTAAATATTTTGATGGAGATGCACTCGAAGAAAAAGAAGAGCGATAATAGCTATCTAAAGCGAAGAAAAACTTCCCAACATTACCAAAGAATTTACCTGAATCAGAGATTTCACCACCTAAAGATCCTGCCCATTTTGATACGCCAGGAAGGGCACCACCCGAAATATCCTTAGCATAGATTGAATTATTATTTGCATCTTTTAATCCCGTTTCCTCTAGTGGCAACGGTGCATTCTTGAAAGAAACATATTTACCATCAGTGTAAGATACCGCACCGTTGAACGACAAGTATTTGTTGACAGCAACACTAGCGTCAAGTTCAGCGCCGCGTACACGTACTTTTTCTGCGTTAGCAAGATATCCGCGATTTAGACTCACGTCAGGACTTTGGACTAATGTCTGAAAGTTTTTGATATCTGTATTATAAAGTGTCACATTCAATATAGTACGGTCAAAAGGGGAGGTTTTCACTCCAACTTCAAGATGATTTACTTCCTCCGGTTTTATTTCGGCAAGTGCTAATATCGGTCCATTGGCATCGGTAGGAATTCCACCTACATTAACACCTACAGGTTTGTAGCTTCGCGCATAAGTTGCAAAAGTATTGATACGATCAGAAGCTTTGTAAGCCAATGTCAAATTTCCTGAAAAGTTGGTGTCGTCTACATCCACTTTGAAAGCCTGATTTGAATAAACCTTCTTTTTCAAGGCAAGTAAAGCTGGATCGGTTGTTTGAAGACCTCCGTAGGTTTCTCTACTATAGTCTAATTTTTTCTGATCATAATTATACCTAAGGCCAGGCAATAAGTGAAGACCTTCTGTAATTTCCCAATCAAGTTGACCAAATATTGCCCCGCTGAATGTGTTGAGTGTATTTTTGGTTTTGATTCCGTATCCGTCTAAAAGGCCAGGCGTCTGCCATAAGGAGTAACCATTGGAATCGTTTGGTGTATCTTGAGAAAAGCGCCATTGTGCCAAACCTGCTTCTTCAATCTGGATAGGATCTGCTTTAAGTTCCTGTCCGATAGCGAATATACCAATTACACCACTTAATCTGCGGGAGAAATCTCCTGCATAACGTACCTCTTGCGACCATTGTTGGTGTTTTGATGTAGCTTGTGATAGTTTAAGTACTTGAAGTCCTGTGAAATCTCTATCATTGGATGGATCCCAATTCCAATAACGCCAAGCTGAAGTTGAGGTAAGAGTTCCTTCTCCAATTTTAGTTTCCATATTTAATGATATACCGCCTAAATCTTGTCCTGAACGCCAAGGAGTATCATGGTCAATTTTACGGTCGAATGCATTCTGGCTTGGAAGACTATAGTTTAAATCAGCAATAATCTGGTTAAATTGACGGTAAGCGGCACGTTTCGTTGGGGCAACACCAGCAATTACTTGCGCATATCCATCTGGACGTTGACGCGAAAAATCTGCTGCTAGTGTGATATCCGTATTTTCTGTTGGTTTATAAAGCAACTGCCCTCTAACTCCTTGATTATTCAGATCGTTTACTGATTTTCCGGTTGCTACATTTTCAATTAAACCATCCCGCTGCGTTCCTGAAAAAGATAAGCGCCCTGCAAATTTTTTACTTAATGCTCCCGTAATAGAAGCTTTAGCCTGAAGAAATCCGTAATTTCCAAAGCTAACCTCAAAGTTAGCGCCTGAAGTAAAACTAGGTTTGCGAGTGGTTACGTTAAAGGCCCCTGCAGTGGTGTTTTTACCAAACAAGGTTCCTTGTGGTCCACGTAATACTTCAATTCGGTCGATGTCAATAAAGTCTAATGTTGTAGCTGCAGGACGAGCGTAATAAACGCCGTCGACGTAAAATCCAACTCCGGGGTCTATTCCATCATTGGTAAGTCCAAAAGTGGAACCCAGACCGCGAATATTGATAGTTGTGTTTCTTGGATTTGAAGAATATAATTGAACGGACGGCACTAATTCCTTCAAACGGTTCACGTTGAAAGCGCCAGCTTCCTCAGCTTGTTTTCCGCTTACTACTGAAATTGGAATGGGAACGTTCTGTGCTTTTTCAATTCTACGTCTGGATGTGATGACTACTTCAATAAGTTGATTCTCCTCCGAAAGGATTATTTCTAATGGCGTATCTCTTAGTTCAGTTATTGTAACTTCTTTAGATTGATATCCTACGTATTGTATGATCAGAGGAAAAGGAATTTTTTCTTGTGTATCAACAGTAAATTTTCCGGTGACATCTGTAGTTGAATTATATCTAGTGCCTTTTAATATCACATTTGCACCTTCTAAAGGTATATTTTGGCTATTTGTCACTATACCTGTAACCGCAGTTTGTGCAAAAGATAAAGAGGATATGAATAGTAATAATAGTGTTTTAATTGCTTTCGTATAAATTGTTTTCATTGTATGTTTATTATATGTAATTAGTAGAGTTTAAATTAAATTTTTTTTACTGACACATATACATCATTTGATTACTCTTTTCTTTATTTGCAATTAGTTGTTTATTTCCTTTTTGTTCATTTAAAATAACGAACGTGCTTACATACGTTTTCATATGTTTAAATTTGGATTGTTAATTAATTATTAAATTCACGGCAAATATATAACTAATTCTATAAAATTAGTAGAGTTTAAAAAATATTTTTTTATTTTTTCACTAATGAAGCTATAGTTATTCCTTGCATAGCTTTTAAAGTCTCGTCTCTAATAGTCATAAGTCCATGTCGTAACAGACATTCAGACTCACTTGTGCAATCAGAACAACGCTCGTAAAAATTTAGGGATGCACATGGAAGCAATGCGATTGCGCCATCAAAAAGCCTGTGAATGTCGGCTAAAGTAATGTCGTTTTTAGATTTTAAAAGATAATAACCGCCAAATTTCCCTTGTTTGCTTCCTACAAAATGCCCACGCTTTAAGTCCAATAATATCTGCTCCAAAAACTTTTTTGGAATATTAGCAGCTTCAGCGATTTCGATCGTTCTTGAAATGTGATTTTCGTCTTGTTGCGCTAAAAACAGTAACGCTTTTAGTGCATATTTGGCTTTATGTGAAAGCATTTACTGTAATTGATTTATGTTTTTTGAATAGAGTAGGAATGACAAATATTAAAAAGAGCTTTTGTTTTTTTGAATCTCGGTTCTTTTTGATAAATATGCAAACTGAATATTACCAATCTCCACTTGATCCGCCACCAGAGAAGCCTCCGCCACCAAATCCACCGCCGAAACCTCCTCCGCCAAATCCACCACCAGAGGAACCGCCGCCAAAACCACCTCCGCCACTGTTTCTGCCAAGGCTGCTTAGAATAATGATATCCAGTAGACTTGAGCCTACACCACTGCCGCTGTTACCAGAATTTCCACCACTACCTTTGTTTCGAGATATCAGCACCAGTATAATAATGACAATAACAATTAATGGTAAGATGGGAAATCCTTTATCTTTGGTTTTTTTAACACGCTCGCCTTTATATTTTCCTTTAAAAACATCAAATAAAGCATCCGTTCCCTTATCAAGCCCGTTGTAATAACTTCCTGCTTTAAATTCAGGAATAATAATGTTTCGGATTATTTCTCCCCCAATACCGGCTGTCAGTCGATCTTCTAATCCGTAACCTGGATTTATTGCAATTTTAGTTTCGCCTTTAGCCAATAAAATAATGACACCGTTGTCTTCTTTTGCCTGACCTATGCCCCAAGTTTGCGCCCATTTTGTTGCTAATTGACTTACATCTTCTCCTTTGAGGCTTTCTACGGTTACTATCACAATTTGAGTGGTGGTAGAATCAGAATATTTAATCAGCTTTTCTTCCAACTGTGTTTTTTCTGTCGCGCTTAAAACATTCGCATAATCGTAAACAGAAGTCTGTGAAGTTGGTTTTTCAGGAATAGTAAATTGCGCAAAACTAATTTGTGTGAATAATAAAAAAACTAATAGCTTCAGGAAAATTTGGGTGTTCTTTTTTTGTAATAGCATTATCCTCTAGATATTTCGTTTGATAATTCATTTGTGTCGCCTTCCAGCCAAGGGAAATATTTCTGTAATTGTTCGCCAGCCATTAAAATCCCATCAATAAGTCCTTGTTTGAAATTTCCGTTTTTAAAATGGTTTTTCATAATTTCTTTTGTGGTTTCCCAAAAATCATCTGCAACAAGATCATTTATTCCTTTGTCTCCGCAAATCACAAATCTTTTATCGGCAATAGCAAGATAAATCAAAACGCCATTTTGAAGCTGGGTTTCGTCCATTTTGAGTTCATGAAAAACTTCCAAAGCCCTGTCAAAAGGTTCTTCGGAAGTTGTTTTTTCTATATGTACTCTAATCTCGCCAGAAGTATTTTTTTCAGCCACGCGAATAGCTTCAATAATTGCTTGTTCTTCTTCTTGGGTTAAAAAACCTTCTACTTTTGACATTGGAATATTTTTGAGTTAAGATTAAAGATTTTTGATTTCAGAATTTTTTAATCTGCAATCAAAAATCTTTTATTTTTAAAGGTTGTCTCTTAAAATTAAATTTATTTTTTCCTCCTAAAAAGTTACCTTTAGAATTTTACTTCAACAGGTTTGTCTGCACCTTCAACAGAGTTAAAATATGCTTTTTCTTTGAAACCGAACAGACCAGCAAATAAAGAATTTGGGAACGTTTTAATGTGTGAGTTGTATGGTTTTACCGCTTCGTTAAAACGAGTTCTAGCCGTTAGAATTTGATTTTCAGTACTAGCCAATTCATCTTGCAGTTTTAAGAAATTTTGATTGGCTTTCAAATCAGGATATTGTTCTACTGTAACCAATAATCGAGATAATGAACTGCTAACACCGCTTTGCGCTTTATTGAATTCTGCTAATTTTTCAGGCGTAATATTTGTTGGGTCAATTGTAGTTGAGGTCGCTTTGGCACGTGCTTCAATTACTGCAGTCAAGGTTGATTTTTCGAAATCAGCAGCTCCTTTTACGGTGTTCACCAAGTTTCCAATTAAGTCATTTCTTCTTTGGTAGGCTGTTTGCACATCTCCCCAAGATTGTTCAACATTTTGATTTAAAGTTACTGCCGTATTGTTAATTCCTTTAACCCAGCCATAAATTCCAATAATTACAACTACTGCGATAATCCAAGGTAAAAATTTTTTAAAATCCATTTTTTTTTAATTTAAAGTTTAGTATTTATTTATATAAAATCTGCAATTTGAAAATCGTTCATCTGTAATCAGAATGCTACAGTTGATTTTTAATATTTGTTAATTGTGTTCGTATTGTTTCCAGTTTTCGAATAATTTCAAATTTATCCAAGGTTTTCTTCTGACCTTCTTTTAAATGCGTTTTGGCACCTTCCAGAGTAAAACCTCTTTCTTTTACTAAGTGGAAGATGAGTTGTAAATTAGTCACATCTTCAGGGGTGAACATTCGATTGCCTTTAGCGTTCTTTTTAGGCTTCAGAATGTCAAATTCATTGTCCCAAAAACGGATTAGCGAGGCATTCACATCAAATGCTTTGGCTACTTCGCCAATGCTGTAATATCTTTTGTCTTTAGATAATTCAATATGCATATCTGTTTTTTATTTTTTGTCCAGTTGAATTGTCACTGAATAGTATTTTATGATCTTTTATCTGAACACTGCGAACCGAATACTAAATACTATTTTTGTATTAGTCTAATGATTGATTCTCCTGGTTCGCTAATTTTGAAATGGCAACATACTCAATTGCCGAAATATTTCCGTAATAAAAATTGAGCGGATTCACGACATTTCCGTCTTTGTGCACTTCGTAATGCAAATGTGGACCTTCAGATCTTCCGGTGCTGCCTACATAACCTATAATGTCACCGCGTTTTACTCTTTGTCCTGCTCTACAATTATATTTACTTAAATGCGCGTATAGTGTTTCGTATCCGTATCCATGTCTAATTACAACGTGATTTCCAAATCCCGACGTATTGTTATCTGCATTTTTGACTACTCCATCGCCAGTCGCATAAATAGGAGTTCCTACATTTGCCGAAAAATCCATTCCTTCATGCATTTTTCTTGCCTTTGTAAAAGGATCTGTACGGTACCCAAAACCGGAAGCCAAACGTTTTAAATTCTCGTTCCTTACAGGTTGAATGGCAGGGATCGCAGCCAACAGTTTGTTTTTAGCTTTGGCTAAATTTAAAATGACATCCAGTGATTTCGACTGAATTGCTAATTCTTTCGACAGCATGTCAACTCTTTTAGTCGTATTAGTTACTAGTTGGGAATTATCATAACCCTGTAAAGCCTTGTACCTATTTATTCCCGGCAAACCTGCTTTTCTTACCGAGTCCGGAATTGCTGAGGTGTTAAAATATACACGATATATATTATTATCCCTATCCTCAATAGCCTCAACGACATCATCAACCTGATCCATTTTTTTATTTAAAATAGCAAAATTCAACTTCAAATTGTCAATTTCGCGCGCTTGCAAACGATCTTTTGGCGTTTCAAAATAAGGAGTGTTCAATAATACAATGAAACACAAAAATCCAAACAAAGCCGATGCCACTAAAAATAGGGCTGCAACACCAAATTTCTTTCTTTTTCTTACTTTTATTTTTCGGTATGCTAGATTTTCGGAATCGTAATAATATTTTACTTTCGCCATATTTTAAAATACCCTATTTTTGCACCTCGTAAAAGGTTAGTCGAACAAATTTAATAAATGTTTCATTTGTTCAACCCTTTTTTCAGGAATAAATAATATAATGTGCCTATTCCAGCTATTCGCTGCAAGTTCTCGTCTTGAAATCTTTTTTTCTTATGAGCCAGCAGGAGCTTCCTACGGTCGCTCTGCCATCTCAAGAAAAAATAAATTTCAAAACCGCGAAGCTTTTCACTTCTATCTGGGGCAAAAAAATGTTAATTTGTTAATTTGGTTATTCGTTTATGCGATTTAGCCGATTAACCAAATTAACAAATAACCGAACAAACAATAAAAATGACATCACAAGACGTACGTAAACAATTTCTGGATTTTTTCGCTTCAAAAGGACACTTAATCGTTCCATCAGCACCCATAGTTCTAAAAGATGATCCAACCTTGATGTTCAACAACTCAGGAATGGCCCAGTTCAAAGAATATTTCCTTGGGAATGCCACGCCAAAAAGCAATAGAATTGCCGACACACAAAAATGTCTTCGTGTTTCAGGAAAACATAATGACTTAGAGGATGTTGGTTTTGATACCTACCACCATACCATGTTTGAAATGTTGGGGAACTGGTCTTTTGGTGATTATTTCAAAAAAGAAGCCATCAACTGGGCTTGGGAACTTTTGACGGAGGTTTATAAAATTCCAAAAGAAAACTTATACGTTTCCGTTTTTGAAGGAAATGAAGAAGAAAACGTACCATTCGACCAAGAAGCATGGGATATTTGGAAAGAGTTGATTGACGAAGACCGAATCATTCTTGGAAACAAGAAAGACAACTTCTGGGAAATGGGAGATCAAGGTCCGTGCGGTCCTTGTTCTGAAATTCACGTTGATTTACGTTCAGAAGAAGAAAAGTCTTTAGTTTCTGGAAAGAGTTTGGTGAATAACGACCATCCGCAAGTAGTGGAAATTTGGAACAACGTATTTATGGAATTCAACCGTAAAGCGGACGGTTCTCTTGAAAAACTCCCGGCGAAACACGTTGATACAGGAATGGGATTTGAGCGTTTATGCATGGCATTACAAGGAAAAACCTCTAATTATGACACCGATGTTTTTACGCCGCTTATTGAAAAAGTAGAGCAAATTACAGGATTAAAATACACTTCAAACGAAGTTTTAAATATCAGCGAAGAGCAAAACAAAATCAATATTGCTATTCGTGTAGTTGTTGATCACGTTCGTGCGGTAGCTTTTGCTATTGCTGACGGACAATTGCCGTCAAACACAGGCGCTGGTTACGTGATTCGTAGAATTTTGCGTCGTGCCATTCGTTACGGATTTACCTTCTTGAATACAAAGGAACCTTTTATTAATCAATTGGTAGCCGTTTTGGCCAATCAAATGGGTGAATTTTTCCCAGAAATCAAATTGCAACAACAATTGGTTACTAATGTGATTCGTGAAGAAGAAGCTTCTTTCTTGAGAACTTTAGACCAAGGATTGCAATTATTAGAAAATGTAGTTGCCGAAACTAAAGGAGCAACTGTTTCTGGAACAAAAGCATTTGAATTATACGATACTTTTGGATTCCCAATTGACTTAACTGCATTGATTCTTAGAGAAAAAGGATTCGAATTGGACGAAGCTGGTTTTAACACTGCCATGCAAGAACAAAAAGCGCGTTCGCGTGCCGCATCAGAAGTTTCTACCGAAGACTGGTCTGTATTGATTCCAGGAAATGTTGAAACATTTGTAGGTTATGATCTAACAAAAAATGACGTGAAAATTACTCGTATCCGTAAAGTCGACAGTAAAAAAGACGGGATTTTATACCAAATCGTTTTAGATAATACGCCATTTTATCCAGAAGGAGGAGGGCAGGTAGGTGATAAAGGGACGTTGGTTTCGGCAAATGAAACCATCGAAATTATCGACACTAAAAAAGAAAATAACCTGATTTTGCATTTTGCAAAAAAATTACCGGAAAATTTAAACGCTGGTTTTGCTGCTAAAGTAAATCAAGATTTGAGAAGTTTGTCTTCCAGAAATCACTCGGCTACGCACTTGATGCACCAAGCTTTGAGGAGTGTTTTGGGAACTCACGTAGAACAAAAAGGTTCGTTAGTAAATCCAAACTATTTGCGTTTTGACTTTTCTCATTTTGCTAAAATGACAGAATCTGAATTGCAACAAGTTGAGGATTTTGTAAACGAAAGAATTCAAGAGCAATTACCATTAATTGAAAGAAGAAACATTCCAATCCAACAAGCTCTAGAAGAAGGTGCAATGGCATTGTTTGGTGAAAAATACGGGGATAATGTTCGTGCGATAAAATTTGGCGAAAGCATGGAATTATGCGGTGGAATACATGTGAAAAATACCGCTGAAATCTGGCATTTCAAAATCGTTTCGGAAGGAGCGGTTGCATCAGGGATTCGTCGTATCGAAGCCATTACAAGTGATGCTGTTAAGACACATTTTGCATCCTATGAAAACACATTGAATGAAGTAAAAATAGCGTTAAAAAATCCTCAGGATATTTTGAAAGCCGTTCATTCGATGCAAGAAGAAAATGCCAAATTGGCAAAGCAAATTGAGGCTTTGGTAAAAGATAAAGTTAAAAATTTGAAAGCGAGTTTAATAGCTGAAATACAGGAAATAAACGGCGTACGATTCTTGGCGAAACAAGTCGATTTGAATCCGGAAGGAGCAAAGGATTTGGCTTATGAATTAGGAAATTTAGGGAATAACGTATTTCTTGTTTTGGCTACAGCCGACGAAGAAAAACCAATGTTAACTTGTTATATTTCTAAAGAATTAGTTGCTGAGAAAAAACTAAATGCAGGACAAGTTGTTCGTGAATTGGGTAAATTTATCCAAGGTGGCGGAGGCGGACAACCATTTTTTGCGACAGCAGGAGGGAAAAATGTCGCAGGAATTCAGGAAGCTTTGGCGAAAGCTGTTGAGTTTGTAAAGTAATAGTCTCGTAAAGTTTTTTTGTCTCGCAAAGCCGCAGAGACGCAAAGTGTTTGTGGATAAATGTCTGAAAATATCCGTTAACAATAGCTTTGCGTCTCTGCGACTTTGCGAGATTTTTTAATAAATTACCGAGAAGAAAAAAAATGACTGTCTGAAAGATGCTAAAGAGGAAAGTGTTTGGGAAGAATAGTGAAAAATATTTATTAACATTTTGCGTCTCTGCGACTTTGCAAGATTTTTTAATATATTAGCGAGAAATAAAAAAATGACTGAAAACGAGATTTCAAAAATTGTTGTTGATGTTTGTTACAAAATACACACTAAGCTTGGCCCAGGTTTATTAGAGTCGGTTTATGAAGCTATTTTGTTTTATGAGTTAACGAAAAGAGGACTACTAGTTGAAAGTCAAAAACCACTTCCCGTTGTCTGGGATGAAGTAAAATTAGATATTGGATTCAGAACTGACTTAATCGTAGAAAATAAAGTCATTTTAGAAATAAAATCAGTTGAACAAATTGCTAATGTGCATCCGAAGCAACTTTTAACGTATCTGAAAATTACAGGAATAAATTTGGGCTTGTTAATTAATTTCAACGAACCACTAATTAAAACCGGAATTACAAGAATTGTAAATAATCTGTAACCTTTGCGTCTCTGCGACTTTGCGAGAAATAAATATGAACTTCAGAACCCAAATACCCATTCCTAAAAGTAATCATCTAGTAGATTACAATTCAAAGATTGTGTCTTTGGGTTCATGTTTTGCAGTAAATATGGCGGAGAAGCTGGACTATTTTAAGTTTCAAAATAGCTGTAACCCAGTTGGGATTTTATTCCATCCGTTGGCAATTGAAAAGCTAATTGATTTTGCTGTTTCCGAAAAGCAATTTACGGATAACGATATCTTTTTTCACAATGAATGCTGGCATTGTTTTGATGTGCATTCTGATTTGAGTAATTCAAATAAAGTGGAATTATTAGCATCTTTAAATGCAATAATCAAATCTACAAAACTGCAATTACAAGAAGCTTCCCATATTATTATCACTTACGGAACGTCGTGGGTATATCGAAATACTGAAAGCGATTCTATTGTGGCAAATTGCCATAAATTGCCACAAAAGCAGTTTAAGAAAGAATTGCTTTCTGTTGAGAAAATAAGAAAAAGTATTACTAATACAGTGAAATTAATCCATGCTGTAAATCCGGATTGCAAGATTATTTTCACGGTTTCACCAGTACGACACATCAAGGATGGTTTTGTAGAAAATCAATGGAGCAAAGCCAATATAATTAGTGCGCTTCATGAGAGTTTTGACTTTCGACTTTCGACTATAAATTACTTTCCCAGCTACGAGATCATGATGGATGAGCTTCGTGATTATCGTTTTTATGCGGAAGATATGTTGCATCCCAATCAAGTGGCAATCGATTATATCTGGAACCGTTTCAAAGAAACCACAATTTCGGAAACTGCTTTTTCTACGATGGATGATGTGGAAAGTATTCAAAAGAGTTTGTCGCACAAACCTTTCAATCCTGCTTCAACAAGTCATGTGAAGTTTGAATCTAAAGTCAGAGAAAAAATCATTAAATTGGAAAATAAATATTCATTCATGAAATTTTAATTATGCTAAGAAGAATAGGTATTGGAATAGGAGTTATTATCGGAATATTTTTATTGTTCAAATACTGCGATTTCAAGAAAAATGATGATCAGGATATCAGTTACAATACTAATCTCATCCAGCAACAAATTGTAAACGTTGGTAAACTGGTGGTTACCGAAGGACATTTCTCGGAAGTGATTACCTATAAAAATCAACAGAAATATTTACTGGATATGCTTTCTTTCGAGAAAAAAGCGTTGGTTGTTGTCAATGCCGATGTGACTGTTGCGTATGATTTGCACAAAATGAAATACGATATCGATGAAAAAAACAAAACCATCACGATTATTAGCATTCCGAAAGAAGAGATAAAAATAAGTCCGGATATTCAGTTTTATAATGTGGAGCAAAGTAAACTGAATCCGTTTACGGGAGATGATTACAATAAAATCAATAAGTCAGTTAAAGCGAATTTAGCCAAGAAAATTGAAAAGTCATCCTTGAAAGAGAATGCTCAAAATCGCTTAATTAGTGAATTATCTAAAATATTAATTCTGACCAATACCATGGGTTGGAAATTGCAATACGAAGGAAAAGTAATCGAAAGCGAGAAAGATTTTGGAAAGCAAATAAAGCTTTAGGAGAAATTTTAAACACTAATTTCACGAATTGGCACAAATTAATTCGTGAAAATCCGTGAAATTAGTGTTTATTTTTATTAGGTTTTAAGCTTTCTCCTTGTCAAAAATCAAATCCAAACCACCAGCAATTAAATGAGCTACTTCGGGTCTTTTTTGTTTTAATTGATCAAGATAGGTCATTACTTCCTGTAACAATTGCGGTTCGTTTCTGTCTTTCAAAAGCTCAGTAATTTCAACAGCTAACAACCAATCGTTTGGGTGGTTGGTGTGTAGTTTGTCAAAAATTGGTACCAAAGAAGTTTCTGTATCCTTGGTTTCTCTTATGTTTCGAACGGTTTGGTATAAAACCTCTAAATCGTCACGTTCTGCGGTATGTTTCGCCTTGATGGTTTTACTTGTTGGAACATGCGAAATTAAATCAAAACTGTTTACATCAGCAGGGCCTGAAAATGCCGAAATCACTTTTTTACCAACAGCCATATCGTAAATTCCCCATTCCGGTTGAAACAAAATAGTTTCTCCATGAGTTACGGTACAATTCTTTAAACTAATCAAAATAATCTCACCGTGCAGGTTTCGGGAACCTGTAATAATTTCTCCTTTTACCGTAATATCTCCTTCAAATTCCAGTGTTACACTTTGGTTTTCGGTGATAGAATAAGCGCTTAAATCTCTTGGACTCATGTCTTCAATAGCGAGATTTATCCCTTTTAATTTTCCAATAGGACTTCCAAATCCTTCCGGATGTTTGATCGTTCCATGGCCTACTAATTCTTTTTCTCTATAGGATAATGCTGTTTTCCCAGTGGTTTGGATATAAACGGGTTTTCCTTCTTCTTCAATTACATTAGTGAAAACTCCCGAAATTTGGATTCCGGTACTCAATTCAATTGTTCCTAGAGCATTGGAATGAATCAGTTTATTAATTCCTGATAATCCTCCGGTGCGCAGGGCCATTTTATTGGCAAACTCTTCTAAAACCAAACTTAAATAAGCAAAATCTGGAGTTACATAAAGCTGTGGTTGTAGTTTGGTAATGTCAAAACTCTGGTTTGCAGCTGATATGTCGTAAGGAATTTTCTTTACATTATCTGTCATACACCAAGCACTTTCCCCTATAGACGAAAGCAGTCCGGCACCGTAAATTTTAGGATTGTCAACAGTTCCGATCAAGCCATATTCCACGGTCCACCAATGCAGGTTTCTGATTTGCGCCATTTCAGATAAATCACCCATGTTGTTCTGCAAATCTTCTACCGCTTTTTCGGCAGCATCAATATCAGCTTGCGGCGTATCTTCAGCCTCTTTCAAGATAGAAAGTAATCGGATGGCTTCGTACATTTGGTAATCTTTGTGCGAAGAAATTGCTTTACAGCCTATTTCTCCAAAACGCCGCAAATATTCCGCATATTCCGGATTGGCAATAATGGGCGCATGACCGGCACCTTCGTGAATAATATCTGGTGCAGGCGTGTATTCTATATGTTCGAGTTGACGAATGTCGGAAGCAATTACAAGTACGTTATACGCCTGAAATTCCATAAATGCATTGGGCGGAATAAAACCGTCCACCGCAACAGCAGCCCAACCTATTTCAGTCAGAATTCGGTTCATGCCGTACATGCTTGGAATGTTATCTACTTCGATACCTGTTTTTTTCAAACCTTCCAAGTAGGAACTATGTGCCACTTTTGATAAGTAATCCACATTTTTACGCATCACGTAGCGCCAAACCGCTTGGTTTATTGGCGTATAATCGCTATAATCCTGAGGTTTAATGAATTGTTTTAAGTGCTTTGGCAATCGGTCTAATAATGGATTGCTTTCTATAGTTGAGTTCATATCGAAAACGTTGTAGTTCTACTGCAAAAGTACGAATTTAAGGAGCTATTTCCCGCTTTTCATTGCAAGTTTTTGCAAACCCGTTTGTTTTTCTAATGTTTCCGCAGGAGCTTTCTTTGGTCGCTCTGCAGCAACAAGAAAAACTAAAACGGTTTTCGCAAAAAGCTTTTCATTCCACTCGGGGCTAGGGGAATTACGGATTTATGAAACAGTCTCTTTCCAATTTTATACGGTGTTTATAACTGTTTCGGTTTGTTATTTCTTAGGATATAGGGTCAAATGAAGGAGTTATTTCTGTTTAGCAGTGCGATATAAAATTCGTATCTTTACTATATTAAAAAAAAGTAAAATGAATATCGAGGCATATAAAAATCAGATAATCAAAAAACTAATAGCTGTTCAAGATGAAAAGCTATTAGAGCAAATAGAGTCTGTTTTAAACGGGAATTCTATTGTTGCAAATACTATTGAAGGTAAATCTTTGACTAAATCACAGTACATAGAGCATATAGAATCTATTAGTCAATCTGTTGCAGATGGAGCAGAAACCTATACTTCAGAACAAGTTCGCAGTCATGTTTTATCTCAAAAAAAATGATTGTAATTTGGTCTCAGGAAGCTAGAAAATCGCTTTCTGAAATTTATAATTACATTTTTGAGGATAGTCCACAAAATGCCGAGAAAGTCTTGAACAAGATAATTGATTTGGCAGAGTCGTTACAGGATGAACGTTATGAATTTGCCATTGATCCAATCATTAACAAAGAGAGGTTTCGTCATTTATCCATTTGGGATTACAAAATTATCTACGAGCGAACTAAAAATGGAGTGCTAATTTTAGACATTTTTAACGGGAAACAAAATCCTGATAAACTAAAAAAATATTAATGAACAGTAATATCATGATTACAATTTTTGATTTATTCGTTTGAATATTTATATAAGTAAATAGGTTATTTCACCAATTCAAACACTAAAATCTGCGTTTTTTGTTTGTCTGAAAAATTATTATCCGAAACAAAAATTATCGATGGATTACCATTGGCTAATTTTGGTCCAAAAGTAAGTCCTTCAACATTATCAATAAAAATCCCCAAATCATCCATGTTTAGAATTAACTTTTTTGAAGCCAATTCAATTTTTTGATTTTGCAACGAGTTGTAGTTTTTTACATCAGTAGCTTTTTTCAAATCACATAAAAATACTTTTACCGTGCAGGCTTGCGTACCGGTAGAGTAGGAGCGTTCCACAACCAATAACTGGTTTTTACCATAATACTGAATTGCCGAAACACCATTGACGGCAAAAGCACCTTTCGGATTGGGTTCAAGTGCAATAGGTTCCATTTGATAGCCGTATTGAGCTGTATTCTTCTTTGTTTTGGCATTAAATTGATACAATCTGATCAATCCTCCTTTTCTGGTATTGGCTTGGTCGCCATCTTCAAAAAGCGGTTCTTCAATATTGGTGTAAATATTGTTGTATTTAAAATCGAAAGAGATTCCTTCTAAAGTTCCGTTATTTCTTGGTCCTTTTTCTTCTTTTTGTATTTCTAAATTCTTTGGTAATTTAGCTTTGCCAAGAAAATTACCATTCAAATCTATAAAATTTAGGGAAGGATTCTGTAAAATTTCCTTGTCTGCGTTAATCACTCGCGCTCCTTCGCTACTCCATACTAAGGAATTTGTTTTTGGATTGTATCGCATATCTTCCGGATCACAAGCTGTTGTTGGGGTAGTATTCCAGTTGCCATAATTTTTTCGGGCTTCATCTTTCAAATAAGTGACGTTTTGAAAATCAATGCTTTTTATCTTGTCTTGGGGCAAATTAATTTTTGCGGTATAAAATCTTGAATCGTTAAAAACGGATCTGTCATCACAGATTAGGTAGTATAGATCTTGCTTTGCATCGTAGTCGATTCCGGATAATCCGCCAACCTTGGTGCCTTCAAAAGTTTTGTCAAAAGGAATTTCAATGGTGCTGACTAGTTTTAATTTAGGAGTTGCGGTATTTCCAGTAGTCTGTTTTAAATTGGAACAAGAAAAAAAAACAGTTTGAATAAAGACAAGGAAAAGTATTTTACGCATAGTGTTATTGTAATGATTTAAGAGAAATATAGATTTAACAATCATTTAAAATCTTTGAACTAAAGCTTGAGATTTTCTGTTATATTCCTGAAATACTCAATTTTATAATTGAACATTTCGGCCATATTTTTGGCGCGTAATTTCGCTTCTTCAGCTACCGGACCTAGAAATAAACTATCGGTGGTTTCAATGAAAATTTCCATCCACTGTGCAAAGTGTTCCTTAGAAACAGGCAATTGTTTGTGCGGCGGAAATGGACTACCGGAATAGGTGTGTACTTCGAGTAAAATAGTTTGCCAAAAGCGGTACATTTTGGTTAAATGCTCCGGCCAGCGGTTACCTATTTTTTCGATAAATATGGGTCCGATAAATTCGTCTTTTTGCACTTTAGCATAGAAAGTATCAACGAGTAATTTTATGTCTTCTAGAGTTGTAATATCTGTAAGGATTGTCATAATTTGGGTATAAAAAAAGCCTACACAAAGGTAGGCCATTTATATGGAAAAATGAATCTTTGACTATTTAGATTTTGGCGGGAATTGTGCCAAAATTTTAGAAACATATTCATTGATTTGACTTTCTTTTTGATTGTGATTTTCCGTTAAGTATCCCACGCCTTCACCTTCCCAAACGAGTTCTTTTTTCTTGGCATCAATTAAATCGATATAAAGAGTGCCTTCTGTTGATGATGATACATAAGTACGTCCTCCCCAAAGATATGGGTTCCATCCATAGCCCCAGCCATAACCCCATCCGGCGTTGTATTGGTCTACATCTATTCGTTCTCTTTCTTTTGTGAGAATGTTTATCAATAAATCAGGATTTTCACTTTTGGACATTCCTTTTTTAGAAAGTTCATTATCAATGGCATGAAGAATTCTTTTCTTATCAAATTCTGAGATTTGCGCTTTGTCAATCCCTTGTTTATGAAAGGCATAGGTTTTGTATTGGTTAAAATCTATACTTTTATCGTAATCAGAATTTACTCTAATCGAGCTGCAGGACGCCAATATAAAAAGGAATAGTATCGGAATAAGTTTAATCGCTTTCATGATATAAGTATTTGATTGTTAATTCTTTATTATAAAGATACGTCCAAATTTTTATAAATCCAACAAATTGTCGGCAACTCTATTGGGAAGGGTTACCCTTAATAGTGGCTGTGCTTCCATCGCTCTTTTTATGGCAAAAATAGCGCCTTCATTACGCGCCCAGCTTCTTCTGGAAATTCCGTTATTGACATCCCAAAAAAGCATAGCTTCTAAACGTCTGGAAGCTTCTTTTGTACCATCAAGAACCATTCCAAATCCACCATTAATTACCTCGCCCCAGCCAACTCCTCCTCCATTGTGAATGGAGACCCAAGTGGCACCGCGAAAGCTGTCTCCAATGACGTTTTGTATCGCCATATCAGCAGTAAAACGGGAGCCGTCATAGATATTAGAAGTTTCTCTGTATGGAGAATCGGTACCGGAAACATCATGATGATCCCTGCCTAAAATTATAATTCCTATTTCACCTTTGGCAATAGCCTGATTAAAAGCTTGGGCAATTTTTACACGCCCTTCGGCATCAGCATAAAGGATTCTGGCTTGAGAACCTACGACCAATTTATTTTCCTGCGCACCTTTTATCCAGTGAATATTATCCTGCATTTGTTGCTGAATTTCTTCGGGAGCCGTTTTTGCCATTTCTTCCAGAACCTGACAAGCAATTAAATCTGTTTTAGCTAAATCTTCTGGATTCCCTGAGGCGCAAACCCAACGGAAAGGACCAAAACCATAATCAAAACACATAGGTCCCATTATATCCTGAACGTAACTCGGGTACCTAAAATCAATAAGGTTTTCAGCCATAACATCAGCTCCGGAGCGGGAAGCCTCCAGCAGGAAAGCATTCCCATAATCAAAGAAATAGGTTCCCTTTGCCGTGTGTTTATTAATTGCCGTGGTATGACGGCGCAATGTTTCCTGTACTTTTTCTTTGAATAAATTGGGGTTTTCAGCCATCATTTCATTCGCTTCTTCAAAGGAAATACCCGCGGGATAATACCCTCCTGCCCAAGGATTATGTAAGGAAGTCTGATCTGATCCTAAATCGATATGGATATTTTCTTCGTCAAATTTTTCCCAAACGTCAACTACATTTCCAAGATACCCGATTGAAACAATTTCTTTATTGGCTTGCGCCAAAGCGACTCTTTGTACTAATTTATCAATATCTTCAATCACTTCATTGATCCAGCCTTGGCTGTGACGAATATGAGTAATTTTTGAATTTACTTCGGCGCAAACGGTGATGCAACCGGCAATATTACCGGCTTTTGGTTGTGCGCCAGACATTCCGCCCAATCCGGAAGTTACAAATAAACCTCCTTTTGGACTGCGTTTTATTTTACGGAAACCATTCAGAACAGTTATGGTGGTTCCGTGTACAATTCCTTGCGGACCTATGTACATATAACTTCCGGCAGTCATTTGTCCGTATTGTGAAACGCCCAGCGCATTCATTTTTTCCCAATCATCAGGTTTAGAATAATTAGGGATTACCATGCCATTGGTCACGACAACTCTTGGCGCTTCTTTGTGTGAAGGGAACAATCCCATTGGGTGACCTGAATACATGGTTAATGTTTGCTCATCGGTCATTTCCGATAAATATTGCATGGTCAATAGATATTGCGCCCAGTTTTGGAAAACGGCTCCATTGCCACCATAGGTAATCAATTCATGGGGATGTTGCGCCACGGCATAATCCAAGTTGTTTTGAATCATCAGCATTATTGCTTTTGCCTGTTCGCATTTTCCTGGATATTCATTAATTGGACGCGCACGCATTTCATAATCCGGACGAAAGCGATACATGTAAATGCGACCGTATGTTTCTAATTCTTGTCGAAATTCCTGTATTAGCACGGCGTGATGTTCAGGTTCAAAATAACGCAAAGCATTACGAAGCGCCAGTTTTTTCTCCTCTGCAGATAAGATTTCTTTCCGTTTTGGAGCATGATTAATGTCTGCCTCATACGGTTTAAGTTGAGGTAGTATTGTAGGAATTCCTTGTTTTATTTGTTCTTGGAAAGTCATGTTTTTTTATTGAAAAATTTAAATATTGAAAAATTTAAAGAAATAGCAATGTTTTTCACATTTTTATGTCTTCAAATTAACTCGTTTTCGAATTGTATTTATACTCGATTTGCATTTTGTTCCTCATTTTAAATAAGTAATGCAGTCAATAAAAAAAATGGTTATGGATAACGAATATCCGACCTGTGGTAGGATTTATGAATTTTGATTCTATATTTCTGAGATTGAATATCCATTTTTATTGGTGAGTTGATTTTGTGACTGAACTCTCTCTACTTTTTTAAAGTTCCCGTTTTCTTATCATAACCGTACGGACAATGACGACAGCCGCTTTTGCAACAGTACCCTCTTTTTAAATGGTGTTTTTCGGTAAAGCATTTATAACCTTCAGGTGTAAAGTAGAAGTCTTCGCCTTCAATTAATTTATTTTCATTATTCTCGTCAATCATGTTCGGGTATTCTATTGTGAAAAATAGTTAGAATATTTCAATTTATACAATTTACTCAAACGATTGCGTTTTTCGTTAAAGAAATTATTTTAGTAGTACAAATTTATAAATTTTATAATCTAAGTTAGAATGAATCCCTTCCTATTTTTTGAAACAAATTAAATCATTTGATTGTCATAAATATTTTTGAATTTTTCAAAAAAATCCACTCGGTCAGGAGTGGATTTTACAGTGCTATTTATTAACTAGTATATTATTTTTTTGGAAACTAAGGTATCATCGTCTAAAGTGATTTTTACAATTAAGCCTGCTGTCGTTTTGTTTAAATGACTCAAAGTATATTTTAACGCATTTACTTTTTTATAACTGTCAATTTTTCTTCCTAGTAAATCATATACTACAATGTTTTTTATCAGTTGGCTAGAAGATTGAACGGTAACGTCTTGATTAACAATCACATTTGTCATATCAGACTTCAAGTTAAAGGTATTCGTTCCTAAGGTTTTGTTGCTGTATCGGAGTACAAAACGATCGTTAAAATCACCTTTTTCTGTGTTAAAAACGTACGGTTTTTCTTTTAAATTATGAATTACACTCCGTTCTTTATCTTCTAAATAGATGTTTTGAGTATTGAAAAGTCCATCAATATGATCAATTCTAATTGATAGTTCCCCAGTAATTTCCGAATTATATCCTAAAATAACCTGATCATTTTCATCAAATGGTAACGCACGTCCTTGAATCGTTAATTCCGCTCCCGGTATAATAGAGTAGAAGCTAACATCATTTCCTCCCAAAGATTCTGCATCGAAACTCCTGTCTAATTCTTGGGTAGCACCCGCAACATACCCTACCAATGTTTCGCTGAAAGCTCCGGAATTATTGGTTAAGTTTATCCAAATACGATGTCTCTCTATGTCTGTAACACTCTTTGGAATGGCTTCGTCTTTATTGTTTTTAGTCAATTTAAAGAAATCGCTATTTTTTCCTGCAATACGCACAGTATTTTTGAAAGTTACAACAGCAGTTGTACCATTTGCCATGGTATTTGCCGCTTTCACAAAGAATGATTGCCCACTTGCTATAAAACCTGAAGAAGTCCCTCCTGTTGATGCGATTGCAGTTCCTCCTGTTGAATTAAAAACGGCATAATCATTATCCGTATAATTCAAAACATAATCACCATAAAATGGATCGGGTGGGATAGTGCTTGGTTGTGAATTGTGGGTCCAGATATAAACTGTCCCATCAATAATTGGTATATTATCAGCAAAATTTAAGAATGCTGCAGCATCAATCCCTGATGGATATGGATTTCCGATAAGGTTCCATTCGTCATCCTCAGCATTATCTAGTGCGACGGTTCCAGTTAAAGTACCTTTCGATATTGGAGCCGTTATAGTACCATTATTCGGTGTTCCTATGAAAGTCGCAGTATAAGGTGTTTTAGTAGAGCTGCTAAAAGTATTAGGGGCACGTACAATATACCCTTTTCTTGGATCCATTGTCGTGGCCGCTGATTCATTATTCCAGTTACCAGGTCCCCAATCCGTACCTGATAGAATTGTTGGTATCCAAGAAAACATATAGGAGCTAAGTGGAGATAATTGTCCTAAAGTAAATCCTGATACAGGTGAACTCCAATAGGTATAATCAAGTTTAGATATCGGTGGCGTAACTCTTTCAATATTTACAATTCCAGAATTGGCAACATTATTTGTTTGAATTAGACTTGCTTTGTCTCTTATGTTGAAAATACCATTTGTATTTACATTTACAAAATCGGTAACTGTAAGGTTACTAGTGGAAGTAAGCTCCAAGTTACCGGTTGATTTAACGGTAAGGTTTTTTGCATAGGCATTATAGTTGCTTCCTGGAATTACAGATGTGTTAGGTATAAAAACACAATTTGTTAAATCAGGCACTCCTACCGGTTTCCAGTTGTTAGCGTCGTTCCAGTTAGAGGTCGTGCCCAGCCACTGTTTAGTTTTGTTATAAATGGTAACTAGCTTTGAAACAGGACAGCCGTTAGAAAGAGTTGCGCTAGCCGTAAATGACCATGATGTTGATGATAATTGAGTAGGGGTAGGTTTGATGTAAACTGTAGTGACAGACTGATTTGTGTAAGGAGTTAAACAAGCTAAATCAATGTAGGCATCGACGGTTCCTCCGCTCCAAGAAAAGGTAGTATTCATTAGTTTTGTTCCAAATAAGCGTACATCGTCAATAGCCCAGCCATCGCAGAACTGCGCATTATACCTGAATCGAATTTTGAAATTAGCATTGTTGATATATGGAGTTAAATCTATTGTTACATTTTCAAAATCTGTGGCAATAGCATGATCCTCTACATAAGTGCGAACCGCGCTCCAAGATGCTCCATTATTGGTTGAAACTTCTACATAAGCGTAGTCTGTAGGTACACCATAATAGGAATAATATTGTCTAAACGTTAATGTTAAATCGGAGTAGGGAACCGTGCTGAAATTTGCTGATTCTAATGAAGTATTCACTAATAGGTTTTTGTCCGAAGTGCAAAAAGCAAACTTATCACTGATACTTCGTGAACTGATTGCAGGTTTCCAGACACTTAAACTAGGAACGAAAGTACTTGTTTTACTTTGCCATTGAGTACTAGCGTCACCCGCACCGCCGATTATTACGGATGAAAGGCTTCCTAATCCGCTTTGAAAATTTTCGTTGATTAAATCATCTACCATATTATCGCCGGATGCCATCACAGTCACAATATTTCCTTCACCACAAACTTCAGGAGTTGATGGAGTTACGTTTATAATTGAGGAAGAGTTTACTTTGGCGATAATTTTAGTACGTATTAGTGATTCACAAGTACCATTATATGCGGTTACATAATAATTAGTTGTACTACTTATCGAAGGAGTGGTCCAGCTTCCAGTTGGAGAAGTTCCAACAAGGGAACCGCCAGTAAGGGCATTATACCACCGGAACTGGGTAGGACTTCCAGATGCAGTAGCCACTAAATTTATAGTACCAGATTCACAGCGTGAGTTATCTGTTACTGTGGAAATAATCGCTGGGCAATCAGGTACAACAGTAATTGTATAATCTTCGGTCTCTCCAGTGGCTAGATTGCCACAAGGCGTAAAAGTTTGTGAGGCTTCATAAGAACGTATTCTTAACCTGTAATTTCCGGGAGTAGTTCCCAAAGGCACCACAAAACCAAATGAAGTGGCGATAGACAAAACGCCGCTGGAAGAGTAAACTAGTTCAGTCCCAGAGTCTGTAAGTGTTCCGTCATTGTTCCAATCTACCCATGCTTTTAAGTATTGTCTTGATATTGCTAATGTAACATCGAGATTAATGCCCCCTCCAGGAATTTGCGTAGTTGTGGGTAGTGTTGTATAATCACCATAACCATTTGTAGATCGATTTGTATTTAAATTGCTCATGTTGGTAAGATTTCCAACTGTTTGAACACTATTAATATAACGTGTACTTACATTTGATGTAGGTGGACAAAAAGAGAAGGAAGTGGTTGTTGTATTTCCTGTTAATGGAGAAGTGGTATAGTATAATGGCCCTCCCGTACATGTGGAATTAAACGAATAAACAAAGAAATAATACTTTGTGTTTGGCGTTAGTCCAGTTGCAGTAAAAGTATTTTCATTTTCAGTGTTTACCACGATATTTCCTGCGCCTACAGTTCCTCCAATACTATAAGTTGTTCCGTTGACAATGGTAGGTGGGGTTCCTGTTATATTCATTACCACCAAATAATTATCAGATGGAGGGCTTGCAACTACAAAGGAGCCTGCAATTGAAGTTCCACTTGGAGTTAAGCTTAATGCAGTTGGTTGTGCGGTTGGTGTCACACATGCTGCGGGTGTTACAAGGGTAATTGTATAATCTTCAGTTTCCCCGCTAGCAAATGAAGTACAGGCGTCTGTCGAGCCATTTGCCGAAGTGTTAACTCTACTTCTGATGCGCAGGGTTGTGTTTCCTGCCAGTGCTGTACCGGGTATAGAAATGCTAATTGTTCCGTTAGTTCCGCTAGTATAAACTTGTTTCCATTCTGATGCTTCAAAGGATCCATTTTGATTGAAATCTATCCATGCAGAAACAATGGCATTAGTTCCAGTTGTGATACTTAAATTATAGGTAGAACCAATGAATAAACTGGTAGTAGGAGTTCCTGATAAATTATAATTGGTGTATGACGTTCCATTTATGTCGCTACAGGTTGAATTATTGTTAATCGTATTAAAAGTTACGTTTGTTATTTTGTTTGAAGCGCAGGAAGTAGTGTGTATTGGAGTACAATAAACCAAACAAGCAGGGCCAGTTGATGTAGTAATTGTAACATCGCTTGAAGAAACGGGACAACTACCGTTCGAAATAGTCCAACGTAAAGTTGCAGTTGTTCCTAAAACCAATCCAGTCACCCCAGAAGTTGAAGAAGATGGTGTTGTTATTGTTGCTGTTCCAGAAACCACTGACCAAGATCCGGTGCCATAAGTAGGGGTATTTCCTGCTAAGGTTGTGGTTGTTGCGCAAGCCGCCAATGTTTGGTTTGAACCTCCATTGGCTGTAGATGGAGATGTTCCTGTGACAGATGTTAGTGTGTTTGTTACGGTTGTTCCGCTAATTAAACCGGATATTGTTCCCGTTCCTCCAGTGCGGGTAATATTACCAGTACTTGCAACATTTATTGCTCTTATTTGTAATTGACTAAAAGTTAATCTGTCCGCTTTGTTTGTAGGTGAATCAACACTGTATGTCAAAGTAATAACGCTTGAAGAAACGGTTAATGATGAAATTGAGCTGAAGTCACCGCCGCCAATAGCAGATACAGAACCGGTATTAGCTTTAAATTCAAAATTAGCTGGTGCAGTGAGAATTAATGTAATATTAGTTCCTGAAGAAAAATTGCTTGTACTTGTTTCGGTGATTATTATATCATCTAAAGAATAGTAGGAAGATGGAAAGCCTGAACAAACTGGAATGGATAAATTAGGTTTTGTTATTGTAACTTGTGCATTCATAATATTCCCTGTAAAGAAAAACATCATTAAGAAGCTCAAAAAAGCAATTATCGACTGGGTATTATATAGTTTCTGTTTTGCAACAATTGAGGAAGAATTAATATCAAGATTCAGTGTGTGATTTAGGGAATCGGTATTATTGGTTAAGTAATGTTCTTCCATAGGTTATTCTTTGTGGTATTTTTGGTTTTGGTGCGACAAAAATAATTTTTTTTTGTTACAAAATCACATTCTTAGTCATAAATGTTATATTATTTTATACGTTTTATCTAATTTTTTATGCATTTCATCGATGATATTGAGATTGTTAGCTATTATTACTGAAAAAAAGATAAAAAATTATGCTTTTAGGAGTTTGGCGTGGTTAAATTTAGCTTGCAGGTAGGATGTTGCTTAAAATTTTGTTGAAAAAGGCGTTTTACCTACCATATTTTTGACTATTGGTAATAAAAAAACCGTTACTTTAGAAGTAAATTACGTTTAGTTTTTGTGAGGATCTGCAAAGAGCTGTTTTTAAGAAGTAAAAGGCAATGAAACAAATTCAAATGTTTTTTATTACTTTGTGCTATTCTGTTTCTAATTCAAAATTTTGTTGACTGCATGTTTCTAATTGTCACTAAATATTTAATTCCAAAAGGGTATCGCGGATTAGCGGCTTTTCCCTTTGTTTTTATAAAACATCGGGTCGATAAAAAAAATTTAGTCTTTATAAATCATGAAAAAATTCACCTTCGGCAGCAGTTGGAATTATTGGTTCTCCCTTTTTTTATTTGGTATTTTCTGGAGTATTTGGTTCGATTGGTTCAGTATAAAAATGCTGACTTAGCCTATAGAAACATTAGTTTTGAACGGGAAGCCTACGCTAATGAAGAAAATTTAACCTATTTAAAAAGCCGTTGTTTTTTGCGATTTTTAAATTATTTGGTCTTACAAAAGTGAATTTTTTTTTAGCTGGTTGCAATTGATGTTGATAGAATGTTTTTCCATTTATTTTGAAAATACTGTTGTCTTTTCATTAAGATTATAGGCAAAGAAATCTCGCAAAGACGCAGAGCCGCAAAGTCAGTCTATGAATTGTGTCTTGGCGACTTTACGAGAATAATTATATTTTATGACTATCCGTAATACAAACAAGAGTCATTTTTTCAAAAATATTCTAGGACTGTCCGTACTATACCAATGTATTTAAGTTTGTCATTTCGACGAAGTAGACCCGAGCAAAGCGAACTGACGAAGTAAATCTCATTAGTTGCTCTCGTTATGTGATTTCTCCTTCGTCGTAATGACAAAACAGCTACATTTTATTCGTAAGATGTAGCTTGGGGTCTATAGCGGACAGTCATATTGTATTTTTTTAAATCCTTTTGCAGTAAATTATAAATACTAGCGGTTTTATACTTAAAATCTTAATTATTTTTTTATTTAAAATATCAAATAATAATGAACATCAATTGTTTGTAATCTTAATTCTTGACCTAAATTTTTTCCTTTTTTCGTATGTAAAATTTAAAGCTTAATTTTTATCGTTTTTTTGTCTCTTTTTTGTCTCTTTTTTGTCGATTTAAAATATAAGAAAAACCACATGTTATATTTAAATTAGTGCATTTCAACGATTTTTTTAACCTTTTAACGTATTTTTTACCTTTCCTTATTCTACTTTTGTCGTAACTTTAACAAAAAATAGTGCCTATTTGTAAATTTTACCTAAAATTACTTTTCCATTTCTTAAAAATATACTGATAAATCGATTCAGTTAAGGGCAATATCTTGATTTTCAGATGTCTGAAAAGTATTATAAATCGGAAATTATGAAAAAAAAGGATCTGTGTATTTCAGATTTGTTTTTTAAACAGGTAAGATTACAGCTAAGCATAAAAGGATTTTTAATTAAAATTACCAGATTATGAGCTCAAAAATACTTAATCGATCATTCCTTTTTATAACTGGTTTTTTGTTTCAGAGCTACGCCAATGCCCAGCTTTTTGTAAGTGCAAATACGGATGTGTTCGTGAACAACGAAGTAGTTTATGTTCAAAAAGCGGTAGAGTTAAATGCGGCGTCCAGTAATTTTTATTTACGAAAAGATGCACAGTTACTTCAGGGTACCGCTGCGGCCGGAGCCAATAAAGGGTTAGGGAACTTATCTGTTTTTCAAGAGGGAAGTACTAATAATTTTCAATTTAATTACTGGTGTTCGCCCGTCGGTGGAAATTTGGCCAGTGCTGGGAATGCCTCTTTTGGGATTACACAACTTAGAGATATTGTTGATTTGACTAACAGTGCTACTTCTACTCCTTTAGCCATGAATAATTATAATGGAACCGCTAGTCCATTTGCGATAGCTCCTTACTGGATTAATAAATTAGTAGCTACTGGAGGATATGCGGATTGGGTTCAAGTGGGTTCTTCCTCAAACTTGAATGCCGGAGAAGGATTTACCATGAAAGGAACGTCTGGAACTAATTTAATTACCGTAAATGGGGTTCAAAATAATCCTGGTAGTGCGCAACGCTACGATTTTAGAGGAAAACCAAATGACGGAACTATTTCTATTCCAGTCGGCATTGAACAATTTACACTGACAGGGAATCCGTATCCCTCAGCCATAGATTTATCCGCTTTTTTAGTTGGAGCTACTAGTAGTACTACAGGTATCGCTTATTTCTGGGAACAGGATAAGCTGGTAAATTCACATTATATTGCTGAGTATAAAGGAGGATATGGCGCTTTTTCTCCCGGTGGACTGACTGGCATGGGGGTTTATGCTCCTGCCACTTTTTATTCGTATGATGGTTTGGGGAATGAAGTTAGTATTGCAGGGACAGGAGGAACGTATGAAAGACGTTTTTGTCCCGTTGGGCAAGGATTTCTAATTGATGGAAACGCTAACGGAACGGTAGAGATGAAAAATAGTTACCGAGTTTTCGTTAAGGAAGGAGCGACTAATTATTCTCAATTTGAAAAAAATTCAAATCAATATAAAACGAAGAATACTTCGGGGTATATGTCTCCAATTCAATCTGTTTCTGGATATGATTATTCAAAAGTAAGTATTGCTCCTACACCTCAAATTCGTTTTAATACTTTGTTAAACAATGAAGGAGTTCGTCAATTAGCTTTGGCATTTATTCCGGAAGCGACAGATGGGGTGGATCGTGCTATGGACGCCATGTCTTCAAGTGATGATTCGGCAGCGGATGTATATTTTGTGTTAGATGATTCAGAATTTGTGATTAATGCTTTAAAATTTGATATTGATAAAAGTATTCCCATTGGTTTTAGAAATACCGGAGAAGCGAATTATAAGATTACGGTTAAAGAAATTTTAAATTTTACTGGTGCTTCAAACGTTTACTTACACGACAAGGTTGCAGATTTATATTATGACATCAAGAATAGTTTTCACGAGTTGACTTTGCCTTCGGGAGTCAATAATAAACAATATGAAATTACTTTTAAGACTAAAGTATCTTTAGGTTTGGAAGAAAAAGCAATTCAAAATTTTGTAGTTTATCAAAATAACACCGAGAAAAGTCTAACAATAAGTAATTCATTACTAATGGATCTTGCTACTTGCAGTTTGTATGATGTAGCTGGGAAAATAATTTTCAGCAAAAAAGATTTAGGTGCAGATGCCTCGTATAAATTCCCTACTTCGGGCTTAAGTGACGGTATTTATATCGTTAAGCTTGCAACAAAAGACAAAATCGAAGTAGGAAAAAAGATTATCATTAAAAACTAAATTTATTTCAAAACTAAAAACTAAAGTGCAATCTGTTAAGGTTGCACTTTTATTATTTATAAATTTTACCTTTGTCCAAAATTTTTTTGGTTTGAATCAACAGTTAACAATGCAATTTCCAAACGGAATCACCGTAGATGTCAAACGGGAAGATTTGCTTCATCCCTTTGTTTCTGGAAATAAGTTTAGAAAGTTAAAGTATAATTTGCTTCAGGCAAAACAGGAACAGCAAGAAACGCTGCTCACTTTTGGCGGAGCCTATTCTAATCATATTGCGGCAGTAGCTTTTGCTGGAAAGGAGAAAGGATTTAAAACCATTGGTGTTATTAGAGGTGACGAACTACGAGGTAAAATTTCGGAAAATCCAACCTTGCAATTTGCCGAAAATTGCGGAATGCAATTCGAATTTGTTAGCAGGGAAAATTACCGCTTAAAAAATGAAATTTCATTTTTAGAAGATTTAAAACAGAAATTCGGCAATTTTTATCATATTCCTGAAGGAGGAACTAATGAGTTGGCAATCAAAGGGTGCGAAGAAATTTTGACTGAGGAAGATCGCGCATTTGACTATATCGGCTGTTCAGTGGGAACAGGCGGGACTATTTGCGGAATTATAAACAGTATTTTCCCACATCAAAAAGTTTTGGGATTTCCAGCGTTAAAAGGGGATTTTTTAAAAGAGGAAATTCGTAATATTGTAAAAAATAATAATTGGGATTTAGTGACTGATTATCACTTTGGTGGATATGGGAAAGTTAATATTGAGTTAATCGCATTTATTAACCAGTTTTATGCAGAAAATAGCATTCCTTTGGATCCCATTTATACTGGAAAGATGGTTTTTGGCGTTATAGATTTAATACACAAGAACTATTTCCCCCCAAAATCGAAAATTTTACTTATTCACACTGGTGGCATACAAGGAATTCATGGAATGAATATGAAATTAAGGAATAGACAATTACCAATAATAGATATCAATGTTTAAAAAATATATACTGATTGTAGTAATACTGACCTTGGTTGGCTGTAATGCCACCAAGCCTGTTATTATAACAACGAAGAAAATACCTTCAAAGCCAAAAACGGAATTAGTTCGTACTGCTAAAAAGCCAATTGTTACAAAAGCAATTGTCACAAAACCAGTTGTTGCAAAACTACCTTTGAAAAAACCGGTTGTAACAAATTCACCTAAACAAGACTATCCTAATCAATCAACGGAAGTAATAGTTTCAACTTCACAAACAGTTGTCAGTAGTGATGTTGTAGTTAATTATGTGGCTCAATTTAAGAATGTCGCCATGGATAACATGAGGACTTATGGTATTCCGGCCAGTATTGTTTTAGCTCAGGGAATTCTGGAATCGGGAGCCGGAAGAGGTGATTTAGCGGTAAATGCCAATAATCATTTTGGAATAAAATGCCATGAAGACTGGACCGGAGAAACGATAAAACATGATGATGATTCCGCTCAGGAATGCTTCAGGAAGTATGATAATGTCTCGGAATCTTTCAAAGATCATGCATTGTTTTTAACTACCAGAGGAAGATATTCTAATTTATTTGCTTTGTCAAAAGGAGATTACAAAGGATGGGCAAGAGGATTAAGGACAGCGGGTTATGCTACAGACCCAAAATATCCAAATAAATTGATTTCTTACATCGAACGTTATAATTTGAATCAATATGATGATCAGGTTTTAGGGAATGAGAATATAGTATTAGAAAAGCAATTGACCGGAAAAATTCCTATGGAGACGATAAAAAATACAACTCGTGAAGTATCTTTTTACCAAGTTCAAAAAGGAGATACGTTATATTCTATTTCCAAAAAATTCAATTTAGGAATTAATGAGCTAAAAGAAAAAAATAATCTGGTAGCCAATACCCTTTCGGTAGGGCAACAGTTGAAAATTTAACTGTAGTTATTTGTTAAATTTATCAATTCATTCTTCAAAAGAAATCAAATATAAAATCCAAATTTTAAAATGTTATATACAAGAAGTAGTCAGCTTTTTGCTGAAGCAGAAAAAGTAATTCCAGGAGGAGTAAATTCGCCCGTAAGAGCCTTTAAAGCAGTTGGTGGAACCCCTATTTTTGTCAAAAGTGCCAAAGGTGCTTACTTATATGATGAAGATGGAAATCGTTTAATCGATTATATCAATTCATGGGGGCCAATGATTTTAGGACATGCTTATGAACCGGTGGTGCAAGCCGTAATTGAAAAAGCTAAATTAGGAACTTCATTTGGGATGCCCACCGAATTAGAAACACAAATTGCTGCTTTAGCCGTATCGATGGTTCCAAATATTGATAAGATAAGATTCGTAAATTCAGGAACTGAAGCTTGCATGAGCGCCGTAAGACTGGCTCGCGGATTTACTAAAAAAGATAAAATAATAAAATTTGCAGGTTGCTATCACGGTCATTCTGATTCTTTCCTGATTCAGGCGGGAAGTGGTGCAATTACTTTTGGATCACCAAACAGCCCTGGCGTTACGGCTGGTACTGCAAAAGATACTTTGTTGGCAAAATACAATGATCTTGAAAATGTAGCCGCATTAATTGAAGCCAATAAAAACGAAATCGCGGCAATTATCGTAGAACCTGTTGCAGGAAATATGGGTTGTATTCCGCCAAATAAAGGCTTCTTGGAAGGACTGCGTCAACTGTGTACTGACAACGGAATTCTATTTATTTTTGATGAGGTAATGACCGGTTTCAGACTTGCTGCTGGAGGTGTTCAGGAATTATTTAATATCAATGCTGATATTGTTTGCTTCGGAAAAGTAATAGGAGGAGGCTTGCCAGTGGGAGCTTTTGCTGCCCGTGAAGAAATTATGAATTATCTGGCTCCATTAGGTCCGGTTTATCAAGCAGGAACTTTGTCAGGAAATCCTTTGGCAATGGCGGCAGGATTGGCAATGTTACAAGCCTTAGATAGGGACCGTGCTATTTTTCAAAGATTAGAAGAAAAAACAGCTTATCTGGCGGCCGGAATGGAAAAAGTATTAAAAGCTAATAATGTGATTTTTACTATCAATAGAATAGGTTCTATGGTTTCGGTTCATTTTGATGCTGCACCTGTAGTTGATTTTCAATCGGCGGCAAAAGGTGACAATGAAACTTTCAAAAAATTCTTCCACGGATTATTGCAGGAGGGAATTTATATTGCGCCATCTGCTTACGAAACCTGGTTTATAACGGATGCATTATCCTATGAAGACCTAGATTTTACCATTCAGGCGGTAGATAAAGTTTCTAAAACATTTTAAACGAAAAAGAAAAAAATCTGGCTACTGTCTAGAGACAAGTACAAATAAGAACACAGATAAGACAGACTAAGCGGGGTTTTGTGTAATGGTTAAAAAAACAAACACGAATTTCACTAATTTCCACCAATTAATTCGCGGAAATTAGTGAAATTCGTGTTTAAACACTTTGTCTATTTTTTTTGTTCAGACAATAGTCAAATTTGGGTCTTTTTTTATGAAATAAGATGAAGTATTTCAAGTGAATGGATTATTTTTTGTCATCCATATTTGCTGGTTTTCCGTCATTATGGTGCATCATTCTGTTTTTCATTCCGTGATGTCTTTTACCTTTCATGTCTTCCCATTTTTTAAATTGTTCTGGATTAAGAATTTTTTTCATTCTTTCTTTCATAGCAATTTGCTCATCGAGCATTTTGTTTTTTCGAGCAAACATTTCATCTGAAGTAGGTTTTGTATTAGAATCTTTGTTTGCTTTCATTTCTTTCATTATTGCCTCTCTTTTAGCACTTTTTTCAGCAATGATTTTACTCATTTCTTTTTGCTGCGACGCATTCAAATCTAATTCTAATGTCATTTTTTTTAACATTAATTGATTTCGTTGCTCTGGAGTGAATTTTTCCATTTCATCTCGATGCTGTCTTCCCATTTCTTTTTTGTCTTGAGCGAAGCTTGTCATTCCAACAACCAATAATGCGACAATTATTAATTTTTTCATTTTTATTGTTTTTAAGTTATAGTTATAAGATGCAAATAGCTGACTAAGGTTTAACTGTTAACAAAAGTTTGTCATTTCGTTTTTTGAAAAAAAGAAACGTATATAAGTATGATTGAAGTCATAATCAGTACGTTAATATAAGTGGAAATTTGTTAAAGAAATTTTAAAACTAATCTTATGTACAAATTATCTTTTTTTCTAGTTGCATTTGTAATGCTAACTTCATGTGGCGATAAAAAAACCAAATCCGAGGAGAATGCGACAACGACGACTTCATCTGATGAAGGAATGCCAGCAGCTGCTGAAGCGGCTCCGGATGCTGCCACTTATGACCCAAATAGAGGTCTTGGCAAATTTTCTACGGTTGATTTAGGTGACAAACTAGACGTGGCTATGGCTGCTGAAGGAGAAAAAATCCAATCCGTTAAATGTTCTTCATGTCACAAGATGACAGATGAAAAATTAGTTGGACCAGGTTGGAAAGGCGTTACTTCTCGTCATAAACCAGAATGGATTATGAATTTCATCACCAATCCTGACCCAATGATTGATAAAGATCCTAAACTTCAGGCTCAGCTAGAAATTTGTTTAGTTCGTATGCCAAATCAAGCCCTTGCTGATAAAGATGCCAGAAGCTTACTCGAGTTTATGCGTAAAAATGATGGTGTAAAATAGTTTTTTCAGCCAATAATTTTAATTATATAATAGTAATATGAAATCAAAGATTCACGAACACAAAA
Organism: Flavobacterium zhoui; assembly: GCF_042787235.1. Classification (NCBI taxonomy): domain Bacteria; kingdom Pseudomonadati; phylum Bacteroidota; class Flavobacteriia; order Flavobacteriales; family Flavobacteriaceae; genus Flavobacterium; species Flavobacterium zhoui. The sequence continues at coordinate 614,198 of NZ_JBHZPY010000001.1, forward strand.
AAAGCAATAGAAACTATGAGTAAAAATAAATTAGTAAAAGCAACTTTTGCAATTATTTTAGTAAGCGCATTTTTTAGTTCTTGCAAGCCAAAAGATTCCAGTGATGCCGTAAGTGGCGATGCGGCGCAAAAAGTATATGTTGCTCCTGGAAAATATGATGAGTTTTATAATTTTGTTTCCGGAGGGTTTAGTGGTCAAATGAGTGTTTATGCATTGCCAAGTGCTCGTTTATTGAGAGTCATTCCTATATTTTCCGTAGACCCTCAAAGCGGCTATGGATACAGTGAGGAAACAAAACCGATGTTGAATACTTCAAATGGATTTGTGCCTTGGGATGATCAACACCATTTGGAATTATCACAAACCAAGGGAGAAGTTGATGGTCGTTGGATTTTTGCCAATGCCAATAATACTCCCAGAATCGCACGTGTCGATTTAAAAACGTTCAAGACGGCAGAGATTATAGAGTTGCCAAACAGTGCAGGAAATCACTCCTCTCCCTTTATTACGGAAAACACAGAATATGTTGTGGCAGGAACTCGTTTCAGCGTTCCTCCCGATAATGCCAATGGAGATGTTCCTATTAATACTTACAAGAAAAATTTCAAAGCTTATTTGAGTTTTGTAAAAGTAGGCGCAAAAGGAGAAATGGATATTGCCTTTCAAATTGAGGCTCCAGGGGTAAACTTTGATTTGAGTCATGCCGGAAAAGGTAAATCTCATGGTTGGTTTTTCTTCTCTTGTTACAATACAGAGCAAGCCAATACGCTTTTGGAAGTTAATGCTTCACAAAAAGATAAAGATTTTATCATGGCCGTAAACTGGAAAAAAGCCGAAGAGTATATCAAAGCAGGTAAAGGTAAAAAAGTAGCTGCGAAATATGCCCACAATACTTGGGATGAAAAAACGCATACTGCAAAATCAGAAATTAGAACATCAGTTTTAGTGCTTGATTCTAAAGAGTTGAAAGACATTTGCTACATGATTCCATGTCCTAAATCTCCTCATGGTTGTGATGTTGATCCTACAGGAGAGTACATTGTAGGTAGTGGAAAATTAGCTGCTTTAATTCCAGTATTTAGTTTTGATAAAATACAAAAAGCGATTGCTGCTAAACAATTTGATGGCGAATACGAGGGTATTCCAGTTATTAAATACGAAGCTGCTTTACATGGTGAAGTTAAAAAACCAGGTTTAGGGCCATTGCATACTGAATTTGATGGACGTGGAAATGCGTACACTACTTTCTTCGTTTCTTCAGAAGTGGTGAAATGGGATATCAAAACATTGAAGGTTTTAGACCGTGCGCCAACCTATTATTCTCCAGGCCACCTTTGTATTCCTGGCGGAGACAGCAGAAAACCGTTTGGTAAATACATGATTGTTTACAATAAAATTACCAAAGACCGTTATTTACCCACCGGACCAGAATTAGCTCAAAGCGCACAGTTATTTGATATTAGCGGTGATAAAATGAAATTGTTATTGGATTATCCAACTATTGGAGAACCTCATTACGCTCAGGCAGCGCCAGCTGATTTAATCAGGAATAATGGACAATTGAAATTTTACAAAATTGAAGAAAATAATAATCCTTTTGTAACCAAAGGAGAGAAAGAGTCAAAAGTGGTTAGACAAGGGAATCGAGTAGATGTGTACATGACTTCCATTCGTTCTCACTTTGCACCTGATAATATTGAAGGAATTAGGTTGGGTGACGAGGTTTATTTTCACGTTACCAATTTAGAGCAAGATTGGGATGTTCCGCATGGTTTTGCTATAAAAGGCGCTGATAATGCTGAACTTTTGATTATGCCAGGTGAAACTACCACCTTGAAATGGATACCTAAAAAAGTAGGAATTTCTCCTTTTTATTGTACTGATTTTTGTAGTGCATTGCACCAGGAAATGTCAGGATATGTGAGAGTATCTCCTGCAGGAAGCAATGTTCCGCTAACTTTTAGTCTGGGAACGAACTTGCCTGCCACCAAGTAATTATTAATTTTAAATAAAAAGGGAACATAATAACTATGTTCCCTTTTTTAAATCAACAAACATGAACAATTTAAAAATTTCAACACTTTCAAAAGGCGTGCTTTTGTTAGTGATGGTACTATTAGTATCTTCTATTTTTGTTCCAATGTGGCGAATTGAGTTATCCGCACCACAATATCCAGAAGGATTGGTGCTTAAATTACATGCTGATAAAATTGCAGGAGATGTTGATATTATCAATGGATTAAACCATTATATAGGAATGAAAACCCTGCATAAAGAAGATTTTGTTGAGTTCACTGTGTTACCCTATATATTTGTTTTTTTTGCTGTATTTGCTTTGGCAACAGCAATTATTGCAAAGAAAAAAGTACTTTATGTTTTATTTGTTTCTCTTGTTCTTTTTGGAGTATTAGCAGCTGTCGATTTTTACAGATGGAATTATGAATACGGACATAATTTAGACCCGAATGCGGCGATACAAGTGCCCGGAATGTCCTACCAGCCACCATTAATAGGATACAAGCAGCTACTTAATTTTGGGGCTTATTCTATTCCTGATGTTGGCGGATGGCTGTTGATTGGTTCTGGATTATTGTTGTTTATTATTGTTGTTAAAGAATCCAATCTTTTGCAAAAATTTAGAAAACCTAAAACAGCAACAGTTCTATTATTCTTATTGTCTTTGTCCTTTTTGTCTTGTTCGAATAATACTAACGCGGTTCCCATAAAATTAAATGTAGATAATTGCGATTTTTGTAAAATGAGCATTGCTGATGGTAAATATGGTGCAGAAGTTGTAACCGAAAAAGGAAGAACCTATAAATTTGACGATATTATGTGTATGATGAATTATTGTAAAGAGAATTCAAACATAAAAATTCGTGCTTATTATGTTCATGATTTTACTCAGGATAATGTTTTAATTCCCGCTCCAACTGCTCATTTCATTTCAGGAAGGACAATAACAACTCCAATGAGAGGAGGAGTTGTTGCTTTTTCATCAGAGAAAGATGCTAAGGAATTTGGATCTAAATTAAACGCCGAATTCATTACCTGGGATGCTATTTTGAAAAAGTAAATGCATTATTATTAATATAATTTTCGATAAGAAATAATGAAAATAGTACTCTATATCTGTTTGTTGTTTTCTTCTTTGCTTCATGCCAATGTGATTGAAGTGGGGCCCAATAAACCTATAAAATCAATTAAAAAAGCCATTTCTTTAGCCAAAGCTGGAGATACGGTTTTGGTTTATAAAGGATTGTATAAGGAAGGAAATATAATCATCAATAAAAGAATTGTATTTCTAGGTCAAGGTTTACCTGTTTTAGATGGTCAAAAAAAATATGAAGTACTTTCTATTAAAGCGGATAGTGTCGTTATTGATGGTTTTAAAGTAATAAAATCGGGTTATGCGACACTCGAAGATCCTTGCGGGATAAAAGTATATAACAGGAATAATGTTGTGATTCAAAACAATGTTCTGGATGATAATTTCTTTGGAATTTATATTCAAAACGGAAGCCACTGTATCATTAAAAATAATAGACTTGTTGCTTACGGAACAGAAGAACAACAGTTAGGAAATGGAATCCATTGTTGGAAAAGTGACAGCCTTCAAATTATTGGAAACACTATTTCGGGACATCGGGATGGGATTTATTTTGAATTTGTAACTAATTCGATAATATGGAGGAACATTTCAACCAGAAATATTCGCTACGGATTGCATTTCATGTTTTCTAATGACGATGCTTATATTACTAATATTTTTAAGAATAACGGTGCTGGTGTAGCCGTAATGTTTACCAAAAATGTGAAGATGTTCAATAACTTTTTTGAAGAAAACTGGGGCGATGCAGCTTACGGATTATTCCTTAAAGAAATCTCAGATAGTTATATTATTGGAAACAAATTCAGCAAAAATACTTCAGGAATTCACATGGAAGGAACCAACCGAATTCAAGTGGAAAAAAATGTTTTTGAAGCCAATGGTTGGGGTATGAAAATCCTGGCGAGTTGCTCCGATAATGTAATAAAAAATAATAATTTTTTAGGAAATACTTTTGATATCAGTACCAATGGAAGTTTGGTGCTCAATACATTCAACAATAATTATTGGGATAAATATGAGGGCTATGATTTAGACAAAAATGGAGTGGGCGATGTCCCATTTCATCCCCTGAGTTTATTTGCCGTGCTAACCGAAAATAATCCTTCGGCCATGTTGCTTTTTCGAAGTTTCATGATCACACTTTTAGATAAATCAGAAAAAATTTTGCCCAGCATCACACCCGATAATTTCATTGATAATTCGCCTTTAATGCATTCTTTAGCTTTATGATTGAAATAAAAAATTTAAACAAAAAGTTCGGAAAATTAGAAGTCTTGAGCGATGTGAATCTTACTTTCAAAAAAGGAGAATGCATCGCACTAATTGGACCTAATGGTTGTGGAAAAACGACGTTGATAAAAAGTATTTTAGGAATGGTCATACCTACTAAAGGCGATGTTTTATTCAATCAAAAGTCTATTCTAAAGGAGTATCTGTATCGGGAACAAATTGGGTATATGCCACAAATAGGGCGTTATCCGGATTATATGACTATTGGTCAAATTATCGAAATGATTAAAAAAATCCGAAATTCAAATCAGACTTTGGACGAAGATTTATTGAAAGCGTTTGATCTCGAAAAAATATTCGACAAACAAATGCGGACACTTTCCGGAGGAACGACCCAAAAAGTGAGTGCTACATTGGCTTTTTTATTTGATCCTGAAGTGTTGATTTTAGATGAACCAACGGCGGGTTTAGATCCTTTGGCTTCCGAAATATTGAAAGATAAAATTATTAAAGAGAAAGAAAAGGGAAAACTCATTTTGATTACCTCCCATCTTTTAAGCGAATTAGACGATATGATTACGCAGATTATTTTCATGCAGGACGGAAAAGTGTATTTTCATAAAACGATTGCTGATTTACTGGAATCGACTAAGGAACAAAAAATATCGAAAGCAATTGCAAAAATTCTAAAAAACCAAAGCAATGAATAGAATTATTAGAATTATTTTTTTAGATATTTTAAAAAACAAAATTGTATTGGCTTACACTATAATTTTAGGCATACTTTCATGGAGTTCATTTGGTTTAGAAGATAATTCTGCCAAAGGATTGCTTACCATTTTGAATATAGTTTTATTTACAGTTCCTTTAGTTTCCATCCTTTTTGCGACAATCTATTTATACAATAGTTCCGAGTTTATAGAGCTTCTGTTGAGCCAGCCTGTAAAGCGAAAAAAGATATGGTTGAGTTTGTTTCTGGGATTGTCTTTGTCAATGGTTTTGGCCTTTTTTATTGGTGCTGGAATACCGCTATTAGTTTATGCACCAGATTCCGTTGGGATAATGATGCTGGTTGTAGGATGTTTGATTTCTTTGGTTTTCGTGGCATTGGCTTTCTTGAGTTCTATCCTTACAAGAGATAAATCAAAAGGAATTGGGATTGCCATAATGAGCTGGTTGTATTTTGCTTTGCTTTTTGATGGAATTGTATTGTTTTTATTGTTCCAATTTTCGGATTATCCTATAGAAAAAGCAATGGTTGCCGTTACGGCGCTAAGTCCAATTGATTTAGCGCGAATTCAAATTCTATTACAGCTTGACGCATCAGCAATGATGGGGTATACAGGAGCTATTTTCAAGGATTCTTTCGGCACTTCATTGGGATTGTTGATTTCATTTCTGCTATTGTGTTCCTGGGTAGTTGTTCCGTTTTTTATTTCATTAATAAAATTTAAAAACAAAGATTTATAATGTTTAAAGAAATTCTTCAAAAACTAGAAAAGGCCGTAAATCCGGTAGCGCAGGTTGTGCAGAACACCTCTTGCAGCAAAGTGATGGTTATTGCTTTCAAAAAAGGAATGATACTCAAAAAACATAAAACAGATGTTCCCGCTAAATTATTAGTGATAAAAGGAAATGTGATCTATAAAGAGCAAAATCAACAAGAAGAACTCTTTTTATATGATGAAAAAGATATTCCGGTAGCAGTTCTTCATTCCGTTGAAGCTATCGAAGACAGTTTGTGTCTATTGTTTAAAGGATAAAATTTCCAAATGAAAACAGATATAAAGAACAGATCCGACATTGAGAAACTCATAAATGCCTTTTATGATAAAATAAAAACCGATACCAAAATTGGTTATTTTTTTACAGAAGTAGCTCATGTGAATTGGGAAAAACATTTGCCTAGAATGTATGATTTCTGGGAAAATATTATGTTTTCTACCGGTGATTTTGTCGGGAATCCTATGGCTAAACACAAGGAATTACACCAGAAAAGTGCAATGACCAAAGCTCATTTTCAGCATTGGAATGCCTTGTTTGATGAAACGGTTAATGAATTATTTTTAGGGGAAAAAGCAGAAGAAATTAAACAAAGAGCAGCAAATATTGCAACTGCTATGATGTATAAAACATTAGGTTAAAAATACTTTATAAAAAAAAGCGTGAACTGCTGTAGTTCACGCTTTTTTCAAATTAGTAAGAAGAATTAATGATTTTATTTAGGAAGTAATACATCATTTATTACATGAATAATTCCATTTGATGTTGGGATTGAGGCTACGATTTCGGAGCCATTTACATACACTTTGTCTCCTTTTTTTGTGATTTTTACTTTACCGCCGTTCACTTGTTCAAACTCTTGGCCGTCTTGCATGTATTCTGTTTTTAGTGCACCTACATAAGTGTGGTATTCCAATATATTTTTTAAATCATCTTTTTTTTCGGGTTTTAATAATCCTTCAACTGTTCCCTTTGGAAGTTTTTCAAAAGCTGCATTTGTTGGAGCAAAAACGGTAAATGGACCTGCATTGCTTAAAACGTCAACTAAACCGGCTGCCTTTACTGCCGTTACAAGCGTAGTGTGATCTTTGCTTACGGAAGCGGTTTGAACGATGTTTGGACTTGATGATTCATCCTTTACAGCGGATTGTCCAGCACTTTGTGAAGGTGCCTCTTCTGTGGTAGTTGGAGCCGTTGTTTCACTGTTTTGTTTACAGCTAAAAGCGGTTAAGAAACTAACAACTAATAATAATTGAATAGATTTTTTCATAATAAGGTTACTTAAGTTTTGTATAACAAAGCACTTTATTATCAACGCTTTATTTTATGAGTTCAATCATAAAGGAGGGTTGTTTTTAACTTTTTTTACAGAAAAATAGGCAGTGAATCCTATTCCGAAAAGCAAAATGATTGCTACCGCAAAAAGAAGCTCATTTACATAAGGAATAATGGTGTAACTAAACGATGCAACACCTTGAACGGCCAGAACTAACTCGTTTAATAAAACGCCAATAGAAAACACGAGCAATCCAATTTTTATTCTTTTGCTGATAAATATCAGGTGGTTCGCATAAATGTAGAATAATAGAAATAAGCTGATAACGGCTAATAGAACTAAGTGCAGGTAAGCAATTACAATGGGCCTGAAACCAAAAGCCAAATCACTTATGACCGGAACGGTAGAGCCCAGTTGAAGCAATAATTTTATACTCAACGCTACAGTTGCAATGAGCAAAATGTAGCGCAATAATGGGGAGAAGTTTTTCAAAAACTCCTTTTTCGCCGGTATTAAAATAGAAAGAAGTTTAAACCATGCAAAAACCTGAATTATTGCAGCAATAACAGTGATTACATATAACAAAACTGGTAAATGTAACCAAAGCGTCGATAAAAAATAAGCCGGAATGCAGGAAAATGCAAAGAGTTTATAGGACGTCTCATAAAAGGAATGCTCTGATTTTTTTAAGTTTAAAAAACCAAAAATTAGACCCATGCACCCAAAGAAAAACCAGCCATTGTATTGAAAATGCAGGAAATAATAGATAGATGATAAATAATAATCTTGAACAATATCCTTAATTGCCATCATATATGCCAAATAAAACGTGCCGAATGAGGAGATAATGTTAAATACAATAGCTGCTTTAAACCAGTTTATCGATAATAAATCGCTGTCAATTTTTCTTAAATCTTTAATGTAATAATAGCCAAAAACATAAGAAATTAAAATAGAAGCTGTAGAAGCTATTATAGAAATAAGTCCATAGCCTTCAATAATAAAAGAGATCAACATTATATAAGAAATAATCAAGTTGGCGATAATTATTTTTCGGTATTTTTCTACTTGAAAATCAACTGTTTTGTTTTGAAGGTAATAGACCATCAAAGTCATCAAAGTGTGACTGACCCAGCCAGAAAAAGCAAAATGAGAATGGGAATGTTGAAGGTGTTTTTGGTCTAAATACGGAAATTCGAAACCAATTTTATAACGCATCAAAAGGCCTAATGTGGCAACAATACATAGATTCAACAAGGATAATTTTAGCCAAAACTTTATATTTAATTTCATTTTAATAATATATTTTATGATTGACAATCTCTAGTTTATCGCAAGTGTTCATCTTGCATAAAACGCGAATGACTGTTTCTACTCTCAAACCGGTGAAATTCGCGATTTCCTGACGCGTGTAAGGAATCAATACTTTTTCGTTACAGCATTCGGATTTTTTCTTGTGGGTATTCAAAAAAGCGACAATTCTAAACTCGGGTTTTTGATTTATAATCTCTTTTGAAGTGTTTGATTTAGAGTGGATTTTGTTTGCCAATAAAATCAAAAAGGATTTTTGAATGGACGGATATTCGTCAAGAATTTTCAAGAATTTGTCTTTTGATAACTTTATGATTGTACTGTCCTGGATCGTAATAGCTTTTGATGGATAAGGCTCTTCAATAAACAATGGAGGTTCTCCAAAACTGTTTCCTTTACAAAAAAGACCTTGTGTAAACTCTTTTCCTTCATCATTGGAATTAAACATTCTCACGCTTCCTTCAATAATTTGGTAATAAAAATGAGCCACTTCATCCTCATCAAAAATGATTTCGTTTTTTTTGTATTTTTTGGCTACTGCACCCCACGAGAAAAGTAAATCTATGTCTATTTGCATGGTTTTTTTGAATAATTTTTTTTATTTTGAACTATAAATAAATTTAAAATAGACCAATGATCCTATAAATATACAATAATTTTCAATATGATTTAAATCATAAAAAAGTGTAATTAGTAATTTTTAATTTGTTTTTTTAGTAATATGGTATTTTTAATGAATTTTTTTCTTAAAATTTCCTTTATTCTCATTTCTTTTTATAGATTGTTGAACGGTTAGATTTGCAATAGTAATCATGTTGTACAATTCGTACAGTTCTGTACTGATTAGAGAATTTTTAAGGACTGTTTTCAATTCGTCTTGCCATTGTATCAATTTTTCTTGTGTTTTTAACAAATCACTGTCATAACGTACAATTCCGGCATTTTGACGCATTACAAGTTGTAATTGCGCTTTGATCTTAGCAATATAATCGTAACTAATTTCAAGCTTTTCGACTAATATCCAATCGGAAAGAATAGGGTCTGAGCCCTTTTTTTTTAAAGTTGTATCTGTCAAATAATTATAAATTTTGTCCGAGTACACTAAAGCTTCCAGCAAAGAGTTTGACGCTAGCCGGTTCGCGCCATGCAAACCCGTTCGGGAACATTCTCCACAGGCAAATAAATTATCGATTGCCGTTTTTCCGTTTTTGTCAACCACAATTCCGCCACAGAGATAATGTTGGGCAGGAACCACGGGAATCCAATCTTTTGTAATATCAACCCCAATGCTTTTGCATCGCTTATAAATCATAGGAAAATGTTTTATAAAAGCCTCTAAATCCAAATGTGTGCAATCTAAATAAACGCATTTGTCACCTGATTTTTTAAGTTCCAAATCGATACTTTGGGAAACAATATCCCGGGAAGCCAATTCCGCTCTGTTATCATAATCAAGCATAAATCGGTTACCGTTTTTAGTGCGTAAATATGCTCCAAAACCTCTAACTGCCTCCGAAATTAAAAACTTTGATCCGGTGGAATTATCATACAATGCGGTAGGGTGAAATTGAATAAATTCCATGTCTTTAATGGTCGCATTCGCACGAAAAGCCATCGCAATTCCATCGCCTGTCGCAATTATCGGATTGGTGGTGTGTCCATAAAGATGCCCAATTCCACCAGTGGCAAGCAACGTAAAGTCAGATTGGAAGGTGATAATTTCATTCGTTTTTTGATTTAAAACAAAAGCTCCCAGACACTGATTGTCTTCTGTAATCAGATCCAGTGCAAAATGATGGTCTAAAACCGTAATATTTTCTTTTTGATGCACTTGGTCTAAAATAGCACGTTCAATCTCATGGCCGGTTTGGTCTTTATGGTGTACAACCCTGTTTTGGGAATGCCCGCCTTCTTTGCCTAAATCAAAATTTCCTTTGGCGGTTTTATCAAATTTGGCGCCCCATGCTATGAGTTCTTTCAATCGTTTTGGGCCTTCGGTAACGACCATTTTAACGACTTCAACATCGCACAATCCATCACCGCAGATTAGGGTGTCTTCAATGTGTTTTTGATACGAATCCTCGGTTTCATCTGTAACAATGGCAATGCCGCCTTGCGCATATTTAGTGTTGGATTCATCGGCATTTGACTTCGTTACAATAGTCACTTTTTTGTCGGGAAAACGGTCTGCAATTTTTATTGCAAAAGTCAATCCGGCAACTCCTGAACCAATGACTAAATAGTTTGTTGTGATCATTATTTGGATAATTCTAGCATTCGTTCAATAGGAAGTAATGCTTTTTCTCTAATGTATTCCGGAACAATAATTTCGGGGGTTTCATTAAGCAAACAGTCATATACTTTTTGTAAAGTATTCATTTTCATATAACCACATTCACTGCAAGCACAAGTGTTATCTTCTTGGGCTGGTGCCGGAATCAGAATTTTATGAGGAACTTCCTGTTGCATTTTGTGAAGAATTCCAGCTTCGGTAGCGACAATAAACTTGTTGTTTGGGTTTGTTTTTACATAATCAATCATTCCTGCTGTCGAACCAATATAACTGGCGGTTTCCAGAATATGCGTTTCAGATTCGGGATGCGCAATGATTTTAGCATCGGGATGAAGTTTGTGGACTTCTATTAATTTATCCAAAGAAAAGGCTTCATGCACCACACAGGAACCATCCCAAAGTAACATGTCACGCCCTGTTTTGCTGATGATATATTTTCCTAAATTCTTATCTGGAGCAAAAATAATTGGCCTGTCTTTTAGTACAGATTCTACGATTTTTACCGCATTAGATGACGTGCAAACAATATCGCTTAACGCTTTAATCTCGGCAGAACAATTTACGTAGGTAATGACAATATGATCGGGATGCTGGTCAATAAATTTCTGAAACAAATCAGGAGGACAGGATTCGGCAAGAGAGCATCCTGCTTTCAAATCGGGCAGAATTACTTTTTTAGCTGGGTTTAAAATTTTTGCGGTTTCGGCCATAAAATGGACACCGGCAAAAAGAATAATATCCGCATCCGTTTTCATGGCTTCTATTGACAATCCTAAACTATCTCCCACATAATCTGCTACATCCTGAATTGCGGCTTCCTGATAATAATGGGCTAAAATAACCGCATTTTTCTCTTTTTTTAATGCCAATATTCGTTTTTTGAGACTATTCATACTTTTTAATGTTTCTGATTCTACTATTTATATGCTTACAGAAAGGATTTCTTATTTTTCTGATTTTAAGTTGCTTTAAAATCTATAAAAGTACCTTAATACCGGGCTACTGGATATGATATTTATCAGCTTTTAAACTATTCCATTTTGCGATATTTGTTGCCTGTTTAATAAATATATAATGATGACAACAACTAAACCGTTACATACTTTTCATATTCCCGTGATGGGACTTGCTTACACCATAGACAGTCCTATTCGAGTGGCAAAATATGGGATATCCTCCGTAATTTCGATAATAGATGATGATCTGATAGAAAAAATGAATGCTTTTTACAGCGAAAAATTCAGCCTTCCATACCAGGAGATTTCTCAAAAAATGCACGATTATCGAGCAGAGCGGATTACGTCGTATCTAAATTTGGTAGACAAAATCGTAAAAGATAAATTCGAAAGTTTTAAGAATGAACTGGCTGAAAGTAAATTAGCATTAGAGAATTATATCGCCATGTTGCCCAACAAGTCGGAGATAAAAAAAGGACTTCAGAATCTAATGGATGACGGAATTGCCTTTAAAGAAAACATCAAAAATTATCTTGAAAATAACCTGAGTGCGGGTGCGATTGATGTAAATATTATGACCAAAATCGATAAGGACAATTTCATTAAAGACGAACAATTACCGGTAGCTTTTAATGATGCTCATGCTTCACTTCGTGGTTTTGCTAATAGCAACTTAACTTCATCGGTGGTACTTTCGGCTGGAATGAATCCAAGATTGTACAGTTATTTCGAAAATTTCGAGGTCTTTTTTCCAGACAGCAACAATACTTTAAATAAGAAGATAATTCTTAAAGTGAGCGATTTCCGTTCGGCAATGATACAAGGGAACTTCTTGGCCAAAAAAGGACTTTGGGTTTCTGAATACCGAATTGAATCCGGATTAAACTGTGGCGGACACGCTTTTGCCACTGATGGCTATTTGTTAGGTCCTATTTTGGAAGAATTCAAACAGAAAAAAGAACAATTGATTCAGTCTGCGCACGATTTAATGGTGAAAGCTTTAGTGCAAAAAGGATTACACGTTCCTGAAAATCCATTGGAATTAAAAATAACGGTTCAGGGCGGAGTAGGTACAGCCGAAGAACATGACTTTTTATTAGATTATTATGATGTGGATTCTGTAGGTTGGGGATCTCCATTTTTATTAGTTCCCGAAGCCACTTCTGTAGATGAAGCCACGCGTAAATTATTGGCAAAAGCCAGAGAAGAAGATTTATACCTGAGTCATATTTCTCCTTTGGGAATTCCTTTTAATACCTTGAGAGGAACAACCAACGAGCACTTGAAACAAAAACGTATTCACGATAATAATGCGGGAAGTTCTTGTCCGAAAAAGTTTTTGGCGTTAAGCAAAGAATACGGAGTAAAAGGAATTTGTTCTGCTTCCAAAAAATTCCAAGATTTAAAATTAGAGGAATTGGACAGCAAGAAAGATACTTTGACGGCTGAAATGTTCGAAAACGCAAAAAACAAAATCACCGAAAAATCTTGTCTCTGTGTTGGCTTAGCCAATGCTTCTTATCTGGAAAATGGCATTAAGATTAAAGGTCAGGCGCAAGGTGTTGTCATTTGTCCTGGGCCTAATATGGCTTATTTTGACCATGAAGTTTCACTTTCTGAAATGGTGCAGCACATTTATGGAAACACTTCGGTGTTGACTGTTCAAAATCGTCCGAATATGTTTGTCAAAGAATTGAAAATGTATCTGGATTATTTGAAGAACGAAATTGCAACGGTTTCTACCGAAATTACGGCTCCGCAAATAAAAAAATGGAACTTGTTCAAGAACAATTTGGCGGAAGGAATCGCGTATTATCAATCGTTATTCTCTTCATCGGATTCAGCTGAAAACAAGAATCAAAGTACACAATATCTGTTGCACTTTTATAAAGAAGAATTGTTTGGCATTAAAATTCCGGAACTGGAATTGGTATAAAGCATATTTAGGTTTAAAAATAAACCCTCTTCACATTCGTTTTTCGAAAGGTGGAGAGGTTTTTTTTTTATGTGTCTGTAAAGAGTTTAATTCAGGTTCAAGACCAACTTAAATTAAGCCAATTTTCCAAATCAATTGTAGCTGTTGTGTGCAGTTTAATTTAATTTATTTAATAAATCCCAAATGTAAAATGATGGTGTAATTGCAGCTAATTTTCCACCAGTATTATCTCCAGCTGTTCCGTGAACAACTCCAATTAATAAAGTCCTACCAGAACCCATATACATTGCTTTTTTGACTGAACAAAATACGCCACCACCACTTGCTCCTTGCATACTCGGTTGATCTAAATAATAAAAAGTGCATTTTGATTTAGTATCATATCTTTTATTGGTAATTAATCCACTCGCAAGATATGCAGTAAAACTAAGCGATGAAAAATGTTTAAGATCTAAATCAAGTAATGGATAACCAAAAAATGTCACATCATTATCTCTCGGTAGAGTATCTTGTCCCTTGTATATAAACTTTGATGAAAATGATGATTCATCAAATCGTTTTTGAACATCATTATTAAAAGGTAAAAGTTCAATAATAGATAAATCTGCTTCGTTGTGATTAATCCAATCAATTTTATGATTAGGAGTAAATAAGGAAAGATTTAAAATTATAGGTTTATCACCAGTTATGCGAAAAACAATTTGAGAATTTAATTTCATTTCCTTTGCTACATGATTTGCGGTCAAAAGAAAATATCGTTTATTGTGATTAATTATTGTTCCAGTTCCACCTATTCCTGATGTATCTGTGACTTTTTGATATAGATAAACAGACATATTAGAAATTTCGTCTATTGTCCAAAGAGAATCTTTTTCCATTCTAACTGATTGACTAAAAGCAGTTAAGTTAAAAAATAGAAGGCAAAATCCTATAATCTGAATAATCTTTTTCATATGTTTTAATTGATGACTTTGGTATTATTTTTGGTTTTGCGCATAACTTGTCTATAGGTGCCATAAAATGGCTCCAATCTACCCACTTTAGGTAGACTTTGCCTCACAAAATAGTTTTTGTAAATATAAGATTACTATTGATTAATACCTCAAGAAAGTATCGCCTGATTTTATTCCCATTGCTAATTCTTCCAGATTGGTGTTTTCGAGCATGAAAGCCAATTCATTTCTGATGGACTTGAATTTATCGTGAACCGGGCAAGGGTGATCTTCGGAGCAGTAACTTAATCCCAGACCGCAACCGGTAAAAACGCGATCTCCATCTAATGCCGTAACAATTTGGGATAGTTTTATTTGGCTCATAGTTTCTTTTGGAATTTCAAATCCGCCACCAACTCCTTTAATGGAATGGATGATATTAGCTTTGGATAATATCTGTAAAATTTTGGCCGTAAAAGCCTCGGGAGAATCTATTTTTTTTGCAATATCTCTAAGTCCAACTCTATTATTTTGATAGGATTCGGATGCTATAAAAATGGTGGCCCGAATTCCGTATTCACAGGTTTTAGAAAACATAGTTGTTTTTTTACAAATTTAGAGAAATAACTGCTATCCTTTATTCTTTGGGTTGGCTATTTTTTTAAATCCAAAAAGGATCATCGTTATTCTCTCTAAAAGATTCTTCAATATGAATTTCTTTAATTTTAGCCAATTGGTCTTGGTTAGCTATTTTTTGTATTTCAACAAATAAAATGCGTTCCTCAAAACGAATGTGTGATTCCAATTCTTCTTCGATGAGTACTAAAGACTTTTCTATATTGGTAGTTTGCTTGAATAAACGTTTCAAACGACGATGTTCCGTCAACGATCTTTTTACAAGGTCATTTTCTGCACCTAAAATGGGAAAGACGTATTTTTCTTCCAATTCGAAATGCGGTTTTAAATGCGTTTTGTAAAACCAGTCCGAATATTTTTTGATGCGATGGGGTTCAATTTGCTTTGAAAAACCCGTTCGTATTTTCCAACACAATTGCAAACCATGATGATGATCGTGGCTTAAAGGTTGTAATTCCGGAGCTCTTTTTAATGGTTTATTTGATATCATAATGTATAAATTTAAAACCCGCCAAAACGGATGTAAGAGCCAAAAATGAGCATCAATACACCAATTGTCGTTACGGATAGTATGTGAAAAGCCATTTCAGGCAATTTGTCTGGATTATTTTTAAGTTTGGGAATTACCCTAAACTGTGCGCTCAAGGCGAAGGCTGCCGTCAAAAACAATAAAAGTAATTTTGTAGAAACCACTTTCTCAATAGGAGTGGCAAACTGGAACCAATACTCGATGGTAACGCCATATTTGTACGCCATTAAAATTCCGGTAATTACCAGTAAAACCAAGGCCGTCATTCCTACAGGCTCATACTTTTTTTCGTAATTTAAAATGATGCTCGGGTCTTTCTCTTTAAGGGCTTGTGGCAAATGACCAAAGACCAGCAACAAATGGCCGCCAACCCAAACTGTGGCACTTAAAAGATGGATAATTAACAAAAAATGATGGTTCATGTAAAATTTTATTTGTTTTTAAAGATACGCTTTTGTCAGCAACTTTACTTTAGAATCAACCTCTAAAATGTACTTTAATGCGTCCGGTAGAAAGATTTTCCTTTTCCAATTCCCTAACAGAATAGCCCAATTTTTCTAACGTATTCGCTCCATTTACAAAATGCTGTATGTAATAATTTCCCTGATAGTTTTGCTGTTCTAAATATCGTATCATGGCTTTCATGTGGTTCTTATTTATCAAATCTGAATGTACCGTGGTGCGAACTTCAAACGGAAGCCCACTTTCTAATAATAAATGCAACGATTTTTCAAAAGACAGAAAAAGATTGGACTGCGTTATCTTTTCAAAATGTACAGGCATGGCTTTAAAATCCAGCGCCACATAATCGATTAATTGATTTTCAAGTAATTTCTGCAAAATATCAGGTCGAGAACCATTAGTGTCAATTTTTACTAAAAAGCCCATTTTTTTGACTTCAGTTATGAGTTGAATACTGTTTTTATGCAACAGGCATTCACCTCCGCTAAAAACCACTGCGTCCAATAAATTTTTTCTGGAACGAAGAAAAGTAAGCGCTTTTTCGAATGAAATTGTTCCTTTTCCAAGCACAATTTCAGGATTGTAGCAATACAAACAACGCATATTACAGCCTGCAAACCAAAGAATGCAAGCCGATTTATGCGCATAATCTAATAAAGTGAAAGGCGTTATGCTGTAAATGGGATTGCTAACATTTTCCTTCATTGAAATGAGTTCGCTGTTTGTGTTCTCCTTTTTTTCCAATATTAAAACTTTCTACGGGTCTGTGATAGCCCATTACTCTTGTGTACACTAAACATTTGGTTCTCAAATGTTGGTTTTGTTCTAAAATCGGGTTGGTTGTTTTCATATTTTTAAAAGGTTTAAAGTTTAAATTACGTTCTGCAAAAAGGTTTTCTCGCAAAGGTGCAAAGGCGCAAAGTTTAAAACCGTTTTCTTTGCGTCTTCGCGTCTTTGCGAGATTATAAATAATGATATGTCTTTATATTAAATCCTTGCGGGCTACCTTTTTTTCTTCAACCAAAGCATCATCACATTTCGGGCAATATTCGTGTTCACCATTCAAATAACCATGAACTGGACACACGCTAAACACTGGTGTAACGGTGATGTAAGGCAATTTGAAATTGGATATTACTTTCTTTACAAACTGTTTGCAGGCTTCCGGAGAACTGATTTTTTCACTCATATACAAGTGTAAAACCGTCCCTCCGGTGTATTTACATTGCAATTCGTCTTGCAAAAACAACGCTTCAAAAGGGTCTTCGGTGTGATCCACCGGAATCTGGGAACTGTTCGTGTAATAAATATTGTCGCCCTGTCCGGCTTGCAAAATGTTTGGGAAACGTTTTTTGTCTTCTTTGGCAAAACGGTAGGTAGTACCTTCGGCTGGTGTGGCTTCCAGATTGTATAAATTCCCGGTTTCTTCTTGGAATTCTTTCATTCGATTCCGAATATGCTCCAAGATTTCAGCAGCAAATTCGATTCCTGTTGAAGAGGTTATGGCGTCTTGATTTCCGGTAAAATTTGCAATCATTTCGTTCATTCCGTTTACACCAATAGTCGAAAAGTGATTTCTGAAATGCTGCAGATACCGTTTGGTATACGGATACAAACCACGGTCGTACATTTCTTGGATAAACACTCTTTTTTTCTCTAAGGTAGATTTAGAAATATATAATAAGCGATCTAATTGTTTGAATAATTCTGCTTTATTTCCTTTGAATAAATAGCCCAAACGCGCCATATTAATGGTTACTACGCCAATGCTTCCTGTCATTTCTGCACTTCCAAAAAGTCCGTTTCCACGTTTTAACAGTTCTCTTAAATCCAATTGTAAACGACAGCACATGCTGCGAACTGCATTGGGTTTATACGCGTTTTCATTTTCTACTTTATTGCCGTTTTCATCCAAAACATATTGACTTCCAATGAAATTTTGGAAATAAGAAGAACCGATTTTGGCTGTGTTTTCAAAAAGTAAATCGGTATTTTCTCCATCCCAATCAAATTCTTCGGTGATGTTTACCGTTGGAATAGGGAAGGTGAACGGCTGTCCGTTGGCATCGCCTTCGGTCATTACGGTGTAATACGCTTTGTTGATGAGGTTCATTTCCTTTTGAAAATGTTCGTAACGCAATTCGGTTACTTTTGTAACGCCTCTTTCTCTGGCCCGCAATAAGAGATCGTAATCAAAATTATTTTCGAAAAAATGATAGTCATTTTTCGTCGGAATTTGGGTTTTCAAATCATCGGGAACAACCCAGTCGAGAGTGATATTTGTGAAAGGTGATTGTCCCCAACGCGCTGGAACATTCAAATTGTAAACAAAACTGCGAACGGCTTTCAAGACATCCTCAAAAGATAAATCATCTTTGAAAACATAAGGCGCCAAATAGGTATCAAACGAACTGAAGGCTTGCGCTCCGGCCCATTCGCTTTGCAAAATCCCAAGGAAATTCGCCATTTGTCCCAAAGCTTCTCTGAAATGCGAAGGCGCTTTGCTTTCCACGCGTCCGCGAACGCCATTAAAACCATCGTTGAGCAGCACCCGCAGGCTCCAACCGGCGCAATATCCGGTCAAACAATCCAAATCATGGATATGGATATCGCCATTGCGATGCGCATATCCTTCCTCTTTTGTATATACTTTGTCGAGCCAATAATTAGCAATGATTTTTCCGGCAACATTGTTGACCAATCCCGCATTAGAGTAGCTGGTATTGGCATTTGCATTGATGCGCCAATCCGTTTGTTCTATGTATTCTTCGATGGTTTGCGTGCTGTCAACATAAGTGGTGTCTTCGTTTAAACCATTTACATGTTCGCGTTGCAATTTGCGCGTATGTCTAAACAACATAAAGGAACGCATAACTTCGAAATACTGTTTTTCAAAAAGATTTTTCTCGATTAAATCCTGAATTTCCTCAACGGCCCAGGTTTCTTTGGATTGTAAATCCTGAATAATTTTTTCAAAAAGAATTTCATCAAATGCTATGGAAACACTCTGAAAGCTTTTTTCAATCGCGTCTTTTATTTTAAAACTCTCAAAAGGTTTGTATTCGCCGTTTCTTTTGATAACATATTTTTCCATAGCATGTGATGATTTAAGGTTAGGTTATTGCAATGTTTTATTCTTGTTCGGAGAATTTTTTTTCTAAAAGCATCGCACTTGGAAACAAAATGTTATTTTCCAAATGAATGTGTTTGTGTAAATCCTGCTCAAAATCAGCTAGCATGGCATAAGTCACTCGGAACGTACTGCAACCATCTGCCGGTGGTGTATAATTATTGGTCAGTGCTGCTATTTTAACAAAACGATCTCCTTCGGCTTCATGTTCCTCCATCATCATGGCAATCGGATTTTTTACGGTTCCAAATTGTGGTTTCGCAATGTGTTCTTCTGTAAGCGCCGCTTTTGCCATTTTTTTGATAAAAGGAAACAAAATCAGTTCTTCTTTTTTCATGTGTTGCGCTAATTCACCTGCACAACCAATAAAGAGCTCATTGATTTCGAATAATTCAGGATGATTTGCGCCATGTACTTTGCACAGTTTATCTAAAAAAGGAAGTAAAATTTGCGTTTTTTCTTGTACATAACGGTGATGCGTTTTCTCAATATAATCGGCCAATAAGTCCAAAGGCCATGTTTTGAAATCAATGGCACTGTCATTTTTGGTTGCCAAAACCGTGTTGATCTGGTCCATTAATTGATCCATATCAATATCCTTTTTTTCGCAGGCTTCCTCGATTGTTCGATTGCCTTTGCAGCAAAAATCTATTCCGTATTTTGAAAAAATTGCTGCTGTTCTAAAATCTTTTGCAACGTATTCTCCGATTGTTATTTTCTCTAAAGTTTCCATAATATCTGTTTTCGATTAAAATTTATTTAAGCAAAAATAATCATTATTTTCAATAAAAGACAAATTTATCCTTAATTAAATTTTTAAATTTAATTTATTTGTAATTTAATAGTTGTCAGACAGATGTGTTTTTTAAAACTCTTTTTTAATGGATTATAATTTTACAATTTAAAAAATAATCAAAAGATGATTTTTATCATGTTTTAGGTTTATTTAATGACTTTAATTTGCAATAAACAAATAAAAGACATTTTTATCCTTTATTTGAATTAGAGTAAATTTATTAACTAACAAAAACGAAATACTTATGCTTTCAAAATCACAGGCAAGAGCATTTTTTTTAGGAGGAACATTGGTCACCTTTTTAATCTTTATAGGATTGACCATTTATTCGTTCATGCCAAGGAATGATCAAACAAACTACAGCAAGATTACCAAAGATGTAGTGAGAGGAAAAGAAATTTGGGAGACCAACAATTGTATGGGCTGTCATACCATTATGGGTGAGGGAGGGTATTATGCTCCCGAGTTGACAAAAGTGGTGGATCGTCGCGGCGAAGGATATATCAAAGCAGTTTTGATGTCGCCAATTCCTTGGGCACCAAACGGACGAAAAATGGTGGCTTATCATATGAACGAAGCGGATGCAAACGCTATGGTCGCTTACTTAAAATGGATTGGAAAATTAGATTTAAATGGTTTCGACCGAATCGTTTCCCCTTTAGCTAAAGAAAATAATTAAAATTTTTAAAAATGAAATATAAATCACAAAAAGTAGCCTATTGGTTTTTTGCACTATGCATGCTTTTGTTCTCCCTGCAAATTATCTATGGTTTTATCATGGGCTTTGACCGAATAGGAATTCAAGGATTACATGAAATTATTCCTTTTAACGTGGCACGAGCGGTCCATACCAATTTGTTAGTGGTATGGTTGCTAACCGGTTTTATGGGTGCCGCTTATTACATTATTCCCGAAGAAGCGCAGCGCGAATTAATAAGCGTGAAATGGGCTTATGTACAACTCATATCATTAGCCATTGTGGGTGTTGTTGCCATTGTAGGCTTTCACTTTAACCATTGGGAAGGTAGAAAATTTTTAGAAATACCAAGAGAATTAGACTATTTAGTAGTTGTAAATGTGCTGTTGTTCTTATTCATAATTTTGGGTACACTTTTCAAAGGAAAACGACAAACTACGACAGCTTTAGTACTAACAATGGGATTATTTTTTGCGGCCCTGCTTTATATACCCGGAATGATTTGGTTTGACAGCCAGGTAATGGATTCCTTTTTCCGTTGGTGGGTTGTTCACTTGTGGGTAGAAGGTGTTTGGGAATTAATTATGGGAGGTATACTTTCGTTCTTACTGATTAAGTTAACCGGAGTGGATAGAGAGGTTATCGAAAAATGGTTGTACGTAATTGTTGGGCTTACTTTTCTTTCCGGAGTTTTGGGAACGGGACATCATTACTACTACATAGGTGTAAATAAAATTTGGTTAATCGTTGGTGGTATTTTCTCTGCATTAGAACCGTTGGCTTTCTTAGCGATGGCATTATTTGCCGTGAACATGTACAGAAAAGGGGAAAAAAGTCATCCCAACAAAATTGCTTTATTCTGGACAATCGGTTCAGCTATCGTTTCTTTTGTAGGTGCCGGATTACTCGGTTTTGCGCATACATTGCCACAAACAAACTTGTATACACATGGGACTTTGGTGACAGCAATGCACGCTCATTATGCATTCTGGGGCGCTTATGCGATGATTGTTCTAGCAATGATTAGTTATGCTTTACCCAATTTAACGGGACGTAAACGTTACGAAAGTGCTCAGGGTATGATGGCTTTCTGGCTGTCCAATATTGGAATCTTGGGAATGACAGTAGCCTTTGGTGTTGCCGGAGTTGCTCAAGTGTATATGGAGCGAAAAATGAAAATGGATTTCATGGTCGTTCAACATGAAATCAGCATCCATTTTGTAGTGCTTCTTATTTGTGCCACCATGTTTACCACAGGAATTGGTTTATTTATTTTTGATTTTATCAAATATGGCAGACCTACTGATGAAGCTTTAGAAATAGAATAGTTTAATAGTTCATTTTTTTTTAAAACCAGAACAAATTAACCAAATTTTTTTCAGAATTGTAGTTTCGAAAATAATAGTTAATGTGTTCTGGTTTTTTTCTAAAATTAAAAAATATGTTAGAAAATACGCCCTATTACCATGCCGTTGGTAAAGAGATTGAAGTCTTTAACCACGCCTATAAAAACAAAATTCCTTTTTTATTGAAAGGACCAACCGGAACAGGAAAATCCCGTTTTGTAGAATTCATGGCGCATCAATTGGATAAAAAAATTATCACAATTAGCTGTCACGAAGAAACTTCTTCTACGGATTTAATTGGCCGATTTATCATCAAAGGTGCCGAAACGGTGTGGCTCGATGGTCCATTAACCACTGCCGTAAAAGAAGGAGCCATTATTTATTTGGATGAAATCGCCGAGGCACGACCGGATGTTATTGTAGCCATTCATTCCTTGACGGATCATAGAAGGGAATTATTCATTGACAAATTAGGCGAAACCGTAAAAGCGCATGACGATTTTATGTTGGTCGCTTCCTTTAATCCCGGTTATCAAAGAGGTTTTAAAGAACTAAAACCATCGACTCGTCAGCGATTTATTGCCGTTTCTTTTGAATATCCGGAAACGAAAATTGAAATTGAAATTTTGGTAAAAGAAACGAATGTTGATCCTGATGTTGCCAAAAAACTGGTAGCCATTGGGAACAAAATCAGAAACCTAACCGAATTGGGGTTGACAGAAACCGTTTCCACCCGACTTCTGGTGGATGCTGCCAAAATTATTCATTCGGGTCTTCCAAAACGATTGTCGGTTCATGTGGCTATTGTAGAACCGCTAACCGATGATTTGCAAACGGTGGAAGCATTGAAGGATTTGTGTGATTTGATGATATAGAAAAAAAGTGTTCAGTATTCAGTTTTTAGTGTTCAGTTGTGTTGTTACTAAAAAAGTGTTTTGTTTTTAGTACCATATTTTCTTCAAAATTGAATCTGGAGGCTCTAAATGAGACTTCCGGAAAAATGAAGAGACTATAACAAACTGACCATTAAAAATAACTGACACTAAGTACTGACTGTTCTTGATACTGATTACTGAACACTGAATTATGGACCACTAATGGTAACTGATCACTAAAAAACTGATCACTGAACACTGAAAAAATGGGTTTCGAAATAGATGAATACATATATGGAAAGTTTGTCAGACATTTTAAAAAGTCTAAAAAAATTGATGTTGAAATTCTTAACAGAACGATATATTTAAATAATATAAAACCTCGATTGACTATTTTGGCTCGTGCTTTGACGGGGAAACCAATTGAAATTTTCCCTGCCGAAAGAGAAGGAGGATATAAAAACAATAATTTTTTCCTCCCCATTTCTTTTTCCAAACTGTCAACGAAAAAAGAGAACCTTACTTTTTATCTTTTTAGGATTTTGTACCTGAGCGTACAGCAGCGGTTGAATTTGAATTGGACTTTGGAAGATAAAGACCAACCTTTGGAACTTTCACAACTAAAAGCATTTGAAACATCAGAAGGTATTCTGGCCATTTTGTTTGAAGAATTTTCTATCGATAAAAAATTTCATACCAAAACAAAACAGCATTTCATTCAAAAGGAAAATGGAAAAAATACTCCTGATTTTTCTTGGCTGTATGGCAAATGGATGCAAAATGAAATCGAAAAAAACAGCAATACTATTCTCGAAAATTTCTCTGATAAAACTAAAAAAGCGAATGAAAATCAGGCTTTAACAACTTTAAAATCAAAAGCGGTAGAAGAAGTAATTACTGTTGAGGTCGATAAAAAACAACAGGAAGATTATGTCTTGCTTCATAATTTTGAAAAAGTGGAAACTGCCGAAGAATTCAATGGAACCTGGCGTGATTTTGACGGTTCTGACGAGTTAGAAGAGCATCAGGAAGCATTGGAAGATTTGAATATGAAATACACGGTTCGGGTAGATGATACGGTACATTCCGTTTATCAATCGGATTTTATTGAGAATACATCCATCTCGGAAAGTGCCGAAATTGATGCCAAAGGATTCCATCTTACTTATAACGAATGGGATTTTAGCAAGCGTATTTACAAAGAGAATTTCTGTAAAGTGTATCCGAAATCGCAACAGAAAACGGACCCTAGTTACTATAAAAAGACCATTACAAAAAATGCTTCCACTTTATTGGGTTTGCGAAAAATGCTGACCAATGTCAATAACAGAATGCAACAGCAAAAACGCCAGACGCAAGGAGACGAATTTGATATTGACGCCATTACGGATTTGTATATTGATGTTCACTCAAAACGGACACCATCGGAAAATATATACATTTCGAATCGGAAAAAAGAGAAGGATTTATCGATTTTAATCCTCTTGGATATTAGTCTTTCCAGTGATGGATATGCCGCAGGAAATCGTGTGATTGATGTGGAGAAAGAGGTTTCTATTCTTTTTGGAGAAATCTTAAACGAATTCAATATCGATTTTTCCATTGACAGTTTTTACTCCAAAACTCGAAATTTTTCGACCTATTTAACGGTAAAGGATTTTGATGAAAACTGGAATATCGCCAAACATAAAATTGGAGCGATAGAACCCAATGGTTATACCAGAATTGGAGCTGCTCTACGTCATGCAGGCGCAAGACTTGATAAAAGAAATACTAAAAATAAATGGGTCATCCTGATTTCTGACGGAAAACCCAATGATTACGATAAATACGAAGGAAAGTACGGCGTCAATGATGTGAAACAAGCAATTCGGGAACTCAACAACAGGAATATTAATTCCTATGCTTTGGCTATTGAAGCTCAAGCAAAATATTATCTACCACAAATGTTTGGGCAAAATCACTATCAAATTTTAACCACACCAGTCGAATTATTACAATCCTTGGTGCAATTGTACGAAAAAATTAAACATCAAAAATAAAATTAATCTATTAAGGAATTAAGTCTCATTTAGAAATAAATTTTTTTAACCATATAAGAAATATAAGGGCATTTAAACAAGATTTTCAATAGTTTGCTTACCAACTTATATGATCTCACATTTCTTATATGTTTAATCTTTTTCTAATTATTCATAAAAAAATGGTTTACAAGTTTTACCCTAAAACCAAATTTTCTTAATGGTTCAATATCAACCTTAAAAATTAAATGAAAATGAGCGAAATTTCTAACACCACCACACTCCCTCAAGGACATCCGGTTCAGATTTACTTTCAGGAAAATGACATTATTCATACACTTTTAGAAGAATTGTCAGCAGCAAATCCCAAGGATAATTTTCAAAAATATACTAATATATTCAACCAGCTTCATACCATCGAAAAACGATTTGCTCGTAAAGAAAATCAGCTTTTTCCGTTTTTGGAAAAGAAAGGATGGAACGGTCCTTCTCAGGGAATGTGGTCCTTTCATGATAATTTGAGAGAGCAATTCCGTTTAATTCAGTACTATCTTAAAATGAATAATCCAGAGAAAATTAATATCAATACGCCTTTTCTGGTCAATGGAATTTACAGATTGATGCAGATGGAAGAAACGGTTTTGTTTCCAAATGCTTTAGACCTCCTTACCGAAGCTGACTGGATTGAAATGCGCAAAGGCGAAGAAGAAATAGGTTGGATGCTACCAGAAGCTCCTGCTCCTTATCCAAAACAAGAATACATTCACCCAAGTGAAGATTTTACCAAAAGAGAAATGTCTTTTTCACTCGAAAATACGTCTCATTATGATGAGGGATATATGACGGTGGTGCAAGTAAATTTACTTTTTAAAACCATGCCGCTGGATCTTACTTATGTCGATGAAAATGACAAGGTGATTTTCTATAATCGTGGTGAAGAACGCGTATTTCCCAGAAGTGCTGGGATTATTGGTCGCGAAGTCAAGTTTTGTCATCCTCCTAAAAGTGTTGGGACTGTGCTTAAAATCTTGGATGAATTTAGAAAAGGAACTCAAAATGAATCTTCGTTTTGGATTAATTACAAAGAACGCCTGATTTACATCCGCTATTTCGCAGTTCGGGATGCTGATAAGAACTACAAAGGTGTCATTGAAATGTCGCAGGATATTACCGATATCAAGAAAATAGAAGGCGAAAAACGATTATTGTACTGGGAGTAGATTTATCTTAAAAACAGACAAAAATGGATACACTTAAAATTAATTATAAAAGCATTTATTATCCTCCAGGAGGAATACTGATGTGGATTATTATATTTCTGGAGCTCATTACTTTCGGGATGGCGATTGTGGTATTTGCTTTTTACGCAAGTGAACAACCAGAATTATTTCACCATTCAAGAATGCAACTCAACAGTACATTTGGTGCTATAAACACTGTTTTTCTGCTGACAAGTGGTTTTTTTATGGCGAATGCTGTACATGAATTTAAAGAGAATAACTTAAAAAAATCCTCTTTATATTTTAAATTAACGATGCTTGGCGGGCTGTTATTTTTAATACTAAAAAGCGTTGAGTATTACCATAAAATAGAAGCGGGCATTACACCGGAAACCAATGTGTTCTTTACTTTTTATTGGTTGTTAACCGCTTTTCATCTTGTTCATGTAATCATGGGTTTGGTCATTTTAATCTGGACCAACTATGGAATGATGAAAAAAAAATCGGATACAGGAGTTGAAGACATCGAGGCTTGCGCGGCTTTCTGGCATATGTGCGATTTGATTTGGCTGCTTTTGTTTCCTGTTCTATACTTAATTTTTTGAAAATGAAAAAAACACTGCTTTTTACCTACGGGTTCTTGATTTTATTGACTACAAGTACCGCTTTGATTTCGAATTTAGTTGCAGTTTCAGGTCTTGTTGTTGCTTTAATTATGGGTTTATCAATGCTTAAATTTTTCTTGGTTTCTTTTCAATTCATGGAATTAAAAAAAGCAAATTCTTTTTGGAAGGGGAGTTTGATTTTTGTTTTAGGTGTGATTGTTTTAGTGCTTATTTCATTAAAATAAGATCTAAATTTTTTTATATACATGATAAATATCATAATAAAGGATAAAATTGTCTTTTATTTTTGTAGTGTAAATTAGGACAATTTTAACACCTTTTTAATTATGAAAACTAAATTTAAAATCGCTGCTTGTGTGTTGGCAACGACTGCTATTACAGCAGGATTATTCTCTTTCAGAGACAATTCACCAACAGACTATTCAAAAATATCTGTTGAAGGAGAAACAATCGCTGAACTTACAGCTCCTCCATTAGTTCCAAAACCAATAGGAAATCGTGCAGCTACGAAACTTATTGTCAACATGGAAATCAAAGAAATTGAAGGTGAAATGGTCGATGGTGTGAAATACACTTATTGGACATTTGGAGGGTCAGTTCCTGGAAGTTTCATCAGAACTCGAGTAGGGGATGAAGTGGAATTTCACTTAAAAAACCATCCTGATAATAAATTGCCTCACAACATTGATTTACACGCAGTAACAGGACCAGGTGGAGGAGCCACGTCTTCATTGGTTGCCCCAGGACATGAAAAAGTGTTCAATTTTAAAACATTAAATCCAGGATTGTATGTATACCATTGTGCGACCGCACCTGTAGGAATGCACATTGCTAACGGGATGTATGGGTTGATATTAGTTGAACCAGAAGGAGGATTACCACCTGTGGACAGAGAATATTATGTTATGCAAGGAGATTTTTATACCAAAGGAAAATACGGCGAACAAGGTCTTCAACCTTTTGACATGGATAAAGCCGTAAAAGAAGACGCTGATTATGTCGTTTTTAACGGAAAAGTAGGAAGTATTACCGGAGATAATTCCCTTACGGCAAAAGTTGGAGAAACAGTTCGTATCTATATGGGTAATGGTGGTCCTAATTTGGTATCTTCTTTCCATGTGATAGGCGAGATTTTTGACAAAGTGCATATTGAAGGAGGTGATATGATTAATAAAAATGTTCAAACCACTTTAATTCCTGCAGGAGGTTCAGCGATTGTTGAATTTAAAGTAGATGTTCCCGGAACCTTTATTATAGTGGATCACTCGATTTTTAGAGCATTTAACAAAGGTGCCATAGGAATGTTGAAAGTAGAAGGTCCCGCAGATAAACAAATCTATTCTGGAACCACTCAAGAGGGAATTTATTTAGCCGAAGGCGGAACTATTCAAAACATGCCAAAAGTTAAAAATGAAGCGAAAAATTTGGTTGCCAAAACATTACCACAACAGCTTAAAGCGGGGAAAGAACTTTTTGGAGGGACTTGTTTTGCCTGTCACCAATCTGAAGGACAAGGAATACCAAGCGTGTTTCCTCCTCTTGCCAAATCAGATTACTTAAATGCAGATCCTAAAAGAGCCATTGATGCCGTTCTTCATGGATTAAGTGGGGAAGTAAAAGTAAATGGGAAAAAATTCAATAACGTGATGACCAGTCAAAACCTTACTGATGAAGAAATCGCTAATACATTGACTTACGTGTATGATAGCTGGGGAAATAATAAAACACGAGTTACATCTGCCATGGTTAAAGCCCAAAGAGCAAATTCAACACCACAATCTGGAGGAAGTCATTAAAATAAAAATCGGGAGCTATTTAGATTAAAAGGAATAAACCGCTCCTGTTTTAAATTTAAATTAACAAATTAAAAATTACGATTATGAAAAAGTATGTTTTAGCAATTGCAATAATTGCATTAGTGTTACAAGGTTTTAACACCCTGTCTAAAGATAAAAATGACGGATATATCACAAAAAAAGAATCTAAAAAAGAAGTCTCTTCAGTTGCTGATAAAGGAAAAAGTGTCTACAATCAAACCTGTGTTGCCTGTCATCAAGCTACCGGTTTAGGAATACCGGGGGCTTTTCCTCCATTAGCTAAATCAGACTACTTGAATAAAGATGTCAACCGCGCTATTAAAGGAGTTGTAAAAGGATTGTCAGGTGCAATTACCGTAAATGGTAAAAAATTCAATGGGGCTATGCCTGCTCAAGCCCTTAGTGACGCACAAATAGCAGATGCACTAACCTATGTTTATGCTAGTTGGGGAAATAATAAAACGGTAGTAACAACTGCTATGGTAAAAGCACAAAGAAAATAATAATTTAAAACTAAATACGATGTTTGCAATACCAAAAACGAAAATAATTTTGTTACTATTTTCTTTGTTAATAGCAACATCTATGCTAGCTCAAGATGCTAAAATGGTTTCAATCAAAAGGGGGGCTTATGTTCCCCTTTATGGAACTACTGATAAAAGAACAGTAGAAGTGCAAGGTTTTAATCTGGATGTTTATCCGGTTACGAATGCTCAATTTGTTGCTTTTTTAAAAAAAAATCCAGAATACAGTCGCTCCAAAATTAAAGGCCTTTTTGCAGAAAAAAGTTATTTGGCACATTGGGAAAGTGATTTCAATTATGGAAAGAACAATTTAAGTAATGCACCTGCGACAAATGTTTCGTGGTTTGTAGCAAAAAAATATTGTGAGTGCCAAGGGAAAAGACTCCCTACTATGGATGAATGGGAATATGTGGCTATGGCCGATGAGAAACGAATCGACGCCAGAACAAAAGAATCTTTTAATCATTACATCTTAGCTTGGTATGAAAAACCAAAAACCTATGCCAATCCCGTAGGCGGCACCTTCAAAAATTATTGGGGTGTTTATGACATGCATGGATTAGTTTGGGAATGGACTTCAGACTTCAACAGTATTTTTCTATCTGGAGAATCCAGAAAAGATAAAGATACGGACAAGAACCTTTTTTGCGGAAGCGGTTCTATAAATGCTACTGACTTAATGAATTATGCCGCTTTTATGCGTTATGGTTTTAGAGCCAGTTTAAAAGTAAAATACACTACAAGGAACCTTGGTTTTCGATGTGCAAAAGATTTAAAATAGACACTGAGAATCAATACAAAATAACACAAATGAAAAAAATAGTTTTGGGATTACTCGTAATCCTTTTATCCTTACAGAGTTGTAATTCAAAGAAACACACACCAAATACCGTTAATAAGCCAATATCTGATTTGTCGATATATAACCTTCCTTCAAAATGGACTAATCAAAATGGGGAGAATATAGAAATGAAAGAATTGAAAGGAAAAGTTCTTGTGATGGTTATGATTTATACCTCATGTAAATCTGCTTGTCCTCGTTTAGTGGCTGATATGCGTAATATCGAAGAGCATTTGCCAGAGAATATCAAGAACAATGTAAAATTAGTTTTAGTGAGTATCAATCCTGTTGTTGATACCCCAAAACGATTAAAATCGTTTGCGATCGAAAATAAAATGGATAGTGAACAATGGGTTTTCTTGCGCTCAACAGAAGAAAATACACGAGAATTTGCAGCAGTTTTGGCTGTGAATTACAAAAAAATAGCGCCTTTGGAATTCTCACATTCTAATATAATAAGCGTATTTAATTCCGAAGGGGAATTAGCTTACCAACAAGAAGGTTTGGGCATAAGCTCTGACGAAACTATAAAAAAAATTACTGAAGAAGCTCAAAAATTAAATTAAACATGAAATTACTTAAAACAATTAGTTTATCATTGTTGACAATGGTAAGCATGGGAACCTATGCCCAAGAATTAGATGCAAATCTCCAAATCAGACCGCGTTACGAATACCGAAATGGATTTAAAAGCCTGATGCCAAAAGGGGAAGATGCAGCCTCATTTATTTCGCAACGTTCCCGTTTAAATTTTAATTACAAACAAGACAAATTAAAAGCAAAATTAACGTTACAAAACGTCCGTACTTGGGGAGATGTCGCTACTACCGCACAAGCCGACAAAAACGGAATCGCTTTATTCGAGGCTTGGGCACAATATGATTTTGATGCCAAATGGAGTGCGCGCTTAGGCCGCCAAGTGATTTCGTATGACAATCAGCGTATTTTTGGTGAAATTGATTGGGCGCAACAAGGACAGAGTCATGATGCTGCAGTAATTACGTTTCATCCTAATAACCATCAACTGGATTTAGGATTTGCATTAAATGCAGATAAAGAAAATTTACTAGAGCCTAAAACTGCGTATGCAACTAGCTACAAATCCTTGCAATATGCCTGGTATCACACTCAATTTAGTAAATTGAACATGAGTTTGCTGCTTTTGAATACCGGTTATGAGTTTGAAAAATCAATTGGTAATTTAGAAGTAGATTACAAACAAACTTTTGGAACATATCTCACATTTAAAGATAAAAAATGGGATACAAATCTAGGCTTGTACGGACAAACGGGAAAAAGTAATGATAAAAGTGTGAGCGCTTGGTATGCTGGTGCAAATCTGGGATATGCCTTAACAAATACATTTAAAGCTACTGTAGGATATGAATATCTTTCCGGTAAAGACCAAGATGATTCTAGTGTAAAAATAAAATCATTCAATCCTATTTTTGGAACAAACCACGGATTTAATGGTTTTATGGATTATTTTTATGTTGGAAATCATCAAAATAGTGTGGGATTGCAAGATGCCTATTTAAAGTTAAATTATACGTCTAATAAATGGCAATTTACGTTGATGCCACATGTTTTTAATGCGCCGAATACTGTTTTAGACGCCACCAATAAAAAAATGGATAGTTATCTGGGAACAGAACTTGATTTTACTGCCGGCTATACTCTTCAAAAAGATATTGTGGCTTCGGCGGGATATTCCCAAATGTTTGGTTCTGCAACTTTAGAAAGAGTTAAAAATGTAGCAGAAGCTTCAAATACCAATAATTGGGTTTGGGTTATGATTTCTTTTAGCCCTAGAATATTTAGTTTAAAATAAATTGGATTTAGTTGTTAGCTAATCAAATTCTGTGTTGTTTACCAGTTGGGTTTGGATTTAGATTATAGTTTTGAGAAAGGCTGTGCTGGTTAGCACAGCCTTTCTTTGTTTTATAAAAATGAGGTAAACTCTAAAATAATATGGGTAATACAAGATGGAAAATCATTTTTGAATCGTATTTTTGAATTTAAATAAAAAACAAATATGGTTTCAGTTCAGGACGCTTTTTCGATATTAAAAAATAGTTTACCAGAATCTAAAGAAGTAGAATATACATTACTTCAGGCTCGAAATCACGTCTTGTCGCAGGCACTTTATTCTCCCATTTATATGCCACCATTCAGGCAATCAGCTATGGATGGTTTTGCGCTTTGTTTGCACGATACTTTGGAATATGATATTATCGGGGAGATAAAGGCGGGAGACACACACCAAATGACATTGCTTCCGGGTCAGGCGATAAAGATATTCACGGGAGCTGCCGTTCCGGATTCGACTCAGACGGTAATCCAATTTGAGAAAACTTCAGTCAAAGAAGGAATAGTACTTCTTCAAGAACAAACAAAATCAGGAGTTAATGTAAGACCTATCGGAGAGCAAATTTCGGAAGGGGATTTGGCATTAGGAAAAGGAACGGTGCTCAATGCTGCCGCCATTGGTTTTTTGGCAGGTCTTGGTTTCACTTCGGTAATGGTTTATAAAAACCCAACTATTGGAATTGTTATTACAGGAAATGAATTGGTAAAACCCGGCAACACCTTAGAATACGGAAAAGTATATGAAAGTAATGCTATCATGCTTCAATCAGCTTTAAGCGACGCCAATTTTGATGTGATTGCATTATATGAAGTTAACGATGATTTTGAAAACACCAAAAACAAACTACGCGATGCTTTATCTGCTAATGATGTAGTGTTGGTTTCTGGTGGTATATCCGTTGGCGATTATGATTTTGTGGCCCGTGCTTTAAAGGAGCTTATGGTCGAAACGCTTTTTTATAAAGTAAACCAAAAGCCTGGTAAACCGCTTTTTGCCGGTAAATTGCAGGATAAAATAATTTTTGCCTTGCCCGGAAATCCTGCCGCTTGTTTGACCTGCTTTTATGTGTATGTATTGCCAACGATATCGATACTTTCCGGAAAAACAACCCACTACAATCCGTCAAAAACCATTTCGTTGGCTCATGATTATTCTGTGCGTAATACCCGCAGTCAATTTCTGAAAGTAAGTATTGTTAACGATGAAGCAAGTGTTTTATCGCATCAAAATTCCTCTATGCTCAATACTTTTTCGGTAGCGAATGGTCTTTTGTATCTTTCCGAGGGTGAATACGAATTAGAAAAAGGTGCAAAAGTTGACATTTATCATATTTAAGCTATGGTTCTTTTCGTTATATTTGTAAAAGTATAACGCAAAGAAATTTCGTTTTGAAAATAAAGAGCAAAATTTGGATTGAAACTAACGATAGGATTCTTATCAGTGAAGGTCGGGTTCAATTGTTAAAACTAATTGAAGAAACGGGCTCCCTGAATAAGGCTGCCAAAGTCATGAATTTATCCTATCAAAAAGCGTGGAAGCTAATGGATACCTCCAATAAAGCGGCCAAGAGTCCATTAATAGAAACGCAGGTAGGCGGAAACAAAGGCGGCGGTACAGTACTTACTCCTTATGGGAAATCACTTATAGACTCTTTTGAAGCCATCAATGTGGCCTGCTGGGAATTTCTGGACGAACAACTCAAAAAACATTCATTATGACGGTGACTGATTTATTAGACATGCCTTTGTTGTTGCTGTTATTGCCAATAGTAGCTTTTTTGTACGCTAGTGTTGGTCATGGTGGAGCGAGTGGTTATTTGGCCTTGATGAGCGCATTCGCTTTCCCTGTAACGTTTATGAAACCAACTGCTTTAGTGCTTAATATTTTGGTTTCGGGAATTTCCTTTTATTTTTATTACCGAGAGAAAAAATTCAGATGGAATCTGTTTTATCCTTTTGCCATTACATCTATTCCGTTCTCATTTTTAGGAGGATATCTTACCGTTCCTACGTTTTATTATAAAGTAATTCTAGCGACAGTGTTGTTTTTTGCAGTACTAAGATTAGTAGGATTTTTGGGTAAAGAAAAAAAGGAGATGAAGCCATTAAATTTATATGCCGCCTTAATTGTAGGAGCAATAATAGGTTTTTTGTCTGGTTTGATAGGAATTGGAGGCGGAATAATTTTGAGTCCTGTAATTATCCTTTTGGGCTGGGGAACCATGAAACAAACAGCTGCCGTTTCGGCTTTATTTATATTAGTGAATTCCATTTCGGGAATTTCGGGTTTCCTGTTAAAGGGAGGCGTTTTGCCTGAATCATCGTTTCCGTTAATAGGAATTGTTTTTGTAGGTGGATTTTTTGGCGCTTATTACGGAAGCAAGAAATTTAATTCTGTTATTTTAAAAAATGTACTCGCGCTTGTCCTTGGAATAGCAATTTATAAATTATATGCGACAGCTTAAAGAGGGAAGAAAATAGAAGTAATAAAATATAATTAAGAAAAAAGAATAGAAAAAAGAATAAAGAGAATAGAAATGTGTCAGTAGACAAGAAACTAAATAACTTACCAAATATTAGATTTCCTTTTCATCTCCCCCTCCTTCGGAGGGGGCGGGGGGAGGAAAAAGAGACACCAATGAAAGACAAAATTACAGCATTCATTCTGGCTGGAGGGAAAAGTCAACGTATGGGAACCGATAAAGGCTTGTTGCTTTTGAACGGAAAAACATTTGTAAGTCATATTTGTGAAGCTGTAAAACCTATTGTGGGTGAGAATATTGTGATTGTTTCCTCGAATGCTGATTATGATTTTTTAGGATATACCCGCATAGAAGACATCGTTCCAGAGAAAGGACCAGTTGGCGGAATTCATACCGCTTTGCAACAGACTGATACAAAGCTGAATTTTATACTAAGCGTGGATGCGCCCTTAATTTCAACGGATCTATTGCTTTGGATATTTGAAAATCGGGATGATTCTTATGGAATGACCCAAGTGCAACTGGAAGACAAAGCCTATCCGCTTATTGCAATTTATGACCAATCCTTAGGAACTATTTTTGAAGAAAATTTAAAAAAAAATCAGCTAAGGTTGCGTCAGGTAATTAATGAAATAACACATCAAACACTACTGATTCCTGAAAAATGGAGTGATCAGGTACAAAATATAAATACTCCTAAAGAGTATCAAAAAATACAATTATGATTCTAAACGTTAAATATTTTGGAGTATTGGTTGATATAACCAAGAAGAAAGAAGAGCAGTTGGTGTTGGATGAATCCAATCTGACGGTAAATTCTTTGAAATCAAAAATGGAATCCGTTTATCAGGAATTGCAAAAAAACAGTTATTCCATAGCTGTAAATCAGACGATGGCGGGGATGGACGTAACTGTAAAAGATCAGGATGTAATAGCTTTTTTGCCTCCTTTTGCAGGAGGATAAAACATAGAAAATGAAAAATACAACACGCTATTCCAGACAAATAGTTCTTCCGGAAATTGGACTTTTAGGACAGCAAAAATTACAAGGTGCTCACGTTTTGATAATTGGTGCAGGTGGTTTGGGGTGCCCAGTGCTGCAAAGCCTGGCTGCTGCTGGTGTGGGAAGTCTCGGAATTGTGGATGGTGATGTGGTGGAGGAAACAAATTTGCACCGTCAGTTGCTGTACTCCCTAAAAGATATCGG
This sequence comes from Flavobacterium zhoui, assembly GCF_042787235.1. Taxonomy (NCBI): domain Bacteria; kingdom Pseudomonadati; phylum Bacteroidota; class Flavobacteriia; order Flavobacteriales; family Flavobacteriaceae; genus Flavobacterium; species Flavobacterium zhoui. The sequence goes on from NZ_JBHZPY010000001.1 coordinate 649,826, forward strand.
AAAGGGTAAAGCAGCAACAGCTGCAGAAGCCGTTTTGTTATTAAACCCAGACGTGAAAGTTACTGTGTTTCCAGAGTTTTTAAATAAACAAAATGCCTTCGATATCGTGGGGAATTACCAAATCATTGTTGATTGTACCGATTCGATCGGGGTTCGCTATCTGATCAATGATGTGGCGGTGACCAAAAATATTCCGGTGGTCTACGCTTCGATTTATAAATTTGAAGGGCAGGTTTCCGTATTCAATTATAAAAATGGTCCGAGTTACCGGTGTCTTTTCCCCGAAATCGAAAGTTTAATAACCGTTCCCAATTGTGTTGCCTCAGGAGTTTTAGGAGTATTACCCAATACGTTGGGGGCATTTCAGGCTACCGAAGTGCTCAAAATTATCCTTGAAATTGGATCCGTGCTGTCGGGGAAATTGTTAATCTATGATGGATTGCACTATCAAACACAGCTAGTCGATTTTGCCAAGAATCCAGCAGCAATAGAAAAAGGACGTATCAACGGATTAAAAATTTTAAACCAAGAAAATGCTGAATTAAAACAGGCTTTAGATCGAGAAGCTTTTTTAGAAAAATGCCGTCAGGACAATTGTTTGATTATTGACATTAGGGAAGCCTACGAAGAACCGGAATGGAAGGGAGCGAACGTTGTCAACGTACCTCTTGCCGCATTGGAAAACTATTGCGGTCAACTTGATAAGGATGAATCCATCGTGCTGTTTTGCCAAAGCGGACAACGCAGTCAATTGGCTTTAGCCTATTTGAAAAAAGAAGGATTTACAAAGCTTTCACATCTTGAAAATGGAATTCAATCCTTATAAAAAGCAATAGTCAATGGCAAGAAATAAAAAATGAATAATTACAATGTAAAATTAAAATGATCTATTAATGTCAACAACAAAACCTAAAAAAACATCCTTTATTCTAGGCCCTATATCGGCGGAATTTATAGGGAATTCGATTGCCAAGCACCAAAGTAAAACGACTATTGGCGCACATAATATTTTTTTAGGACAAGTTCGCGCCGATGTGATTGACGGAAAAACGGTTGCAGCTATTGAATATACGGCTTATGAAGAAATGGCGGAGCAAACTTTTCATGAAATTCGCGAAGCGGCTTTCGCCAAATATGAGCTTTCGTGTTTGCACATTTACCACAGTCTGGGAACGGTAAAAACAGGTGAAATCTGTCTGTTTGTTTTTGTATCGGCACCAAGACGGAAAGTGGTCTATGAAGCCTTGGGATTTTTGGCCGAAGAAATAAAAGAAAAAACAGCCGTTTTTGGCAAAGAGTTATTTGAAGACGCATCTTATACTTGGAAAAAAAACACATAAAATGGTAGATATCACCCATAAAATAATCACCCAGCGCACGGCAACCGCCCAAGCCATTGTGAAACTAGGTTCGCCGGAAACCATGCAAGCCATTTTGGATAAAACCGTCCCAAAAGGAGATGTGTTGGAAGTATCCAGAACGGCGGGTTTGTTTGCGGTAAAAAACACCTCCAATGCTATACCGGATTGCCATCCTATGCCGATAGAATTTACCGGAATCCAGTTTGAATGCTTGGAAGATGAGGTTCGAATAGAAGTGACTGTGAAAGCGATTTACAGAACAGGTGTTGAGGTCGAAGCCATGCATGGCGCGTCCATCGTGGCATTGACGATGTACGACATGCTCAAACCTATTGACAAGAAGGTGGAAATTTCGACCATAAAATTACTGCACAAAAAAGGCGGGAAATCCGATTATGGTAACAAACAAGTTCAAAACCTTTCAGTTGCAGTCATGGTGTGTTCGGACAGTGTTTCCAGCGGAAAGAAAGAAGATAAAGCGGGAAAAGTAATTTCGGATAAAATCAAAAACTTAGGATTAGAAGTTTCCAATTATATTATTATTCCGGATGAGGTTTTGGACATTCAGAACACCATCAATACATTATGTGCTCAAAAAACGGATTTAATCATTATAACTGGCGGTACCGGATTGTCAAATAGAGACGTAACGCCCGAAGCCGTGATTCCGTTGCTCGATTGTCGCATTCCGGGTATCGAAGAAGCGATTCGTTCCTACGGTCAGGATCGTACGCCTTATGCGATGTTATCCAGAAGCGTGGTGGGTTTCAAAGGAAATACATTGATCATGGCCTTGCCCGGTTCTACTGCGGGTGCGGGCGAATCTATGGATGCCGTTTTTCCTTCGGTATTGCATTTATTTAAACTGCTAAATGGATTCAACCATGGAAAATAACATTCAAATGCAGGATTCTCATGGACGCGGACACAGTTATGCGCGCATTTCGATTACAGAGAATTGTAATTTGAGATGTACCTATTGCATGCCAGCCGAGGGGATTGCGCTTACGCCAAAAGCGCATCTGATGACTGCAGATGAAATTATTACTATTGCACAAACTTTTGTCAATTTGGGAGTAAATAAAATTAGACTTACCGGTGGTGAGCCTTTAGTTAGGAAAGACGCCGCAGCCATTATTCAAAGATTAGGAAAACTGGGAGTGGAGCTCACCTTAACGACTAACGGAATCCTGGTGCATGATTTTATAGATACCTTTAAAGAAGCAGGAGTGACCACACTGAATGTCAGTATTGACAGCCTAAAGGAAGAGAAGTTCAACCAAATTACGCGAAGAAATTATTTCGATAAATTTTGGAAAAATCTGGAGTTGCTTGATGCCAATGGCTTTCAGCTGAAACTGAATGTGGTGGTGATAAAAGGGTTCAATGACAATGAAATAGTTGACTTTATAGAATTGACCAAAGAACGCAACATCCAGATACGTTTTATAGAATTCATGCCTTTTGACGGCAACCAATGGAACAAAGACAAACTGGTGTCTTATGCCGAAATCCTCACCCAAGTCAATTACAACTATTCTGCTGAAAAAGTAGAACGAATGATCGACAAGCCAAACGACACTGCCAAGAACCATAAAATAGCATCCTATAAAGGAAGTTTCTCGGTGATTAGTTCCGTTACGAATCCTTTTTGCAGCACGTGTAACCGCATTCGCCTCACGGCTGATGGTAAACTGAAAAACTGTCTTTTCTCGAATACGGAAACTTCCCTGCTCGACACTTTAAGAGCTGGGGGAGACATAGAACCGCTGATTTACCAAAACATAAAATCAAAATTTGCAATGAGAGGCGGGATGGATGATGACGCCAAATTTCAAAACCCCAAATTGTTCTCGCAAAACAGGAGCATGATCAAGATTGGGGGATGATTTTTTTTTCCGCAAAGAGCACAAGAGTTTTTGTTAAGTTCATAAAGTAATTTTTTTTTTTCATAATGATTTCTTATTTTGAATTCTATTTCTTAATCCGTTTCCTTTTTTCAAGAGTAGCTTCCACTTACTACTCTATTATTTAAAATCAACAAAATATTTTTTTTAAACCAACAATGCTCTTTCTTCCGAAATACTTTTTTATGACTGCAATCATATGTGCGTAATTAGTTTGTTATTAATTATTTATGTGTAAATTCGGGTTAAAATTTAAAATATAATATCGCTAAATAGTCCTTTTTATGGGCTGACTGACAAATATCATATTTTTGGTTGCGTTAACAGATTAATTTTACATCATTATCAAATGGATATTTTATGAGTAGTTTATCGCAATCCCACAAAATTTTATTTCTGAACACATTAGCATTTTCCATCTGTTTTGCCTGTTGGACGTTAAATGGTGTTTTGGTCACTTTTTTGGTTGACAAAGGCATATTCAATTGGAGCGTGGTGGAAGTGGGTTGGTTGCTGGGAATCCCAATCTTATCTGGATCCATATTTCGTCTCCCAATTGGGATTTTGACCGATAAATACGGAGGTAAAATTATATTCTCCATCTTGCTGTTTCTCTGTGCTATCCCGATGTTTTTGCTTCCTTTTGCCGATACGTTTTGGAGTTTTGCCATATTAAGCTTTCTTTTCGGATTGGTAGGGACCAGTTTTGCCGTTGGTATCGGATACACTTCGGTTTGGTATCCACAAAATTGGCAGGGAAGAGCCTTGGGTGTTTTCGGAATGGGAAATGCCGGTGCGGCCATCACTACTTTTATGGCACCTACCTTGTTAAATAGATTTTCTGAGAACGATCCCATAAATGGTTGGAAAATGTTGCCTATAACTTATGCTTCTGTATTAGTTGGTATTGGTATCCTCTTTATCATATTCGCCAAAAATAAAAAACCGTCAGGCGATTCTAAAAACATTAAAACACTATTAACCCCATTGAAATCAGCTAGGGTTTGGCGTTTTGGAGCCTACTACTTTTTAGTGTTTGGTTGTTTTGTAGCCTATTCACAATGGTTATTGCCTAATTTTATGAATGTATATCAAACGTCACTTGTAATGGGAGGAATGTTTGCCACAATGTTTAGTTTGCCATCAGGTATCATCAGGGCTTTTGGGGGATATTTATCTGATAAGTTTGGGGCCAGAAAAGTGATGTACTGGGTTTTGGGTTCGTCTATTGTAATCAGTTTCTTATTGATGTTTCCCAAAATGGAAATCACCACAGCAGGACCGGGCGTTTTGGCCACCGAGAGCGGAGTTATTACAGCAGTGACTCCTTCTGAAATTATCATAAATGAGAAAGCACACAAAGTAAATTCAAAAACCGTTGCAGTTGAGAGCGAAGAGGCTATTTTACCCGTAAAAACTTCTTGGCAGGAAATTGTAGTTAAACAAAATCAAGAGGTAAAAAAGAAAGAGCTTTTGGCTAAAGGAATTACCCAAATTAAATTTAGTGCCAATATGTGGGTCTATCTCATACTGGTTATTCTTATAGGAATATCTTGGGGAATTGGTAAAGCGGCGGTTTTCAAACACATCCCCGAATATTTCCCTAATGAAGTAGGAGTTGTGGGTGGTATGGTCGGATTAATAGGAGGGCTGGGCGGTTTTATCGGGCCAATAATTTTTGGATATCTCCTTAATTTTACCGGATTGTGGACCAGTTCCTGGATTTTCATCTTTATCATTTCTATTGTTTGTTTGTTGTGGATGCACAGAACAATTATCAATATCATGAGAACTAAAATGCCTAATTTCACAAGAGGAATCGAACATATAAATCATTAACAATAGTCAAAAAAAGAATTACAATAAAAAATAACAATACAATTAATAAATCCAATCTATTATGAAAACTTGGCTAGACAAATGGGAACCGGAAGATGAAAAATTCTGGAATGAAACGGGGAGTAAAATCGCTTGGAAAACGTTGACAATTACAACTTTGTCACTGATTCTGTCATTTGCCTCTTGGTTTATGATGAGTGTAATAGCGGTTAAATTACCGGGGCTTGGTTTCCCATTTTCAAAAGATCAACTTTTTTGGCTGGTTGCCATACCGGGTTTGGCTGCGGGTATTTTAAGAATTATTCATACGTTTATATTGCCTATTTTCGGAACGCGACATGTAGTCGCTTTGGCCACTTTTATTAAATTAATTCCGGTAATTGGAATTGGATTTGCGGTAATGGATGTCAATACACCATTCTGGATCTTCGCTGTATTGGCTTTTACTTGTGGTTTTGGTGGAGGTGATTTCTCTTCCTATATGCCAAGTACGAGTTTGTTTTTTCCTAAAAGATTAAAAGGAACTGCTCTAGGAATACAGGCGGGTATTGGAAATTTTGGAGTTTCGTTGGCGCAGTTTATTACTCCACTTATCCTTAGTGTTAGTATTTACGGTGCAGCATCGGTATTTACAAGTATAGATGCAAAAGAAACATTAACTGTTTTTAAAAGTTCAAGTATTGAAAAACAAAAAGAAGTTTTCGCGGCCTTAGACACCGAAGTGCAAACTAAAATTTTATCTAATGTTAAGAAACCAATATTAGATTCGGTTACAGCGGCTACTCATTCTACAGATAATGCTGTCATTTTTGCCTCCTTGCCATTAAAAGCAAAATCAAAAGCGATTGCTAATGCCAATCCAAAGTTGGCCGAGAAAATATTAAACAAAATTAGCCCAGAAAATGCTGCGGTAAAAAACAAGGAAGTGTACATCCAATCGGCTGCTTTTTGGTACATCCCTTTTCTTTTGATATTGTCAATTATCAGTTGGTTTTACTTAAGAAGTATTCCGATGAAAGCGTCTATAAAAGAACAATTGGATATTTTTAGCAATAAGCATACTTGGTATTGTACGATTACTTATGTAATGACTTTTGGAACCTTTGCTGGTTTGTCTGCTGCTTTTCCTTTGATGATTAAATTTTTATATGGTGATTTTCCAGATGCCCCGGATCCTTTAGTTTATGCTTTTTACGGACCACTTATAGGTTCTGCCAGCAGAATTGTTTTTGGTTTTGTTGCCGATAAAGTAGGTGGGGCGATATTGACAACAGTTACCGGTTTGGGAATTCTAACCGGTGCTATTTTATTAGTTACCCAAGGATTGGTTGCACCAACGAGTATGGAGCAGTTCCCGATGTTTGTTGGGGTAATATTGGCCATGTTTTTATTTGCAGGGATTGGAAATGCAGGTACTTTTAGACAATATCCTATCATTTTTGCCGAAAATCAACGTCAGGCGGCGGGGGTTATTGGTTGGACAGCAGCCATTGCCGCATTCGGACCGTTTATTTTTTCGAAATTAATTGGAAATAACATCACTGCTAACGGAGGAGCAAATCAATTCTTCATTGGGTTGATTCTTTTCACTACATTAGCAACAACAATTAATTGGTGGTTTTACAATCGTAAGGGATGTGAAAAACCAAGTTAGTCTATTAGTTCATTTTCGTTTCAAAAAAGGGGAATTCAATCATAAGATTACAAGGGTATTTTATCTTGTAGGTTTCCTAAAGAAACGTTTTAAATACATACTTATTAAATTTTAACGAAATGAAAAATAGAACTTTTAATACCAAAGCTTTACTTATAGCCACTGGAATGTCAATATTTTCTATAGTACTGGTATTCTTTGGTTCTAGAAATTTACAGAATTTTGACGCTGCATTAATCACCTATTTATTCGGGACCGTTTTTGCTTTTTTTGGCATCGTTTATCGGTATTCTGTTTGGTTGCAAAGACCTCCAACATGGATTTATTTTAAGAGAGGGATAACGTACTTGGTTACCGGAAAAGTGTTTTCGCATTTTTGGTTTGCTTCCAAAGAAACCATCGAAAATATTGCCTTTCAAAAATTTATTTATCCAAGGGGTAAATACCGATGGATGGCGCATTTTATGATTGCTATAGGTTGTACTTCGGCATTTTTAATTACAATTCCTTTGACCTTTGGATGGATTCATTTCACGATGGCTCCGAATAGCATATCGCTATATGAAGCTCATTTTTTTGGTTTTAAAGTGATGGAGTTTAAACTGGATTCCATTATGGCTTTTCTAACTTTTCATGCGTTAAACTGGTCTTCTTACTTAGTGATTTTGGGTTCTTTGTATTACCTGAGAAGACGTTTGACGAATCCGGGATTAATCGCTACGCAAACATTTGAAGGGGATTTATTGCCGCTTATTTTGTTGATTGCAATATCAGTTACAGGATTAGGATTAACCTATTCGTATCAGTTCATGAAAGGGTTCGCTTTTGATTTCTTGGCGGTAATTCATGCGGTGACTGTTATTATGTTTTTGATTTGGATTCCGTTCGGGAAATTCTTTCACATCATTCAGCGTCCTGCCCAGATTGGTGCTCATATTTATAAAAAGGAGGGAATGAAACAGGGAATGGCAGTTTGCAAACATACAGGAGAAGAGTATGCTACAAATATGCACATCAATGACCTTAAAAAAGTAACCAAAGAACTTGGTTTTGATTTCAGTATGGAAGATGGCGGTTCTCATTTGGATTTGAGTCCAGAAGGGAAGAGATCCCGTTTAGCACAAGCCCATTTGAAAGCAAGACAAGCAGGCGGAAATTTATTTGGATAGTTTTGTTATCAGTATTCAGTCGCAGTTTACAGTTAGCATATTAAACATAAAAAAACTAAGAAGAGAAAATATAAAAACATGGCAAAATTACCTGTTTCAGCAGAAAAAATAATTGAAGATTTTGGTCCGCATCTTAATTATAGTCCAAAAGAGGGCTTTGATGGGAGAGACGAACCGGATGATGTGGTGAAAACCCATTGTTGCTTTTGTGGGATGCAATGCGGAATTCAATTGTTAGTTAAAAGCAATAAAGTGGTTGGTTTTGAACCATGGATGGAATTTCCTTTTAATGAAGGACGTCTTTGTCCAAAAGGAGTACAACGCTATTTGCAAAATAACCATCCTGACCGTTTATTGGGACCTATAAAAAGGGTGGAAGGAAAAGGTTTTGAGTCTACTTCTTGGGATGAAGCTATGGATAAAACGGTTTCGGAAATTAAGCGCATTCAGGAAAAATACGGAAAAAATGCTTTTTCAATACTTTCCGGCGTTTCATTGACCAACGAAAAAAGTTACCTCATGGGTAAATTTGCCCGTGTAGCTGTAAAAACAAAAAACCTGGATTATAACGGTCGTTTGTGTATGGTAAGTGCGGGTGCGGGTAACAAAAAGGCATTTGGATTAGACCGAGCTTCTAATAATTATTCGGATTTAGAATATGCCGAAGTGATTATTGTGGCTGGTGCCAATATTAGTGAAACTTTCCCAACATTGACACACTGGATTTGGAAAGCAAGAGATCGCGGTGCCAAATTAATTGTAATCGATCCAAGAATGATACCGCTTGCCAGAACAGCCGATGTTCATTTGGATGTAAAACCCGGAACCGATTCGGCTCTTTACGGAGCGATGTTGAAATATCTAGTGGATCACGACATGCTGGATCATGATTTTATAGATAATCATACTTCAGGTTTTCAAGAAACATTAGATGCCGTGAAAGATTACACGCTGGAATGGGCGGAAGAAATCACGGGAATCAAGAAAGAAAAAATAAAAGAAGCCGCTGAGTTGTGGGGTAAAGCTAAAACGAGTTTCTTACTTCATGCTCGTGGAATTGAACATCATTCTAAAGGAGTAGATAATGTTTTGGGTTGTATTAATTTGGTTTTGGCAACAGGACGAATTGGTAAACCGTACTGTGGATATGGGACGATTACCGGTCAGGGAAATGGTCAGGGAGGAAGAGAGCACGGTCATAAATGCGACCAGTTACCCGGAAACCGAGATATCGAAAACCCAGAACATCGTAAATACATTGCTGGTGTTTGGGGAATTGATGAAAAGGACATGCCTGGAAAAGGACTTTCGGCATATGAAATTATTGAGGCAATTCATCGAGGCGAAATCAAAGGACTATTGTCTATTTGTTTTAATCCTTTAGTGTCATTGCCAAATAGCAACTATGTTAGAGAAGCCTTAGAAAAACTGGAGTTTTACGTTTGTATCGATTTTTTTCTAAACGAAACAGCACGCCATGCCGATATTGTTCTGGCGGGTTCTTTACAAGAAGAAGAAGAAGGAACAACTACATCAGCAGAAGGTAGAGTAATTCGAATTCGTCAGGCAGTAACCCCTCCGGGAGATGCCAGAACCGATACTTCCATTATCTTGGAATTGGCGAAACGTTTGGGTCAAGAAGATAAATTTACATATGATACCAGCGAAGCGATTTTTAATGAATTGCGTGTTGCTTCAAAAGGAGGGACAGCGGATTATAACGGAATTACCTATAAAAGAATAGAAGACAATATGGGAATTTTTTGGCCATGTCCAACTGAAGATCATCCGGGAACTCCTCGTTTATGGGAAGATAAAAAGTTCAAAACGCCTGACGGCAAAGCTCATTTTAATCCAGCACCCTATAAACTTCCAGGTGAAGTAACCGATGTGGATTATCCTGTGATTTTAACTACGGGACGTGTTGTTTCCCAATATTTAAGCGGAACCCAAACGCGTAGAATTGGTAAATTGGTGGATCAGTTTCCGGAGCCATTATTAGAGATTCATCCTACTTTGGCCAAGCAATATGGTATTCAACAAAGAGAATTAATTAAGGTTTCTACCCGAAGAGGGGAAGGAATTTTCCCTGCCAATATAGTAGAAACCATTAGAGAAGATACTGTTTTTATTCCCTACCATTGGTCTGGAAAAAAATCAGCAAATCAACTGACACCCGGTACATTAGATCCGATATCTAAAATACCGGAATTCAAAGTATGCGCCTGTCATTTGGAACCACTGAAAGAAATCGCTCCACCATCCAAAGAATCTAAGGCTTATGCCAGCGTTTAATCTATAAAAAAGCTAAAATATGAACTATACCAGTTTTAATACAAACGAAGAGTTTTTTGTAGATATGCAACGTTGCATTGGCTGTAAAGCTTGTGAGTTGGCTTGCGCCGAATGCGAGACCAACGGTCAGGACTCTATGATTCATGTCAATTATGTCGATCGTGCTTCAACGGTTCAAACAACGGTTCAGGTGTGTATGCACTGTGATGATCCTGTTTGTGCCAGTGTTTGTCCTGCTGATGCGATATCAAAAGACGAATTCGGAATCGTACATACTGCCAATACCGAAAGATGTATTGGTTGTTCGAATTGTGTTATTGCTTGTCCTTTTGGTGTGCCAAAGAAAATTGAAGAATATGATTTGATGATGAAGTGTACGATGTGTTATGACAGAACGAGCGTTGGGAAAAAACCAATGTGTGCCACCGTTTGTCCAAGTGGTGCGTTGTTCTACGGTACAAAAGCAGAAATCGAAGAAATGCGTCCGAATAGTTCCCCCGTGAATACCTTTGTTTTCGGAAAAGAAATTGTAAATACCAAAGTGAATATCATGATGCCAAAAGGCAGTACTGAGTTGATCATTTATTAAAAATAGACCCATGTCAAAAGAAGATAATTTAGATAAAAACTGGAAAAAAGACTTTCCAATTTTAAAACAAGAAGCCACACAAGTCAGTCGTCGTGATTTTGCGAAGTTCTTAACGCTAGTTTCTGGAGGATTAATGGTTGGTAGCGGTTTGGTTGCTGCCAAAGCTTATTTATTGCCTAAAGAAGAAGTGGCTGGCGAGCATTTTGTTTGCAAGCAAGACGAAGTTCCGACAGGAGGAACACGAGGTTTTGTAATTGAAGGAAGTACCGTTCCTTATATTTTGATTCATCTTGAAAATGGGGAATACAAGGCTTATGAGCAAAAATGTACGCATCTTTCTTGTTCCGTTTTTTACAAACCAGGAACTGGTATTATCCATTGCCCCTGTCACGAAGGTTCGTTTGATGCTATGACTGGCGATGTAATTGCAGGTCCGCCGCCAAGAGCTTTACCTAAACTAGATGTTTTTTTCAAAGACAATGATATTTACGTAAAAGCATCCGAAGAAAAAGTGTTTAGTTAAGAACCAAGAATAATCAAATTCAATTGTTATGAGTAATTTTAGAACAAGTCAAAACAAAGCCAATCCAAACAAACTAAACAATATCTTATCGACGCTGATATTCATTTTAATCTTAAATGTAACTATTCAGATCTGGTTGTTGTATGCCTCCTTGAATAATGCTTTAGATAATAATAGAGAAATTCTCATTCCCGCATTTATTGCCTCCTTGATTTTGTTTTTGATTGGTTTCAGCTGGCTTTATTATTTGCCAAAAGGGAATTATAGAAAGTAGTATTGCTATAGTAGACGATATAATTTATAAAAAAGGAGCTTCGATTGAAGCTCTTTTTTTTATATAATTGCACAGAATAAATTATTCTTTCAATCGACATGCTTTGCTTTCTCCTTCAACAACCACTTCAGTCATTCCTAAAGAAGATAAGTTTTTCATGGCTTTGTCCCATTTTTTACCACTCAATTCCGATTTGATTTTTAATAATCCGAAATCCATTTTGCTGTCATTCGTTTTCAAGATTGCAACAATCAGTTTCTCATCATCTTCTAATTCAATTTGAACTTGTTTTTTCTCTGGTCGCATTTGAGGGAACAACAATACTTCTTGAATAGAAGCATTATTGGTCAGGAACATCATCAAACGGTCCATTCCAATTCCTAATCCGGAAGTTGGTGGCATTCCATATTCTAATGCTCTAAGGAAATCCTCATCGATAATTCCGGTTGCTTCATCATCTCCTTTTTCAGACAATCGCATTTGCTCTTCAAAACGCTCTCTTTGGTCAATGGGGTCGTTCAATTCAGAGTAAGCGTTCGCTACTTCTTTACCGCAAACCATCAATTCAAAACGCTCTGTTAATTCCGGATTGTCACGGTGTTGTTTACAAAGCGGAGACATTTCTTTTGGATAATCCGTGATGAAAGTTGGCTGAATATAATTCCCTTCGCATTTTGCGCCAAAAATCTCATCAATCAATTTTCCTTTACCCATGGTTGCATCCACAATAATACCCATTGCTGTTGCTGCATCAAATAATTCCAATTCACTTTTTCCTGAAATATCAAAACCAGTAAATTGTTTAATAGAATCTGTCATTGTAACTCTAGCATAAGGCGCTTTGAAGTTCACAGTATGTTCTCCGAAAGTTGCTTCTGAAGTTCCGTTTACACTTATGGCGCAATGTTCCAACAAGTTTTCGGTGAATTTCATCATCCAGTTGTAGTCTTTGTAGGCTACATATATTTCCATGGCAGTAAACTCTGGGTTATGGGTTCGGTCCATTCCTTCGTTACGGAAGTTTTTAGAAAACTCATACACTCCATCAAAACCACCAACAATCAATCTTTTTAAGTATAATTCATTCGCAATACGCATGTACAAAGGCATATCAAGCGAGTTGTGGTGCGTGATAAAAGGACGCGCCGCAGCACCACCAGGAATTGGTTGCAAAACAGGCGTTTCTACCTCAAGATATCCTTTGTCATTAAAGAAAGAACGCATCGCATTGAACAATTTTGTTCTCTTGATAAACGTTTCTTTCACGTGATCGTTCACGGTCAAATCCACGTAACGACGACGGTATCTTTGTTCAGGATCAGCAAAAGCATCGTGCGTTTTTCCGTCAGCATCCGTTTTTACAACAGGAAGTGGTTTTAAGGCTTTTGCCAAAACCGTCAATCCATTAACATGCACTGAGATTTCACCCACTTGTGTTTTGAAAACCGTTCCGCGAATCCCAATAAAATCGCCAATATCCAATAGTTTTTTGAAAACCACATTGTACATTGTTTTCTCCTCATCCGTCGAAATATCATCTCTCGAAACATAGATTTGAATACGCCCTTCAGCATCTTTCAATTCCGCGAATGACGCCTTTCCCATGATACGCTTACCCATCAAACGCCCTGCTAAAACAACTTCTTTTCCTTCGTACTTCTCGAAATCGGCTAGGATTTCGCTGGAATAAGCGGTTGTGATAAATTCGGCTGCTGGATAAGGCTCAATGCCTAAATTGCGTAATTCGGTAAGTGCTTCTCTACGTAATATTTCTTGTTCGGATAATGCCATTTTATGCTGTTTTTAAGAGCGCAAAGATACTATATAAGTTCTAAAGTTTAGAGTTTAAAGTTTACCGTTTTTTGGAGCATAACATTTCGTTTTTTCAAGACGATTTGTCCCGCTATTCGCTCTATCTTTTTTTCTTGTTCGAAAAAAACAAGAAAAAAAGGATGCCGCTGCTATCGGGGCTATGCTACTTCTTTTATTTTTTATAACGACATGAAAAATAGTACAAATCATGTATATATGAATTCAAATTATTTCGTAAAAAAATCCAATGAAAAAATACATTATATTATTTTTGACGGTATTCCTAACAAGTTGTCAAGTCACAGAAACCATCCATTTAAACCAGGACGGAACGGGAAAAATAGAAACTGAATCACTTCGCGATGAGCACAGTTACATGCAATTAGCGGAGGAGAATTATTCGAACGAAGAAAAATTCGAGGATACAACTTATATTTTCAAGGATTTTATAACAAAATATGCGGAGACATTCTCAAAGCTTCCAGCATCGGAAAAAACTGTTTTTCAAAAATATGCCACTGTAAATGTTCATATCAAGAGAAGTTCCTACGAGAAAGAATTTAGAACAAAAATCAATCAAAACTTCGATAAAATTTCAGCAGTTCCGGATTTATACAAAACCCAGGAATATGCGGATGATTTAGAACATAATTATGCCTTGACAGCCGAAGAACATTATTATAGTGTGAGTTATGCTTTTGACGGAAGTCTTTTTAAAAGAACAGGAAGAATCACAGATCCAGTTGAATTAAAAAAACAGCAGGATAAGATTGACGGGTAAAAAACGCAAGTTTCTAAATTCAAAATTACGAAAGACTATGTTTTAAAGTATTATTTTTCTAGAAAAATATAGTCAGTTTCAAACCCGAAAGCAAAAATTAGTGAAGACCGCAAATCAATGAAACTACAATTTTCTATAACTGATTGCTTACAAAATCCTGAAATCACTTCGCTAGAAGTGCTTTTAGAGTAGCATTTTTACTGTCCTTTTATATAGGAAAGGAACCGCTACAAAATAACATTTTAGTTTCAAGCATATTTTCGCATTCTTAAACTATAACACTATATTAACTAATTGATATGTAGGCGATTAAAAAAATAACTATAACTTTAAATCTTTATTAAATACCAAAAATGTATTGAAATTACAAGGAATAAATACCTAAACTAGTAAGTATAACGATTTAAATATAGATAGTATGAAAGCAATTGTTTATTACGGCCCACTAGATGTAAGGGTCACAGAAGTGCCGGATGCCATAATTGAGCAACCGACGGATGTATTGGTAAAAATAACCGCAACTAATATTTGTGGGTCTGATCTCCATATGTATCAAGGTCGAACGGATATGGAATCCGGAAGGATATTTGGACATGAAAATATGGGTAGAGTTGTGGAAGTGGGTAAAGCCGTAACACAAATTAAAGTGGGAGATATGGTTTGTCTTCCATTCAATATTGGATGTGGTCATTGCCGCAATTGTGAAAATGGTTTAACGGGTTTTTGTCTTACAATGAACCCAGGATTTGCAGGTGCTGCTTATGGTTTTGCCGGAATGGGCCCTTTCAGTGGGGGGCAGGCCGAATATTTGCGCGTTCCTCATGGCGATTTTAATTGTCACAAATTACCGGAAGACGCTGTTGAAAAAGAAAATGATTATGTAATGTTATCTGATATTTTCCCGACTGGATACCATGCCACTGAATTGGCATGTGTACAACCGGGGGATTCAGTAGTTATTTATGGCGCAGGTCCAGTTGGGCTTATGGCAGCACATTCGGCAAGCATTAAAGGTGCCAGTAAGATAATGGTGGTGGATAATCATCCTGACCGGTTAAAGCTTGCTGAAGAACTAGGTGCTATTGCTATTGATTTTTCAAAAGGTTCCGCGGTGGAACAAGTGCTGGAACTAACCAAAGGAATGGGTGCCGATAAAGGTTGCGAATGTGTCGGCTACCAATGTTGTGACAAACATGGTACAGAGCATTCTAATATAACGATGAACGAACTCGTCCAAGCCGTAAAAGCGACAGGTTGCATCGGAGTTGTTGGGGTCTTTGTACCAAAAGATCCGAAATCAAAAGAAGAGTTACAAAAAGAAGGACACATGGATTTTGATTTTGGTCAGTTTTGGATGAAAGGGCAACGAATTGCCACGGGACAGGCGAATGTAAAATCATATAACCGCCAACTTTCTACGTTGATTTCTACGGGTAAAGCAAAACCATCATTAATTGTCTCGCATGAACTTTCATTAGACGAGGCTCCTGATGCCTACAAACATTTTGATGCCCGTGACAATGGATGGACAAAAGTGATATTAAAACCAGAGATGGTTACGGGTAAAAAATCATAAATTATTTAACCCGTTGGGTGTAATTATTTAAAGCAAAATAAATTGATTAGATATTGGTCAAGATACTGAAATTCAGTATCTTGAAGTCGCTAAACAACCAATATCTATGTCAAATATAGTAAA